>NZ_NWVL01000085.1 GCF_002382885.1 Streptomyces sp. WZ.A104
GTCCGCGAGATTGTGACCGACGGCGAGCACCGCCCACACAGCTCCGAACGTCGCGAGAGTCGCGACCTGCTCAACGCTCGTCATCGGGCACCGCCAGCAGCAGCGTTAGTGCAGAGAAGATCCAGGAGGTTGCGGGCACCGGGGTGTGGCCGTAGACCACGGCGGCGCGGCCCCGGTAGTCCTCGGCCCACGGGTAGCGCACGGGCAGCCCGAACTCGTCGGTCTCCCCGGTGGTGTCCCCGTACAGCGCGTGCGAGCGGACCCGGCCGGAGGTGCGGCCGTGGTACTTCTCGGGCAGGCCCGCGTGGCAGACCACCAGCTTGCCCTCGTCCAGAACGTAGTGGCTGACCAGCCCGTCGATGAACTCGCGCACCTGTCCCCGGAACTCGGGGTGTTCGGCGTCCTCGCGCTCCAGCTGCTCGACGGTCTCGGCCAGCCCGTACGTGAGCTGGACCTTGCGGCCCGCGAGATATCGGCCGAGCTTGTTCTCGTGGTTGCCCGGGACGCACAGGGCGTTGCCCGCCGAGACCATGGACATGACGCGGCGCAGCACGCCCGGACTGTCGGGGCCCCGGTCGACGAGGTCACCGACGAAGACGGCGGTGCGGCCCTCGGGGTGGGCGCCGTCCACGTAACCGAGCTTGCCGAGGAGGGTGTCCAGCTCGGAGCGGCAGCCGTGGATGTCGCCGATGATGTCGAACGGACCGGTGAGGTGGCGGAGGTCGTTGTAGCGGCGCTCCAGGACCACTTCGGCGCTCGAAGCCTCCTCCTCGCTGCGCAGGACGTGCACCTTGCGGAAGCCCTCGCGCTCCAGGCCGCGCAGGGAGCGCCGCAGCTCGCGGCGGTGCCGCTGGATGACGTGGCGCGGCATTCCGGCACGGTCGGGACGGGTCTCGTTGCGGGCGATGCAGACCTCTTCGGGGAGGTCGAGGACGATGGCGATGGGCAGGACGTCGTGCTTCCTGGCCAGCTGGACGAGCTGCTTGCGGCTCTCGGACTGGACGCTGGTGGCGTCGATGACGGTGAGCCGCCCGGCCTCCAGGCGCTTGCCCGCGATGTAGTGCAGCACGTCGAAGGCGTCGCGGCTGGCGCTCTGGTCGTTCTCGTCGTCGGCGACCAGGCCCCGGCAGAAGTCGGAGGAGATGACCTCGGTCGGCTTGAAGTGCTTGCGGGCGAACGTGGACTTGCCCGATCCGCTGGCGCCGATGAGGACGACGAGGGAGAGGTCGGTCACCGGCAGGGTTCGCGGGGCGCTGCCGCCGGTCGTGCGGATGGTGTCGGTGCTGTTGTTGTCGGTGGTGCTGCTGTTGTCGGTGGTGTCGCTGTTGTCGGTGGTGCTGTTGTTGTCGGTGGTGTCGCTGTTCATGCGGCCTTCCCCTCCTTCGTCTTCTCGGTCGCCGTGGTCCGGGTGAACACAGCCATCTGGGTCGGCGGCCCCACCTCGGGGTCGTCGGGGCCGACGGGCACGTACCGGACGGTGTATCCGTGCCGTCCGGCGACCTGCTCGGCCCAGTCGCGGAACTCCGCCCGGGTCCATTCGAAGCGGTGGTCACCATGCCGTGCGTGCCCCGCCGGGAGGGTCTCCCAGCGGACGTTGTACTCGACGTTCGGCGTGGTCACGAGCACCGTCCCCGGGCGGGCCGCGCCGAAGACCGCGTACTCCAGGGCGGGCAGCCGGGGCAGGTCCAGGTGCTCGACGACCTCGCTGAGCACGGCCGCGTCATAACCACCCAGCCGCTTGTCCGTGTAGGTGAGGGAGCCCTGCCTCAGGATGACCCGGTCCGCCTGGCGCTCCCCCATCCGGTCCAGCTTCAGCCGGCGCGAGGCGATCGTGAGGGCGCGCATCGAAACGTCGACGCCCACGATCTCGGTGAAGCGCACATCCTTCAGGAGCGCCTGAACCAACTGGCCCTGGCCGCAGCCGAGATCCAGGACCCGGCTCGCCCCGGCGGCACGCAGCGCGTCGAGGATCGCGGTGCGCCGCTGTTCGGCGAGCGGGACCGGCTTCTCCTCGGTGTCGGTGCCCTCGTCCACCGCGTTGTCGATGCTCTCCACTTCGAGGTCGTCCGACTCGGCAAGCCGGACCAGCTCCAGGGCCTGGTCGGCCTGGCGGGTGAGCCCCCAGCGGTGGGAGAGATAGCGCCGGGTGATCAGTGGCCGCTCGGGGTGGTCCGCCAGCCAGCCCTCTCCGGCCCGCAGCAGCTTGTCCACCTCGTCGGGCGCGACCCAGTAGTGCTTGGCGTCGTCCAGCACAGGCAGCAGGACGTATATCTGGCGCAGCGCGTCGGCGAGCCGCAACTCGCCCTCCAGCACCAACCGTACGTAGCGCGAGTCGCCCCACTCGGGGAACTGCTCGTCCAGCGGTACGGCCACGGCCTCGACCCGCGTCCAGCCGAGCGGCGCGAACAGCTTGTGCACCAGCTCGACGCCACCCCGGGCGGGCAGGGCGGGCACCTCGATCCGCAGCGGCAGGGGCTGCTCGGCCCGCTCGGGCATCGCCCGGCAGACCCCGCCCAGCGCGGACTTGAAGACGGCGGCGAGGGCGACCGACAGCAGCGAGGACGCCGCATAGGGGCGGTCATTGACATACTGTGCGAGCGCCGCGTCGGGCGCGCCGCCCCGCCCCTTGCCCTTGCCGCGCCGCACCAACGCCACCGGGTCCACCTCCAGCAGGAGTGCGGCCGTGCAGCGCTCGGCGGACGCCTCGGGGTAGAAGACGTGCGCGGGCCCGTGCGAGGTGGAGAACGTCTGCGCCTTGCCGGGATGCTTGTGCAGCAGGTAGCCCAGGTCGGTGGCGGGACGTTCAGGGGTGCCGGTCGTACCGATTGTCAGGAACACCTGTCCGAGTATGGTCGCCATCCCCTGGCCCCCACCAGGCATTTTCAGCGCTTCGGCAATGCTGCCAAGCGTCCTGCCAGCTCCGCGATCCGGTCCGGCCCCACCCGGCAGCAGCCTCCGACGAGCCGGGCCCCGGCCCTGGTCCAGGCCCGCACCCGCCCGGGGTCGAAGGTACTGCGCCCGGTCCATCCCCGCCCTGCCGCGTCCCAGCCCTCCCCGCTGTTCGGGTAGACCACGGCTGGCCTGCCCGTGACCGCGACCGCCTGCTCCACGGCCGCCTGCGCCTCCTCCGGCTCACAGCAGTTGACCCCGACCGCCAGCACCCGGTCCCGTCCGGCGGCCACCGCGAACGCCTCCTCCAGCGGCTGCCCGGCCCGGGTCCGCCCGCCCGCCACGCTGTAGGACAGCCAGAACGGCAGGCCGGTCTCCTCCGCCACCCGGACGAGCGCCTCGGCCTCGTCCGCGTCCGGCACCGTCTCCAGCGCCAGCGCGTCGGGCCCCGCCTCCGCCAGCGCCGCCACCCGGGGGCGGTGGAAGCGCTCCAGCTCTCGCACGCTCAGCCCGTAACGCCCCCGGTACTCGCTGCCGTCGGCGAGCATCGCCCCGTACGGCCCGACCGACGCGGCGACCCACATCCGCCGCCCGGTACCGGCTCGGCGTGCCGCGTCGGTGGCGCGCCGGGCCAGCTCCACGCTTCGGGCGAGCAGGACCCCGGCCCCGGCCCGGTCGATGCCGTACCGCCCGAACCCTTCGAAGGTGGCCTGGTAGCTGGCGGTGATGAGCACCTGCGCCCCGGCCCGGAGGTAGGCGAGGTGGGCGGCCTCGATCTGCTCCGGTGCGTCGGCCAGCAACCGGGCCGACCACAGTGCATCGGACAGATCGCAGCCCTGCGCCTCCAGCTGGTTGGAGAGCCCGCCGTCCAGCAGGACGGGCCCGGCGGCCAGCGCGTCGGCAAGCGCGTGCGTACGGCCGGTGCTCATGGCAACGCTCCTTCCGGTCGAGGTGAGGTGAGGGGAGGGCGGGACACAGCGACAGGAGGCGGGACAAGGCGACCTGAAGTGAGATGAGGCGGTGAGTCGGTGAGTCAGGTCAGTTGGGACTGGATCTGCGAGGAGATCAGTTCCAGATGGTCCAGGTCGGCCAGGTCGAGAACCTGGAGGTAGATCCGGGACGAGCCGATCGCGCCGTACCGGCCGATCTTGTCCACGACCTCGGCGGGCGAGCCGGCCAGCCCGTTCGCCTTGAGCTCCTCCACATCACGGCCGATGGCCGCCGCACGCCGGGCGACCTCGGCGTCGTCCTTGCCCGTGCAGACGACCAGCGCGTTGGAATACACCAGGTCGTCCGGCGCACGCCCGAACGCCTGCGCCGCGGCCCGGACCCGGCCGAACTGTTTCTCGCTGTCCTCCAGGGAGGCGAACGGGATGTTGAACTCGTCCGCGTACTGCGCGGCGAGGCGCGGGGTACGGGTCGCGCCGTGGCCGCCGATCAGGACGGGCACCTTGGCCTGCGCGGGCTTCGGCAGTGCGGGCGAGTCGGTGAGCTGGTAATACGTACCGTCGTAGGTGAAGGTCCTGCCGGTCTCCGTCGCCCACAGGCCGGTGATGATCGCCAACTGCTCCTCCAGGCGGCCGAACTTCTCCTTGGGGAAGGGGATGCCGTAGGCCTTGTGCTCCTCCTCGAACCAGCCTGCCCCCAGGCCCAGTTCGACTCGGCCGCCGGACATCTGGTCGACCTGCGCCACCTGGATGGCCAGCACTCCCGGCAGCCGGAACGTGCCGGCGGTCATCAGCGTGCCGAGCCGGATCCGCCGGGTCTCGCGCGCCAGTCCGGCCAGGGTGATCCAGGCGTCGGTCGGCCCGGGCAACCCGTCGCCGGAGCCCATGCGGAGGTAGTGGTCCGAGCGGTAGAAAGCGTCGAAGCCCAGGTCTTCGGTGGCCTTGGCGACGGTCAGCAGCGTGTCGTAGTCGGCCCCTTGCTGGGGCTCGGTGAAGATGCGAAGATCCATGCCTCCATCCTGCCCCTCCGGCGGCCGCTCCCCCTCACCAGCCCGGCCGGGCCTCCACGCTTCCTCCCCCTCTCAGGGCCCCGCCGCCGAGGGCGCGGGGCCGCGTATGCCGCCATACGGGCCATCGCGCTCCCTCTCCCGCTCCGCCAGCCGTCTCAGCATCCCGTGGACGCGGTCCAGTGATTCATCGGCCGCGTCCATGGCCTCGATGCACTGCCAGTAGAGGCCGTCCTCCCCCGTGTCGCACGCCACCCCCACGAGGGCGATCCCGGCCTCGCCGAGCAGAAGCGCGAGCCCGGCCAGGGCCTCCCGCACATCGGCGATCCCGGACAACTGCACGGCCCTGGCTCCGCCGGAGAGCATCCTCGGGTGGTCCAGTGCCGAGCAGCCGCTGCCGATCTCGCCAAGGGCCCGCGCCTCGCCCCGTAACTCCATCGGCCCGCCCAGCGCCAGACGACTGCCGACCGCCCGGGCCAGGGCCTGCGCCTGCCAGGCCTCCGCCATCACCTCCAGCGCACCCCGGCTGTCCGCCAGGGCCCGCCGCCCCGTCTCGATGAGTCGTACCGCTTCCATGACTTTCCCCCGTCCGTACGAAAACCCGCTCACCTCATCCATTACCCACAGTGAGGTAGATGGCACCGTAAGACCAGAGGAATTCGGAAATCTGTGGACACGAAGTCGATTGTGGATAACTCGATCACTCCGAAGAGTGACAATCGCGGGGGCCAGCAGGGCCGGTAGGACCGGTAGGACCGGTAGGTCCAGTAAGACCCGTAGGACCGGTAGGTCCAGTAGTGCCGGTACGTCCAGGGACGGGGAAACGATTCTCGTTCCGCTCGATCTTGGCCGCCAGGGCCGCTGTCACATCGATGCCCAACACCTCGCAGAACTGGAGGAGATAGGCGAGCACATCGGCGACCTCATCCGTGACCCGGTAGGCCGCTTCGGGGTCCCCCATGATCCCGGCCGACTGGTCGGGCGTCAGCCACTGGAAGATCTCCAGCAGTTCGGAGGCCTCGACACTCAGCGCGGCCGCCAGGTTCTTCGGGGTGTGGTACTGCTCCCAGTCCCGCGCCGCCGCGAACGCGGCCAGCCGCCGCTGGAGTTCTGCCACATCGGTTTCTGTCACGGCCCCAGGTCTATCACCGGCCACCGACAGCGAAGGAACGTGCGGCCGGGGGCGGCGTTCCGGTCAGTACCGGAGGCCGCCCCGGCTGCCGCCTACGACTGGGCGAGCCCCGCGGGCGTGACTCCCTCGACCTCCATGCCGACCGGCGCGAGCAGGAAGACATTGCGGTCGACGCGGTGCATGCCGCTGCCGAGACCGAAGACCACACCGCTGCTGAAGTCGAGAATCCGCTTCGCCACGTCCGATTCCGCCGCTGTCAGATCGAGCAGCACCGGGACCTGGGCCACCAGATACTCGGCGACCTCGCGGGCGTCCGCGAAGACCTGCACCCGCAGGACGACGAGGCGTCGCTGTTCGACGGCCCGCTCGCCCGGGACGGTGCGGTGGTCGATCCGGGATGGCCACTCGTCGCGACCGCGCAACGGGACGACCTGGGCGAGCCCTTCCCACTGTTCGTCGGTGGCGTCGTATCTGTCATACCTGTCGTACCTGCTCACAGGGCCACCCCGTCCGTACGCCGGTTGGGTTCGCGCCGGCTGCGCTCACTGTTCATCGGGCAATCCTCTCGTCCCTCACCCGTTCGGCGTACCAACGACACGGCGAAGCGGCAATCCGCGTCGATCCACGCCTGCCTCGGGCCGTCCCGGGCCGTCCCGGGCCGTCTCCGGCGGTTCTCGGTCCGCCTCCGGCGTTGAACCCACCTCCGGCCACTCCCGGTCCACCTCCGGCCGTCTTCGCCCGTCCCGCGACCGTCCGACCGTCTCCATCCGCCCTCGGTCGTCAGACCGTAACGACCTGGACCCCCGCCTCGCCGAACCGCTCCCGTGCCTCCGCCGAGATGTTGGAGTCGGTGACCAGCACATCGACCAGACCCAGGTCGCAGACCCGGGCGAAGGCCCTCTTGCCGATCTTCGAGGAGTCGGCCGCGACCACCACCCGCTGGGCCCGCTCCGCGAGGAGCCGGTTGACGCTAGCCTCGCCCTCGTGGTGGACGTACGCGCCGCGTTCGATGTCGATGGCGTTCACCCCGAGGACCGCGACGTCGAGCGTGATCTCGTTCATCACGCCGACGGCCAGCGGCCCCGTCAGTTCGTACGACTGCGGCCGCGCCACTCCGCCCGTGACGACCATCTTGATCTGCGGCCGGATGGCCAGCTCACTCGCGATGTTGAGCGCGTTCGTCACCACGGTCAGCGTCGGCTGGCCGCCCGCCGGTGCCGGCTCGCCCACGATGTCCGGACGCACGGCCAGCGCCCTGGCCACCTCGGTCACCGTCGTACCGCCGGTCAGACCGACCACTTCGCCGACGGCGACCAAGCCGGAGACCGCTCGGCCGATGGCCTGCTTCTCCGGGGCGTGGCGGCCCGTTTTGTAGCGCAGCGCCAGTTCGTAGGAGACCCCGTGCGCGACCGCACCGCCCCTGGTGCGGGTGAGCAGGTGCTGTTCGGCAAGCTGGTCCAGGTCACGGCGGATGGTCGCGGCCGAGACGGCGAGCGCCGCCGCCGCCTCCTCGACATCCACCCTGCCGTGTTTGCCGACCAGTTCCAGCAGCGCGTCCCACCGGGCGTCTCTGGACAAGAGTCTCTCCTCACCGTCCGGCGTGGGCACCGCGTTTCGCGGGAACGCGGTCGCCGGTGGCCGGACAGCGGCAAGCGTCGCACAGGCCGGGCGGGGGTCCGTCTCCGGCCCGCCCTCCCCCCTCCCCTCCCAGGACCTCCACCGCTCCCTCCCTGGTCCTTCCAGGTTCTTCCAGGCCCTTGCCCGCGCCCAGTTTGCTTGTTCTTGCTCGATTACTGGATGTAACGTGCAGGATTCAACATGAAGACTTCATTCATCTCCTTCCCGTGGGGTGCAGACGTGTCGTATGCCGAGATCGAGACAGCCAGTCAGCCCGCCTGCTGGCAGCGTGCCGCCGCGCTGGCGGACGGCCCCGCGGCGGCCGCCCTGCCCGCCCCTGGCGAGCGGATCGCCGTCGTCGGCTGCGGGACCTCCTTCTACATGGCGCAGTCCTACGCCGCGCTCCGCGAGAGCGCGGGCCAGGGCGAGTCGGACGCCTTCGCCGCCTCGGAGTTCCCGCCCGGCCGCACCTACGACCGGGTCGTCGCGCTGACCCGGTCGGGGACCACGACCGAGGTCCTGGCGCTGCTGAAGCGGCTGCGCGGCACGTCCCGCACGGTGGCCGTCACCGCCGATCCGCGAACACCGGTCGAGGCGGCTGCCGACGAGCTCGTGGTCCTCGACTTCGCCGACGAACGGTCCGTCGTGCAGACCCGGTTCGCCACCTCGGCGCTCACCCTGCTGCGGGCCCACCTCGGCCTGCACTCCGACGATGTGGTCCGCGACGCCGCGAGGGCGCTCGCCGAGCCGCTGCCCGAAGGGCTGCTGGAGAGCACCCAGTTCTCCTTCCTCGGCCGCGGGTGGACGATCGGCCTGGCCCATGAGGCGGCGCTGAAGATGAAGGAGGCGTCGTTGTCCTGGACGGAGTCCTACCCGGCGATGGAGTACCGCCACGGCCCGATCAGCATCGCCACCGCGACCACCGCGACCTGGATGTTCGGCGAAGCCCCCGAGGGCCTGCCGGAGCAGGTACGGGCGACGGGCGCCCGGTGGGTGGAGAGCGGTGGCCTCGACCCGCTGGCCGAGCTCGTCCGCGTACAGCGGCTGGCCCTCGCCCGGGCGGCGGCAGGGGGGCTCGACCCAGATCTGCCGCGCCACCTGACCCGCTCGGTGGTCCTCGACGGGGCCTGAGGGATCATGGACGGGTAGGACGCGGTCGACCTCCGCGCTCCCCGCCCGCCACTCCGGAGAGCCCCCCCTATGCACCTCGCTCTGTCAGTCGCCGCCGAGGAGCCGCAGGGGGGCATCGCGGGCTGGGCCGCAGGGCTGGTCGAGGCGTTCGGCGGCCCCGGTGCCGGTCTGGCCATCGCCCTGGAGAACCTGTTCCCACCGCTGCCCAGCGAGGTCATCCTGCCGCTGACCGGGTTCGCCGTTTCGCAGGGCGTGCTGAGTCTGGCCTCCGCCCTGTTCTGGACGACGCTCGGCTCGGTCGTCGGAGCGGTGGCGCTGTACGGGATCGGGGCCGCCTTCGGCCGGGAGCGGATGCATGCCCTCTGGGCGAAGCTGCCACTGGTCAAGGCCTCCGACCTGGTGCGGACGGAGGAGTGGTTCGCCCGGCACGGCACCAAGGCGGTCCTCCTGGGCCGTATGGTGCCGGTCTTCCGGAGCCTGATCTCCGTGCCGGCGGGCGTGGAGCGCATGCCGCTGCCGACCTTCGCCGCACTGACGACGGCGGGCAGTCTGGTGTGGAACACCGTGCTGGTGATGGCCGGTTACCTGCTCGGGGACCGGTGGGAAACGGTCGGCGCGTACGTCGGTGTCGTGAGCAAGGTCGTGCTGGGGCTGGCCGCGGTCGCCCTGGTCGTTTACATCGCGGTGCGCGTCCGGAACCGCGGCAGCGGCGGGCGGCACCGTCGCGGATGACGCACGGCGGTGCCGCCCCACGGCCGATGCAGCGGCCCGCACCGGGTCAGGCCGGGACGGCCGCCCTCCAAGCTGACGCCCACCTCGAAGCTCAGGACTCCTCCAAGCTCAGGACTCCTCGAAGTAGGCGTCCAGGACGGTGTCCAGTTCAGCCGGCCAGGTCTTGAGCTCCGCCCGGCTCGCCGCCTCGACCTCGGCGTTGAACCAGCGACGGCTCGACAGGTGGACGGTCACGGTGAACCGGCGGCCGAAGCGGGCCGGGGTGGTCGCCACCGCGCCGATCTCGTCCCAGTCGAACTCGGCCTCCTGGTCGTCCAGCCGGAACCGGATGCCCTCCCGGGCCACCCGGATCGAGCCCCGGCGGTCGCTGACCTCGAAGACCGGGCCCTCCTCGGCCCCGTCCTCGCCTTCTCCCTCTGCCGCTTCTTCTCCCTTTGCCGCCGCTTCCTCGGCCGTCGCTTCCCGTTCTGCTTCCGCTTCGGATTCCGCTTCCTCGGCCGCACCGGCCTCCGGGGCTTCCACCGCGTCGGACGCACCGTCAGGGGCCGCTTCCACCTCCGGCTTCCGGATGGCGGCGGGTGCGGCCAGGCCGGGAAGGGGGATGAACGCCGGGTCGGTGCCTGCGGCGAACTCGGGCTTCTCGTTCGAATCTATGCTCTGCTCCACGGCGGGCAGTATGGTCGACGAACCTGTACGTGACCAGTCGGGGCCGTCCCCGGCGGACCGGACCATCAGAGCACGCCCCTGCGCCACTCCCGGATCAGCAGATAGCCGAGATACGCGCCGCCGATCGCCATGGTGTAGATCCCGACCGGCAGGTCGTCGAAGAGCGACAGCTGCTGGGAGCAGAGGTCGGCCAGCACCAGCAGCAGACCGCCGGTCAGGGCCGAGAGCAGCAGGTGCGGCCCGGAAGCGCGGGTGAGTCGTCTGGCGATCTGAGGCGCGGTCAGGGCGATGAAGGCAATGGGGCCGGAGACGCTGACGGCCGCGGCGGAGAGCGCGACGGCGAGGACCACGGCCAGTGTCTTGGCCTTCTTCGGCTCGGAGCCGAGGCCTTCGGCGATGTCGTCGCCCATCTCGCCGATGTCGAGCCGCCGGGAGATCAGCGCGGCCAGCGGGGCGGCCGCCAGCAGGACCAGCCAGATCGTGCCGGCGTCGGTCCAGGAGCGGGCGGTCAAGCTGCCGTTGACGTAGGCGGTGAGGACGGAGGCCTTGTCGCGCTCCAGGGAGTAGACGACGTACTGGGTGATGGCCGAGCCCATCGCCGCGACGCCGATCCCGGCGATGACGAGCCGGGCGGGGTTGCGGAAGCCGGTGCCGGTGGAGACGTACACGAGGGTCATCGCGAGGACCGCGCCGATGAGCGCGCCGACGGCGACCGGGACCGTGTCGGGGAACATCAGCGCGCAGGTCGCGGCGCCCGCGCCGGCTCCGGCGGAAAGCCCGATGACGTCGGGGCTGCCGAGCGGGTTGCGGGTGACGGACTGGAAGAGCGCGCCGGAGAGGCCGAGGGCCGCGCCGACCCCGATGGCGACGGTGAGGCGGGGGCCGCGCAGCCGGTTGAAGACGAAGCGGTCCTTGCCCTCGGCGTTGCCGAGCAGGGCGGCGGGCAGGTCCGCGAGGTCGACGCCGAGGCGACCCCAGGTCAGGGTGGTGACGGCGGCCGCGAGCAGGAGGACGAAGAGCCCGGCGGCCGCGAGGATTGAGGCGCGGCGCACGGGTATCGCGACGGTGCGGCCGACGACCAGGTAGCCGCGGGGGGTCGGGCGGGCCTTGCGGAGGGGCGCGGTCCGGTCGGTGACGATCATGTCGTGCTCCTCATCCTGCGTACGGCAATGAGCAGCGCGGGTGCGCCGATGAACGCGGTGACGACGCCGACCATGAGCTCGGTGGGGCGCATCACGACCCGGCCCACCACGTCTGCCAGGAGCAGGAGGGTGGGGCCCAGCAGGGCGGAGAAGAGGATCTGGACGCGGAATTCGACGCCGACCAGGGCCCGTACGACGTGCGGGACGGCGAGGCCGACGAAGGCGATCGGACCGACGGCGGCGGTCGCCGCCGCGCTGAGCAGGGTGGCGGCGAGCAGTCCGCCGCCCCTGGTGCGTCCCGGGTGCGAGCCGAGGGCGACGGCGCTCGCGTCGCCGAGGGCCAGGGCGTTGAGGCCGGGGCCGAGGGCCAGGGCAAGCAGGAAGCCGACGGCGGCGAAGGGGAGGACGGACCAGAAGACCTCGAAGTCCCGGCCGCCGAGCGCCCCGACGACCCAGTAGCGGTAGCTGTCGAACACCTGCGGCTTGCTGAGGGTCACCGCCTGGATGAACGCCATCAGTACGGCGGTGAGCACCGCTCCGGCGAGCACCAGGCGCACCACGCTCGTCCCCGTACCGGCGGAGCCGATCACATGGACGAGCACTCCGGCCAGCAGGGCTCCGGGCAGCGCCCACCACATGGTGTCGGTGGCTCCGGAGGCCCCGAGCCAGGCCGTCGCGGCGACGATGCTCGCGGAGGCTCCAGCGTTGATGCCGAGGAGTCCGGGTTCGGCCAGCGGGTTGCGCGAGACGCCCTGCATGAGGGTGCCCGCGACCGCGAGGCTCAGTCCGGCGAGGACGCCGAGGACGGTTCTGGGGTACCGGCTCTCGATGATGACGGTGACGTTCGGGTCGGCGGTGCCCCGCAGGACGCCGAGGACTTCGCCGAACGAGGTGCTGCGGCTGCCGAACATGACGCTTGCGCAGAGCGCGAGTGCCAGCGCGGCGACCGCTGCGAGCAGGAGGAACGCCAGTCGAGCGGCGCCGGTACGGGAGGTACCGGCGCCGCTCGGCGGTGCGACCGTGGTGGTAGGCATGAGAGTGAAGTGTGCCTTGTGGCCTCGGTGGATCGGATACCCGGACGGGGTTACTTGCCGGCCTTCTTGATGGCCTCGTCGATCAGCGGCAGGTAACGGTCGATCGTCCACGGCACGGTCAGCGGGTTGATGATCGAGGAGGCGGTGACGAAGGAGTTGTCGTTGCTCGCGACGACGGCGCCCTTCTTGATCGCGGGGATCGCGCCGTACAGCTTCTGGCCCTCGATCTCCTTGCGGTTCTTCTCGTCCGTGTAGAACGTGAAGATCAGGTCACTGTCCTTCAGCTTCTCGGCGTTCTCCAGGCCGATGAGGGCCGAATCGGTGCCGGGGGTCTCCTTGAAGCTGTTGACGACCGGGTCGGCCTTCAGGCCGAGCGACGAGACCATCTTGACGCGCTGCTCCTCGGGCTTGAAGACGCCGAGGGTGCCGGGGCCGGAGTTGTAGATGTACGAGAAGGTGACGTCCTTGTAGTTCGGCCGGGTGGCCGCGGCGTCGGCGAGCTGCTTCTCGATCTTCGTCTTGAGGCCGTCGGTGTCCTCCGTCCGGCCCAGCGCCTTGCCGATGATGTCGATCTGCTGGTCCCAGTCGGTGCTCCACGCCTGGTCCGGGTAGGCGACCGTGGGGGCGATGTCCTTGAGGACGTCGTACTGCTTCTGCGTGAGGCCCGACCAGGGGGCGAGGATGACGTCGGGCTCAAGCTCGGTGATCGCTTCGAAGTCGATCTCCTCGCCGCCGGCGAACTGCTTGGGCAGCTTGTCGCCGGACTTCTTCACGGCTTCGTTGATCCAGGGGAGGTAGCCGGACTCGTCGCTGCCCCACGGGTAGCTCTCGATGCCGACCGGGGTCTGGCCGAGGGCTATCGCGGTCTCGGCGGAGCCCTGGCCGAGGGTGACGATGCGTTCGGGCTTCTCCTCGATCTTCGCGGTGCCGAGCGAGCTCTTGATCGAGACGGGGAAGGCGCCGCCGCTCTTCGCCGTGCCCTTGGCTCCGTCCTTGTCCTTGTCGCTGCCGCTGTCCGATGAGCAGCCGGTCAGGGCGACGGCGAGAGCGACGGCGGTGGCCGAAGCGGCGAGGGTGTGGCGACGCACGCGGGTGGAGCCGAGCATGGAGGGTCCTCAGGTTGACCGAACGGGTGAAAGTTAGGCAAGCCTAAGCTAGAGGATTCGCCACTTCCAACAGACCCCCCCTCCAAACCCTCTCCAGCCCCCTCCCGCAGTCCGCCCGTCAGTGCTCGTGCGGGGCGGACTCGCCGCCCTCCGAGGCCGGATTCCCGGCGGCGGCCTCCCCGGCGTGGACGGTGAAGGCGGCCGTACGGACCTTGCCCTCGTGCCGGAAGTCGAGGAAGAGGCGGTAGGTACCCTTGCTCGGGGCCGTCACGGTGAAGGAGATCTCCGGGCCCGGCTTCGTCCTGCCGTCGCCCGGCCCTCCGTTCGGGTGGACGTGCAGATGGGCGAGGTCGCCGGAGCGCAGGGCCACGAGATGCCCGAACGCACCGAGGTGGGGCTGGAGGTCGGTGACAGGCTTGCCGCCCTTCTCGACGTTGAGCTTCAGCTCGCCGCCCGCCCCCGGGCGCAGGACGCCGTCGAGGGTGACCTCGTACCCGTCGACGGTCACCGCCTTCTCGGCACGCGGCAGCGGTTCGGGCCGCGCGTCGCCCGCGACGGAGAGGTCCGCGCCGAGGGTGAGGCTCTCGGCCTTCTTCACGTCCGGGGTGAAGTCGGCGAAGACGCGGTAGCCGCCGGCCTCCGGCAGCTCGACGGGCGCGGACCAGGTGCCGTCGGCGGCCCGGACCGGGTACAGGTGCCGGCAGGTCGTCAGGTCGTTCGACGCGACGATCAGGCGCAGCTCCTTGCCGTGCTCGCGGCGGAACGCGGTCACGTTCCGGGAGGTGGCCTCATCCACGACGGCGAAGCGCAGCTCGGCCTCCTTGCCCGCCTCGACCCTCGGCGTCCTGAGATCGAGGGCGAAGCCGTCCTCGGAGATCCGCAACCCGCCCGGGAGCTCGGCCGCCTCCCGCTTCTCCTCCTGAGCCCCTTCACCCTTCGGCGGCTCCTTCACGCCGTGGGCCTCGCCGTGCGGGGACTGCCCCTTCCCGGCGATCGCGGGGTCCAGCGCGCTGCCCACCGCGTACGCCGTCCCGAAGGTCGCCGCGAGCGCCGCCGCGAAGGCCGTGATCTTGAACCCGGTATTCATGACCCACTCCCTCGTCGAGGCCGCTGGGTCGCTACCACACCTCCGACAATACCCCCTGGGGGTATGAGGTCAAACGGGGTCGAGCTTTGCCGACTGCCAACTGCGCCGACGGGATCGAGTCCGCCCTCGTGGTCGAGGTCGAGATCGGTACGGGCCCGGGCACAGTCACCACCGGGGGCGCGACCGATGACGGCCTGATCGCCCGGACCGTCGACGAGGCGGGCTGCGACTGCACGGGCCGCGCCTGACACCACCGCCCGCCGCCGCCCGCCGGACCCCGACCTCCGGCCGCGCCGCGCCGCTACTGACGCCGCTACCGAGGTACGCCGTTGCTGGCGTGTACGGGCGTGCGTCGCTACGGTCGCGCGTGGTCAATGGCCCACGTCGTTACCGGCGTACGTCGTCACTGGCGTACGTCGCTACCGACGTCCCGCCAGCGCGCGCAGCAGGGTGTCCGTCTGATCGTCCATCGGGAAGAACGACTCCACCGCGAGCTCCGAGAGGGTCACGTCGGCGGGGGCTCCGAAGGTGGCGATCGCGCTGAGGAACGCCATGTCGCCGAGCGGTGTACGGATGCGCAGCGGGACGACGATGCCCGTCGGGTCGACCGGGCCGAGGTCAGAGTCGAGGTCCGGCGGGTCCGGGTAGCCGGACACCTCCTCGTAGAGCTCCCGCAGGTCGCGGTGGCCAGTGGTGTTGACCTGGTGCTTCAGCCTGCCGAGGGCGTGGGCGCGGACCTGGGCGAAGTTCAGGCACCGGGAGGCCAGTCCCTCAGGGTGGAGGATCAGGCGCATCACGTTGCCCCCGGACTCCGTCAGATGCGGTGGCACGACACCGAGCAGGAGGTTCATCGCGTCGTTGCTCGCGACGATGTTCCAGATCCGGTCGATCGCGACGGCCGGGAAGGGCTCGTGCCCCGTCAGCATCACCTTCACCGCGGACCGGACCATCGTCATGCGCTCGCTGTCGAGCGGCGACTCCCGGTAGGCGGGGGCGTAACCAGCCGCCAGTAGAAGGCCGTTGCGGTCACGCAGGGGGATGTCGAGATGCTCGGCAAGCCGCAGGACCATCTCCCGGCCGGGGCGGGCCCGGCCGTTCTCCACGTAGGAGAGGTGCCGGGTCGAGGAGCCTGCCCTCAGCGCGAGATCGAGCTGACTGAGCCCCCTGCGTCGCCGCCACTCGCGGAGCAACAGGCCTACGCGCGGCCCCTCGTCGGTGTCCATGGCCCCCACCGTATCCATGACCTGGGAGGTCATGGAGTCGGGGCAAGGCCCATGACACGGTGTCATCACCCCACCGAACGAAGGAGATCCGTGATGACCCACACCCCTTCGCCTTCCGCCGCACCCTCATCCGCGCCCGCACCCGCATCGACACCCGCCTCCGCCTCCGCGGGGGCCGTACGGGACTCCGCACGGTTTCTGCGCCTGGTGCTGCGTGTCGACAGTGCGAGCACCGCCGTGATGGGTGTGGTGTTGATCGCCGCCGCTGCGCCGTTGGGCTCCGCGACCGGGATGCCGGTGGCCTTCGCCGTGGCGTTCGGCATCTTCCAGATGGGCGGGGCGGCCTCGCTCGCGCTGATCGCGGGCTACCCGGTGATCCCGCCCGCCCTGGCCCTGACCGTCGTCGCCGTGAACGGGCTGTGCGCCGTCGGCTGCGTCGTGACGGCCTTCGCGGACTTCGTACCGCTGACCGGGTTCGGGGTCGTCTTCATGCTGATCGGCGCCCTGATCGTGACAGTCTGCACCGCACTCCAGTACGCCGGGCTGCGGCGGATGACGGCCGCCGCCCGGGCCTGACGGAGCGGGGCCCACTCAGGCCACTCAGGCTGCTCAGGCCACTCAGGAGCGACGCAGGGTGAGCGCGCTGCGCTTCTCCGGCTGCGGGCGGCTGGCCCACAGGGTCCGTACATGCTCCAGATGGTGGCGCATCAAGGCCTCGGCCGCCCCCGCGTCCTTCGCGATCATGAGATCAAGCAGCGTCACGTGCTCCTCGGCGGAGTCGACGAGCACCCCGGCCTCGTCGAGTTCGGTGAGGCCGTAGAGCCGGGACCGCTTGCGCAGATCGCTGACGACCGAGACGAGGTGGCGGTTCCCGCCGAGGGCCAGCAGGTCGAGGTGGAAGCGGCGGTCGGCGTCAAGGTAGCCGATGAGGTCGTGGCCCCGGGCCGCCGCGACGATGGCCTCGGCGCCCGGGCGCAGGGCTTCGAGCTGCTCCCGCGTGGCGGCGCGGACCACCTTTCCGACGGTGGGCACCTCGATGAGCGTACGGATCTCCGTGTACTCGTCGAGGTCCTGCTCGGTCATCTCCGTCACCCGGAAGCCTTTGTTCCGTACGGCTTCGACCAGGCCCTCGCGGGCGAGGTCGAGCATCGCCTCGCGGACCGGGGTGGGCGACACGCCGAACTCCGCCGCGAGGGCCGGTGCCGAATAGACGCCGCCCGGCTTGATCTCCCCGGCGATCAGCGCGGCGCGCAGGGCGTGGGCCACCTGGTCGCGGAGGTTCTCGGTGGGCGACACCAGCTTGCGCGACTGCAAGGTGACCACGGCATCCTCCGGGGCGCGGGACGCGAACTTCGCGACGAGCGATCAGTGCAATATCACGTTACCCCAGCGGGCTTCGCCCGCGGCCGCCCGGTCCCAGCGGAATCCTGCCGGTCACAGCAGAAACCCCGCCGGGAACGGACCGCCCCCGCTCATCGCGGCGTGGCCGCGCGGTTCGTACATCAGCCAGGTGCGCAGGTCGTCGAGGTGCTCCTGGAAGTAGGTGAGCCGGTCGGCCTTGCTGGACCCCCGGATACGGTCCCGATGCCGCCGGTGACGACACGGGTCGGCATGCCCTCGGTGCGGGAGTCGACGGCGTGGACGGTACGACGGCTGCGCACAGCGCTGCTCGCCTTCGCGACTTGTGGACGTGGTGGCGGCTGAACGAGGGCGGGGACGGACGGGAGCGGGAGTCGGCATCAGCGTCAACGCCCGCTCCCGCTCCCGCTCCCGCAACAGACTCCGCGGTTCGGGGCCTTCCGCGACCACGAGTCCGCTCTTGCACTCGAACTCGGTCTCCGGAGGCAGCTCTTGGGCGAGTTCCCCTCCCCCAGAGGCGGAGCAAGAAGCCGACCAACTCCGTTTCCGGGACTGCCCCTTGCCCGAGACGGAGAGGCCGCCCTCCCCTGACCCACTGGTCCCGCCCGCGACCGACCCCCCGGTCGACTACGGACACCGAGACGAGCGGCGCAGTAGGCACACGCGGCGCCGGCACAGAAGAGTGCCGTATGGCGCGTACTCTCTCTCCCTTGAGCACGGCAGCAACGTGCCACACGACGAAGTGACATGCCGCAAACGCTGCCCGACAGCGGGCAGGGCGCCCTCAGTACTCTGCGGAGACCACGAGCCCCGAGACCGCCTGCTCACCGGCGACCGAGACGTAGTGCCAGCCTGGTTCGGGCGCGTTCACGGTCACCGTCTCGGCGTTCCCGGGCCCGGCGGACCGGTGGGTGTACGAGGTCTTGCTCGGCCAGCTGCCCGCACGGTGGTAGAGGTCGGCGTTGCCCGTCCCCCCGGCCGTGGTGATGCGCAACCGCGGTGTTCCGGCGGGGACATAGAGATACAGGTAGGCGTAGTCCCCGGCTCGGACCGAGACCCCGGAGCGTGCGCAGTCGCGGTCGAGCCGGGCCGTGTCGGGAAGGGTGCACTCGGGGAGGCCGGGCGGGTCGGTGATCCCGCCGCAGTCGCCCGCCGCGCAGGCGGTGAGCCAGTCGTACCAGTCGCTGTCGTACCGGGTGCCGATCGTGGACTTCAGGTGCGTGCGGGCGGCGTTCCAGTCACCGGCGCGGTAGTGGCCGAGGACGATGTCCAGGTCGGCGCGGTGCGACTGGAGCATGTAGCGGACCGCGAGATAGCCCCAGCGGTACACCCGGGCACTGCCGCTGTTGTCGTAGGTGGTGTCGAAGAGGGTACTCAGCGGGTAGGTGCGCTTGCCCGCCTCGGACAGGGCTGCCTCGTAGGTGAGTTGGCGGTAGGAGTACGAGACGTACTCCGCGAAGCCCTCGACCCACCAGACGGTCGGGGTGGTCATCCCGTCGGCGAAGTCGCCGGCCATGGTGAAGCGGCCGTCGAGGTAGTGGGTGTACTCGTGGTTGAGGTTCCAGATCTGGAAGTCGGGCCGCAGCCATTCGGCTTCGTACGCGATGAAGCGCGGCTGGTTCCCGGCGGCCGTCGGGTCGCCCTCCAGATACATGCCGCCGTTGTCGGTATCGATGCCGAACATGGCGCCCGCGTACGTTCCGTAGTCGTCGCTGGAGTCGTACACGACCACTTCGAGGCGGGTGTTCAGGTCCCCGGCGACGGGCCCGTCGTCCCGGGCGATGTCGTGGAAGAACGCGTCCTGGTCCGCAAGGTTCGCGCAGGTGGCGGCGAGCTGCGCGGCGGACATCTCCTGGGCGCGGATGCGCAGACTGTCGCTGCACTCGTGCCGGACGGGCAGCGCCGCGTCGTCCAGGCGGCCGGGGAGGTCGCAGGTGCCGAAGTACGCGCAGTTGGCGTCGTCGTAGTGATTGGCCATCTCGGCGAGGCCCACCCACAGCGGGGCGGTGGGGCCGGTGATGGACGTCCGGCCGAGGAGCCCCCTCACCTGCGGGCGGACGGCGGGCCGCAGCGCGTCGTACTGAAGGAAGCGGGCGAGTTCGCGGCCCGCGTTGATGGTGAGGAACGCGTGATCGGTGCCCAGCAGGCCGAGGGTGCGGGAGGCGAAGGAGTGCACCGTGTCGGCGGTGCTGCTGTCCTCCGTGACGGCGGTGACGAACGCCGGGAGCTGGTGCCCGCGGAAGAGCACGGTGAAGGTGCTGTTCACGGCGTTGCGCATGTGCCAGAGGGCGTTGTACGAGCTGTCGTAGTCGGTGAGCAGCCACTCGACCACACCGAGATAGCGGGCGTTCTCCCGGGCACTGTCGATGAGTATGACGGCTTCGGAGAGGGTTTCGCCGTTGGCGTCGGTGACGTCGCGGGAGCGCGGGGAGGCGAAGAAGGCGTCGAGCCCGCGCCGTATCGCGGTCGTGAGCGCGGGCCCGTAGGAGCCGACGGCCGCCTCGTTGTACCACTGAACGTAGTACCCGGCGCGCAGATACAGCACCAGCTGCGGTACGCCGGTGGAATCGTCACCCGGGTAGTAGTCGGAGGCGCCGCGCAGCGCGTTCGCGACGGTCACCATCTGCGCCTCGCGGAAGGCGAGTCGGGCGTTCTCCCCGGTCAGGCCGAACAGGGTGTTGACGCAGCCGACGGTCGACTCCTTGATCCGCCGAACCAGGGCGGCGCCGGTGCGGGAGGTGAAGTCGGCCGGATCGCAGGGGGCCTCGGCCGCGGCCGCCCCCTGGACAGGCTCGTCGTAGTCCCGTCTGCGCTCCTCGCCGGAGGCCGGAACCGGCCCGCGCTCGTCGACCGGGAGCTCCGAGGCACGGACATGCTCGGGCTCGGCCGATCCACTCCGGCTGAGCGCGTCGACGGGCGGGATCTCCGCCCTGTCGGCGGCAGACGGAGAAGTGGCCACGGACAGGGACGGTGCGGTCCGGGGCGGCGACGGCGCGGCGGATGCGTACGCAGGGCCGCCGAGCAGGGTCAGGCCCATGCACATGCAGAGCGTCAGGGCTGCTTGCCTGAGGGCGCGTTGACATCGCGTTCGGGCTGGTCTCACCAGCTGCCTCCTCGGGAGGAACACCCGAAACGGGTGCGGGGGATGGGATGGGGCGCACTTCAGCACCTCGGAACCACTTTTGACATGGGCACGCAGGGTGCTATGCGACAGTACAATTTCACACAGCACTACTTTTGAGAAGGCGTACGGCCGGATGCGCCACGGAAGTACCACAGAACTACCGGAGAAGTCCCGGACGGGCTTCAGCTCCGCCCCGTCCCACCTCAGCCCTGAACGAGGCCCTCCGGTCAGTCCTGAACGAGGTCCTCCGGTGCGGACCGGGCGAGATCGCCGAGGGTCGACAGGGCGCGGGAGAGGGTCGCCGCGGTGGGCGAGGCCAGGCCGAGGCGGATCGCCTGAGGGCCACGGTGGCGGCCGACGGCGAACGCCGCCGCCGGGGTTACCGCGATGCCGTGCCGTGCGGCGGCCGCGACGAAGGTGTCGGCGCGCCAGGGGCTCGGCAGCTCCCACCAGAGGTAGCAGGAGAGGGGATCACTGCGGGTGCGGAAGTCACCGAGGTGGGCCCGCGCGATCTCCTGGCGCGCCATGACCTCCCGCCGCTTGGCCCGTACGAGCAGGTCGACAGCACCGTCCGCCTGCCACTGGCACGTCGCCTCCAGCGGAAACCGCATCGGCACCCAGCCCCCGGAGCGCACGGCCGCGGCCACCCTCCCCATCAGCGCGGCGGGAGCCACGGCGAACCCGAGGGACAGCCCCGGGGACAACCGCTTGGACACACTGTCGACGAGCACCGTCCGCTCGGCGGCCCGCGACGCGAGGGGCGGCAGATCGCCCCTGAGGAAGGCCCAGACCGCGTCCTCGATGGCGTGGATACCCAAGGAAAGCAGCACATCGGCCAGGCGGTCCAGCCGGCTCGGGGGCATGGTGAGGGACAGCGGGTTGTGCAGAACAGGCTGTACGTAGACGGCGTGCAGCGGTTCGGCGCGGTGCGCTTCCTCCACCGCTTCGGGGATCAGCCCCTCCGCATCCATGGCCAGCGGCACGAGGGTGACGCCGAGCCTGGCGGCGATGGCCTTGAGCACCGGATACGTCAGCTCCTCGACTCCCAGCCGCGCGCCCGGCCGGGTCAGCGCGGCGATGGCGGCGGAGATCGCCTGACGGCCGTTCCCGGCGAACAGGACCCGCTCCGGGAGGGGGCGCCAGCCGCCCCGCGCGAGCAGGTCCGCCGCCGCCTCGCGAGCCGCGGGAGTGCCGTCGGGGCCGACCGGTCGGAGCACCGACTCCAGCCGCTCGGGGCACACCAGCCTGCCGAGCCCGGCGGCGAGCAGCCCGGCCTGCTCGGGCACTACGGGATGATTGAGCTCCAGGTCCACCCGACCGACGGCGGGTTCGGACAGGGCGGGGGCCGGCGCGGGCGCACCGGGCGCATCACGCACGAACGTGCCGCGTCCCACCTGGCCGACAGTGAGGCCCCGGCGGGCGAGTTCCTGGTAGACCCGGGTCGCCGTGGAGTTGGCTATGCCGTACCGACGAGCGAACTCCCGTTGCGGGGGGAGCCGTTCCCCGGGCTTCAGCCGACCGGCGGCGATCTCCCGCGCCACCGTGTCGGCAACGCTCCGGAAGTCCTTCACGGACCTCACCCCCCGTAGTGAACGGCACCGAACCGCAGCGAGCGGCATCAAGACGCAGTGAGCGGCATCGAAACACATCATTGCACCGAGTGCAATGTCCAGTATTGAACCGACCTAAAGCGCGACTCTAGACTCGCATTGCCCCGAGCCACACCAGGAGCAATCCCGGTGCTGCACCGGTGCGACAGCGCACGTCGGGACGTGTTCGGGACGTGAACAGAGCGGCGGGTGGCCATGGTTGAGCTGGGTGGAGTGCTGGGTGTCGCGATGGTGGCTCTGGGCATGGTGCTCACCCCCGGCCCGAACATGATCTACCTCGTCTCCCGGAGCATCACCCAGGGCCGACGCGCCGGTGTCGTGTCCCTCGGCGGTGTCGCCGTGGGCTTCCTGGTCTATCTGCTGGCCACGAACCTCGGCCTGTCGATGGTGTTCCTCGCCGTGCCCCCGCTGTATGTCGCCGTGAAAATGGCCGGTGCGCTCTACTTGGCCTACCTGGCGTGGAGCGCCCTGAAGCCCGGGGGCGTCTCGGTCTTCGCCCCCCAGGAGATGCCCCACGATTCCCCGCGCAGGCTGTTCACCATGGGTCTGATGACGAATCTGCTCAACCCGAAGATCGCCATCATGTACCTCTCCCTCATCCCTCAGTTCATCAGCCTGGAAGCGGGCAACGTCCTCCTCCAGGGCATCGTTCTCGGCTCCGTCCAGATCGCCGTGGCCCTCACCGTCAACCTGAGCATCGTCCTTGCCGCCGGTACCATCGCGCTCTTCCTCGCCCGCCGCCCCTCCTGGCTCCGGGCCCAGCGCTACCTGATGGGAACGGCACTCGGCCTGCTGGCCGTCTCGGTGGCCCTGGACACATCGGCTCCGGCCGGTGCGAGCTGATCCCCGGGACCTGAGCACAGGCATCAAGCAGAGGCCAGGGAGCCGGAGTCGGAGGGCAGAGGGCAGAACGTCGGAAGGCATAGGGCAGGCGTCAGGCGTCAGGCGTCAGGCGTCAGGCGTCAGGCGTCAGAGCATGATGAGCAGACGCGTGTTCGCCTTGAGCTTCCTGTTCACGGAACGACTCTGCACGTACACCTCCAGCTTGGGGTTGTTCCCGGCCTTCACGGATACGGTCCCGTGGACGCCCGTCCCGAACAGGAGGCTGCGCGCCGCGTCGCCCGTATACGCCCGGTCGGTGTCCCTCTCGACCACGATGACCTCCTTGCCCGGCTGAACCTGCACCCGGGCGCCCAACTGGTAGTAGCAGGAGCCACGTTCATACGCCACACCGGGGTGTGATTCGACGAACGGCCGGATCTCCATCTCCTTGTCGACCTTCAGGAGGCGGTACTTGTCGGCCGGGATCGGTTCGAGGACCGCCCGTACATCGTCCACCGATATGTCCTGGCCGACGGCGAACAGATTCTTCGTACCGCGCACACCCTGTTCCCGTCCGCGCAGGAAGCTGGTGGCGGCGGCGCGCACGGTGCCGATCGCCTCCTCCACACCCTCCTGGGAATCCGCGTCCCAGATGGCGATGTTCCCCGCCGGGAAGCCGTAGTTCTGGGCGGTGCGCTTCGCCAGCGAGTTCGGAACGAGGATCGCGGACGTCCAGTGCCCCGGCAGCCGGCCCATCTTCGCCGCGATCCTGTCGAGCCAGGGGCCGAGTATCGCCATGTCCCCGTCGTGCCGCCGATCGCCACCGGAGGCGTTCTCCTCGCCGTCCGTCACCACGATCTGGAGGAAGCTGTGCTCGCCGTACTCCTCCCAGATGTGCCCCAGGTCGTCCAGGGACTTGAGGGAGGCCTCGATGAGCGCCGTGGCACCGTTGTTGACCTTGTACAGCCCCCGCATGGACGGCAGGTGCTTCACGTCCATGTCCCAGACCAGGTTCTCCACCCTGTGGTCGAAGGAGTAGAGGCTGATCCGGGTCTCATGACCGAGGCTGTCCGACTCGGCCTTCAGCCCCGCCACGAACTCGTCGACGACCCGGATGAGCTGACTCTCGTGCTGCCGCATGGAACCCGAGCAGTCCACGACCAGCGCGACGTGATTGACCTTGTGCTGAATCCTGTTGGCGGACATGTCTGTGCTCCCTCTCCGAGGCTCCCCGACTGGTGATTCCGACTCTATGGGGAGGCACTGACAACGCCCGGGGCGGCGGGATGGGGAGGGCCGGGGAGGCAGGGAGGCAGGGGGCCAGGAGGCAGGGAGGCCAGGGGGGCCAGGGGGGCCAGGGGGCCAGGGGGCCAGGGGGAGCCGATTCCATCGGTATTTCATCGGTGCTTTCTACTGTCGGCCGCCAACGAGCGGAGTTCCCGACGGAGAGGCACACCATGGCAGGAAGCGGCTCGCACCGCGCATTCACCGGGCTGGCCCTGGTGGCCGGTATCTGGGCGTTGATCATCGGGCTGACCGCCTCGGTCGCCGTGGCCCGGCCCCTGCCCGCTCCCGGACCGGGCGACGAACGGTCCGGTGTCTCGCGGTACTTCAGCGGCCCTCAGGGCCTGGCCATTCCGACCGCGCCGTGCGACCCGGCCGGTCCCTCGGCCACCGACGGCGTCATGGCCACCCAGCTCAACCCGCAGCTCAAGGCGAAGATGGCCGGATATCTGAACGCCTACAAGATGTCCTGCGCCCGGATGGTCACGCAGGCGGTGAAGGACCGGGGGCTCAACCCGAGAGCCGCGGCGATCGCCATCGCCACGATCATCGTGGAAGCCAGCATGAACAACTACTCCCAGGCGGTCGACCACACCAGCATCGGGCTGTTCCAGCAGCAGGACTGGTGGGGCAGCAAGGAGCAGCGGCTGGACCCGGCCTACGCCACCAACGCCTTCCTCGACGACATGGAGCGGCGCTACCCGGACGGCTCCTGGAACAACGCGCCGATCGGCGAGGTGTGCTGGAAGGTGCAGCAACCGCGCGAGGACCTGCGCCACCTGTACGGGATCGAGGCGGGCGACGCCACGCTGATCGCCAACGCGTTGTGGTCCGGGACGAGCGGCGGCCCCAAGCACCCGTACGCCTCCGGCCGGATCGTGTCCGGGCAATCCGCGGACGGGCGGCTGGAGGCCTTCGCCGCCGGGGCCGACGGGGTCTATCACGCATGGCAGACCGAGGTGAACGGCGCGTGGTCGCCATGGCGGTTCGCGGGTGGTCCGCGCGACGCGCAGCTGGCGGTGGCGTCCAACGCCGACGGGCGGCTGGAGCTGTTCGCGCTGTCGGACAGCACGTTCGATCACATGTGGCAGACCCGGCCCAGTGCCGGATGGTCCGACTGGGAGACCTTCGGCACCGGCGGGCACGAACTGGCCGCGGGCAACAACGCCGACGGTCGGATCGAGGTGTTCGCCTCCAACGCCGAAGGCGTGTTCCACCGCTGGCAGACCGCGCCCAGCGGCGGCTGGTCCGGCTGGGAGGGCACCCACGGCGGCCCGGCCAACGCGCGGCTCGCCATGGAGACCGCGCCCGACGGCCGTCTTGAGGTCTTCGCGCTGTCCGGCTCGACGTTCGAGCACCTGTACCAGACACGCGTCAACGGCGGGTGGTCCGCCTGGGAGACCTTCGGCACGGGCGGGCACGCGGTGGCCGCCAGCTACAACCAGGACGGCAGGCTGGAGGTCTTCGCCTCCAACTCGGAGGGCGTGTTCCACCGCTGGCAGACCGGCCCGAGCTCGTGGTCGAAGTGGACCGGCACCGCCGGGCTCCCCGACGCCGAGCTGGCCACGGCACGGTCGGTCGACGGACGGATCGAGGTGTTCGCCATGAACGGCACGGCGGCGGGCCATGCCTGGCAGACCCGCCCGAACGCGGAGTTCTCGCAGTGGGAGGAGTTCGGCGGCGGCGGTACGTCGGTCAGTGCGGGCAACAACGCCGACGGCCGCATCGAAGTGTTCGGTACCAGCCATGTCGGCGTCTACCACCGCTGGCAGACCGGCTTCGCCACCTGGTCGGAGTGGGCCTGGCTGAACGATGCCGGCCCCTCGATGACCTAGGGGGTGCGGCCTCTCCCCTTCACGCCGTCGTCCCGTGGACCGCGTCAGCGGCGAACGGGACGACGGCTCCGGCACCGTTCCCGTGTAGTCGACGTGGTTCCGCCTGTCAGTCCGTAACGTTCCGGGGTCTACTGGGCCCCGCCCTGTTGCTAGCTTCCGTACCGCCTTCGCACTGCCTTCGTACCGCTTCACACTGCCTCCGTGCTGTCTTGCGCACCGCTTCACACTGCCTTCGTACTGCCCTGCGTACCGCTGGTTCGCATGTCCCGACCGTCCATCCCACTCACCCCGAGACTGCCAAGGGGAGGAGGACTCGTGCTTCCAGGACTCTCCCGACGCGCGCTGACCTGGGTTCTCGCGGCGACAGCCGCCCTGCTGCTGCCGACGCTGCTGCCCGCGGCTCCGGCCGCGGCCGCCGCCCGGACCACCACCGCCACCACTACCGCTACCGCCGCCCTCGCCGCCACAGCGGCCTGCCCGGCCGCCGGTTTCGTGTCCCAGCACTTCCACGACGGCCACAACGGTGTCGACATCGCCAACGCCGTCGGCACGCCGATCTACGCCGTGGGCGACGGCGAGGTGACCATCTCCGGGTACGACAACACCGGCTACGGCCAGTGGATCCGGGTCCAGCACCCCGACGGGCGGATCTCCGAGTACGGACACATGAGCCGACGGGACGTCGCCGTCGGGGACCGGGTCGTGGCCGGTCAGCAGATCGCCCTGATGGGCTCCGAGGGGCAGTCCACCGGCCCCCACCTCCATCTGCGGATCTGGAGCGACCGGTCCGCCTCGCGCGGGATCGACCCCGAGGTCCACCTCGCGGAGCGCGGCGTGGTGCTCCCCTGCACCCCGGGCAGCGTTCCCCGTCCCCAACCGCCCGTGTATCCGTCGGAGTCGGGACGGGTCGTGTCGGCGCGGTCGGCGGACGGGCGACTGGAGCTGTTCGTCGCCGGTGCCGACGCCGTCCATCACGCATGGCAGCAGAAGGCCAACGGCGACTGGTCGGAATGGGAGTCGCTCGGCGGGCCCGGCAACGCCGAACTGGCCATCGCGCCGAACGCCGACGGCCGCCTGGAACTGTTCGCGATCAACGGCGACACCTTCCAGCACCGCTGGCAGTCGCGCCCCTCGGGCGGCTGGTCGGACTGGGCGGACTTCGGCGGCGGCGGCCGGGACATCGCGGCCGGTGTCAACGCCGACGGCCGCATCGAGGTCTACGCCTCCGGTCCGGTAGGGCTCTTCCACCAGTACCAAGTCGCCCCGAACGGCGGCTGGTCGGGGTGGAAGCCCACGGGCGGCGGCCCCGCCGACAGCCGGGTGGAGATGGGCAAGGCACCCGACGGGCGGCTGGAGGTGTTCGCTCTCAACGGCACCACCCTTGGGCACCGGTACCAGACCGCCCCCAACGGCGGCTGGTCCGAGTGGGAGGGATTCGGCGAGGGCGGGCACGATCTGACGATCGATCACAACGCCGACGGCCGCCTGGAGGTCTTCGCGTCGGGCCCCACCGGCGTCTTCCACCGCTATCAGACCGGCCCCACGAGCTGGTCCCGCTGGGACCCCACGGGCGGCCCCGCCAACTCGCAGCTCACCAGCGAGCGCTCCCCCGACGGCCGGGTCGAGGTCTTCGCCGTGAACGACGCCACCGCCATGCACATCTGGCAGACCGCCGTGAACGCCCCCTACAGCGACTGGGCGACCTTCGGCACCGGCGGCACCGAGGTCACCGCAGCCACCAACGCGGACGGCCGCATCGAGGTCTTCGGCACCAACCAGGACGGCACCTTCCACAAATGGCAGACCGGCTTCACCACCTGGTCCCAGTGGCGCTGGCTCAACAACTCGGCGGGCCCCGGCGTCGACTGACCTCCGGAGGACCCAATCCCACGCAGGCCTCATACCTGCGAAGGCCTCATACCTGCAAAGGCCCTCACACCTGCGAAGGGCCTCATGCCCGCGAAGGAACCCATGCCTCCGATCAGCAGACGGAGCCTGTTGCTCGGCGCGGCGGGCGCCGGCGCCCTCCCGCTCCTGGGCGCCGGCCCGGCCGTCGCCGCAGCCGCGCCCGGGAGCGCCCCGCACCCGTACAAGGTGGGCGCGGGCCCGTTCACGTACGTCTACGACCCGTCCACCTACGGGGGCCCGCGCTATCTCAACGACCACACGCTGATCAGGGCCCACGGCCGCTGGCACCTGTACAGCATCGTCGGGAACAGCGCGCCGCGCGGCGAATCCCCCGACAGCGCGGCGGAGACGTCCTTCGCCCACGCCTCCGCGCCGAGCCCGTACGGCCCCTGGACCAGCCACCCCGACGCGCTCACCGTCGACCCGTCCTACTTCGGTGAGGAACACCTCTGGGCGCCGCACGTCATCGAGGCGGACGGCAGATTCTGGATGTTCTACGCGGCGGGCGGCACGAACGGCGCGGCGATCAACCTCGCCACGTCGACCGACCTGTTCACCTGGACCCGCGAACCGTCCGGACCGCTGTTCCGGGGGCGCGCCGCACGTGACCCGATGGTGCTGCGGGTCGGTGGCGAGTGGGTCATGTACTACACGGAACTCTCCGCGGCCTCCACGACAGGCGACGGGCACCACGTCGTGGCCCACCGTCGCTCCGCCGATCTGCTGCACTGGGGCGAGCCGGGCGTCGCGTTCACCGACGCGAGCACGGACACGACCGTGTCGGTCACCGAGTCGCCGTACGTCGTCGAGCGGGACGGCTGGTACTACCTGTTCATCGGTCCCCGGGGCGGCTACGAGGGCACCGACGTCCTCGCGTCACGGGACGCGTTCCGTTTCGAGCTGACCGGCCGTACGGGGCATGTGGCGGGTCACGCCGTGGAGGTGATCCGCGACGGCGAGAACTGGTACGCGAGCGCCGCGGGCTGGTTCCGCAACGGGCTGTACGTGGCACCCCTGTCCTGGCGGGACACCCCGCCGCTGTGGCAGAGCCCCGACAACCCGGTGGCGGGCCTCGATGTGAACGGCCGCCTTACGGTGTTCGCCCTCGACACCGCCGACCGCGCGATGCTGCGGCGCGTCCAGCTCGATCCGCACACGGACAGCTGGTCGCCGTGGGAGCCCTTCGGCGGGCCGGCAGGCGCGGTCCCCACCCTCGGACGCACCTCCGACGGCCGCCTGGAGGTGTTCTCGCTCGCCCCGGGCGGCGCCAACCTGCACCACCGGGTGCAGCGGCCGGACGGCGGCTGGTACGACTGGGAGGAGTTCGGTGGCCCGGCCGGTGCCGCCCCCGCCGTCGCGCGCGACGCCCGCGGCAGGCTGGAGGTCTTCGCCCTGAGCCCCGGCGGCGCCTCCCTCGCGCGGCGACGGCAGCGGTCGGCCGGGGCCCTCGCCTGGGACCCGTGGCAGCCCGGCTTCGGCGGGGCGGCGGGCGCACCCCCGGTGGTCGCGTCGAACGCCGACGGCCGGTTGGAGGTGTTCGCCCTCTCCCCCGGGGGCGCGGGCATCGACCACCGCTGGCAGGAGACACCGGGAGGCCCCTGGACCGCGGCATGGCACCGGTTCGGCAGCGCCGCCGGTGCCGCGCCCCGGGTGGCCGGCGACGGCAGCGGTCGGCTCACCGTCACCGCGATCGGCCCGTCGGGCCTGGGAACCTTCACCCGACGCCAGTCCGTACCGAGCGGCGGCTGGGACGCGTGGCAACCGCTGTTCGCCTGGAGCGCCGCCGCCCCGGCCCTCGCCGTGAACGCCGACGGGCGCCTGGAGGCGCTTTCCCTCACCCCCGCCGGAGCCCGCCTCAACCACCGCTGGCAGACCTCGCCCGGCGGGGACGTACACCCCGGCGGGGAGTTCGGGGAGCCCGGCATCCGTCTCGTCGCCACCCCCACGGCAGCCCCCGACGCCACCGGCCGCCTGCACGTCTTCGCCGTCACCGCCGCGGGCCGGATCCGGACTCGCGTCCAGACCCGGCCTAGCGGCGGCTGGCAGCCGTGGACGGCCTTCGGTGACCGCACGGTCGCGCCTCTCGTGTCGGGCAGCCAGGCGCTTTAGGAGCGCGGGCACCTCCTGGGGGCCGAGAGGCCCTACAGGCCCGACAGGCCTTACAGGTCGTAGGGCCTGTCGGGCCATACGGGCCGTGCGGGCCATACAGTCAGGACCCCTTGAGCTTCGCGGCTGCCGCCTGCAACTCCTCCAGAACGGCCACGCTCCCGAAGATGGTCCGCAGGGAGGTACCGACACGGCGAGCCGGTCCGCGCAGCCGACGGCTTGAGGCCGCGAACAGGTCGATCAACGACAGCACCTCCTGGAAGGCGACCGCGGCGGACCGCATGTCCCACGGTGCACCGGCCACGTCCGTCAGCAACTCCTCGGCGCCCTCGGGCCATTCGCCGCGCGGCGTAGCCTCTGCCCATTCCAGGAACGCCCTCAGCGCGGCCATGCTCGCCTCCATGCGCCCCGCGAAGCGCTCGGCGGCCGCCTCCAGGTCGTCGGCCGGTCCGTCGATGGCCTGGGCAAGGCGGTGGATCACCGTCAGCTTCGCGCCCATCGTGGCTCCGGGGTGGCTGACCCGGGCCATGTCCTCCGTGATCAGCTCCATCATGGCCGCGAGATCCGCCAGCGCGGACTCCACATCCTCCATGTCGCCCGTGATGGCCTCCATCTGTGCCTCCGCCTCGACGACCAGGTCGAACAGGCCCGGGGATTCCTCATCGGGCTCGGCCGCGGTCTGCACGCAGGGCTCCGCCGGGGCCGCGGGCAGCGCCGGGACCGTCTGCCCGCCCACCGTTGCGGTCAGCCCGCCCACCGTTGCGGTCAGTACGCCGATGAGTTGCCGCCGGGCCCCGGCGGCGTCGGCCGACTGTGCGGGAAACGCGATGTGCGGCGTCACCCCCGCGGGCCCTGAGGGCCCATCAGCCGTCTCGGTGACATGGACGGTGCAACGACCGAGCGCGTGCCGCACACCGAGGCCGAAGGCCAGCTCCGCGTCGGGTGCGCCGAGGTCGGCGATGACGACGTCGGCCTCGGTCACCATCCGCTGAAGCTGCTCGCCGGGTAAACCGGCCTCCGTGAGCCGGTCCGCACGTACGAAGGTGAGACCGAGCTGTTCGCATGCGGGACGAACGACCTCCTCGTAGAAGGTGGTGGACCGATGGCGCTGGTCGTCGGGGGAGAGGCCTGGGGACAGGTCCTGGGGCAGGCCCGGAGGGTCAGCGGCGGCCGTCCGGCCGATGGCGAGACACGTGGGCATGGCAGGCTCCTTCAGTCGAAACAGGTCAGTCACAGTGGGTCGGTCGCAGTGGGGCGGATACGGTGAGGCGGTCGGAGAGGGTCAGTCGAAGAGCGTCAGCGCGACCCCGTCGGCGACCTCGTCGGCGAAGACCGGACGCTCCTCGATGCCGAGCGCCCGCAACAGGTCAACCGTCAGCACCCGGTGGCGCCGGCCGACCCTGACCGTGGGGCACGGGAAGTCGCGCTGCGCGATCAGCCGGTAGGCGGTGCCCTGGCACATGCCGAAGGCCCTGGCGGCCGTACGCAGGTCGACACTGACCGGGAGGTCGAAGATCTCGCGGAAGCTGAGAGGCGACTCGGCGTGGGTGCTCATCCCTTCCTCCCGCCGTGCCGGAGGGACATCCTGGCGACCTGTCGGCCCCGGCCGGAGTACCGAACGTCGGACGCCGCGTCCGCCGCTCCCCAGGCCCGGGCCAGCGCACCGAGCCGTACACCTTCCACACGGTGCGCGGGGACGGTGATCCGTACGTTCGCCGAGAGTCCGGACCGGCGAGCGGGCGGGTCGTAGTCCGCCTCCCAGAAGCCCTCCCCCGCCGGGTCGAGGGGAGCGCCCCCGGTGGTCTCCACATCGTCCACCGCCCATTCGGAACGGGTCCTGCGCCACAGGGCCCACGCTCCCGAGCAGGCCGAGCGCAGCACGTGGCCGCCGGGGTCGGGGGTGTCGGGTCCGAGCTCCGCCAGCGCTTCGAGGTAGCAGGTGACGAGTTCGGCCTCG
>NZ_NWVL01000086.1 GCF_002382885.1 Streptomyces sp. WZ.A104
CGCCCAGGAGCGCACCGCCGCCGACGCCGGTCCGCGTACCGCCTTCGCCCTGCCCCCCGCCGACGCGGACCGGGCCCCCCTGCCCCCCGACGCCACGGCCGCCCACGGCGCCGAGGGCGCCCCGCACCACGGGCGCAGCGCCCCGGAGGCCAGCCACACGCCGCCGCAGGCGCACCCCATCGGCCCGGTGCAGCCCGGCTGGCCGGCCCACGGCTCCGCCGCCCAGGACCTCCCGCACGGGCCGGGCCGGACTCCCGCACCGGAGAACGCCCCCTGGGACGGACACGGCCGGACCGCCTACGCCACCGACACCAGCATTGGCACGGGCACCTCCCCGGCCGGCCTGACCACGGATGCTCCGGAACTCCCGGCAGCCGACACCGGCCACCCCGCCAACACCGCGCACACCACCGGCACTACAGGCACCACAGGCACCGCGCAGGCCGCACCCGAGTCCGTGTCGCACCCGGCCGACGGCGATGTGGGCATCCCCGTTCCGGACGCGCGGCGGCAGCCGCTGCCCGCCGAGGAGCCGATGCCGGGCGGGAACCCCGACTCGACGCAGGGGCGGGCGTTCAGCGTGCGGACACTGGGCCAGGGCGTGCCGTTCGCCCAGCACCTCGCCCATCAGCAGAACCAGCAGCAGAACCAGCAGCACCAGAGCCTCGGGGGCGCCGGACGCCGTCGCAAGCTCGCCGCCCCGCCCGAGGCCCGGTCCGGACAGCCCGAGCAACCCCAGCAACCCCAGCAACCCGGACAACAGCAGAGCCAGGGAGCGGAAGGGCCCAGCGCGACCGGCCCCACAGCCCCCGCCAACCCCGCCATCGGTCTCCCCACCGTCCCCGGCTACGGCGACGGCCAGTTGCTCGCGCCCTCCGTCGGGGAGGGGCGCGCCTACGCCATAGGGGCGCCCGACGAAGGCGCTGAGGGGCCCGAGCCGCTGGACGGGCCGGGAGGCGCGGTCGAGGTCGCCAACCGGCCGCACCCGTATCCCGTCGACGACGAGCTGCCTCCCGAGCCGCTGGACAACCCGCGTCGGCTGCTCGTCTGGCCCGCCCCCGACGTACCGACCCAGCAGGCGCTGAGCGACCGGGGCTACCGTCCGGTGATCGTCAACTCCCGCGAGGAGGTCGACGCCCAGATCGCCGCGTTCCCCGCCGCGCTGTTCGTCGACCCGCTGACCGGGCCCATCACCCGTACCGCCTTGCAGTCGCTGCGCCAGGCGGCCGTCGCCGCCGAGGTTCCGGTGCTGGTCACGGCCGGTCTGGGGCAGGCGACCCGGGAGGCCGCGTACGGCGCCGACCCGGCCGTCCTGCTCAAGGCGCTGGCCCCGCGCGACAGCGAGCAGCATCCGCCCCGGGTGCTCCTGATCGAGGAGCACGACGAGATCGCGGTGGCCCTCACCCGGACCCTGGAGCGACGCGGTATGCAGGTGGCGCACGCGACGGCGGACAGCGAGGCCGTCGACCTGGCGGGCCGGATGCGGCCGAACCTGGTGGTGATGGACCTGATGCAGGTACGCCGTCGGCGCGCCGGGATCGTCGACTGGCTGCGCGCCAACGGCCAGCTGAACCGCACCCCGCTGGTCGTCTACACCTCGGCCGGGATGGACCGGACGGAACTGCCGCGGCTCGCCTCCGGGGAAACCGTTCTCTTCCTGGCGGAGCGGTCCACCAGCGACGAGGTGCAGTCCCGGATCGTCGACCTGCTGGCGAAGATCGGCACCAACTAGGCGTACGTAGGCGTACGCGGGACGCACAACATGGCGGGTGCGGTACGGAGTTCCGTACCGCACCCGCCATGTTTCACGTGAAACGACGAGCGCGGGGCCTCAGAGCTGCGTGACGTCCAGCTCCCCGGCCGCGTACTGCTTCCGGATCACCTTCTTGTCGAACTTGCCGACGCTCGTCTTCGGCACGGCCTCGATCACCGACCAGCGCTCAGGCAGCTGCCACTTGGCGATCCCCGACTCGGCGAGGAACGCCTTCAGCGCCTCGTAGTCGGTCCCGGTGGCGCCCTCCTTGAGCACGACCGTCGCGAGCGGACGCTCGCCCCACTTCTCGTCCGGTACGGCGACGACGGCCGCCTCCGCGACGTCCGGGTGGGCCATCAGCACGTTCTCCAGCTCGACGCTGGAGATCCATTCGCCGCCCGATTTGATGACGTCCTTGGCCCGGTCGGTGAGCGTGAGGAAGCCATCGGGGCTGATCACGCCGACATCGCCGGTCTTCAGCCAGCCGTCCTCACTGAACTTGTCCTCGGGACGCAGGTGCTCGCCGTCGGCCCCGCCGTAGTACGCGGCGGCGATCCAGGGCCCCCGGACCTCCAGCTCTCCGGCCGACTCGCCGTCCCACGCCAGGTGTTCGCCGCCGGGTCCGACCAGCCGGGGCTCGACTCCCGCCGGGAAGCGGCCCTGGGTGACGCGGTACGGCCACTCCTCCTCGGCGCTCAGCCCGGCGGGCGGGTGAGCCATGGTGCCCAGCGGCGAGGTCTCCGTCATGCCCCAGGCGTGGCAGAGCCGGACGCCGAGCCTGTCGTACGCCTCCATGAGGGAGGGCGGGCAGGCGGCGCCGCCGATGGTCACGTTCGCCATGGAGGTGAGGTCGCGCGGGTTGGCGAGGACCTCGGCGAGCAGGCCCTGCCAGATGGTGGGGACCGCGGCGGCATGCGTCGGGCGCTCGCGCTCGATCATGTCGGCCAGCGGGGCGGGCTGGAGGAACCGATCCGGCATCAGCATGTTGACGCCTGCCATGAACGAGGAGTGCGGCAGGCCCCAGGCGTTCACATGGAACTGGGGCACGACGATGAGCGTGGTGTCCCGGTCGGTCAGGCCCATCGACTCGGCCATGTTGACCTGCATCGAGTGCAGGTAGACGGACCGGTGGGAATAGACGACGCCCTTGGGGTCGCCGGTGGTGCCGGAGGTGTAACACATGGCCGCGGCCTGTCGTTCGTCCAGCTCCGGCCAGTCGTACGTGGTGGGGCGGCCCGCGATCAGCTCCTCGTACTCGTGCACGCGCGGCGCGACCCCGGCGAGGGCGGAGCGGTCGCCGGGACCGGCCACGACGACGTGCTCGATGCCCGGCAGGTGGGGCAGCAGCGGCACGAGGAGCGGCAGTAGCGAACCGTTGACGATCACCACCTTGTCGTCCGCGTGGTTCACGATCCAGGCGAGCTGCTCGGGCGGCAGCCGGAGGTTGAGGGTGTGCAGCACGGCCCCCATGGAGGGAACCGCGAGGTAGGCCTCCAGGTGGACCGAGTTGTTCCACATGAGCGTCGCCACACGCTGGTCGCCGTCGACTCCCAGCTCGTCGCGCAGCGCACCGGCCAGCTGCGTGGCGCGTGCGCCGATCTCGGCGAAGGTGGCACGGTGCGGCTCGGGTTCGCCGGTCCAGGTCGTGACCTGCGACTTCCCATGGATCGTCATCCCGTGGTGCAGGATGCGGGTGACAGTCAGCGGTACGTCCTGCATGGTGCTCAGCACGGCGTCCTCCCGGTGGGCGCTACGCGGCAGTAAGGTTCCGCTGATTCTGCTCACATACCACGTGGTATGTCACTACTCGCGGGAGAAAATTCCTGTCCGGGGCCGCACGGGGGGGGCGGGACGGAACTGAGCGGACGGGCGCAGCCGCCCGGCAACAGCGGACCGACGTCAGCCCACCGGCAACAGCCGACCGGCGTCAGCGCACCGGCGTCAGCGGACCGGCGTCAGCGGACCGGCGTCAGCGGACCGGCGTCAGCTCCGGGTCCTCGCGGAGCTTGCCGAGGGCACGGGAGACAGCGCTCTTGACCGTACCGATCGACACCCCGAGCACCTCGGCCGTCTGCGCCTCGCTGAGATCCTCGTAGTAGCGCAGGACGACCATCGCGCGCTGGCGGTCCGGGAGCTTGAGCACCGCGCGCCACATCGCGTCGTGCAGCGACTGCTGCTCGGCCGGGTCGGGCGCCGGGACCGTCTCCCGTTCCGGAAGCTCCTCGCAGGCGAACTCGTCGACCTTGCGCTTGCGCCACTGCGAGGTGCGGGTGTTCACCAGGGCCCGGCGGACATAGCCGTCCAGCGCCCGGTGGTCCTCGATCCGCTCCCACGCGACGTACGTCTTGGCGAGCGCGGTCTGCAGCAGGTCCTCGGCGTCGCACGGGTTAGCGGTGAGTGAGCGCGCCGTGCGCAGCAGAACCGGCCCCCGGGCCCGTACGTACGAGGAGAACGACGCGTAGGGCGTGTGGGGGTGGTGGCCGGCGGCGGTGGCGGAGGCCGCCCGGGAGGCGCCTGCGCAGACTGGCGTGGTCATGTACTCAACGCTAGGAGCGCGGCCCGCCCGGGGGATCGGCCCCAGGTCGCGAAGCACCGTCCGCCTCAGGTTGTAGGGGCCGTACGCCCTGGACCTCCTGAAGGTGGACGGGACGCCGCCCTCCGTCAGGGTCCGTCCCCGAGCCGGTGCCGGCTGGTTCAGCCGTCCGCGCCGAGGACCAGCCCCGACGTCGGGACCCCGGTACCGGCCGTTACCAGGGACCTCGTCGCCCCCGCCACCTGGTTCACCGAGGTGCCACGGATCTGCCGGACGGCCTCCGCGATGCCGTTCATCCCATGGAGGTACGCCTCCCCCAGCTGCCCCCCATGGGTGTTCAGGGGCAGCGTGTCCGCCGCGACGAACGCCCCGCCCTCCCCCGGACCGCAGAAACCGAACTCCTCCAGCTGCATCAGGACGAACGGCGTGAAGTGGTCGTAGAGGATGCCCACATCGATGTCGGCCGGGGACAGTCCGGAGCTGCGCCACAGCTGCCGGGCGACGACGGCGGTCTCCGGCAGCCCGGTCAGCCCGTCCCGGTAGAAGCTCGTCATCTGCTCCTGCGACCGGCCCGCGCCCTGGGCCGCCGCGAGAACCACGGCGGGCGGTCGGGGCAGGTCTCGGGCACGCTCCACGCCGGTGACGACGAGCGCCTGGCCGCCGTCGGTCTCCTGGCAGCAGTCGAGCAGCCGCAACGGTTCGACGATCCAGCGGGAGGAGGCGTGGTCGGCGAGCGTGATCGGCTTCCGGTGGAAGTACGCCGCCGGGTTCCGCGCCGCGTGCCGTCGGCCGGCCACCGCGACGTGCCCGAAGACCTCCGGCTCCAGGCCGTACGTGTGCAGGTAGCGCTGGGCCGCCATCGCCACCCAGGAGGCGGGGGTGAGCAGCCCGTACGGCAGGTTCCAGCCGAGCGCCGCGCCCTCGGCGGTGGGCTCGCGCCGCTGGACGCCGGAGCCGAAGCGGCGGCCCGAGCGCTCGTTGAACGCCCGGTAGCAGACGACGACGTCCGCGATCCCGCTCGCCACCGCCAGCGCGGCCTGCTGCACCGTGGCGCAGGCCGCGCCGCCGCCGTAGTGGACCCGGGAGAAGAACGACAGCTCGCCGATCCCGGCCGCCTGCGCGACGGTGATCTCGGGGCTGGTGTCCATGGTGAAGGTGACGAGACCGTCGACGTCGGCGGGGGTGAGGCCCGCGTCGTCGAGGGCGGCGCGGACGGCTTCGACGGCCAGCTTGAGTTCGCTGCGGCCGGAGTCCTTGGAGAACTCGGTGGCTCCGATGCCGACGACGGCCGCTTTTCCGCCGAGGGAGTCGGCTCTGCGGATACTCATGCGCCCGTCTCCTTCGTGCTCGCGCCCGCACCCGTGCTCGTGCCTGTGCCCGCGCCCGCGCCCGCGCCCGTGCTCGTGCTCGTGCCCGCGAGGGCGACGGTGACCGTGCCGGTGACGTGGCGACCGATTCCGTTGTCGCCGGTGACCGCGACGGTGGCCTCGGTCTCCCGTACGGGTCTCTCGACGTCCCCGGCATCTCCGGCGTCCTCGGAATCCCCTGGATCCCCGGCGTCCAGAGCGGTGATTCGGCCGGTCAACCGCAGGACGTCTCCCGGGTAGTTCGGGGTGCCGAGGCGGATCGCGACCTTGCGGAGGACGGCGGTGGGGCCGAAGTGGTCGGTGATGTAGCGGCCGACGAGCCCGTTGGTGGTGAGGATGTTCATGAAGATGTCGGGCGAGCCCTTCTCCCGGGCCAGTTCGGCGTCGTGGTGGACGTCCTGGTAGTCGCGGGAGGCGATGGCCCCGGCGACGATCAGGGTCCGGGTCACCGGGATCTCCAGGGGCGGCAGCTCGTCACCGACGCGGTGGGCCGCACGGTCGCTTGTCACTTCGCCGCCCCCTCGCCCTCGGTGTCCGCGAGCAACAGGCCCAGCTCATACAGGACTTCGCCGCCGCAGCCGAGGTACACGGCGAGCTGGCGGCCCCAGAGGAAGTGCCGGTGGACCGGGTGGTCGAGGTCGGCCCCGGTGCCGCCGTGCAGGTGCTGGCCCGCGTGCACGACGCGCCGGCCCGCCTCGGAGGCCCACCAGGCGGCGGTCAACGCCTGGGCTTCGTAATCCAGCCGCTCGTCGTGCCGCCAGGCGGCCTCGTACGCCGTGACCCTGATCGCCTCGGTGTCCATGTGGGCGTCGGCGGCGCGGAGCAGGACGCCCTGGTTGGTGGAGAGGGGGCGCCCGAACTGCTCGCGGGTCGTGGTGTGTTGCACGGCACGCGCGAGAGATCCCGCGCCGACGCCCACCTGGAGCCCGGCGAAGGCGGTACGGGCGGTGGCGAGGACGGCCGCGTACGCCCCCGGCCCGCCCCCCAGGCGCTCCCCGCGTGCACCGTCGAGAACGAGCCGCCCCGCCGACCAGGGTGCGGTCGTCTCCACGGGCTCGGCGGTGACGCCCGGCACGCCCGCCTCGACGATCCACAGGGCCCGGTCCGCGTCCGCCACCAGCACGTGGGTGGCGTCGCGCAGCCAGGGGACCCAGGGGACGGCCCCGTACAGAGCGCCGTCCGAGGTGTGTACGCCACCCCGCGCCGGGAAGGCCCCCGCAGCCACCGCCGTACCGTCGCGGAGGCCCGGCAACAGGCGATCGCGCTGCTCCGCCGTACCGTGTCCGGCGACCGCGAGCAGCCCGTACACGCAGCTGGCGGCGAACGGCACCTGGGCGGTGGTCCGGCCCTGTTCCTCCAGGAGCAGGACGAGGCCGAGGAGCCCGATGTCCTCGACGGCGGCGGGCAGTCCGGCCGCGCACAGCTCCTTCCACAGGGCCGCGTCCGTGCCCGTACCGGCCGCCGCCAGCCGCTCGTGCGTGGCCAGGTCGCCGAAGATCCGCGCGGCCAGACCCTGCGCTGCGGACTGCTCCTCGCTCGGGGTGAAGTCCATGTCAACGGCCGCCTTCGCTGGGCCGGAAGACCGGCAGTTCCAGATCGGGGTCCGTACGGAGGAACTCCAGCTGTACGGGCATGCCGACGCGGACCTTGTCGTACGGCACACCGATCACGTTGCTGACCATCCGGACGCCTTCGGCCAGTTCGATCAGCGCGACGGCGTACGGGCCGCCCTCGCCCGACGGGTCGAACGCGGGGAAGGGCGGGTGGTGCATCACGACATGGCTGAAGACCGTGCCCGCACCGGACGCCTCGACGGTGTCCCACTCCGGGCCGCCGCAGGCGTTGCAGCCGGGCAGCCAGGGGAGGCGCAGCGTCGCGCAGTCGGTGCAGCGCTGGATGAGGAGCCGGTGCTCGGCAACGCCGTCCCAGAACCCGGCGTTGTCGCGGTTGACGACAGGGCGGGGGCGGAGTGGCGGCTGCTTCCTCCGTTGCGCGGGGTGGTACTTGAGGATACGGAAGCGGTGCGTCCCGGCCGGTTCGCCGTTGGCGCGGACGTCCATGCGGGTCGTGACGAAGTACCCGGTGCCGAGCCTGGTCGTCTTGCGGCGGGAGACGGACGCGATGACGGCGTCGAAGGTGATCCGGTCGCCGGGCCGCAGGGGGCGCAGATACTCCTGCTCGCAGTCGGTCGCGACGACAGAGGTGTACCCGGCGCCGTCGAGCAGCCCGAGCAGTTCGTCGTACGCCGCGGAGCGGGCGGAGCTGTTTCCGTGGCCGCCTCCATGGCCGTCTCCGTGACCGCTTCCATGGCCGCCTCCATGGCCGCCGCCGTGACCGCCTCCATGACTGTTTCCGTGGCCGCCTCCGTGACTGTTTCCGTGCCCGGCCAGCCCGCCCATGGTCCAGGCCTGGAGCATGGTCGGCGGGGCGACGGCGTCGGGCCCCCGGTAGGCGGCGGAGGTGTCGCCCATCGCCTCGCACCAGTGGCGGATCATGGGTTCGTTGACGGGGTCCTTGCCGGTGCCGCCGGTCGCGGCAGGGCGGCCCACGTAGGCGGTGAGCCGGTCGTACAGGGGGTCCGGAGCATCGGCCGGTACCGTTCGGGCGTCCGGGTTCACCGCCTGCCCCGCGTCATCCCGAGCCGCATCGTCGCGACGATCTCGCGCTGGACGTCGCTGACGCCGCCCCCGAAGGTGTTGATCTGCGCGGCGCGGTTCATCCGCTCCAGTTCGCCTTCACCACCACCCGCCCCGAAACAGCCAGGTGCCCCCGCCCGCAGCAGAGCGGCGTCCCCCACCACCTCCTGGCACATCCGGTAGACCTCCACGGCGCTCTCGGTGCCCGCGAACTTCACACCGCTCGCCTCTCCGGGGGCCAGCTCCCCCGCCCCGACCGCGCCGACCAGCCGCCAGTTCAGCAGCCGGGTCGCCGCAAGCCGGGCGTACGCCTCCGCGAGCCGGGCGCGTGCCCACGGCTCGTCGATCCGGCGGCGCCCCGTAGTGGGGTCGGGGGTACGGGCGTGGGCGAGGGCCTCCTCGTAGAAGTCCTCGGCCTGCATGCCGATGGCGGCCAGGGCGACGCGTTCGTGGTTGAGCTGGCTGGTGATGAGCCGCCAGCCGTCGTTCTCGGCGCCGACGAGGTTCGAGGCGGGGACGCGTACGCCGTCGTAGTACGTGGCGGTGGTCGTCAGCCCGCCCACGGTCTCGATGGGGGTCCAGGAGAAGCCGGGTTGGTCGGTCGGCACGAGGATGATCGAGATTCCGCGGTGCTTGGGGGCCTCGGGGTCCGTACGGCAGGCGAGCCAGATCCAGTCGGCCTGCTGGGCGTTGCTGGTGAAGATCTTCTGACCGTCGACCACCCAGTCGTCGCCGTCCCGCACCGCACGGGTGCGCAGCGCCGCCAGGTCCGTACCGGCCTCCGGCTCGCTGTAACCGATCGCGAAGACGAGGTCGCCGCTGAGGATGCGGGGCAGGAAGTACGCCTTCTGCTCCTGGGTCCCGTACGCCATCAGGGTCGGGCCGACCGTGTTGAGCGTGACCATGGAGACGGGGGCGCCGGCCCGGTAGGCCTCGTCGAAGAAGACGAACTGTTCGTCGGGCCCCCGGCCCCGCCCGCCGTACTCCTCGGGCCAGCCGAGCCCGAGGAGGCCGTCGGCGCCGATCCGCCGGAGCATCCGCCGCTGTTCGCCGGCGCCCCCATGCCCGGCCGTCGCCCGGAAGGCCGCGAAGTACGCGCGCAGTTCGGTGCGCAGCTGCTGCTGGCGCTCCGTCGGGGCGAGGTGCACGGCAGGACCTCCGGGGGCGGCTCGAACGACAGGGAACGGTTTCTGACTGTCCGTCAGATCGACTTCACCTGTCAAGGCCATCAGCAGACAACGGCAAGCGGCAGCGAGCGGCGACAACGGCAACAGCCCGCGCGTGGCACCGAAGCGCCGCCGCACGGGCTGCTGTCCAGACGACCGGGACCCACCCCCCGGGAGGTCCCGGCGACCGCGTCACCGGAAGACGATCAGCCGGGGTCGATCACCAGAGATCGATCACCCTGGTCGATCACCCGGGGTCGATCACCAGAAGAAGGGCGTGAAGTTCACGGCGACACTGTGGTCCGACTGGTCGATGGCCGTGAAGGCCGAGCCGCTCACCTGGGCGGACGTGTTCTGGTTCGACGCACCGGCGCCGACGGCCTGCTGCTGGGTCGTGGACGAGTTGCCGGAGTTGTTGCCGCCGACACCGCTGCCGCCGATCGTCGCCACGGCCGCGTTCGATCCGTCGTTCGCGAAAGAGCCGTTGTCCGCCAGGGCAACCCCGCCGCAGAGCGCGACGGTCAGGGGCAGGGCGGCGACTGCGGCGAGGGCACGAGCGGTACGGATGCTTGCCATGTCATTTCCTCCAGGAAACGGAAGTACGGCTTCATATCCAGCCTGTGCGGCTGATACATCTGACGCGTCTGATACAGCCGATATATCCGATACGGCTGATGCGCCTATTGCGGCTGGTTCCGGGCCAGTTGGCCGACCGCCCCGGTGCTGGTCACGACGTCGCGAGACCAGAATTGCCCAGCGCATCCCCGGCGAACCCCCTCTGCCCACCCGATTCCCTCTCACGTATGACGAAGAGCGGATAAACCTTCTTTGTGCCACGGAGGCCCAGGTCGGCGGGGCACACCCGACACCCCTCGCCCCCATGGACGAAGCCACCCCCCTGGCTGCCCCGTCTCACTGGACCTTGACCGATCTCAGACATCGAAGAGGGAATCGAGCGGCCCGCCCTCATGCCCCACGACGAGAGACGCCTCGGCCGACCGGTCCTCGGGAGCTCCGCGAGCCGGGCTCGGAGTTCGGCCGTCGAGGTGGCGGGTTGTCCCGGCCGGGTGCGGACGTCATGATCGCGGGATGACTGAGGAGACGGTGGTCGAGAAGACCTGGCGGGGGATACTGGAGAGGCATCCCGGGGCGCGACGGGGGGAGCCCGCGGTCATAGAGGCCGCCTACGCCGAACCGCGGTTGCGGGCCTTGTTCCCCTTTCCGAGTCACGGAGCGCTCTCCTTCCACCGGAACACGCAGGACCCGTGGAGCAACGACCTGCCGTTCATCGTGGGTGACGTGGAGTCGTGCATCGTGTACGCGCCGCTGGGCGTGCCGCAGCGTGTCCTGGGAGAGTCACTCACACCGCAGGAGGCGGCTGCGTTGGTAGTGGCCCACCTGCCCCCTGACTGTGGCCCGGCCTTCGACGGACCGTGGCCCCCACCGGAGAACTCCATCGACTGAACCAGCCGCAGAGCTGCCGTGCCGGTCCGAGCCGTCAAACTCCGCCGAGACTGATCAACCCTCGCCGAGACGGGGCATCACCAGCTCCGCTTGACCTCAACGGGTCCCGCTCAACCTTCGATGAGAATCGCTCAACCTTCGCTGCGACAGGTCACTGGCCGCGCACCCTCGCCGCCCTACCCCCTCTTCCCATACTCGAACGCATGTACGAAAATGACTGCATGGCCACCATCGACCGGCAGACCCCCACCCTGGCCCTGGCCCACGCTCTCTCCGCCGCCGAGCGCGGGCTCCCCGTCTTTCCCCTGTCCGCCACCAAGCTCCCCGCCCTGCGCTCCCCGCACCACGGCGAACAGCCGCCGGTGCACTGCCGGGGTGAGTGCGGGCTGCCCGGCCACGGTGTGCACGACGCCACGACGGACCCCGCCGCCGTCCGCGCGCTCTTCGCCGCCGCGCCCCGGGCCACCGGGTACGGCATCGCCTGCGGACGCGCCCCTCACCGGCTCATCGGTATCGACCTGGACGTCGACACGACGTGCGGCAACGACTCGGCCGGGGCCCTCCGGCAGCTGGCGCTCCAGCACCTGTTCACCATCCCGCCGACGGTCACCGTGCTCACCCCGAGCGGCGGCCGCCACCTCTGGCTGACCGGCCCCGCCGATGTGACGGTCGCCAACTCCGCGAGCCGCCTGGCCCCGGGCATCGACATCCGGGGCAGCGGCGGCTACCTGGTCGGCCCCGGCTCGGTCACCGCCCACGGCCGATACCGCCTTGCCCCCGGCACCGCCCACCTCACCCCGGCCCCCTGCCCCCGCGCCCTCCTGCGCCTCCTCACCCCGCCCCCACACACGCCCCGCACCCACGGCACGGGCGGCGGCCGGGGCCGCCGGGGCGAGAGCCTGATCCAGTTCGTACTGGCCGCACACGAGGGCCAGCGCAACACCCGCCTGTTCTGGGCGGCCTGCCGCGCCTACGAACACGGCTTCGGCGACGCCCTGGCCGACGCACTCACCGCGGCCGCTGTACGCACCGGACTCCCGGAACACGAGGCCCGCGCCGCGATCGCGTCGGCGGCGCGGCTGACGTCGGGCAGGGGAAGCGAGCCCCTGTAGGAGCGGTCCCCTCCCAACCGGTAGTCACGTAACGGCTGACCGCGCAACGACTGACGGCGTAACCGTTGATGGCAAACCCGCCCGCTGACATACCCGGCTGAGGCCATACCCGCCCATTGCCGCTTCCCGGCAGCAAGCAGCACGACGAAATGCAGACATCGCCCCTGCCGCTGCCGCCCTGACCGCTACAGAATGCGGGGGTGACTCCGACACAGAGCAGTGAGCCCAGCCCGAGGCGCAGGCCGACGACGCGTCCCGCCCTGGTCGTGGGCACGTTGCTGGCACTGGTGTCGGCCTGGCTGCTCCTGGTCACCACCCCCGGCGCCCGCGACAAGGAGCACGCTTTCACCACGGCGGCGGCCTGCCCCGCAACCGGCGACGCCCACAAGGGCGATTGCCTGCGCACGGTCAATGCGGTGATCGACCGCACCGAGAAGGAGACGGGCCGCAAGACGTCCTCGTACTGGCTGTACGTCACCGAGCCCGACGGGTCGTCCACCCGCACCCGGATCGACGGCAGCCCGAGGCAGGAACCGGGTGCGCGACCGGGAGCGAGCGTCGAGGTCACGTACTGGCGCGACCAGATCCGGTACGTGGATTTCCCCACCGCCCGCCGCTACACGAACGCGGACCCGCGCGGCGACTACCGGATCCCCCTCACCTTCGGCCTGGGCCTGGGCCTCTACGGGGCGATGTTCCTGGCGGGCGCGGCCGCGATGGCCTGGGGCACGCGGCGCTCACCCAAGGCGTACCCCTGGCAGGTGGGCCTCACGTTCACCGGCGGCCTGCTGCTCACCGCGCTCGGCGCGGCGGCCCCCTGGCCGACCGACAGCATCGGCGAAGCGCTGCAACTCACCGCCCTGGGCGGCCTGGTGATCCTGGCGGGCTGTGCCCTGGCCGTACCGTTCCTGCGGCGTCGCGGCCGCCGCGACGACACCATCGCCCTGAAGCCGTACGTACTGACCGGGCAGGAGTGCGTCCCCGGCGTCATCATGGGCGAGGTCCCGTACGCGGGCACCGCCGGATTCCTGGCGGCCGCTCCCGGCTCCCTGGCCACCACTCCCGACCCGACGGGCGCCTTCCACCGCAAGGAAACCCCCCGCACCCTGACCCCACTCCGCCTCCGCCCTCCGTACAGCGCTGACCCCGCGGGCCGCCCCGACTTCGACGGCCGGGCGGTGGTCCTGGAGTGCGAGGACGGGGGCGTACCGGTGCTGATCGTGACGCGGAAGAAGGACATGCCGAAGGTACTGGCGTCACTCCCACCGCTTCCGCCCCCGCCGGCAACCGATCCAACGCGGTAACGGGTCGAATCCCCGGGACCGCAAGACACGGTCGGCGGCGTCGGTGCGCCCCGCCCGGGAGATCCGCACGGCCGGTGAGCTGATGCTTCTACGCGGCAGGCAACGGCAACACGGATGCGGCCATCGGCCGACTACACCCCCGGCTCCCCCGACCTCCCCACACTCCTACTGGAAAGAGCACCGAGAACAGCTACGGCGGTGCGAAAACCAACGCTCCACGCTGACGAACGTCCTCATTCTCGTTGCGGCCGCTCTGAGCGCTCGCCTGCACCGCATCCGACTGCATCGCCTATGGGCGATGCACCATCTCCCCCACGTACACCGGCACGCCCGAACCCCTGGCCGCGCAAGCGCCCGGGTTCCTCGACAAGACCAGCGTCTTCAAGGGCTGCCCCGCCGGCCACACCTTCTTTCACGTCGACCCGCACGGCCTGGCGACCATGTGCAAGGTCGGCCGCGAGAACCCCATCGACCTCATGTCCGAGGGCTTGGACGGACTCCTCCGTCTGCCCGGCATCGCCGATGCCCAGATGCTTCGCACTGGTGGCTGCGGCGGCTGTCAGCTCTCCGGCACCTGCCGGGTCTGCCGACCGCTCGCCAAGGCGTACCAGGAGGCGAAGGCACCACTGAACACCTAATGCCAACACGGAAGCGAGGAAACGTGATGACCGCTGTCATGGTGGAGATCGGCCCCAGGCCGCCGGCCCCGCAGGAGCCCGAGGGGGTCATCCTCCTGGACGACCTGGAGGTGCTGACCGAGGGCGCCGTCCCGGGCTGCAACCACGACAACCCGTACCGGTAGACAACCCGGTCGCGCAGAACCGCGGGGGCTTCTGGACGTTCTTCCGTCCGGAGCCCCCGCACCACTGCGTCCCCGCACACCCGCACCCGTGGAAGAGTGAACTCCCATGGCGACCATCCGCATCGGCCTCGACCGCCTGCCGCCCGCCGCCCGCACCGCCGTCGAAGAGCACACCGGCCCCCTCCTCACGGTCGAGGAGGCAGCCGAGGGCTTCAACAGCGAGATCGCTGCCCGCGTCACCTCCACCACGGGCACCTGGCATGTCAAGGGCCTGCGTACCGACCACCCCCGCGCCTGGACCCAGCGCCGGGAGGCCGCCCTCGCCCCCTTCCTCACCAGCCTGGCCCCCGCCCTCCGCTGGCGCGTCGAGACCGCCGGATGGGACCTTCTCGGCTTCGAAGCCCTCGGCGGCCACCACGCCGACTACACCCCCGGCTCCCCCGACCTCCCCGAAGTCGCCGCCCTCCTGCGCCGCCTCAGCGAGACCCCCTGCCCCGCCATCGAACTACGTCACGCCGAACAGCGCCTGAAGCGCTACGCCGCCCACCCCGACGACCGCCGGTTCTTCGCCGGGACCCACCTGCTCCACACCGACCTGAACAACGCCAACGTCCTCGTCGACGAACACGCCCCCGGGGGCGACCGGGCCCGTCTGGTCGACTGGGCCTGGGCGACCCGCGGAGCGGCCTGGCTCGACGCGGGCTACTGGGTCATCTGGCTCATCGCCGCCGGCCACACCCCCGCATCCGCCGAGCGCTGGGCCACCCAGATCCCCTCCTGGCACACCGCCCCCACCGAGGGCATCACCGCCTTCGCCGCCGCCAACCACACCCTCTGGAACGAGATCAGCACCGCCGATCCCACCCCCTGGACCCAGCGACTCGCGATCGCCACCACCACCTGGCACGAGCACCGCAAAGGCATCTGAACCACGTTCGCTCCCTGTACGAGCGGCGCGCAACGAGAACGACCCCCGACCAATGCACCCGGTCAGGGGCCGTTCATCCGCGGTGGGTGTGGGATTTGAACCCACGGTGACATCGCTGCCACGACGGTTTTCAAGACCGTTCCCTTAGGCCGCTCGGGCAACCCACCCCGCGTCGGCGGTCCAGGGCTGCGCAAGCCGATGGGCCGTCAGGCCCGGGTGGGGCCGGTTCGACGCTTGGGACAGCCTAGCCGGTCAGCTGTCGCCCTCGCGCTGGCCCAGGGTGACTTCGGCCGTGGCCGTCTTGCCGTCGCGCTCGTAGGTCAGGGTCACCTTCTCGCCCGGCTTGCGGGTCCAGATCTCGCCGATCAGGGTCGGGCCGCTGTCGATCACGGTGTCGTTGAACTTGGTGATCACGTCGCCCGCCTTGAGGCCCGCCTTGGCCGCCGGGCCGTTCGGGGTGACGGCGGGGGTGCCTCCCACGCCCTGGGAGGAGATGGCCGCGCCGCCCGTCTTCTCCTCCATCGTGACCGTCGCGCCGATCACCGGGTAGACCGGCTTTCCGGTCTTGATCAGCTGCTCGGCGACGTTCTTGGCCTGGTTGATCGGGATCGCGAAGCCGAGGCCGATGGAGCCCGCCTGGGACTGGCCGAGGCCGCCGCCGGTCGACTGGATCGCGGAGTTGATGCCGATGACCGCGCCCGTCGCGTCCAGCAGCGGGCCGCCGGAGTTGCCCGGGTTGATCGAGGCGTCGGTCTGCAGGGCGCTCATGTACGAGTTCTTGCTGCTGGAGCCGTCCCCGGATGCCACCGGGCGGTTCTTCGCGCTGATGATGCCCGTGGTCACCGTGTTCGAGAGGCCGAAGGGCGCCCCGATCGCGATCGTCGAGTCGCCCACCGCGACGCTCGCGGAGTTGCCGAGGGGCAGGGGGGCCAGGCCCGGCGGCGGGCTCTTCAGCTTCAGCACGGCCACGTCGTAACCCTGTGCCCGGCCGACCACCTCGGCCGCGTACTTCTTGCCGTTGGAGAACGTCGCCGACAGTTCACCGGCCTCCGCCGCGGAGGCCACTACGTGGTTGTTCGTGAGGATGTGGCCCTCCTTGTCGTACACGAAGCCGGTGCCCGTGCCGCCCTCGCCGCTGTCCCCCTGCGCGTCGATCGTGACCACGCTGGGCAGCGCCTTCGCCGCGACCCCGGCCACCGTGCCCGCGGGGCGCTTCAGGTCCCTCGGGGTGTCCGACGCCGAGATCGTGGTCGAGCCGCCCGAGGTCCGGCTGTCGTTGCGGTCGGCCGCCCAGTAACCGAGAGCGCCGCCGATACCGCCCGCGACGAGCGCCGCCACCGCGACGGCCGCCACCAGCCCGCCGCCCCGGCGCTTGCCGCGCGCCGGTTCGGAGCCGGGCGGGACCGGAGCGCCCCAGACCGGGCCGTGGCCGCTCCCGTTGCCGATGCCGCCGGACGCGTGACCGGCGTCCCCGCCGGCGTACGACGGGACGGTCGGCGGGGGCGGCGGCCAGGCGGCTGCGCCCGCGGGGGGCTCGGGCGCCGCGCCGTACGGGGAGTGCTGCGGCGGGTGTGAGGGGTGGGGGGCGTGGGGCGTTGTGGGGTGGGAGGCCGGGGCGCCCTGGTGCGGGGCGCCCTGGTGTGTGGGGTCGTGGCGCGGGGCTTCCGTCTGCGCGGGGGCGGCCGGTGCGGTGGCGTCGCCCGGCGTGTCCTGGGTGGTGTGTGTGGTGTCCTGGGGCGGAGCCGGCGGTGACGAGGGCGACGACGGGGGTGTCGCTCCGTCAGGGGCCGGCACGGGAGTGGCGGCCGGCACGGGAGGTGCGGACGGAACGGACGGCGCGGCCTGTACCGCGTTGTCCTCGTTGCCCTCGTTCTCGGTGCTCACAGCTCTTTGCTCCTCGGTTCCACTCGGCATCCAGTCGGTCTTCGGCAGGAAATCCGCTGTGCACGTGTCTGCGGTCAGCTTTTCCCACAGCGCGTCGGGTCACTGTAAGCAGTACCTGTGCATCCGCACACCAATCTTTACATCAGACAAAACAGACCTCCAGGGTGACATGTGCTCACCCACCCCCGTGGCGGTGACACCATGGCGCGGGTGACCCAAGCACGACAGCGCAGCACGCACACCTCGATCCAGGTCGTCGCCCATCGCGGCGCCTCCGACGACGCCCCCGAACACACCCTGGCCGCCTACCGCAAGGCGATCGAGGACGGCGCCGACGCCCTGGAGTGCGACGTCCGGCTGACCGCCGACGGGCATCTCGTCTGCGTCCACGACCGGCGGGTGAACCGTACGTCGAACGGGCGCGGCGCCGTCTCGGCGCTGGAGCTGGCGGACCTCGCCGCCCTCGACTTCGGCTCCTGGAAGGACCGTGAGGAGTCCCCCGACTGGGATCCGGTGCCGGGCGAGCTCACCTCCGTACTCACCCTGGAACGGCTCCTGGAGCTGTTCACCGAGGTACGGGCGACCGGGCGGCCGCTCCAGCTGGCCATCGAGACGAAGCACCCCACCCGGTGGGCCGGACAGGTGGAGGAGCGGCTCCTCCACCTGCTCAAGCGCTTCGGGCTCGCCGATCCGCCCGCCGTCGCCGACGAGCCCCCGCCCATCCGCATCATGAGCTTCTCCGCCCGCTCCCTGCACCGTGTCCAGGCGGCGGCGCCCACGCTGCCCGCGGTCTATCTGATGCAGTTCGTCTCGCCCCGGCTGCGGGACGGGCGGCTGCCCGCCGGGGCCCGGATCGCGGGACCCGGCATGCGGATCGTGCGCAGCCACCCCGGCTACATCGAACGGCTCCACCGCGCCGGGCAGCGGGTGCACGTGTGGACCGTGAACGAACCGGCCGACGTCGAGCTCTGCGCCGAACTCGGCGTCGAGGCGATCATCACCAACCGCCCCAAGCAGGTTCTGTCCCAACTGGGCCGCATTTAACACATAAGCGCCACCCGACACCTCCCGTTACGGGGAGTACACCGGCGCACTCGCTGTGCATTCGATCGTTACGAGTGCGTCACCAGCAGCGCTTTGGCCGGTTTCCGGTCCAGCTCAGTGGGGCATCCAACCCGTGGCATGGGGCGAAGGAGGTCTCGGGGGTGGCGTTGGTGGTGGCACAAGAGGTGCCCGCGTCGTCGAGCATGGCCGTTCCTCATGGCCCTGCCGGCGTGCGGCAGGCACGACACCGGATGCGTGAGCAGTTGCGCGGCAACGGGGTGTCGGACGCGGTCGTCGACGACGCCGTTCTGATCCTTTCCGAACTTCTCAGCAACGCCTGTCGGCACGGCAGGCCCCTGGGGCGGCACGCCGACGTCGGCGACGGCGACATCCGCGCCGCCTGGCGGGTGGACACGCACGGCGGCCTGACCGTGGAGGTCACGGACGGCGGCGGCCCGACCCGCCCCGTTCCGGCAACCCCTTCGGTGACGGCCCGCGGCGGCCGGGGGCTCAACATCATCAGCGCCCTGGCCCAGGAGTGGGGCGTACGCGACAACGCCTCCGGCGAGGTCACCGTCTGGGCCCTGGTCTCCTCGAAGAAGCCGCCCGGCGTCGGTGGACCGCCCGGAATCGGTGGCCCTCCCGGCATCGGCGGGCCGGTCGGCATCGGCGGGCTGCCCGGCGTCGGCGGGCCTGCCGGCTTTCCCGGGCTGGACCTCTCCGAGGCCTTCGACGACGTCGGCTGATCCGGACGACACGGGCCGCCCCGGGTACCCGCCCGCGACCGGCGCGGGCCGAACCCGGGACACCCGCCCCGAACGAGACAACCCGCCCCCAAGAACCCGCGCCCGACGGACACGACCCACCCCGGAGACACCCGGGACACCCGCCCCGGTCGCGGCCCGCCCCAGGGGCACCCGCCCCGGGCGACCGCCCGTCAGCACGCCCCGTACGCCGCGCGGTGCCGCCGCATCCTCCCGGGCCGCTAGGCTCGCGCCGATACCGCTCTGTAGCACCGTCGTACCGTCGCACTCGGGAGAACGCCCAGCATGGCCAAGAAGCGCCCTCAGTCCAAGGCCGGGAAGCAGCAGCTCAAGGACGGTGAGATCCCGGTCGTCGGGGCCCGTGAGCCCTGCCCGTGCGGTTCGGGCCGTCGCTACAAGGCGTGTCACGGACGCGCCGCCGCCCAGGCCGTGACCGAGCTCGTGCACCGCCCCTTCGAGGGGCTCGCGGGCGAGTGCGACTGGGTCGCGCTGCGCGAGCTGGTGCCTGCCGCCACGGTCGAACTGACCCTGAAGGACGGGCTGCCCGAGGGCGTTCCGTCGGTGACGCTCGCGACGGTCCTGCCGATGGCGTGGCCCGCCCTGCGCCGCGACGACGGTTCCGTCCTGCTCGCCCTGCAGAACGACACCTCGTCCGGCGACCTCAGCCGCGACCTCGCGGACACCCTCCAGCGGGCCCTGGAGGCCGAGCCCGGCTCGCCCGTGGCCGCCCGCCGGGTCCCGGCCGACGGCCCCCGCCTCCAGGATCTCCTCGCCCCCGACGCCGCGTTCGAGCCGGACGTGCACACCGGGTTCGAGTTCTGGGTGCCCGACGCGGAGAACGCGGCACCCGAGGTGTCCGCCTCCCTGGAGCGCGCCAACGCCGCCGCGATCCCGACGACGCTGCTGTCCGGCGTCGATGCCGCGTACTGGTGCGAGACCCCGGAGAAGAACCACCTGCGCTGGGTCATGCCGCACCCCGAGGAGCAGCTCCTCGACGCGCTCGCCCGGCTGCACGCCGCGGGCGCTTCCTCGCTCGGCGAAGGCACCCGGCTCGTCGGCTCGTTCCGGGCGCACGGGCTGGTCGTCCCCGTCTGGGACCTGCCGAGCTCGATGGGCGCCGAGGCCTGCGAGAAGCCCGCCGTCGCGTTCGCCGAGCGGCTGGCCTCCGCGCTCGCCTCCGACGCCCCGCTCACCGCCGAGGAGCGGCGCGCCCGGAGCGGGCTCACCAACCGCCAGGTGACGCTCAGCTGACACGGGCAAGGAGCCGCCGCAGACGGTGACCCGCGTCACAACCCACCGTACTCGTAAGTAAATCCCTGTCCCTACAGGCGAGATCGAATTTGCGAACGGCAGATCTCTTGTTACGGTTCTAAAAGCCCGGTCGCTGGTGCATCCCCCGTCGCCAGCGACCGGGCGTCCTCGTCTCCGGCCGCGGCCCCCGCGCCCGGCCCCGGTACGCCACCGTCGGCGGTGCTCAGCCCGTCGCGGCACCCGGGTCGGCGGACGCCCGGTCGGACCCGGCGCGGAGCAGCAGCGGCGCCTCCTGCACCGGCCCCGCGCCCACGAACTCCGCGACCGCCCAGTACGCCGAAGGCTTGTCGGCCGACGCCCCGTGCGGCGTCTCGCAGCTGCCCGGCTCGTCGTGCGCCGTCGGCGCGCAGTGGAGCTCCACGGTCCGGCCGCCCGGGCCCATCAGCGTGAGCACGGACCGGAGTTCCTCACCGGTCGTATTGCGGTAGTACGTACGCGCCCAGGTCTCGCCGCCCCGGGCCATGACGCAGGTCTGCGCCTCGACGCCCTCCGGCGCGACCACCTCGGGGCCGCACCGGGTGACGTCAGAGACACCACCGGGGTCAGCCGGGCGATCAAATTCAGACAGGGGTCCGGCTTCTGCGCCCGTTTTCGATGGTGATTTCCGCAACACCGAAGAGGAAGGGGCACTCACATCTCCGGATAGTTCATCAGAAAGCTTTCCTTGATAACTTTCTGGCGAAGTGCCAGGGGATTCCGCATCGCCCGCACGGCCCTCCACGACAACCGGAGTACCCACGGGATCCGCGGATGCAATCAGGGGAACCAGGCACGCGGATACGACGACAGCCGTGAGGCCGATCATGCGGAGATTCATGGTGGCCCCACCTGGCGACTGCGCGAATTCTGACGACGGGGCGACGATATCGGCGGAATGCGCGCCGCCGGGCCGCCCCGCACCCGCACACCGCGGATCCGGCCCCGGCTCACACCCGTACGAGTGAGCCGAAGACCGTGTCAGTACGCCAGCCAGTTCGCCCGGTCGGTGCGCCCGTCGGCGCATGCGGTCAGTACGCCAGTCTGCTTCCGCCGCCCGGGGCGCCCGTGCTGGCCTCGACCAGGGCGTCCAGGACCGCCTCGACGTCCGGGAGCCAGGGGGCCGCGGCCGCGGGGGCCCCACCCCTGACCCGCCGCCGGGCCGACCGCGGGCCGACGGAATCGGAGGCGGAGGCGGAGGCTCCGGTCGGCGCGGGTGGCCGCTCCCAGCGGACCTGGCCCGTGCCGATCGCGGACGGCGGCAGCACGAGATAGCCGCCCTCGCCGTGGAACCGGAGCGAACTGGGCACCCAGTCCTTCGCGTACAGCAGTTCGCCGAGCCGTTCCAGGGTGTACGGGGCCACCAGCAGCGACCACCGGGTGGGCGTCGCCACGACGGGGCCGAGCCGCATACCGAGGGCGTCCAGGGCGCTCAGCGCGCGGGCACCGGCCACGGCGGGCAGGCTCACCGCGCAGGGCGCACGGCCGCCCGTCGCCAGCAGCACCGGGGCCGTGGGGCGGTTGGTCCACCACCAGCGCACCATGCGTTCGTCCGTGGTCGCCGCCAGCAGTCCGGGGTCGAAGGGGTGTGCGCCCGGTACGGCGCAGTCGGGTTCGGGGCAGGCGCAGCCGCGCTCGCCGTGCGTCGCGGCCGACGCCGTCCCGGCTCCGGGGAGCACAGGCCACCGCCAAACGGTGGCGCAGGTCAGGGCCGCGTCGAGCCGGGCGGCCTCCTCCTTGCGCCGGAGCCGGAGCCTGCGTCGCCTTCCGAGGATCTCGCGCATGAGCGCTCGTTCCTTTCCGTTGAACGCCGAGTCCACATGACACCACGCGGGTGTGACACCACGTGCGTATCTCTTCGCTGTGCGTACGTACTCATCAGTTCTGCGGTACGGGGCGCTACGGGCGTGCCGTCAGTACCGAGCGTGAGCCGAGCCGAGCCGAGTGGAACCGATCCGAATAGAACCGATCTGGGGTGGAACAGAGCCGAATCGAGCAGAGTCGAGCGGAGTCGAACCGGGCGGGTCGAGCCGGGCCGGCCACCGAGGGACGAGGGTGCGTGCGCCTCGCCTGCCGTCCCCGGTGCGAACCCCGCCGCTCGGGGCGGAGGCGTCACCGTCACGGGTTAGGACGCCCGAACCCGCCGCCGGGTTCCTGGGCGATGGCCCGGGCGATCACAACTGCCCCCGCGCATCAACGATTACGTACCCAGCATGCCCGGAATGACGCTCCCCCGGCGACCAGACGCCGAAGGTGCCCTGCTGAGCAGCCCCAGTCGATCGCAAATAGCGTCCATGGGGTGCAATTTTTGGCCAAGTTAACCGACACTGGGAGAGCAGGAATCCCCCGAACCCCGAGGGGACAATGCTGGACATCGGGTTACTTGTGCGTGTACATGTGGATGCACTGATAGTGGCGCAGAATCACATGGGGGTTTGCGATGCTATTCGACGAATCGCACCGGTCGGAAAGCTGGCTGCCATGAGCGCCCCACACCTGCCGAAAGTGGCTGGAATCGATCCAGAGGTTCCGGTTTCAACGCAGGCTCCCGCTCCCCTGACGGAGGTCCCGGCAGCGCCCGGAGCCTTCATCCAGGACCGGCTGGCAGGCTGGGTCTCCGACCTCACGACCCTGCACGAACTCACCGAGCGGCTGGCCGCGACGAGCACCCTCGACGACGCCCTGCACGAGCTGCTGCGCGCCGGAGCCGCCCTCGTCGGCGCCCGCCGCGGCCTGCTCGTTCTGGAACCGGCGAACGGTGAAGGCCCCTCCGCCACCATCGGCCTCGGGCTCGCCCACGCCGACCTCGGGTTCATCGAGACCGTGCCGCGCGGCTCCACCGCCCTGGGCCGCATCCTCGACGGCGCCCCCGGCACCGCGGACGGGGTCACCAGCCCCGACCTGCCCGGCGACCGGAGCCTGGACCCCCGCCACCGCGAGGTCGCCGCCCGCCTCGGCTACGCCGCGAGCTACGCCCTCCCCCTCTCCTCCGAGGCGGCCGGACGCCTCGGCGCGGCCGCCTGGCTCTACGACGAGCCCGCCGAGCCCACGCAGAAGCAGCGCCACCTCGTCGGCCTCTACGCCCGCTACGCCACCGAGCACCTGGCCCGCCTGACCGAGCTGGAGCGCGCCCGCGCGGACGTCGCCACCGTCGCCGAGGAGCTGCTGCCCAGCCGACTGCCCCGGATCGCCGGCGTCCAGCTGGCCGCCCGGCGCCGGACCGGGCCCCGGGGCGGCGGCGACTGGTACGACGCGCTGCCGCTGCCGGACCACACGCTCGGCCTCGCCGTGGGCTCCGTGGGCGGGTCCGGGCCGAGCGCGATGGCCGCGATGGGCCGACTGCGCGCCAGCCTGCGGGCGTACGCCGTGATGGAGGGCGAGGACCCCGTGGCCGTACTCTCCGATCTGGAACTGCTGCTGCGGCTCACCGAGCCCGCGCGGACCGCGACCGCCCTGTTCGCCTACTGCGAGCCCGCCGCCCGCAAGGTCGTGCTGGCCGGGGCCGGGCACACCCCGCCGCTGATCCTCGGCGACCGGCGCTGCGAGTACGTCGAGACCACGCTCTCCGCCCCGCTCGGGATGCTCGCCTGCTGGGAGGCGCCGAGCGTGGAGTTCAGCCCCGCCCCCGGAGAAACGGTGCTCCTCTATACCGACGGGCTGCTGCGCCGCACCGGCGACCCGATGGACCGCGCCTTCGCCCGGCTGCACTCCGCCGCCGCTTCCGTACCGAAGGCCGAGCGGCACGATCCGGCGGCCGTCGCCGACCACGTCCTGCGGACGGTGCTTCCCGACGGCCTGGACAGGAACGACTCCGCCGAGGACGTCGTGATCCTCGCAGCGCACTTCGAGTGAGCCTCCCGCGGGCTTCGCGGTAATAGGTCCTTGGACCCTGGGCCCCCTTCCGTACGCCCGTACGATGGGTGATGGTCCAGCGTCGTATCAAGGAGATTCACATCGTGTCTGAGGAGCTCATCCCGGAAACCCCGGAGCAGGAGACCGAAGAGAACGAGGCAGCAGAACCGATCAAGCAGCGGAAGAACGGCCTGTACCCGGGCCTCTCCGACGAGCTTGCCGAGAACATGAAGTCGGGCTGGGCCGACACGGAGCTGCACGACCTCCAGCCGATCGCCCAGGCCGAGCACACCGCCGCCCGGCGCGCCGCGCTCTCCGCCCGGTTCCCCGGCGAGCGCCTGGTCATCCCCGCGGGCAACCTGAAGACCCGCTCCAACGACACCGAATACGCCTTCCGCGCGTCCACCGAGTACGCCTACCTCACCGGCGACCAGACCCAGGACGGCGTCCTCGTCCTGGAGCCGACCGGCGAGAACGGCCACGAGGCCACCATCTACCTGCTGCCCCGCTCCAACCGGGAGAACGGCGAGTTCTGGCTCGACGGCCAGGGCGAGCTGTGGGTCGGCCGCCGTCACTCCCTCGCCGAGGCCGAGCAGCTGCTGGGCATCCCCGCGAAGGACGTCCGCGAGGTGGCGGCCGCGCTCACCGGGGCCACCGGCCCGGTCCGCAACGTGCGCGGCCACGACGCGGGCATCGAGGCGGCCCTCGCCGACAAGGTGACCGCCGAGCGCGACGAGGAGCTGCGCGTCTACCTCTCCGAGGCCCGCCTGGTGAAGGACGCCTTCGAGATCGCCGAGCTGCAGAAGGCCTGCGACGCCACCGCGCGCGGCTTCGAGGACGTCGTCAGGAGCCTGGACAAGGCCGAGGCGACCAGCGAGCGCTTCATCGAGGGCACGTTCTTCCTGCGCGCCCGCATCGAGGGCAACGACATCGGCTACGGCTCGATCTGCGCCGCGGGCCCGCACGCGACCACCCTGCACTGGGTCCGCAACGACGGCGCCGTCCGCGCGGGCGAGCTGCTGCTCCTGGACGCCGGGGTCGAGACCAACGACCTCTACACCGCCGACGTGACGCGCACCCTGCCGATCAACGGCACGTTCTCGCCGCTCCAGCGCAAGATCTACGACGCGGTCTACGAGGCCCAGGAGGCGGGCATCGCCGCCGTGAAGCCCGGCGCGGCCTTCCGTGACTTCCACGACGCCTCGCAGCGCGTGCTCGCCGAGAAGCTCGTCGAGTGGGGCCTGCTCGGCGACCTGACCGTGGACAAGGTTCTGGAGCTGGGTCTCCAGCGCCGCTGGACCCTGCACGGCACCGGTCACATGCTGGGCATGGACGTCCACGACTGCGCCGTCGCGCGCACCGAGGCGTACGTCGACGGCATCCTGGAGCCGGGCGTCTGCCTGACCGTGGAGCCGGGGCTCTACTTCCAGGCCGACGACCTGACCGTGCCCGAGGAGTACCGGGGCATCGGCGTCCGGATCGAGGACGACATCCTCGTCACCGAGGACGGCAACCGGAACCTCTCCGACACGCTGCCCCGCCGGGCCGACGAGGTCGAGGCCTGGATGGCGCAGCTGAAGGGCTGACCCACCGCCGTACCTCTCGGGAGGGCGCGCCGCTCACTACACCGTGAGCAGCGCGCCCTCCTGCCACTTCAGGACCTTGTCGAAGCTCACCACCGCGCCGCGTCCCGGCCGGTTGGCGAACTGGACGTGATCGGAGAGCTGCTCGATCAGGTCGAGGCCACGCCCGCTCTCGGCGGCGCAGGAGATGTGCGCGGCCGGGCGGAGCACCCGCACAGCGGGGAAGCCCGGCCCGGAATCGCTGACCTCGATACGGCATTTCTCGCCGTCCAGATAGGCCGTGACCCGGTACTGCCCGGAGTCCGGCGGGGTCCTTCCGTACCCGGAATCCCCCGGCTCCCCGAGAGCCGTCCGCTCGCCGCCGTGCTCGACGGCGTTCGCACAGGCCTCGCTGAGCGCCAGCGACAGGTCGAAGGAGACGTCCGGATCGACCCCCGCGGTTTCCATGGTGCCGAGCAGAAAACGACGGGCGAGCGGAACGCTCGCAGCTTCGCGCCGCAGATGGAGAGACCACCAGATGCTCATGTTCCAGCCTCCTGGCTGCGGCTCGACGTACCGATACGTGTATCCGCCCTCGGCACTTCGTAAGCACGGATCGGGCCGGAGAGCGCTCGTTCGGCGGATGCGGATATTCGGACGGCCGGTGTATGGACCGCCCGGGCCGGTGGTCAGGGCGGTCCCGTACCCGTTCCCGTAGGCGTCCTTGGTGCGTACATCCCCCGCGAACAGGCGCAACAAGCACGCTTGGGGACGGAGGCTGATCTTCCGGACCTGCCGTGCCGCTTCCGGGGGCGCAGTGCGATGATGTCCCGGCCATGTCCACGCCTCTCGCACGCGCCGGAGCCGGTCTGCGGCTCATGAGGGCCGCGGTGTTCACCGCGGTCTGCGTCGTGCTGTCCGCGGCCGGGCATGTCCTCGCCGCCGGCTCGGCCGTCCCCGCGTGGACGCTGCTCGCCGGATTCCTCGGCGTCCTCGCCGTCGCCGTGGCCCTCGCCGGACGGGAGCGTTCCCTTCCGTCGATCACGGGTGCGCTGGCGAGCGGCCAGATCGCCCTGCACGCCGTCTTCGCGTACGGCAGCCACGGCAGCGCTCCGGCCGCCTCGGCCACAGGCGGTGACAACTCGCTCATCCGGTTCGCCGCCGGGCTCGTGTGCGGGGCCGGGGCCGGGCAGCTGGACGCCGCCGACGCCCATCGCATCGTCTCCACGGCGGGCATCGACCCCGCCACGCTCACGCAGGGCCACGGCCACCTCGCGTCCGCCGGAGGAGCCGCGGCGGCCACCGCTGCGGCCGGGGACGGTACTTCCGGCATCGCGGCGGTGTGCGCGACGGTGTCCGCGCTGCTGCCGAGCCTGCCGATGTTCGTGGCCCACCTCCTCGTCGCGCTCGCCACCGGCTGGCTGCTGCGGCGCGGCGAGATCGCCCTCTTCCGGCTGGCCCGGCTCTCCGCGCACAGCGCCCAGGCGCTGGCGGCCGGGGCCCGGCTGCGGTCCCTGCGGAGTGCGCTCGCCCTCGTCCGCGCGCTGCGGGCCGGATCGCGCGAGCAGCTCACGGCCGGGCCGCGTGCCGTGTGTTCGTCCGACGACGCCGCCCCGCCCGCGGCCGGGAATCCTCTCCAGCACCTGGTGATCAGGCGCGGGCCTCCGGCCCCGTACGCCCTCGCAGCCTGACGCGACACCTCTCCCGTATCCCCCGTAACCGGACGACGGTCCTGTTCCGTGCGTGGCCGGACGACGGTTCGGTGCGTAATCCGGACGACGGTTCGGCACGGAGCCGGAGAACGAGGTGTCGTGATGCCGCCGCGCACCCGCGCGCCGGACCACCATGTTCCGCTTCTCTGTCTTCCTGTGGAGTGATTCCTGCCATGAAGCTTTCCCGTATCGCCCTCGTCGGCGGCGTCGCCGCGTCCACCGTCCTGCTGATCGCCGGCCCGGCCGCCGCCCACGTCAGCGTCCAGCCGCAGGGCGAGGCCGCCAAGGGCGGTTACGCGACGCTCAACTTCAAGGTCCCCAACGAGCGCGACCAGGCCTCGACGGTGAAGCTGGAGATCAGCTTCCCGGCCGACCACCCGCTCTCCTCCGTGACCCCCGAGGCCGTCCCCGGCTGGGACATCAAGATCGACAAGAGCAAGCTCGACAAGCCGCTGGAGGTGCACGGCAAGAAGATCACCGAGGCCGTCTCCAAGGTGACCTGGACCGCGGACGGCAGCGAGATCGAGCCCGGCTACTTCCAGCAGTTCCCGGTCTCCGTCGGACAGCTCCCCGAGGACGCCGACCAGCTCGTCTTCAAGGCGATCCAGACTTACGACAACAAGGAAGTCGTCCGCTGGATCGAGGAGCCCAAGGCAGGCGGCGAAGAGCCCGACAGCCCGGCCCCCGTCCTGAAGCTCTCCGCCGCCTCCGACGACCACCACGGCGGTGGCGCGGCCCAAGACACCAAGGACGGCGACGACCACAAGGCCGCCGACAGCGACGCCTCGGCGAAGGACAGCGGCGACAAGAGCCACGCCGCGTCCTCCGCCAGCGACACCACGGCCCGCACCCTGGGCATCATCGGCATCGTCATCGGCATCGCGGGCGTCGCGTTCGGCGTGCTCGCCGGGCGTCGCCGTACAGCCTGACCTGCCGGTTCCACCACCCGCACCACACTCAGGACACCCCTTTCATGCGTAACAGCAAAAAAGCAGTGACGGCCGTGGCGTTCGCCGCCGCGGCCGCACTGGCCCTCTCCGCCTGCGGCTCCGGTGACGACGGGACGGGCTCCTCGTCCATCGCCGACGTCAGCGCCGCACCGAAGACCAAGGCCGCCACCGTCCTCGACCAGCCCTTCACCAAGCCGAACCTCGTCCTCACGGACACGAACGGCAAGGAGTACGACCTCCGCGAGGCGACCAAGGGCAAGCCGACGCTCATCTACTTCGGCTACACCAACTGTCCCGACGTCTGCCCGCTGACCATGAGCAACATCTCCCTCGCCAAGCGGGAGCTGTCCAAGGCCGACCAGGACAAGCTCCGGGTCGTCTTCGTCACCACCGACCCCGAGCGCGACACCCCCGCCTCGCTCGGAGAGTGGCTCAGGGCCCAGGACCCCACCTTCACCGGCCTCACCGGCGACTTCCCGACCATCCAGGCCGGGGCGCGGCAGATCGGCATCGGCATCGACGCGCCGAAGGTGGAGAAGGACGGGACCGTCGTCTCGATGCACGGCGCCCAGGTCATCGCCTTCTCCCCGAAGACGGACAAGGGGTACGCCCTCTACGGAGAGGACACCACCGCCGAGGAGTACGCGAAGGACCTCCCCAAGCTGATCAAGGGGGAGACCCCGTGAACCGCCGCCGCACGGCCCTCGCCGGCGTCCTCGCCCTCACCGCCGGGCTGGCACTGGCGGGGTGCTCCTCGGAGAGCAAGCCCGAGCTGAAGGTCGTCGACGCGTATCTGCCGCAGCCCGTCAGCGACATGGCCGCCGGTTTCCTGGTCGTACAGAACAGCGGGGACACCGGCGACCGGCTCACCTCGGTGACCAGCCCGCTCTCCGACGACGTCTCGATCCACGAGACGAAGGACCAGAAGATGCGGAAGGTCTCGTCCTTCGAGGTCCCCGCGAACGGCGAGCTCGTTCTCGAACGCGGTGGCAACCACATCATGTTCATGAAGCTCAAGCAGAAGCCCAAGCAGGGCGAGAAGGTCTCCGTCGAGCTGCACTTCGAGAAGGCCGACTCCATCACGGTCGACCTGCCGGTGAAGGAAACCACCCACAACCCGAAGAAGCAGTGAGGGACTGAACCGTGACTGCCACCGCCCCACGCCTCGGACGGCCCCCGATACGACGGCCCGTCGCCGCCGCCGCACTCCTCGCCGCCCTGGCAAGCCTGGTGTTCGGGCTGCTGCTGGCCGGCGCGGGCCCGGCGTCCGCGCACGCCGCCCTCACCGGGAGCGACCCGCAGGACGGGGCGGTGGTGGCCACCGCGCCCAAGGAGGTCACCCTCACCTTCTCCGAGGCGATCGCCGTCGGCGACGGGTCGATCCGGGTCCTGGACCCCAGCAGCAAACGCGCCGACACCGGCGCCGAGCCGAAGGACCTGTCCGACGGCTCCACCGTCCGCTACGGCGTCGAGCTGCACCCCGGGCTGCCGGACGGCACCTACACGGTGGCCTGGCAGGCGATCTCCGCCGACAGCCACCCGATCTCCGGCGCGTTCACGTTCTCCATCGGCGCCCCGTCCGACACCACGGTGGCACTGCCCTCCCAGGAGGTCGGCGGCGGACCGGTCGGCGTCGTCTACGGCATCGCGCGGTACGCCGCGTACGCCGGGTTCGTCCTGCTCGTGGGCGGCAGCGCCTTCGTCCTCGGCTGCTGGCAGCGCGGTGCGTCCGCCCTGCCGATGCAGCGGCTCGTGGTGCGTGGCTGGGTCACGCTGACCGCGGCGACCCTGGTCATGCTGCTGCTGCGGAACCCGTACACCGGCAGCGGCAGGTTCGCCGACGCCTTCGACCTCGACGGGCTCCAGTCCGTCCTGGACACCAAGCCCGGCGCCGCCCTGGTCTCCCGGCTGCTGCTGCTGGGAGCGGCCGCCCTGTTCATCGCCGTGCTGTTCGGTACGTACGCCCGGCGCGAGGACGAGCGCGAGAAGAAGGACCTCACCTTCGGTCTGGCCGTCGGCGGCGGGGTGGTCGCCGCGGGCATCGCCGCCACCTGGGCCATGTCCGAGCACGCCTCGACCGGCATCCAGCCGGGCATCGCCATGCCGGTCGACGTGGCGCACCTGCTGGCCGTCGCCGCCTGGCTCGGTGGACTGGCCTCGCTCCTGGTGGCGCTGTACCGGACGCCGGAGATCGGGAGCGCGGCGGTACGGCGGTTCTCCACGGTCGCGTTCGGCAGCGTCGTGGTCCTGGCGGCGACCGGGATCTACCAGTCCTGGCGGCAGGTCGGCTCCTGGTCGGCCCTGACCGGGACCCGGTACGGACAGCTGCTCATCCTCAAGGTCGCGCTGATCGCGGTCCTGCTCGCCGTCGCCTGGTTCTCCCGGCGGTGGACGGGGCGGCTGACGGATACGGCGGTTGGTTCCTCCGAGGTTCCGGACGACGAGGTCCCGGACGACGACACGGACGGTTCCTCGGACAGCTCCTCGGGCGAAGCGGCCGAGTCCGAGGACGCCCGGGCCGACGTCGATCCGGAGCGCGCGGCCCAACTGGCCCGGCAGCGGGCCGCCCTGACCGCCACCAAGAAGAAGCGGATACGGGACGCCGACGCGGAGCGCTCCGGGCTGCGCCGCTCGGTCCTGGCCGAGACCGCCGTCGCCGTGGTCCTGCTGGCCGTCACCACCCTGCTGACGTCCACCGAACCGGGCCGTACGGAGGAGGCCGCGGGTGGCACCTCCGCGGCGGCCGCACCCGCCGCCGGAACCCCCGTCAACCTGAGCATGCCCTTCGACACCGGCGGACAGAACGGCGAGGGAACCGTCCGCATCGACATCGACCCCGGCCGCACCGGCTCCAACGAGCTCCATGTGTGGATCGACGGCAGCGACGGCAAGCCGATGGACGTCCCCGAGCTGAAGGTGGCCCTCACCCTGGAGGCCCAGGAGATCGGCCCGCTGCCGGTCGTCCCCGACCGGCTGGCCGAGGGGCACTGGTCGGCGAGCGGCGTACAGATCCCGATGGCGGGGGACTGGAAGATCGAGGTGACGGTACGGACGTCGGACATCGACCAGGTCACCATCGACAAGAACGCGAAGATCGGCTGAGCACGTGAGCAAGACCAGTAAGCAGGCCCCGGGCCGCGTCGGTACGAGCGCCTCCCCGGGAACCAGCGGCACCTCTGCCCCGGGCCCCGGCACCACGGACTCCAGCCCCGGCGTCTCGCGACGGCGGCTGCTGGGCACCGCGGGCGCGGCGGGCGCGACCGGGCTGGTGCTGGGCGCCGGGGGCGGCGCCGCCGGGTACGCCGCGACCCGCCCCGACGCAC
>NZ_NWVL01000087.1 GCF_002382885.1 Streptomyces sp. WZ.A104
TGACGACCGCCCCGCGCACCGGCCCCGGGGCCGGACGCGGTGCCGGGGCCCCGGTGCGCAGCGCTTCGGCGACCTCGGCCCGGGCCGCGCGTTCGCCTGCCGCGTCCGCGCCCGCCCAGCACAGCAGCCGCGCCCCGTCGTGCGGGGTACCGGTGACTGCCATGTCGCTTACCTCCTGCCGCTGTTCTTCCACCGCTGTCGTCCCGGCGGTGTCCTCCCGGTTTCGGCGTCCCGGCGCTGTCCTGCCGGTGCTGTCCTCCCGTGCGGACCGCCGCGCCTCAGATGAGGGAGATCCCGCCGTCCACGCTGAGCACCTGGCCGGTGACGTAGTCGTTGTCCAGGAACACACCGATGCTGGGTGCGACCTCCTCGGGGGTGGTCAGCCGGGGCACCGGCAGGTTGGCGGCGAGGTTCTGACGGAACTTCTCGGTGGCGCCCGCCGTCATCCGCGTCTCCATGAATCCGGGCGAGACAGCGTTCACCGTCACTCCGCGCCGCCCGCACTCGGTGGCCAGGGTGCGCGTGAGGCCGATCACGCCCGCCTTGGAGGCGGCGTAGGCCGTCTGGCCGGACGTGGCGACCAGGGCCGACGGCGACACCACGTTGATGATCCGCCCCCAGCGCCGCCTGACCATGGACGGCAGCACGGCACGGCACACATGGAAGGTGCCCATCAGGTTGGTCTGGACGACCTGGGACCACACCTCGGGCGACTGGCTCATCAACAGCGCGTCCTTGCGGACCGCCGCGTTGCTGACGAGGATGTCGACCTCGCCCAGCTCCTCGACGACCCGGCGGTGCAGGGCGGTGACCGAGTCCCAGTCGCCGACGTCGGCCTGGACGACGATCGAGTCGTTCGCGAGGCTCTCGCTGACCTCGCGGGCCCCGTCCTCGGCGGTGTTGTAGTGGAGGGCGACGCGGCACCCCAGCCGGTCGAGCTCGACCGCCACGGCGGCGCCGAAACCTCCGGACGCGCCGGTCACCAGGGCGACCGGCTTCTCGGGGCGCTGCGCCGCGAAGGGGCGGGCGCTTGCGGTGGTTTCCGTCATGAGGCCCACTCCATCGGTTCGCCCGCGCCCCACTCGATCAGCGCGGTCAGCCACACCATGCCGGCGCCGAACGCCGCGAACATCACCCGATCGCCCTTCTGGATTCGCCCGGCGTCGAGCGCCTCGGCGAGGGCGATCGGCATCGACCCCGCTCCCGTGTTGCCGTAGTACTCGATGTTGGTGATCAGGCGCTCCCGGGGTACGCCGCTGCGCTCCAGGATCGAGTCGATGATGCGCAGGTTGGCCTGATGGGGCAGCAGGTGGTCGATATCGTCGGGCTTGAGGTCCGCCGCCTCCAGCGTCCGCTTCAACGAACCCACGGTGAAACGGACGGCGTTCAGGTAGATCTCGTTGCCCTTGATCTGCGCGTAGTGCTGCTTCTCGCGGAGCGTCGTGTCGCTCGTCGGCAGGCGGCTGCCACCGGCCGGGATCTTGAGGCTGTCGACCTTGCTCCCGTCACAGCCCATGTCCCACCCGCGCAGCCAGCTGCGATCGTGAGGTGCCAGGACGACCGCCCCGGCCCCGTCGCCGATCAGCACTCCCAGGTCCCGGTCCTCGGGGTTGACGACGAGCGAGTGCGTGTCGGTCCCGATCAGGAGGATCGGGCGGGGGTCGATCGCCATGAGCCCCGCCGCGACCACGAAGCCGTAGGCGAAGCTCGCGCATTCGGCGTTCACGTCGTGGGCGCCGCCGGCCGTGCCCAGTTCGCGCTGTACGAACGCGGAGGTGGCCGGCGAGAGCTGCTCGGGCGTACCCGAGGCGAGGATGAGGTGGGAGATCTGGTCGGGCCGCAGCCCGGCGTGTTCGAGCGCCCGCCGGCCGGCCTCGACGGCCAGCGACGCGGTGGTCTCGCCGGGCCCCACGACCCGCCGCTCGCGGATGCCGGTGCGCTGCACGATCCAGTCGTCGTCCAGGCCGAACCGCGCGGCGAGTGTGGCGTTGGTGAGTCGTCCCTCGGGCAGGTACTTGCCCCAGCCGATGATGCCGATGCCCGACATCCGTGGCTCCGGGGTCACTCGTCGCCGGCCGCGGAGGCGACCGGGACGCTGTCGTGGGCCGCCACCAACTGCTGGTGGATGGCGCGGAAGGTGACGGTGTCGTCGATGCTCTCGACGATCGTCTCGTCCACCCCCAGGTCCGGGTACCGCTCCTGCATGTCGTAGACCCACTCCATGAGGTCCAGTGAATCGACCCCCGAAGTGGTCAGTGGTGTGTCAGGGTCGAAGGCGTTGATCCGGCTCACGACCTTCAGCCGGTCGACGGACACCTCAAGCGTGGGAAGGTGCATGGCGCACTCCTGGTCATTGTGATCGGGCAGCGGGTCGCACAGTACGAAGGCCGGCGCAAACGCTTCGCAAGTCCATGAGCCCCGTCCGGCACCTCCGGCCGTCCGGCACGTCCGGTCGTCCCCCGGCGCTGATATGGCCGGGCATCGCTCCCGTAGGCGTGCAATACGGCCTGGAAGTACCACCTCGGTCCCACTTGCCGGGGATCGCCCCCCGGCACCCTGCTGGTACCGCCCCGCCGGAGGCTGGCACCACACAGGCACTCCAGGGGGATGGGGTTTCATGGACACCGAGATCAAGATTCTGGGGCCGATGGCCGTAAGACGCGCCGGCGCCGACTATCACCTTCAGAGCGCACAGGCCCGGGTGGCGTTGGCACGCCTCGTCCTCGCCGGGCCGGAGGGAGTGACGCGGGAGGAACTGGCCGACGTCATATGGCCGGGAGATCTCCCGCCCACCTGGGCGTCGGCCCTGCGGACACTGGTGAGTCGGCTGCGGGCGTTCATCGGGCCGTTGCAGGACGAGTCGAGCAACCCGCTGGTCAGGAGGAGCGGGCGCTACGTACTCACCCTGGACGAGGGGGTGCTGGTCGATGTGGAGGAAGCGACCCGGTCGGTGGCCGAGGCCCGCGAAGCGCTCGGCTCCGGTGACGTGACCACCGCCGCCCGGCTGGCCACGCAGGCAGCGGACCGGCTGCGCTCCCCGTTTCTGTCCGAGCACGAGGGCGACTGGGTCGCCGGGTGGCGCGAGCGGCTGACCGAGCACCTGGTCGCGGCCCTGGAGATCGCCGGGCGGGCGGCGATGGAGGCGGGGGACCACGGCCGGGCCGCGCTTCTCGCCGAGGAGGCGACGGACCGGGCCCCCGACCGCGAGAGCGCCTACCGCTGCCTGATGGCGGTGCGCGCGGCGATGGGGAACCGGGGTGAGGCCCTGCGGGCGTACCAGCGGCTGCGCTGGTACCTCGCCGAGGAGCTGGGCGCCGACCCGTCGCCCGAGACTGAGGCCGCCTATCTGGCGCTGCTCGGCCCGTCGTCGTCGCCGTCGGCCGCCCCCAGCGCCGGTGGCGTCGCCGGGCACCGGCCGGTTCCGTTCGTGGGGCGCGGGCGCGAGGTGGCGACCCTGACGGAGGCCTGGCACCGGGCCGTACGCGGACGGCGCCAATTCGTCCTGGTCACGGGCGAGTCGGGGATCGGCAAGACGCGTCTGCTGCGCGAGGCGGGGGCGACCATGGCCGCCGGTGGCGGGCTGCTGCTGGTCGGCCGGTGCGATGTGGACGCGACCGTCCCGTACCAGCCCCTCGTGGAAGCCCTGGACAGTTACGTCGCCGCCTCGCCCGACCATCCGCTCGACGCCGTCCCCCCCTCCGCCCGGGGGCCGCTGCGGCTGCTGCTTCCCTCGCTCGGGGGGCCGTGCCCGCCCGGTGAACTGCCCGAGCAGCCGGTCCTGTTCGCGGCGCTGATGCAGCTGTTGCTGGTGGCGGCGAGCGAGCGGCCCTGCGCCATCCTGATCGACGATGCCCACTGGGCCACCCCGCAGACGGTGTCGCTGCTCCGGCACCTGCTGCGTACGACCGCCGACGCCCGTCTGTGCGTCGTCGCCGCCGCCCGGAACGACCTGCCGGAATCGGTCCAGCGACGGAGGTGTTCCGGCCTGGACGAGGCGATGCTCCCGTTCGAGCACGTCGGCGACGCGACCGAAGTGGCCCTCGGCGGCCTCGATCTGGCCTCCACCCGGGCGCTCGTGCACGAGCTGTGGGCCGACGGGGGCGCCGACGCCACGGACAGCGACCCGGTCCGTCGGGCGTACTCCCGCAGCGGCGGGAACCCGTTCCTGCTCCTGGAGATGCTGCGGCACCGGACAGGTCTGAGCGTGGTCCCCCCGGCGGTCGCCCGGCTGGTGGCCGCCAAGCAGGCCGCCATCGGCGAGGACGCCGTCCGGCTGCTCCGGGTCGCGGCCGTCACCGGCCCGTCCGTCGCCTTCGACGTGGTGGCGGGCGCCGCCGGACTGGATGTGCTCGCGGCCCTGGACGCCCTTGAGTCGCTGCTGAGGATCGGGATTCTCGCCGAGGTGACCGCCGCGGGTTCCCGGGACCCCGACCGGTCGGCGGTCTACAGGTTCCGCCACGACGTCGTACGCCAGGCGGTCGAGGAGCAGGTGAGCCAGGCCCGGCGCCGCCATGTCGACTCCCGGCAGCGGGCGTTGGCCGGCCACCGTCAGGGCACCGGCCACCAACTCTCACGCGCCGGGATCGAACACCCGTAACAGCAGGGCGACCGCCCGTAACAGCACGGGATGCACAGGCGTCACAGCGCCGGGGCCGAACAGCCGTAACAGCAAGGGCGAATGGCCGTAACACCACGGGATGCGCGGGCGTCCCAGCCCCGCGCGAACGGCCGTGACAACAGGGGGCCGAGCGCCCGAACCGCACAAAGCCCGCGGCTGTGACAGCAGTCGTGGCCAACCCGTACAAAATCTCGGGCAGTTCCTTGGATCAGGACTTTGGCTTGATCACGGTTAGTTCGTGTTAGCTTACAATCCGATCACCCGGGCGTGATGGTGGGGGGCCCGTGGTCGCCGGTTCAGCTGGCATAAAAAGGGGACAGCCTCGTATGGCGCGCGTGCCTTTCGTCTCACGTCAGCGGCTGGTGGATGAGATTCTCAACGCGAGGAGCTCGGTCCTCATCGAGGCGGGCGGCGGGTTCGGCAAGAGCGTCCTGGTCAAACAGGTCCGCAGCCGTGCCGGTGGCGGCCTGGAGGTACGGCTGCCGCGCGACCATCCGGTCACCGTCGACGAGCTCACCACCACCGTCCTCGAAGCGGCCGGCCGGCCGACCGGCCGGCCGCGCACCCCGGCCATCGGCCTCACCGGCGGCATCGGCGAGCTGCTGGCCACACCGACCGGACCGGGCCTCCTGATCGTCGACAACGCCGAAGCGCTCACCGACGACGCCGCGGCCTGGCTGGCCGACCTCGCGCAGGACAGCAGGCCGTCGCTGCGCATCCTGGTCAGCAGCCGCTTGCTGCCCATGCCGCTCGCGGCCATGGAGTTCCGGGGCACCGCCGAACGCTTCAACACCCAGGACCTGCGCCTCGCACCGGAGGAGGCCGACGCCCTCGCCCGTATGGAGCTCGGCGACGAGGACGGCGAACGGCTCGCCACCACTCTCTACGACCTGTCGGGCGGCTGGGTGGCCCTGCTGGTCGTGATGCTGCGCCGGCTCGCCCGGGCATCCGACCGGATGGCGGCCGCCGCCGTGCTGCTCCGGCACCCCGGCCTGATCCGCCAGTTGATGGACCACTACGCCGCCGACCTGGACCCGACCGACCGTCACATGCTGGTCCAACTGGCTGCGTTCCCCCTGGTCAACGACATCCTCGTCGAAGGTCTCGGCCACCCGGGGCTGCTACGGCGCCTCATCCAGGCGGGCATTCCGTTCGCCGTCGGCGCCGACGGCTGGTCGCGGCTGTGCGACGAGTCGAGGGAGACGCTGGCCGCGCTCGCACCGCTCGAACCGGCCGTCGCCCGGAAGGCCGCCCCCCTGCTGACGTCCCAGGGCGCCGAACTGGCCGCGGCCAGTGTCCTGGTCGGCAGCGGCGACCCCGAGGAGGCGGCCACGCTCATCGCCAAACTGCCCACCTCACGTATCAACCAGCTCGACCCGTTCGAGTTCATCCACCTGATGGCCCGCCTCGGGCCCGCGGCCGATGCCGCACCCCAGGTTCTGCTGCACCTGGCCCGAACCCACCGCAACCTCGGCCAGCTCGCCGAGGAGCGCGAGGTCATCGGCCGGGCCCTGCGCGTCGTACGCGAGCGGAGCGCCGACGACGATCTCGCCGCCGAGGTCGAGAGCGACTGGCTGATCCAGCGGGCGCTGCTGCGCGACGCCGACGCGCTCACCCAGGTCGAGCGGCTCCTCGAAGGGACCGCCGAGGGCACCCGTGCCCAGGCCAGCCTGCTCGAAGCCCTGGGCGTGGCACTGTCCGACCGCCCCGACGGACCGAGCCTGCACCGGGCCGAGAACGCCATGCGCCAGGCGGCCATCACCTGGGGCGAGCTCGGCGAGCCCGCCCGGGTGGCGGCGGTCCAGCGGGGCCTCGCCACTCAGGTCCTGTCCGCCATGGGCAAGACCGGCGAGGGCGCCATGCTGCTGCGCAGGCTCGGCAGCAGCAGCGAGACGCAGTTCGACCGCATGCTGTGCCTGATCATGGAGGCCAGACTGCTGGCGCTCGGCGGCGAGGCCGGCCGGTCGCTCGCCCTTCTCGACGACGCCATCCGGCTCGCCGAGCTGCTGCGCATCGACTGGGTGGCAGGACACGCGGCCTGGACCCGCCTGATCGTGGCGGCCAACGACCACGACATGTCCGGGGTGCTGAAGCATCTGGCCCAGGCCGAGGCCCACCTGGGCCAGATGATGATCCACCACAGCGACGGTCTGCTGTTCCTCTGCGAGGCCGCCGACGCCTGCGCCGCGGTGGGGGCCGAGGCGGCTTCGGCCCGGCTGCTCACCGCCGCCCGCGAGCACCGTGTCGAGGACTCGGTGACCCTGGCGCTGACCGAGGCGTTCATCGGCGCCCGCCGGGGCGAGCCGGAGGCCGCCGACACCCTGCAACGCATGCTGGAGGACGGCGAGATCGCACCCTGCCTGCGCTGGAAGGCCGAACTGCTGACGGGTTACGCCCGCCACGCCGTCGGCCGCGTCGAGGACGCCGACCAGTGCCTTCAGATCGCCCTCGACCGGGCGGCCAGCCTCGGCCACCCCGACCTGCTCGACCGTCGTGAGCACTGCGTGGTCGACGTCCTGCGGTCGGCCATCCGGCTGCCCCCGGCCGCCCGGACCGGTGCCCCGGCGGGCGGCGGCCGCTACGAGGTGCGTGTCCTCGGCGGGTTCGAGGTCCGCCAGGGCCACACGGTGCTCCACGGGTCCGGCCGGGCCAGCGAACTGGTGAAGTACCTCGTACTGGCCGGCGGTTCCGTACGGGTCGAGAGCATGGTCGAGATGCTCTGGCCCAACGAGATGCCGGGAGTCGGCCAGCGGCGCCTCAAGAACGTCCTGACCCGGGCCCGCGCCACTTACGGCCCGCTCGTCAACCGCCGCGGGCAACTGCTGTGCCTGCCCTCGTGCAAGGTCGACCTGCACGCGTTCGAGGACCTGGCGCGGGCCGTCGCCGCCGCGCAGGACGACGAGCGCGTCTCGCGTGCGCGCGTCGCCGTGGCCGCCTTCACCGGGCCGCTGCTCCCCGACGACCTCTACGACAACCGCATCGCCCAGCGCCGCGAGGTCGTCCGCCAGCGGGTGCTGGGCCTGATCGACGTCGTCCTGATGGCCGCCCTGGAGGAGGACGACATGGAGGAGGCCATGGACCGCCTTGAGTCGGCCATGGAGCTGGACCCCTATGACCAGGAACGGCCCCTGCGGGTCGCCCGTGCCCTGATCGCGGGTCAGCGGTGCCTCGCGGCCAGTGACCTCGCCGCCCGGGTGATCGCCGCGGCCAACGAACTGGGGGTCCCCTATGCCGTGGAGTGGGACGAGCTGTCGCTCACCCCCCTCGACGCGGCGCGGGCGTCGTGCGACGCAGTTGATCGAGCTCCTCGCACCACGACTCCAGGTGGCCTGCCCGCAGCAGGTGGGTTCCGACCAGCAGCCCGGCGTAACCGGCACTGAGCAGTCCGGCCGCCGCCCGTGCGTCGTCGATACCGCTGGCGCTGACGGGGCACGGCGTCCCCGTCAGCCGCACGGCCGGCAGCAGCCGATGGCTGCGGTCCAGGTCGGCGTCCCCGCGCTCGCGGTTGCGGATGTCCCTGTTGTTGACGGCCACCACGCAGCCCTCGCCCGAGGGGAGGGCCTCGACCTCGGCGGGAGAGGCCACCTCGATGAACGGGGTGAGGCCGAGTGCGAGGGCGCGTTCGGCCAGCCGCGCCAGCGCCGCCCTCGGCAGCAGCGCCGCGGTGAGCAGCACCGCGGACGCCCCCAGGTCGCGGGCCGCCCGCAGCTGGCCCTCCTTGGTGATGAAGTCCTTCTGCAGAACGGGCAGTCCGGTGCACGTGACCACCTCGGCCAGCAGGTCGGCGTCGCCCCCGAACCAGCGGCCGGTGACGACCGAGAGGCAGGGGGCGCCGACGGCCTCGTAACGGGCCACGATCTCGGCCGGCGACCGGCCGCGGAACAGGTCCTCGCCGTTGGCCGAGCGGGGCTTGAGCTCCATGATCACGGGACGGTCGGCGCCCATCAGGGCGTCCGGGAACGCTGACGCCATCAGAGGGCCTCCTCGACTTCGGGGACAGCACGCCACGCGTGCCGGATGCCGCCGATGCTCTCGGCGCAGAACGCTCCCGTCCCGTTCCGTGCCGCCGTATCGACGTCGATGCCGGCGAAGCGGGGGTGGGAGGCGGCCTTCTCGTAGCGCGGGCGGTTGGCGGCCGAGATGCCCCCGGCGAGGAGGAACGGCCGCGTCACCGCCTCGGCCAGGTCGATCACCACGTCGGGGTCGAGCGACAGGCCGGTGCTCCCGACCCGCCCCTGCGCACTCGTGGCGTCGAACAGGAACAGGTCGGTCCCGGCCCGTTCGTACGAGGCCAGCAGCGGGCGCTCGGCGCAGGTGTCGCCGTTGACGTGGAGGACCTTGACCACAGTGGCCTCGGGCCGTCCCCGTTTGATGGCGGCCACCACGGCCGGTGGCTGGTAGCCGTGCAGCTGGAGCCACCGCACGCCCGCGGCGCGGGCGGCGTCCACGATGGCGGCCGGGTCCCGCAGGAAGGTGACCAGCATCGGTTCCGGTGCGGGCCGCGCCGCGGGCACCTCCACGGTGCGGCACGCCTCCGCCAGGTCCTCGAAGCGGCCGACGGGCAGGTCGGCGGGGCCACCGGGGACCCCGTGCCACAGGCCTATGAGGTCGGCGCCCGCGGCCCCGACCAGGGCGATCTCCTCGCGGCTGGTGGCGCCGCACACCTTGAGCAGCACGGTCACATCCCCAGCAGCGAGGAGATCCGGTTGTACTGGATCTCCGTCGTACCCGAATAGAGGGTGCTGCCCACGGCGTTGGCCAGCTCCCGGTCGAGGCCGTACTCCGACATGTAGCCGTTGCCGCCGAAGACCTGGATGGCCGCCAGCCCCGAGGCCACGTTGGCCTCGCTGGTCAGCAGCTTGCTGATCGCCACGTCCATCGTGACGTCCTCTCCGGCGACGAGCCGCTCGGCGGTGTCGTAGAGCCACCGGCGCGCCGTCTCCAGCCGGATGCGCATGTCGACCAGCTTGTGGGAGATCGCCTGGTACGAGCCGATCGGCTTGCCGAACTGCGTCCGCGTACGGGCGTATTCGAGGCAGCGGTCGAACCGGTGCTGCATCTCGCCGACGTTGATGATGAAGGAGCAGAGGATCTCCCACTTCATGACGTGTTCGAGCAGCAGATAGCCCCGCCCGATCCCGCCGATGGCCCGGTCCGCGGGCACCCGGCAGTCGTCGAAGTACAGCTCGCTCATCGGGGAGGACGTCAGGCCCATCTTCTTGAGCGGCCGGCCGGCCGAGAAGCCGGGGGTGTCCGTGTCGACCAGGAAGGCGGTGATGCCGAGGGGTCCGCCGCCGGGCCGGGTGCAGGCGTAGACGACGACCACGTCGGCCACGGGCCCGTTGGTCACGAAGCTCTTCGTGCCGTTGAGCACGAAGTGGTCGCCGTCGCGGACGGCGTTCGTCCGCATGCTCAGGGCGTCCGACCCGGTGTCGGGCTCGCTGATGGCGTGGGCGCCGATCAGGTCGCCCGAGCACAGCCGGGTCAGATACCGGTCCTTCTGCTCGTCGGTCCCGAAGTGCTGGAGCGGGACCCCGGTGCTGCACAGGGTGGTCGCGACGGAGAAGCTGAGTCCTCCGTCGCGGCACCCCTTGCCCAGGGCCTCCAGCACGAACATGGTGGTGAGCAGGTCGACTCCGGCCCCGCCCCGGGCGGGATCGAAGGGCAGGCCGAGCACGCCCGAGGAGCGGACCAGCTTCCACGCCTCCGGTGGCAGCCCGGTCTCGGCGGTGCCGGGTTCGACGTCGGCGAGGTCACGGCACCACAACTCCATGCCCTCGCGCAGCGCGAGCTGTTCTTCGTCCCAGGTACGCATGGCCTTGTCCCTCAGTAGGCGGAGGCGGAAGAGGCGTCGAGGCTGTGCTGCTCGTCGCCCCGGAGGGCGGGAGAGAACACGCACACGAGGCGCAGGTCGGTGTCGGGGTCGGCGATGAGGTAGTGGGCGTCGTGCTGGTCGAGCGAGTAGAGCGTGCCCGGGGTGATGCGGTACGACGTGCCGTCGAGGGCGACGACCTCGCCGGAGCCCTCTATGCAGTAGCAGGTCTCCAGGTGACGGCGGTACTCCAGCAGCGACTTCGTACCGGCGCGCACGATGGTGTCGGTGACGGAGTAGCCGACACCGTCGGCCTCCAGCAGGAAGCGGCGGCTGAGGCCGTTGCCCCAGTCCACGGTGGTGACGTTCTCCAGGTCTCGCACGATCATCGGATCGCTCCTCTCACAGGGGTGGGAAAATCGGTCACAGGGACGAACGGGAGTGGTGGGGACGGAGGCCGGTGACGAGGGCGCCGAGATCGGCGGCGACATCGCGGCCCGCGACGAGCGCTGCCTCGGCACAGGCGACGACGGGGCTGCCGACCACGGCGGCGTCCGCACCCGCCGCGTGCACCCGCTCGACGTCGGCCGCCGTGCGCACTCCGAACCCGGCGGCGATGGGCACGTCCGTCAGGGTCCGCAGGGCGTCGATGGGGGCGCGGAGCGCCCCTTGGTCGGGTGCCGGGCCGGAGCCGCTGGTGCCGTAGTGCGTCACCAGGTACACGTAGGCCGAGGCATGGGAGGCCGCCTCCGCCACGATCCCGGGGGCCGAGGTCGCGTAGCACGTGGTGACGACGGGCAGCCCGGCCGCACCGGCCCGGTCGTAGAAGTCCGGGCGGACCCGGGGCGGTGCTCCGTGGAGCAGCACCCCGGCCGCCCCGGATGCGGCGACGGCCGTGATGACCTGGGCCATCGAGCGGGGCCGGACGGTGTGCGCCCAGTCGGCGAGGACGACCACCCGCAGGTGGCGGTGGCGGCTGCGGGAGCGCTCCACGAAGGCGAGTGCGTCCTTGAGGTCGGTCCCGGCGGCGAGCGCCCGGTCGGCGGACCGGCGGATCACCGGCCCGTCGCTGATCGAGTCGGGGAACGGCACCCCCAGCTCCAGAACGTCGACCTCGTGCTCGTCCAGCATGTCGGCGACATCGTCGAGCACGTCGAACGGAGGGTCACCGGCGTTGAGGAACACGGCCAGGCCCGGCGGGCGGGGGAACAGGTCAGACATGGGATGTCCCCTCGCTCGTCAGGGATGACGGTGCCGGTGGAGCGGCCCGTACGGCGTCGACCAGGTCGCGCACCGCGCCGTCCCGCATCGCCGCCGTCGCCCGGGCCAGAGCGGGGCGCCACTCGGTCTCCCGCTCGGCCGCGATCAGCAGGGCCGCGGCGTTGAGGGCGACCGTCTGGGTGGCCACCTCGCCCGCCCGCCCGGACACGACGTCCAGGAAGTGGTCGACGACCCGTGCCGGGTCGGCCACCGGCGCCAGGTCCCCCAGACTCCCGCCGGCCGTACCCAGGTCGCGGGGGTTCAGCTGGAGATCGGGGACACCGGCGCCGGGGTGGAGAACGTTGCCGGCGAAGCCGATCAGTTCGTCGGCACCGATGTCGTTGGTGCACAGCCAGACCTCACGGTCCTCGACCGCCTCGGCCAGGGAGCGGGCCAGCGGCAGAAGTGCGGGGCTCGACAGGCCCGTGAGCTGGCGCGTTCCCGGCAGAGCCGGAAGGAAGGGGCCCAGCACGTTGAGCATCCGGCCGTAGGTCCGCATGGGCAGCGGCATGATGCGCCGGGCCAGTACGGTCAGCTCGACCGGGTAGACGAAGTAGCCGGCGAAGGCGATGCCGTGGAGGTCCAGGGAGGCCGCCGTCTCACCGTACGACTTCGTGAGCGGCACACCGAGCCGGTCGAGCAGGTCGATGGAGCCGTACGCGCTGGCGTGGGCCCGCGACCCGGTCTTCACGATACGGGCCCCGAGCGTGGCGGCGACGAAGGCGGCGGCGGTCGAGACGTTGAACGTCGATACCCCGCCGCCCGTGCCGACCACGTTGACCGCCCCGGGGAAGGGGACCACCGGCCCGGTGCGGCGCGCGCGCAGCGACCGCACCAGGTCGGTGAACGTCCGGGGGTCGACCTTGTCGATGTCGAGTGCACCCAGGAGCGCCGCGGGTTCGCCGGAGTCCAGCGTGTTGGCGCTCAGCTCGTCCCAGAACGACGACCACGTCGCGGTGTCGACCGGGCGGCCGGCCAGCAGGGCGGCGAATGCGTCGTGCACGGGTCAGCTCGCCTCGGCCGGCACCGACGCCCGCGCCAGGAAGGCGCCGATGGCGTCGATGGTGCGGAAGTTGTCCGGGTCCAGGGCCGCGTCGTCGACGGTGACGCCGAACTCGGTCTCGATCCAGGCGATGAGCTTGAGCAGCCCGAGGCTGTCGACGACGCCGTTGCTGAGCAGGTCGTAGTCGGTGGCGAGCTCCGATGCCTGGACATCGGGCAGGAACTCTTCGATCAGGAACGTCTTGACCTGGTTCTCGTGGTTCATCGTATGGATTCCTTTCGGGTGGCGGCCGCCCCGGAGTGGGGCGGGCGCTGGATGGGGCCGAGGGACTGGCGGTCGACCTTGCCGGTGGAGGTGCGGGGCAAGGGGGCCTCGGACAGACGGAGGGTCGACGGGATGGCCGCCGTGGGCAGGTGCTGGGCGCAGTGCTGGCGCAGACCGAGCGCCCCCACCGCCGCCCCGGGCACCCGGCGCAGGACGGCGTGCAGCACGTGGCCCGCGACCGGGTCCGGGACGGCGATGACCACGGCCTCGGCGACCTCGTCGTGATCGAGCAGCACCTGCTCGACGGCCGAGGTGTTCACCCGCGTACCGCGTACCTTGACCTGGTGGTCGTTGCGTCCCTCCAGGCGGAGGAGGCCGTCGCCGTCACGGCGCACGATGTCGCCGGTCCGGTAGAAGCGGGCTGCTGAGCCCGGAGGGCGGCCGACCGGGGCGTCCACGAAGGGGTTGGGCGCCTGCGGGTCGGCACCGAGGTAGCGGGCGGCCTGGAACGGCGTGGCGACGATCAGTTCGCCCCGGCCCGGCCCGGTGACCACGGCACCGGCATCGTCGAGGACGACCGCCTCGACGCCGGGCAGCGGCGTGCCGAGCGGAACACCGTCGGCCGGAATCGCGTTCCGGTCCACCTCGTGCAGGAAGCTGTCGTTCGTCTCGGTGCAGCCGTAGATGTTGTAGAAGCGGCTGTCGGGGAACACCTCGGGCAGCCGGGCCAGATACCGGGTGGGCATGTGGTCCCCGGTGAACATGGCGTGCCGGACCGACGGGAGCTTCCGGCCGGCGTCACCCGCGGCATCGACCAGCAGCTGGTACGTCATCGGCACGGTCTGGACGACCGTCACGGCGTTGTCGTCGATGGCGTCGAGCAGGTGGCGCCCGTTGGTGGCGGCGGCCGGGTCGACCAGGACGACCGTGCCGCCGTGGTGGAGCGTGGCCCACACGTCGAGGAAGCAGAGGTCGAAGTTGAGCGGGGCGTAGTTGAGAGTGGCGGCGCCCGGGCCCAGGTCGAACTGCACGGCGGCCCAGTCGGCGAAGCGCTCGACGGCGCCCGCGCTGAGCGGCACCAGTTTGGGCAGGCCCGTCGATCCCGACGTCGTGAGGACGAAGGCGATGTCGTCGGGGCCGTGGGGAGTTGCCGGGGCCGGGGCTGCGCCGGCGGGGGCGGAGCCGCCGTCATCGGCGTGGATGACGTGACGGCATCCCGCCCGGTCCAGCAGCCGTTGCATGGAGGCGGCGGGCAGTGTCGGTGAGGGCAGCACCACCGGGACACCCCGCCGCAGGCAGGCCAGCACCAGGGCGATGGTCCGGGGTGTCTTCGTGGCGGGCACGCCGACCGGCTCGCCGCCGGTCGTACCGAGCCGGTCGAGTCGGTGCGAGGCGTCGGCCACGAGGTCGGCGAGCTCACCGTAGGAGACGTGCCCGCCCTTCGCCACGAGGGCCGTGGCATCGGGGCGGGCATCGACCTGTTGGGCGAACGAGGTCCAGAGCCGGGTAAGTTTCATCTCCGGCATCGTGCGGGCGGCCCCGCAACATCAGCGCAAGGCCCGCCCCCGCCAACCGTGTTCGCCCGGCGGCATCACCGGTTCACGTCAGGCGGCGTCCCACACACCGGTGGGCGCGACCTCGGCCACCCAGTCCGCGAAGTCGCGGGGCTTGCGCCCCAGGGCGCGCTCGACGCCGTCGGCCAGGGAGCTGTTGCGGCCGTCGAAGAACTCGGAGATGAGCGTGGCCAGCGGCTCGGCGAAATCACGCGGGGCGCCGTCGGCGACGATGGCGTCGGCGAACTGCTCCCGGGTGATCGGCTGGTAGCGCAGGGAGCGACCGGTCGCGCGGGCGATCTCCTCGACACCTTCGGCGAAGGTCCACAGCCGGGGACCCGTCAGCTCGTAGCGCTCGCCCACGTGGCCGTCCTCGGTGAGGGCCGCCACCGCGACATCGGCGATGTCGTTGGCGTCGACGTACGGGTCGGAGTTGTCACCGGCGGGCAGGGCCAGCACGCCCTGGCGCAGGGGCTCCAGGAAGACGCCCTCGTCGAAGTTCTGGTTGAACGAGGCCGGGGCGACGATCGTCCACTCGACCGGGAGGCTCGTCACGGCGTCCTCACACCGGACGGCTTCCTCCTGGTTGCGGGCGGACAGCAGGACCAGGCGCCGGACACCGGCGTCGACCGCCAGCTTGGCCACGGCGCCGATGGCGTCGCCCGCGCCGGGCCATTCGACCTCGGGGTAGTACATCAGGTAGGCGGACTGGACGCCGGTGACGGCGTCGGCCCAGGTCGAGGGGTCCTCCCAGTCGAACGGGGGCTTCCCGGCGCGGGAGCCGACCCGCACGTTCACACCGCGATCGATCAGCTTCTTCGTGACTCGGCGGCCGACCCGGCCGGTGCCGCCGAGAACCAACGTCGTGTGCTCGTTTGTCGTCATGCAAGCAGTCTGAACGGCAGCAATCTGGACGGTCCATGGTTGAGATGCCTAGATGCATGTCCAGTCGTCTAATGTTGGGCGGGTGGACGCACTCGCAGGATTACTCGAAGGGCCGCGGGCCAGCGGCGCATTCCTCCTCCGCATCGTGCTGGACCCCCCCTGGTCGATCCGGGTCCAGGACAAGTCACCGCTCTGCCTCGCCGTCATGCTCAGCGGCGAGGCACACGTCGAGCCCGACCACGGCGAGCCGGTGCGGCTGCGCCCGGGTGACGTCGCCATCGTCCGCGGGCCGGACCCCTACGTGATGAGCGACCAGCCGGCGACCCCGCCGCAGGTCATCGTCCATCCCGGCCAGCAGTGCGTCACGCCCGAGGGCGTCGAGCTGCGCGAACGGATGTCGCTGGGCGTACGCACCTGGGGCAGCAACCCCGACGGGCCGGTGCAGATGCTGCTCGGCGTGTACGAGGAGGTCGGCGCCGTGGGGCAGCGCCTCCTCGACGTACTGCCGCCGCTGCTGGTCGTCTCCGCCGACACCTGGGACTCGCCCCTCATCCCCGTACTGGCGGGCGAGGTCACCAAACAGGGGCCCGCCCAGGGCGTCGTCCTCGACCGTCTCCTGGACACCCTGCTCATCTCCGTACTGCGGGCGTGGTTCGACCGGCCCGAGACCGAGGCCCCTGCCTGGTACCGGGCCCACGCCCACCCGGTGGCCGGCGAGGCACTGCGCCTGTTCCACCAGGACCCGGCGAACGACTGGTCGCTCGAACGGCTCGCCGCCGAGGTCGGCGTGTCCCGGGCCAAGCTGGCCCAGTGCTTCCGCAGCACCGTCGGCACACCCCCGATGACCTACCTGACCGAATGGCGTCTGGCCCTGGCCGCGGACCTGCTGCGCCAGTCCGATGCCACCCTCAACACCGTGGCCCGGCAGGTCGGTTACGGCACCGGGTTCGCTCTCAGCTCGGCGTTCAAGCGGGTGTACGGCATCAGCCCGCAGGAGCACCGCAGCGCCGCACCCGCGCACTGAGCGTGCGGGGCGGGCGGCCGCCTTGCGTTCTCCTTGCGCCCACGGGCGTACCAACAAGGCATGCATACCGAGCTCTCACGCCGGAAGATCCTGTCCGGCCTGGTCGTCGGAGCGGGCGCCGCGGTCCTGGGGTGGGACCCCCAGGCCCGCGCGTGGGCCACCGCCCCCGGTTCGACGTCAGGCATCCACCAGGTACCCGCCCTCGACGGCACGCTCGTCCTCCCCGCCGATCCGTCGGCGTTCACCGAGGACTTCGGCCACATGTTCACCCGCCGCCCCCGAGCAGTCCTGACCCCGGGCTCGGTGAACGACGTCCGCAAGATCGTCCGCTACGCCCACGACCACCGGATACCCGTGGCCGTCAACGGCCAGAGCGGGACCGGCGCCGACGACCGCGAGTCTCACTCGCACTACGGCCAGGCCCTGGTCGAGGGCGGCATCGCCATCGACCCCAAGCCGCTCGGCGAGGTGCACAGCATCTCGCGGGGCATCGCCGACGTCGACGCAGGTGTCACCTGGTCGACACTGGCGCTGAAAGCGCTCGACTCCGGCCAGACGCTGCCCGTCTACAACGACTTCGCCCACCTGTCGATCGGCGGAACGCTGAGCGTCGGCGGCCTCGGCGGCACCAGCCAGCGCCACGGCTCGCAGGCCGACACCGTGGAGTGGCTCCAGGTCGTCACGGGCACCGGCCATCTGGTCACCTGCTCCCGCACGTACCACCGTGCGCTGTTCGAGGCCGTCCTCGTGGGCGGCGGCCAGTACGGCATCATCGTGCGGGCCGGCGTCAGGCTGGTCCCGGCGGAGACACACGTCCGCTCGCTGGAGTTCACCTACACCGACCGGGCGGCCTTCCTGCGGGACTCGCTGACCGTCATGCGGACCGGCGTGGTCAGCGACCAGAACGGCTACGCCGACCCCAAGCCCGGTGGCGGCTGGACCTACCGGCTCGCGCTCGGCATCTTCTACTCGGCGCCCGATCAGCCGGACGTCGCCGGACTGCAGTCCGTGCTCTCGCCCCAGGCGACCGCGGGCCCGACGGCCGACCTGTCGTTCCGCGACTGGCTGCTGCGATTCGACCCGAACTGGGCGGCCCTCAAGGAGGCCGGGTTCTGGGGCAGCAAGAAGCCGTGGCTCATGATGTTCGTCGGTACCGACAAGACCCCCGCCTACCTCGACACCGTGCTCGGCGAACTGACGGCGACCCAGATGGGCCCCGGCCCCGTCCGCATCTCGCCGATGAGCCCCCGGCCGCTCACCCGGCCCAACTTCGTCCTGCCCAGGTGCACGACGAACGCCTTCTTCGAGGTCAGCCTCATCCGGATACCGGCCCCGAACCACCCGGACGTCCCCGGCCTGCTGGCGCAGAACCGCCGCTTCTACGACCGCGCCGTCGAACTCGGGGCCAAGCGCTATCTCGTCGGCGCGGTGCCCTCGATGACCCGTGCCGACTGGCAGGCGCACTACGGGAGGCGCTGGAGCCAGCTCACCTACCTGAAGCGCCAGTACGACCCCGCCGGGATCCTCACGCCGGGCCAGGGCATCTTCGGCTGACCGCTCCCCGAGCCCGCCCTGTACCTCCAGTAAGGAGACCTCGCATGCCGGCACAGCGCCCGGAAGACATACCCGGCCTCATCGCCGCGGCCTTCAACGCCAACGACGCACAGGCCATGCTGGACCTGTTCGAGCCGGACGGCATTCTCGTCACCCCGCCGGACGGCACCCATGAGGTGGGGCTCGAAGCCGTCGCCGCCTCCCTCAAGAAGATGTTCGGCGTCATCACGGGAGCCGACATCACCGTGACCAGCGTGCTGCGATCCGGCGGCATCGCGATGACGCACGCCGACTGGCACCTCGTGGGGACGGACGAGACCGGCACGCCGGTCGACCTCCGGGGAAAGGGCACCGTGGTCTCGCGCGAGCAGCCCGACGGCACCTGGCGGATCCTCTTCGACGATCCGGTCGGGGCCTGAGGAGGAGTGGGCATGGAGAATCCGTTCAGCGTCCGTATCCAGGCACGGGCCTACGAGCTCGACCGGCAGGGCCACCTCAACCAGGCCGTGTACATGCAGTACGCGGAGCACGCCCGCTGGCAGTTCCTGCAAGCCGCCGGCCTCACCCCGGACGTCCTGGGTGAGGCCGGCATCGGCCCCGTACTCCTCAAGGCCACCATCCGGTTCCAGCGCGAGCTGCGGGCCGGGGACGAGGTCGACGTGGGCTGCGCCATCACCGGTGGGCAGGGCAAGCTCCTCGAACTCACGCAGCGCTTCCACACCCCCGACGGAATCTCCGTCGCCCGGGTCGAGGGAGTGATCGGCCTGCTCGACCTGGAAACGCGCCGCTTGCTTCCCGACCCGGGCAGCAAGCTGCGCGAACTGGCCAAGCAGCCCGACCTGCTCGGGCCGGCCACCTGAGCGACCACGGGTGAGCCTTGGCGACCACGCCAGGAGACGGCAGACGTGGGGCACGGCTCCCGGAGAACGCCCGCGACGGGCCGACCGGAGGCCGTGCCCCGCAGACCGTCGGGGCCCGAGGCCGTGCCCCGCAGACCGTCGAGCACGCCGCCAAGCACACCTTCGAGAACACAAAGGAGACGCAGCATGAGAGGCCTCCAGACCGGCGCTCTGCTCGCCGCCACTCTCTCCACCGGACTGATGGCCGGACTGTTCGCGGCCTTCGCCTACGGGGTCATGCCCGGCCTGGCCAGGTCGTCCGACCGCACGCTCATCGAGACGATGCAGACCATCAACATGGCCATCCTCAACCCGGTCTTCATCCTCCCCTTCCTCGGATCGATCCCCCTCCTCGGCCTGTCCGTGTATCTGGCCCGCCAGGGCCACGGCCGGCTCGCGCTGTCCTGGCTGGTCGCAGCCCTGGTCCTGTACGTGGTGGCGTTCCTGGTCACCCTCGGCGCCAGCGCCCCCCTGAACCTTCAGCTCGCGAACGCGGGCGCCCCCGACGACATCAAGGACCTGGCCGCCGTCCGCGCGGACTTCGAGACGAAGTGGGTGGTCTGGAACATCGTCCGCGCCCTCCTCCACACCGCGGCGTTCGCCTGCCTGCTCTGGGCGCTGGTCGTGTACGGAGGCCAGCGGTCGCAGGAGACCGGCGGCCTCGACGCACCCGACCGCCCGACCAGCGTCCACCCGAGCGTGGAGGGAACCAGGACGTGATCCCGCTCGCCTCCCCGCCGTATGACGGACACCGGCTCGCCGCACCCCGCGTCCCGGGAGTGATGACCGTGATGGGCCGGGTTCACCCTCCGGACGGCGCGGAGGCCCCCGCCGAGGACACCTGGCGGGCCGTGCTGTCGCACGACGAACTGCGCCGGGCCGACGCCTTCGCTCTCGACACGGACCGGCAGGCGTTCCAGTACACCCGGTGGCTGCTGCGTACCGAGCTTTCCCGGCGTGCCCCCGTCGCGCCGGGGGAGTGGGAGTTCGTCTTCTCACCGATCGGCAAACCCGCGATCCACCCCCGGTTCGCGTCGGACATCGAGTTCAGCCTGTCGCACTCGGGCGGCGTGTGCCTGATCGGCCTCACCCGCGGTCGGACGGTCGGCGTCGACGTCCAGCTCTGCGCCGCCCTGGACGACCCGGAGAGTGTCCGGCGCATCGTCACGAGATGCCTCTCACCGGAGGAACGCGCCGACGTGGAACCACTGGCCGGCCGCAAGCGGCGGGACGCCGTCGTACAGCTGTGGGCCGTGAAGGAGGCGTACGCCAAGGCAGTCGGCCTCGGCGTACGCCTGCCGTTCCGGCAGATCGCCCTGGGCCCGGACGGCCGCGGCGGACTCGCACTGCGCCCGACCCCGCACGTCCCCGACCCCGACCCCGACCACTGGACCTGCCACGCACCGCAGGCGCCGCCGGGCTTCCGCATCGGCGTCTGCGTGGCAGCCCCCGCGGCACCCACGGCGACGGCCCGGAACCAGTGAGGACCCGGCCTCTCAGCCCGCCTCCAGCGGTGTCGGTTCTGCCTCGGTCCAGTCCCCGTACTGCTTGCGCCACAGAGTGGGGCTCAGCCCGGTGCCCGCGGCGATGACCAGACCCGCCATCGTGGGGACGGCCTCGGGGCGAATGCTCCTGGGCATCTGCCGCAGCGTGGCCACGAGTGTCGGTGCTCGGCGGCCTCACCTTCGCCAGAACAGGTGGTGCGTCACCCCGCTCGGGCTCGGTACGGCCTCCAGGTGGTATCGGTCCAGCAGTTCGTCGGGCGAATCCCAGAGGCGGAGCCCGGTCCCCAGTTTCACCGGGGAGACCGCCACGTGCAGGGTGTCCACCAGACCGGCGTCGAGGAACTCGCGGATCGTGGTGACGCCCCCGCCAAGCCGGACATCCTTGTCACCCGCCGCTTCGCGCGCCCGGTCCAGGACCTCGGCCGGGTCGCCGCCCACGAAGTGGAACGTCGTGTCGGACAGCGTGATCGACGGACGCTCGTGGTGGGTCATGACGAACACCGGGGTGTGGAAGGGGGGTTCCTCGCCCCACCAGCCGCGCCACTCGTGGTTCTCCCAAGGTCCGCGCTGCGGCCCGAACTTGTTGCGGCCCATGATCTCCGCCCCGATGCCGCGGGCGAAGTCGCGCGTGAAGTAGTCGTCCAGGCCGCGGCTGCCACCGGAATCCGACCGCATCGGCCAGCTCGCCGTGGCACCCGCCCAGGAGAAGAGCCGCCCGGGGTCGACGTGGCCGAACGGCCGCTCCAGCGTCTGGTCCTCACCGGCGGCGATCCCATCGCTCGAAACCGTGAAGTTCTGGACTCTCAGCAGCTGGGCCATGTGTTCCTCCTGCTTCTGCGCGGTCGACGACAACGTTAGGACCTGCCGGGGGCGGAGAACTCATCGGCCGAACGGGATCGGCCGACAGCTTTCGGCCGCCCGATAAAGTCACGACCGGATAAAGAGAACACCAAGTGCGCGCACACCGCCGCACGTCTCGGGAGGAAGCCATGGGAACCCGCCGCACGTCGCTGCCCGGAGTGGGTGCTCAGTACGACTTCACGACCGAGACGGGGCAGCACATCTCGGTCGTCGTGCACCACGACGGACGCCGGTTCATCGGGTTCTACGAACAGGACGACCCCGATTCGTGCCAGCTCTCGGTCCCCCTGACGACGGACGAGGCCACCGCCCTCGCGCACCTCATCGACCCGGCGCCCATCGACGCCGTACGGACCAAGGGCATCGACCTCGTCACCGAGCACATCCCCCTCGGGTCCCGTTCGCCGTACGGCGGGCGGCTGCTCGGGGAGACCAGGGCGCGGACGCGGACCGGGGCATCCATCGTGGCGGTGCTGCGCACGCACAGCGCGCACCCGTCGCCGGAACCGGATTTTCGACTGGCCATCGGGGACACGCTCGTCGCCGTCGGTACGCGTGAGGGCGTCGACGCGCTCTCCGAGATCATTGCGGAGGGCTGACCGTGCATGACACGACTGCGTTGCTGGTGGAACTGGGGGCCGTCATCCTCGGGCTGGGGCTCCTCGGGCGGATCGCCGGGCGGATCGGGCTCTCCCCCATTCCCCTCTACCTCCTCGCCGGGCTGGCGTTCGGGCACGGCGGACTGATCCCGCTCAACGCCAGCGAGGAATTCACCATGGTCGGCGCCGAGATCGGCGTCATCCTGCTGCTTCTGCTGCTGGGGCTGGAGTACAGCGCGTCCGAGCTGGTCACCAGCCTGAAGACGCAGTACCCGTCGGGGGCCGTGGACTTCGCTCTCAACGCGACACCCGGCGCCATAGCCGCACTCATGCTCGGCTGGGGTCCCGTCGGGGCCGTCGCACTCGCCGGGGTCACCTGGATCTCGTCGTCCGGCGTGATCGCCAAGGTGATGACCGACCTCGGCCGGCTCGGCAACCGCGAAACCCCGGTCATCCTCGGCGTCCTCGTCATGGAGGACCTGGCGATGGCGGTCTACCTGCCGCTGCTGACCGCCATGCTCGCCGGGGTCAGCCTGGCCGGCGGCAGCCTCGCCCTGGTCATCGCGCTAGGGGCCGTCGGCCTCGTCCTCTACCTGGCGCTGCGCCACGGCCGCCTCATCAGCCGCGCGGTCTCCTCCGACAACCCGGAGATGCTGCTCCTGGTCGTCCTCGGCCTGACCGTCCTGGTCGCCGGGATCGCCCAGCAGCTCCAGGTCTCCGCCGCCGTCGGCGCTTTCCTCGTCGGCATCGCGCTCTCCGGTGAGGTCGCCGAGGGCGCACGCAAGCTGCTCACCCCGCTCCGCGACCTGTTCGCCGCGGTGTTCTTCGTCTTCTTCGGCCTCTCCACCAACCCGGCCGACATCCCGCCGGTGCTGCTGCCCGCCGCACTGCTGGCGGTCATCACCACGCTCACCAAGATCGCCACCGGCTACTACGCGGCCCGGCGCGCGGGAATCGGTACGCGCGGCCGCTGGCGGGCGGGCGGCACCCTCGTGGCGCGCGGTGAGTTCTCCATCGTCATCGCCGGGCTCGCCGTGGCCACCGAACCGCGCATCGGGCCCATCGCCACCGCGTACGTCCTGATCCTCGTCGTCGTCGGCCCGCTCACCGCCCGGTGGACACAGCCCATCGCGGCGAGGATCGAGGCCCGGCGCGGCGGCGGCAAGGACACGATCGGCGCGCAGAAGGCGCCCGCCGCGCGGTCCGCCCCCGAGCACCGGCTGCCGACGCACGACGACCTCACGCCGGAACCGGCGGGCGAGACGCGCGAGTAGCCCCTCTCCTCCGTGCCCCCCGCGCCTCACCACGGCCGGTCGGATGCCCATCAGGGCTGTGCCGACCGGCCGTTGCCGTGTCCGAAACCTTTCGCTCCGAGGGGACGAGCCGTCGGTTCACCGGTCGTCGGGCCGTCCCGACTGCTAACTTCTACACGTCTGTAGAGTTGCCTTTATTCTGGAATTGCACCAGAACGTAGGGAGATGTCATGGCTCTGTGGGATCGCATCAAGGAATCCGCTTCATCGATGCAGACGCAGCTGGAGGCGAAGAAGAACGAGCTGAAGTCGGGGTCGTTCCGGGACGCGAGCATGGCCATGTGCGCCCTGGTCGCCGCCGCCGACGGCTCCATCGACCCGGCCGAGCGCCAGCGCGTCGCGGGGCTCATCGCGAGCAATGACGTCCTCCAGAACTTCCCCGCCGACGACCTCCAGCGGCGGTTCAACGACTACGTCGACAAGCTCACCGCCGACTTCGACTTCGGCAAGGTCAGCGTGCTCCAGGAGGTCGCCAAGGCGAAGAAGAAGCCCGCCGAGGCACGTGCCGTCGTACAGATCGGCATCGTCATCGGCGGCGCCGACGGCGACTTCGACGCGACCGAGCGGGCCGTCGTACGGGAGGCCTGCTTCGCGCTCGACCTGCCGCCGCACGAGTTCGACCTCTGAGAGCCCCCAGAGGCCCCAGAGGCCCCAGAGCTTCCGCGCCCGGGCCCGGCGGCCCCCGCCCCCGCGGGGTCACCGGAGCCCCTCACAGCTCCTTCGCGGGCCAGTCCAGCAGGCGCGCGCCGATCACCGCCGTCTGCAAGCTGTAACGGTGCACCGGGTCCGTCGGGTCGGAACCGGTCAACTGGTGGATGCGCTCCAGGCGGTACGTCAACGCCCGTACGCTCAGGGCCAGCCGGCGGGCCGTCTCGGCGGCCACACAGCCCGCGTCGAAGTACACCGCCAACGTGTTCAGCAACGGCTCCGCGCCGCCCCGCGCCTTCTGGAGCGGGCCCAGCTCACTGCGCACCAGATCCGCCATCGCCTGCCGGTCCCGGGTCAGCACCGGGTAGACCAGGAGGTCCGAGGTGTACAGCACGGGGTCCGTCATGCCCATCCGGTCCGCCAGGTCCAGCGCTTCGAGCGCTTCGTCGTACGAGTGGACCACCCCGCCGGGGCCCTTGTGCGGGCGGCCGATCGCGACCCGGCCACCGTCCGTCGCCGCATGCGACTGCTTGGCGAAGTAGCGCAGGACGTCGGGCTGACTGCCCGGGGCGATACAGACGATCCGGCCGTCCTTCGTCGTCAGCAGGATCTTGCGCCCGCTGAACCGCGTGAGGAGCGCCGCCTCCACACTGCGCGGCACCGCGTCCGTCTCCGTGTACGCCTCCGGGCCCGTGGCCACCGCGACCGCGTGCGCCCGGGAAAGCCGCAGGCCGAAGCGGGTGGCCCGCTCGGCGAGACGGGCCAAGTCGCTTCGCCCGTACAGCAGATCGTCGATGAACTCGCGGCGAGCCGCCTCCTCCCGGCGCACCGTCAGCCGCTGCGCCCGTTCGAAGCCCTCGGCGAACGCATCGACCGCTTGTTCCACCGCGGCCAGCACGGCGTCCGTCACGGCAGGGGAGTTTCCGGCAGCGGCGCTCGGCCAGGCAACGCGCGTATGCGCCAGATGCATCGCCACCAACGCCCTCAGCTGATGCCCCGCATCCGCCGCCTCCCGGCCCAGCGCCCGGCGCGTTTCCAGCTCCTCACGCGTCAGTCGACGGCCGGTGGTGGCCACTTCGCCCAGAATGTGGGCATAGTTGCCCAGCATTTCCTCGGGAATCCTCGGCTCGGCCACGCACGCTCCTTCAGCCTCGCAACAGTCCTGTCATTCCCCCAACGCACAGGGGGCGGTGCCGGTGCCCGGCATCAGGGAAGCATAAAGATTGCCGGAACCCGGCAATGCGTTGGGCGGCCCGAGGATGACAGGATCAGGTCAGCAACACCACGGGGGAAACACACGGGGGAGCACGGGGGAACGGGGGAACGGGGGAAGACAGGAGCCCCCCTCGGACAGTCCAACGGGGGATTCGACGGGGGAACCTGAGGGGAACGACCCGGTCGCCGCGGCTTGTTTCAGGCAGCGCCGCAGCGTCCGGGCCCCGCCCCCCTCCCACCGCCTGCCGGCCGCTCGCCGCACACCGCCCCCCGTGCCGAATCACGGACGCGCACCGCCTCAAGGCCCGCGCGCAGAACCGCTAGGGGGCGGGACAGATGGACGAGTTCCTGAGCGCGGCACTCGGATTCCCCGCCGTCATCTTCGGCGCCGCTCTGATCGTCGTCATCTGCTTCTGGCTGCTGGTGCTGGCCGGGGCCGCGGGCCACGACTCCTTCGACGCGGACCTCGACACCGGTCCGGTCGGCTTCGGCGGAGTCCCGGTCTCCGTCTCGGTCTCCCTGCTGGTCCTCTTCTCCTGGTTCGGCAGCCTCACCGGTACGGTCCTGCTGCACCGCAGCGGGACCGGCGGCGCCGCGCGGGCCGTGCTCACCGTCGCCGTGCTCGCCGGGTCGCTGATCATCTCCTGGGCGGCCGTCCGCCTACTCGTACACCGCTTCCGCCGGTTCTTCCCGGCGGAACCTCCGCCATCGCGGCTCGACTTCGTCGGGAGCGTCTGCACGATCCGCACCGGTTCGGTCACCGCGAACTTCGGCCAGGCCGAGGTCGCGTCGAGCGACGGATCGACGGCCGTCGTACAGGTCCGCCTGGCCGACCCGCCGCACCGGCTTCCCGGTCCGAGCGCCGAGGACACGCTGCTCGTCAAGGGCGGCGCCGGGCTCCTCTACGCGTACGACGAGGAGGGCGAGTTCTTCTGGGTCTCGCCCTACGACGCGGCGCTCGACCCGGGTCCGAACGCGAGAGCGCACGGATCGCCGGACAGGGCGAACGGCTGACCCCGGCCAGGCCCGTCCCCAGCCGGGCCCGGCCCCGACCACGTCGCCGTACCGCTCCGCCGCACGGGGCCCTTCGCCCTGTCCGGTGACCGGCCGCATGTGCTCCGTCGCTGGTGACCGGTCACACATGACCGCTCGCAGGTGACCGGTCGTCGACAGGCGCCCTCCTCAAGCCACTTCCGTACCAACCAGCCGTCAAGGACTCTCTATGGATGCCATCTCTCTGAGCATCGGCGTGCTCATCGCCGTCGTCCTGCTCATCGTCATCGCCATCGCCTTCGTCGTCACCCGGCTGTTCCGGAAGGTCGAGCAGGGCAAGGCGCTGATCATCTCCAAGACCAAGAAGGTCGACGTCACCTTCACCGGTGCCGTCGTCCTTCCGGTGCTGCACAAGGCCGAGACGATGGACATCTCGGTGAAGACGATCGAGATCCGCCGCGCCGGGCGCGAGGGACTGATCTGCCAGGACAACATCCGCGCCGACATCCAGATCACCTTCTTCGTCCGGGTCAACAAGACCGTCGAGGACGTCATCAAGGTCGCGCAGGCCATCGGTACGGAACGGGCCAGCGACAAGGACGCCATCCAGCAGTTCTTCTCCGCGAAGTTCTCCGAGGCCCTCAAGACCGTCGGCAAGCAGCTCGACTTCGTCGACCTGTACACCAAGCGCGAGGAGTTCCGGGACCGGATCATCCGGGTCATCGGGACCGACCTGAACGGCTACCACCTCGATGACGCCGCCATCGACTTCCTGGAGCAGACCCCGATGGCGCAGCTCGACGGCGCCAACATCCTCGACGCCCAGGGCATCCGGAAGATCACCGAGCTGACGGCGATCGAGCACGTACGCACCAACGAGTTCCAGCGCACCGAGCAGAAGGAGATCACCCGGCAGGACGTCGACGCCCGGGAGACCATCCTGGAGCTGGAGCGCCGGCAGGCCGAGGCGGAGATCAAGCAGCGCCGCGAGGTCGAGAGCCTGCGGGCCCGCGAGGAGTCGGCCACCGCGCGGGTGCAGGAGGAGGAGCGGCTCGGCGCGCAGACCGCGTTCATCAGGACCGAGGAGCAGCTCGGCATCCAGCGCGAGAACCAGGCGCGTGAGATCGCCGTGGCGCAGAAGAACCGCGAGCGGGTCATCGCCGTCGAGAGCGAGCGCATCGAGAAGGACCGGATGCTGGAGGTCATCGGGCGCGAGCGCGAGACCGAGCTGAACCGGATCGCCGCCACGAAGGAGGTCGAGGCCGAGCGCCGCGAGGTCGCCGACGTCATCCGGGAGCGGATCGCGGTGGACCGTACGGTCGCCGAGCAGGAGGAGTCGATCCTCACCCTGCGCGCCGTCGAGGACGCCGAGCGCGCCCGTAAGTCGGTCATCATCGCCGCCGAGGCGGAGGCCCAGGAGAAGCTGGTCAAGGACATCAAGGCGGCCGAGGCGGCGGAAGCGGCCTCCACCCACCTGGCGGCCGAGCAGCTCACGCTCGCCGAGGCCCGGCTCAAGACCGCCGACCTCGACGCCCAGGCCAAGCTGCGGCTCGCGGAAGGTGTGCAGGCCGAGTCGGCCGCACCCGGACTGGCCGCCGTCCAGGTCCGCGACGCGGAGGCGGAGGTCATCGAGAAGGCCGGTCTCGCGGAGGCCGAGGCCACGGCGGCCCGGCTCAAGGCCGAGGCGGAGGGCGCCCGGCTCAAGGCGCTCGCCAACGCCGAGGGCACCCAGGCCCAGGCGACCGCGGACGCGGCGGTCATCGGCGAGAAGCTGAAGGCGGAGGCCGCGGGGCTCACGGAGAAGGCGGCCGCGATGGCGGCCCTGGACGAGGCGTCCCGTACGCACGAGGAGTACCGTCTCCGGCTGGACGCGGAGAAGGAGATCCGGCTGGCCGGGCTGGATGTCCAGCGGCAGGTCGCCGAGGCGCAGGCGACGGTCCTCGCGACCGGGCTGGAGAACGCCGACATCGACATCGTCGGCGGCGACTCGGTCTTCTTCGACCGGCTGGTCTCCTCGGTCTCGCTCGGCAAGGGCGTGGACGGGTTCATGCAGAACTCGCAGACCGCGCAGGCGCTGGCCGGCCCGTGGCTGGACGGCTCGTCCTCCTTCACGGACGACCTGACCCGGGTGCTGGGTTCGTTCTCCACGGGCGATGTACAGAATCTGACGGTGTCGGCACTGCTGATGCGGCTGATGGGGTCGTCGTCGGGGGCGGCGTCGGGCCAGGTGCAGCAGCTGCTGGCGGCGGCGAAGGACCTGGGTCTCGCCGATCTGCCGGTGTCGTCGCTGGCGAACGGTACGCCGGTGGCTCCGGCCGCCGAGGCCGCCTCCCGCAACGGGGCCGGGGCGCTCGGGTAGCCGGTGTCCCCCTCGTCCGCGGTGGGCAGCCCCGCCGTGGACGAGGGTTTTGTCCGCCAACGCCGGGCGGGCTGGATTCGCAGGAAGAAACACGTAGGGAGCCGTACGCATGGACAGCGACATCACCGCCACCGCCACCGCGCCCCAGGGCGGGGAGGGCGATGTGGATGCCGGTGCCTACGAGGTGCTGCGGCGACGGCTCGGCGCGCAGGCCGCCGAGCTGGTCCGGCGGGCCGAGGCGCTGAACGTACGGCGGACCGAGGAGTTCGGCTCGACGGAGCTGCGGCTCCTGTCCACCGAGCGGGTACGCACCGGGCACCCCTCCATCCCGCGTGACCTCATCGCCGTCGGCGGGCAGCTGCTGTTCGGGTTCGAGCGGGGGCCGGGGGCGAGCGGCGAGGCCGGGGTCGAGGACGTACTCCTCGTACGGGACGCGAGGCCGGAAGGACCGCGGGGGCCGGACGGGGCGCAGGGGCCGCAGGACGACGACGCGAGCGAGCCGCGCACCACGCTCCTCGACGACGACGGCTTCCGCCGCGAGTTCTCCTCGCTCCACCGCTACTTCCGTGACGCCCGCCTCCTGCGCCTGCGCCGCGTGGGCGGCAGGCTCCTCGCCGTGTTCCGTACGGGCGAGAACGCCGAGGACATCCGGGTCCTGCGGTGGGCCCTGGGGGCGGACGGGTCGCCCGGGGCCTTCCTCGACGCGCAGGGCGAGCGGGACCACGTCTTCCCGCCCTCGCACGACTTCGAGTGGACCGTGGCCGGGCGGGAGGCCCACGTGCCCGGGCGCCACCCGCACATCGCCATCGGCAAGGGCGGCGGGCTCTACGTCGACACGCTCGGCGGGACACTGACCGTCAAGGTCACCGACGACACCGAGTCGCCGGACGGGATCTACCAGGAGCCCGTCGACGAGCCCCTCCAGTCGCTGGCCGACGCGGACGTGGAGTACGCCGAGGTCGGGCCGCTGGTCCTGCTGCGGGTGCGCCCGTACAAGGAGACCGTCTGGCGCCACCTGGTCTTCAACTCGCTGCTCGCCACGGTCCAGCGGCTCGACGGCATCGGCCCGTCCTGCCACCGGCTCCCCGAGGACCAGGGGCTCATCTTCCCCGGCGGCTACTACCTCACCACCGGCACCGCGAAGACCTTCGACACTGCGAAGCAACCACTTTGAGAGTGCGACCCTACCGCAGTGCCGCACTCCCGTGTGCGTACCCGCGTCCCCGCCCTGCCTCAACGGCCAGGGTTGATGCGTGGCGTCGGCG
>NZ_NWVL01000088.1 GCF_002382885.1 Streptomyces sp. WZ.A104
GCTCCCGCCCGGCGGCGGGCGGTGAGGTGCTGGCCGCCGGGGCGGGGGTGGGCGAGGCGGCGCGGGCGGCGGGCGACTGGGCCGCGTTCGCGACGGCGGCGCAGGCGCTGGGCTGCGGGGAGGCGTTGCTGCGGTCGACGGTGGCGTATGTGAAGCAGCGCACCCAGTTCGGGGTGCCCGTCGGCTCCTTCCAGGCCGTCAAGCACCGCCTCGCGGACACCCTGCTCGGCCTGGAGTTCGCGCGCCCGCTGCTGTACGGGGCGGCGGTGGAGCTGGCCGAGGGGGTGCCCGGGGCCGGGGCGGCGGTCGCGGCGGCGAAGGTGGCGGCGGGCGAGGCGGGGTACGCGGCGGCCCGCACCGCGCTGCAACTGCACGGCGCGGTGGGGTACACCGAGGAGCTGGACCTCGCGTGGTGGCTGCGCCGGGCGCGGCCGCTGCGCGACGCGTGGGGGACGCCGTCGGAGTGCCGGGCCCGGGTGCTGGCGGGGTGAGTGTCCCCTGAGCCGGGGACGCCTCGGCCGCCGGGCGTCGTCACTTCCGGCGTACGGTGCGCAGCGGCTGCCCCGGCCGCCAGGACTGGATGACCAGAAAGTCGCCGTCAAGACCGATGCGGACCACCTCGGTCAGCTCCGCACGGAAGAGGTGGAACGGTTCGGGCGGGGTGACCTCCTCGATGAAGCGGGCGATGACCGCCGGGTCGGTGATCTCCACGGCCCGGCCGCTGACGCGGACGTCGCCGTCCTTCATCTCGGCGTCGGGGCCCGGGTTGGCGTGGAGCGCGAAGCGCGGGTCGCGTCGCAGGTCCAGGGCCTTGCGGGAGTCCGGCATCATGCCGAGCAGCAGCTCGTCGAAGCGGAAGTCGGCCTCCAGGCCGGTGACGCGGGGCGAGCCGTCCTTCCGCAGGGTGGCCAGGACGTGGTGCTTGTAGAGCCGGAAGCGGTGTTGCACGGTGGCGGCGAAGTCGGGCTCGGCGGTGGCGAAGCCGCCCCATGAAACCGGTGCGGGCGAAGGCGATGAAGATGTCATGGGCGCTATGGAACACCGGATACCCGACATCTCCTGTCGTCATTCGGGCGCGACAGGCGGACAGGCCCCGGGACCGAGTCGGGCCGGGCGGTCCGTCGCACCGCTCCGGGCCGGGTTCTCCGGGGCCGGGCGGATGAGCCGGAGCATGACCTCGTCGTACTCCTCGTCGACGCGGCGGCTCTGCTCCACGAAGCCCATCCGGGCGTAGAAGCCACGGGCCCGCGTGTTCTTCTCGTACACCTCCAGGGTCAACGAGCCGTGCAGCGCCGCCGCGTGCTCGACGAGACGCCGGCCCACCCCCGTGCCCTGTGCTTCCGGAGCCACGAAGAGGCCGCCGATCTCGGCGTCCAGCAGGCCCAGGAGAGCCACCACACGGCCGTTCGACTCGGCGACCCAGTTCTCGGCGTGGACGAGGTAGATCTCGCGCATCTTGCGGGCGCGCTCGCCCTCGCCCTCGCCGGGGATGAAGGGATGGGCCAGGCTGCCGGCCCGGGACCAGAGGTCCATCGAGGCGTTCTCGTCCGTGGCGGCATAACGGCGGATCACGGTGCGTCCGGATACGTATGCGGGCATGCGGGTCACCGTATCCGGCGGCGGGTAACCCGTCAGCCGGATATTTCGCACACCGCCGGCCGGACGATCACTTGTCCGAGAACGTGATCAGCACCGCCTGGCCCATCGTCCGCAGGACCCCGGGCGACGCCCCGGCAGCCAGCACCGCGTCGTAGCGGTCCAGCCGGACACCGTCCGCGCCTTCCAGCACCGCGCCGTCGTCCAGCGAGAGGGCCAGCACCGCGCCGCCCGGGGGCGGCAGCAGACGGACGGTGCCGCAGACGACCGCGGTCTCCGCCCGCGTGGACGCCCTGCGGTACATGACGTTGAGGTTGACGACGGGCCCGCCCAGCAGGAAGCCGTCGGTGGGCAGATCGCCGGGGAAGTCGTGCGGCCACAACGGCTCGTCGACGATGTGGTGCTCGCCGCCCACGACGAGGTCCATGCCCGGCCCCTCGACCACGGTCAGGGTGCGGTCCACCCCGGGGAAGACGGAGAACGGCCCGTCGGCGGTGACGTCCGCGAGGCTCACCCGCCAGGCGAAGGCGTCGGCCTCCGCGCCCCCGGGGCCGGTGGCGACCTCCCGGGTGAGCCCGCCGCCGTTCTTCCAGGGCACCGGCGCACGGTCGGCGGCGCGCAGGACGCGTGCGGTCATCGGACGATCCCCTGGGCCCCGGCGGCGGCCAGCCAGGACGGGAACTCGGCGACCAGCCGGTCGTACAGTTCGCCGTCCGGGACCTTCCGGGGGTCGAGCCCGGCGTGGAAGTACCCGGCGTTGTCGACGGGCCGCTTGGCGGGGACGGGCAGTTCGTCGAGCCGGCGCAGGAAGTCGAACTGGCTGCTGCGGGTGTTGCCGAAGCCGACGAACTGCCAGAACAGCGGCAGCCGGGCGGCCTTGCAGAGGTAGCGCTCGGCGGCGAGCTTGTTGATCGGCCCGCCGTCCGTCTGGAAGACGACCAGGGCGGGCGCGGTGGAGCCGCTGTCGAGGTAGTGGTCGATGACGGCGTCCATCGCCAGGTGGTAGCTGGTCTTCCCCATGTGCCCGAGGCCCGCCACGATCTCGTCGATCCGGCCGTGGTGGTCGTCGAGTGCGATGTCGGTGACCGCGTCGACATCGGTGGAGAAGAAGACCACGGGCACCGTGCCGTCGTCGTCGAGGTTGGCCGACAGGCCCAGCACCCGGTCGGCCAGCGCCTGGACGCTGCCGTCCTTGTAATAGGGCTTCATCGAGCCGGAGTAGTCCAGGACCAGGTAGACGGCCGCGCGCCGACCGCCCAGTCCGTGCTTCTCCAGCGAGATCCCGGCGCTCTTGTAGAGGCTGACCAGGTGCGGAGCCGTCTCCTGCACCTTGGTGAGGCTGATGGCCGGGCCAGTGCCCACCACCGTGTTCACACCGTTCATGACGGCCCCCCGTTCTGCGCTCTGCGGACCTTGAGCGTAGGCCACCGCCGGGCCCCGGGCACACGGTCCCCCGTACCGGTTCGCTATCTTGATCGCCGCCGTCCCCACCGGCCCCGTTGCGCACCCCAGTGAAGGAGCCGGCCATGGAGGCCGCCGCCACCGCGTGTTACCGCCATCCGTCCTACGAGGCGTATGTCCGCTGCACCCGCTGCGACCGCCGCATCTGCCCGGACTGCATGCGTGAGGCGGCCGTCGGCCACCAGTGCGTGGAGTGCGTGAAGGAGGGGCAGCGCTCGGTGCGGCGGGCCCGCACGGTCTTCGGCGGTGCGGTGTCCGCGGTGACCACGCCGGTGGTGACGTACGTCCTGATGGCGCTCAACGTGCTGGCCTACCTCGGCGAGGTGGTCCGGCCGGAGGCCGTGGACCGGTTCGGGGTGCTGGGGGCCGTGCTCACCGGGCCGGACGGCGAGCAGTACTACTACCGGGGGGACACGTACGCCGGGTACGAGCTGACGGGGATCGCGGACGGGGCGGTGCTGGTGGCGCTGTTCGCCGTGGCCGTGGCGGCGCAGACCTCGGCGCTGACCGGCGGGTGAGGGCTCCCGGGGCGACCGGCCCCGGACGCGCCACGGCGCCCGCTGAGTCCGGTCGGGGACAGGCAGGCGCCGCGTTCAGTTCCGCACGCCGTTGTACGGGACGTCTTGAGGGGGTCCCCCGGGCCGCGTGGCCCAGGGGGAACCCGGGTGGTGCTCAGACCAGCAGGGACCGGTCCGTCGGACGGATCGGGGCCGGCAGGGCGCTGGTCCCGGTCAGGAAGCGGTCCACTCCGCGGGCGGCGGAGCGGCCTTCGGCGATCGCCCAGACGATCAGCGACTGGCCGCGTCCCGCGTCACCGGCGACGAAGACGCCGTCGACGTTGGTCGCGTAGTGCTCGTCGCGGGCGACGTTGCCGCGCTGGTCGAGCTCCAGGCCGAACTGCTGGACCAGGCCATTGGACTGGTCGGTTCCGGTGAAGCCCATGGCGAGGGTGACGAGCTGCGCCGGAAGGCGCCGCTCCGTGCCGGGCTTCTGCTCCAGCTTACCGTCCTTGAACTCGACCTCGACCAGGTGGAGGGCCGCGACGTTTCCGTCCTCGTCGCCCTCGAAGTGGGTGGTGGAGACGGAGTAGACCCGCTCGCCGCCCTCCTCGTGCGCGGAGGTGACCTTGTAGAGCATCGGGAAGGTCGGCCAGGGCTGGTTCGCGGTCCGCTCCTCGCCCGGCTTCGGCATGATCTCCAGCTGGGTGACGGAGGCCGCGCCCTGGCGGTGGGCGGTGCCCACGCAGTCGGCGCCGGTGTCGCCGCCGCCGATGACGACGACGTGCTTGCCGCCGGCGTGGATCGGGGAGACCGTGAGGTCGCCCTCCTGCACCTTGTTGGCGAGCGGCAGGTACTCCATCGCGAAGTGGATGCCGCCCAGCTCACGGCCGGGGACCGGCAGGTCGCGGGAGACGGTGGCACCGGCCGCGATGACGACCGCGTCGTAGCGGCGGCGGAGCTTCGCGGCGTCGATGTCCTTGCCGATCTCCACCTCCGTACGGAACTTGGTGCCCTCCAGGCGCATCTGCTCGATGCGGCGGTTGATGTGCGACTTCTCCATCTTGAACTCGGGGATGCCGTAGCGGAGGAGACCCCCGATGCGGTCCGCGCGCTCGTAGACGGCGACGGTGTGACCGGCCCGGGTCAGCTGCTGGGCGGCGGCGAGTCCCGCCGGGCCCGAGCCGATGACCGCGACGGTCTTGCCGGAGAGGCGCTCGGGCGGCTGCGGGGTGACGTCGCCGCTGTCCCACGCCTTGTCGATGATGGAGACTTCGACGTTCTTGATGGTGACGGCGGGCTGGTTGATGCCGAGCACACACGCCGACTCGCACGGGGCCGGGCACAGCCGCCCGGTGAACTCCGGGAAGTTGTTCGTGGCGTGCAGCCGCTCGGAGGCCGCGGTCCAGTCCTCGCGGTAGGCGTAGTCGTTCCACTCGGGGATGAGGTTTCCGAGCGGGCAGCCGTTGTGGCAGAACGGGATGCCGCAGTCCATGCAGCGTCCGGCCTGCTTGCTGATGATCGGGAGCAGCGAGCCCGGAACGTAGACCTCGTTCCAGTCCTTGACGCGCTCGGCCACGGGGCGGGTCTGGGCGACCTCGCGTCCGGTGGTCAGGAAGCCCTTGGGGTCAGCCATGGGTCGCCGCCTCCATCATCTTCTCGGTGGTCTCCTGCTCGGAGAGACCGGCGAGCTCAGCGGCGTCCTTGGCGGCGAGCACTGCCTTGTACGTGGTCGGGATGATCTTGCTGAAGCGGGCCACCGCGCTGTCCCACTCGGCGAGGAGCTTCCCGGCGACGGTGGAGCCGGTCTCCTCGTGGTGGCGGCGCACCACGTCGTGCAGCCACTGCTTGTCGGTGTCGTCGAGCTCCTCGATGGCGCCGAGGTTGCCGACGTTGACGTTGTCGCGGTTCAGGTCGATGACGTAGGCGATGCCGCCCGACATACCGGCGGCGAAGTTGCGGCCGGTCTCGCCGAGGACGACGGCCTGGCCGCCGGTCATGTACTCGCAGCCGTGGTCGCCCACGCCCTCGGAGACGACGAGCGCCCCGGAGTTGCGGACGCAGAAGCGCTCGCCGGTGCGGCCGCGGAGGAAGACCTCGCCGCCGGTCGCGCCGTAGCCGATGGTGTTGCCGGCGATGGTCGAGTACTCGGCGAGGTGGTCGGCGCCCCGGTCCGGGCGGACGATGACGCGGCCGCCGGAGAGGCCCTTGCCGACGTAGTCGTTGGCGTCGCCCTCCAGGCGCAGGGTCACCCCGCGCGGCACGAACGCGCCGAAGGACTGGCCGGCCGAGCCGGTGAAGGTGATGTCGATGGTGTTCTCGGGCAGGCCCGCACCGCCGAACTTCTTGGTCACCTCGTGGCCGAGCATGGTGCCGACGGTGCGGTTGATGTTGCGGATCGCGACCTGGGCGCGGACCGGCTGGGCGGCCTCGGCGCTGTCGGCGCCGAGCGCGTCGGCGGCCAGCTTGATCAGCTGGTTGTCGAGCGCCTTGGTCAGTCCGTGGTCCTGCCCGATGATCTGGTGGCGGACCGCGCCCTCGGGCAGTTCGGGCACGTGGAAGAGCGGGGCGAGGTCGAGGCCCTGCGCCTTCCAGTGGGTGACCGCCCGGTCGGTGTCGAGGAGTTCGGCGTGGCCGACGGCCTCCTCGATGGTCCGGAAGCCCAGCTCGGCGAGGATCTCGCGGACCTCTTCGGCGATGAACTCGAAGAAGTTGACGACGTACTCGGCCTTGCCGGAGAACCGGTCGCGCAGGACCGGGTTCTGGGTGGCGATGCCGACCGGGCAGGTGTCCAGGTGGCAGACGCGCATCATGACGCAGCCGGAGACGACGAGCGGCGCGGTCGCGAAACCGAACTCCTCGGCGCCGAGCAGCGCGGCGATGACGACATCGCGGCCGGTCTTGAGCTGGCCGTCGGTCTGCACGACGATGCGGTCGCGCAGGCCGTTGAGCAGCAGGGTCTGCTGGGTCTCGGCGAGGCCGAGCTCCCAGGGGCCGCCCGCGTGCTTGAGGGAGGTGAGCGGGGAGGCGCCCGTTCCGCCGTCGTGGCCGGAGATGAGGACGACGTCCGCGTGGGCCTTGGAGACACCGGCGGCGACCGTGCCGACGCCGACCTCGGAGACCAGCTTCACGTGGATGCGGGCCACGGGGTTGGCGTTCTTGAGGTCGTGGATCAGCTGCGCGAGGTCTTCGATGGAGTAGATGTCGTGGTGCGGCGGCGGCGAGATGAGGCCGACGCCGGGCGTCGAGTGACGCGTCTTGGCGACCCACGGGTAGACCTTGTGGCCGGGCAGCTGGCCGCCCTCGCCGGGCTTGGCGCCCTGGGCCATCTTGATCTGGATGTCGTCCGCGTTGACCAGGTATTCGCTGGTCACACCGAAGCGGCCGGAGGCGACCTGCTTGATGGAGGAGCGGCGTGCCGGGTCGTAGAGGCGGTCGGGGTCCTCGCCGCCCTCGCCGGTGTTGGACTTGCCGCCGAGCTGGTTCATCGCGATGGCGAGCGTCTCGTGCGCCTCGCGGGAGATGGAGCCGTACGACATGGCACCGGTGGAGAACCGCTTGACGATCTCGGAGGCGGGCTCGACCTCGTCGAGGGGGATCGGTGCCCGGTCCGAGGTGAAGCCGAAGAGGCCGCGAAGCGTCATCAGCCGCTCGGACTGCTCGTTCACCCGGTCCGTGTACTGCTTGAAGATGTCGTAGCGCCTGTTGCGGGTGGCGTGCTGGAGGCGGAAGACCGTCTCCGGGTCGAACAGGTGCGGCTCGCCCTCGCGCCGCCACTGGTACTCGCCGCCGATCTCCAGGGCACGGTGGGAGGCCGCGATGCCGGAGGCGGGGTACGCCTTGGTGTGCCGGGCGGCGACCTCCTTGGCGATGACGTCCAGGCCCGCGCCGCCGATCTTGGTGGCGGTGCCGTTGAAGTACGTCGCGACGAAGGCCTCGTCGAGGCCGACGGCCTCGAAGACCTGCGCGCCGCGGTAGGAGGCGACGGTGGAGATGCCCATCTTGGACATGACCTTCAGGACGCCCTTGCCGAGCGCGTAGATCAGGTTCCGGATGGCCTGCTCGGCCTCGATGTTCTCGATGAACGTGCCCGCGCGGACCAGGTCCTCGACGGACTCCATGGCGAGGTACGGGTTGACCGCGGCGGCGCCGTAACCGATCAGCAGGGCGACGTGGTGGACCTCGCGGACGTCCCCGGCCTCGACCAGCAGGCCCACCTGGGTGCGCTGCTTGGTGCGGATGAGGTGGTGGTGGACGGCGGAGGTGAGCAGCAGCGAGGGGATCGGCGCGTGCTCGGCGTCGGAGTGCCGGTCGGAGAGGACGATCAGGCGGGCGCCGTCCTCGATGGCCGCGTCGACCTCGGTGCAGATCTCCTCGATCCGCGCGGCCAGCGCGTCACCGCCGCCGCCGACCCGGTAGAGACCGGCGAGGGTGGCGGCCTTCATGCCCGGCATGTCGCCGTCGGCGTTGATGTGTATCAGCTTGGCGAGCTCGTCGTTGTCGATCACCGGGAACGGCAGCGTGACGCTGCGGCAGGCCGCGGCGGTCGGCTCCAGGATGTTGCCCTGGGGACCGAGCGAGGAGCGCAGCGAGGTGACGAGCTCCTCGCGGATGGCGTCCAGCGGCGGGTTGGTGACCTGGGCGAAGAGCTGGGTGAAGTAGTCGAAGAGGAGCCGGGGGCGCTCGGAGAGCGCGGCGATCGGCGAGTCGGTGCCCATGGAGCCGAGCGGCTCACCGGCGGTCCGGGCCATCGGCGCGAGGATGACGCGCAGCTCTTCCTCGGTGTAGCCGAAGGTCTGCTGGCGGCGGGTGACCGAGGCGTGGGTGTGCACGATGTGCTCGCGCTCGGGCAGGTCGCTCAGCTCGATCTCGCCGGTCGCCAGCCACTCCTGGTAGGGCTGCTCGGCGGCGAGGGACGCCTTGATCTCGTCGTCCTCGATGATGCGGTGCTCGGCGGTGTCGACGAGGAACATCTTGCCGGGCTGGAGGCGGCCCTTGCGGACGACCTTGGCCGGGTCGATGTCGAGGACGCCGACCTCGGAGGAGAGCACGACGAGGCCCTCGTCGGTGACCCAGTAGCGGCCGGGGCGCAGCCCGTTGCGGTCGAGGACCGCGCCGACCTGGACGCCGTCGGTGAAGGTGACACAGGCCGGGCCGTCCCAGGGCTCCATCATCGTGGCGTGGTACTGGTAGAAGGCGCGCCGCGCCGGGTCCATGGAGTCGTGGTTCTCCCACGCCTCGGGGACCATCATCAGCACCGCGTGCGGCAGCGAGCGGCCGCCGAGGTGGAGCAGCTCCAGGACCTCGTCGAAGGAGGCCGAGTCGGAGGCGTCCGGGGTGCAGACGGGGAAGACCCGGTCGAGCTGCGCCTGACCGAACAGGTCGGAGGCGAGCTGCGACTCGCGGGCCTTCATCCAGTTGCGGTTGCCCTTGACCGTGTTGATCTCGCCGTTGTGCGCGACGAAGCGGTACGGGTGGGCCAGCGGCCAGCTCGGGAAGGTGTTGGTGGAGAAGCGGGAGTGGACCAGCGCGACCGCGGAGGCGAAGCGGCGGTCGGAGAGGTCCGGGAAGAACGGCTCCAGCTGTCCGGTGGTGAGCATGCCCTTGTAGACAATGGTGCGGGCGGAGAGCGAGGGGAAGTACACCCCGGCCTCGCGCTCGGCACGCTTGCGCAGGACGAACGCCTTGCGGTCCAGGACGATGCCGGTGGACTCGCCGTCGGCGACGAAGACCTGGCGGAACTCGGGCATGGTGGCGCGCGCGCCGTTGCCGAGGAGTGCGGGGGTGACCGGGACGTCGCGCCAGCCGAGGACCTTCAGGCCCTCCTGGGTCGCGATCTTCTCGATCGTGCGGACGGCCTCGGTGGAGGCGTCGGCGGGGAGGAAGGCGATGCCCACGGCGTAGGCGCCGGCCTCGGGAAGCTCAAAAGGGGTCTCGGCGCGCAGGAAGGCGTCGGGGACCTGGCAGAGAATGCCGGCGCCGTCGCCGGAGTCGGGCTCGGAGCCGGTGGCGCCGCGGTGTTCGAGGTTGCGCAGTACGGTCAGCGCCTGCTCGACCAGCTCATGGCTGGCCACACCGGTCAGAGTGGCCACGAACCCGACGCCACAGGCGTCGTGCTCGTTGCGGGGGTCGTACATCCCCTGCTGGGCGGGGCGACCGTCCATGGGCGACCAGGCGTCGATACGCATCGGCTCTCCCGTCGTCGTCGTGGCATGTGCAGTGCCGAGGGACGACGTTGGCCCTCTGCGAAATTTCGTGCAGGTTACATGATGGGGCGCTTCTCAAGAAGCGGAAGGCTCGTTCCAGCATACGGACACCGTGGTGACCGGAAGTGACCGGACGGCCAGGGGGCGGGTCGCCGTCAAAAGGGTCGGCGCCCGGGGGGTCGCAGAGAGCAGGCGTCGTTGCCTGCGGTGCTTACGGCTCTTGCCCGGCGGCAAAGGAAACGAAACCACCGAGTAACGGCTACTTATGTGTAGCGCTGCATAGCGTCTCATTTTACGGCCGCGGAGCCGGTCGCGCCCAGTGGGCGGCGCCAAGACGTACGTCACACGGGCTGCCGCACGGCTGGGCCGTTCGGGCGGCCCGGTTACGCCGTTCGCCGGGCCGCTGCCGGATTCACCCGACCGCCACGCCGAACAGCGTGCCGAGTCCGTACGTCATCGCCGCGGCCGCACCGCCGAGCGCGAGCTGGCGCAGTCCGCTGAACCACCAGCTGCGGGCCGTCACCCGGGCCACGACCGCGCCGCAGGCGAACAGCCCGGCCAGGGCGAGCAGCACCGCGGGCCACAGGGCGCTCGCGCCGAGCAGGTAGGGCAGGACGGGCAGCAGGGCACCCAGCGCGAAGGCCCCGAACGAGGAGACGGCGGCCACGAGCGGCGAGGGCAGGTCGCCCGGGTCGATGCCGAGCTCCTCGCGGGCGTGGATCTCCAGCGCCTGGTCCGGGTCGCGGGAGAGCTGACGGGCGACCTCAAGGGCGAGCGGGGCGTCGACCCCCCGGGACTCGTACAGCGCGGCCAGCTCCGCCATCTCGTCCTTGGGGTGCTTACGGAGCTCCCGGCGTTCGACGTCGAGCTCGGCCTCGACCAGCTCGCGCTGCGAGGCGACGGAGGTGTACTCGCCGGCCGCCATGGAGAACGCCCCGGCGGCCAGACCCGCGAGCCCGGTGATCACAATGGCCTGCTGGGAGACCGCACCGCCCGCGACCCCGGTCATCAGGGCGAGGTTGGAGACCAGACCGTCCATCGCGCCGAAGACGGCGGGGCGCAGCCAGCCGCCGTTCACATCCCGGTGGGTGTGGTTGTCCCGGTGCGCCTCGTGCAGGACGGCGTCGGTCTCGATGATGGCCACGATGCACTTCTCCCCTGTGAGTACAACCCTCGACAAAGTCCAAAGTACGCCGGTCGGGCCACCGCCGCCAGCAAGGCAGGCCTGGCTTACCACCCCTCTGACCTGCGAAGAAAGGCCAGCCTCAGCTATCCGGCCGGGGTCATCCGAGTGGCTCTTTTCCCGCCGTTTCCCGCCTCCGGCGGCCCTGCGCGTGGCACAGATACGGACAGGGCCCGGATACGGACTCGCCGGACGATCGGAAGGGCGACGCGATGGACACGGCCGTCGGCAAGGAACGGGCCAGGGGTGCGCTGCTGGGCCTGGCGGTCGGGGACGCGCTCGGCGCCCCGGCGGAGAATCTGCGGCCCTCCGAGATCCGCCGCCGCTGGGGCCGGATCGAGGGCTTCGTGAGCGAGGACCCGGCGGGCACGGACGACACGGAGTACGCGATCTTCTCCGGGCTGCTGCTGGCCCGGCACGGCTCCGCGCTCAGCGTCACCCAGGTGGAGCGGGCCTGGCACCACTGGATCGCCGATCTCGACGAGGGCCCGTTCCGGGGGGCCGGGTTCAGCGAGCGCGGCACCCTGGAGAACCTGCGCCGGGGCCTCGCCGCACCGATCTCCGCCCAGCACCGGCACGCCTGGAGCGACGGGCTCGCGATGCGGGCGGCCCCCTTCGGGGTGTTCGCGGCGGGCCGCCCCGCCGAGGCGGCCCGGCTGGTGGCGGTGGACGGCCGGGTCAGCCACGAGGGCGAGGGGATCTACGGGGGCCAGGCGGTGGCGGCCGGGGTGGCGGCGGCCATGGTCGGCTCGGGCCTCGCCTCGGTGATCGCGGCCGCGCTGTCGGTGGTCCCGATGGATTCCTGGACGGCCCGCTCGCTGCGCCGGGCGGTGGCGGCGGCCCAGCGGCCCTACCCGGACCGGCTCACGATGGAGCGGGCGGTGCGCTCGGCGGTGGTGATCGCCGGATACCCGTGGACGGACCTCGCGCCGGAGGCCGTGGGCCTGGCCTTCGGGGCGTTCGCGGCGGCGCGGGGCGACTTCCGTACGGCGGTGCTGACGGCCGTCAACATGGGCCGGGACGCGGACACGACGGCGGCGGTGGCGGGGGCGCTGGCCGGGGCGCTGAACGGGCAGAGCGCGATCCCGCCGGACTGGGCGGGCGCGATCGGCCCGGTCCGGGGCAGCTGTCTGCCCTCGATGCGCGGCTACCACGTACTGGACATCGCGGAACTGCTCACCCCGGAGGACCCGGACACGGCGGACACCCCGCAGGAGCGGGGCGGCGGCCGCGAGCCCGCGGCCGTACGGGACATGGCATCGGTGGCGGCCGCCTTCGAGCCGGTACGGGAGGAGCGACGATGACGGCGCCACGCGAGGCGGGCCGCACCGGGGCCCCTACCCCCTCCCGCCGCACCCGGATCGAGGGACTGCTTCTCGGGCTCGCGGCCGGGGACGCCGCCGGGTGGCCCGCCGCGCGGCACCGGGCGGCCCGGATGCCCGAGTGGACCCGGCGGCTCACCCGGGAGCTGGACACCTTCGCCGAGCAGAACGCGACCACCACGCTCCCGGTGCCCATCGCCCTCAACCAGCCGCCCGAGCCGCTGCGGCTCGGGCCCTCCGACGACGCCGAGTGGGCCGCGTTCGCCGCCCGTACGGTGCTGGCGGCGGCCGCCGACGAGGCCGACGGCCTCTCCCCCGGGCGCCGGATGCGGGACGCGGTCGACCGGGCCTGGAACGCGCTGGCCGCCGCGGTCGCCGCCGCCAGTGCCCGGGCCCCCGAGGTCGAGGCGGCGGTGCTGCCGCTGCGGGCCCGGATCTCGGTGCGGGCCGGGCTGGGCAATCTGGCCGCCGGGCTGCGGCCGCCCGCCACCGGGCACGACAACCCGCACTACTTCGACGACGCCGCGTGCGTACGGGCCGCCGTCCTCGCCGTGGTCCACCCGGGCGACCCGCAGGAGGCCGCCGCGCTCGCGGAGTTCGACGCCCGCTACACGCAGGACGGCGACGGGGTGCACGGGGCGCGGGCCATGGCCGCCGCGATCGCCGAGGCGCTGGCCGGGGCGGACGTCGACACGGTGGTCGACGCGGCCCTGGCCCAGCTCCCCGACGGCACCGAGATCGCCCGTAACGCCGCGCACGCGGTCCGTCTGGCCCGGGAGTTCGCGGACGAGAGCGCCGGGGCGTTCGCGCTGGTCCCGGTCCTGGAACACCAGATCGTGGACCACGTCTACAGCTACGGGATCGCGGCGGCGGAGACCGTACCCGTCGCCCTCGCCCTCACCACCGCCGCCCGGGGCGAGATCGCCCAGGCGCTCCCGGCCGCCGCCTGCCTCTCCCGGGTAGCGGACTCCGCGCCCGCCCTCGCCGGGGCGCTGACCGGGGCGATCGGCTCGGTCTCCGCCGTACCGGCGGGCTGGCGCGAGGCGTGCCGGACGCTCGCCGGCTGCGCGCTGCCCCGGCTCGCGGGCACGGATCTGATCGAACTCGCCGGGCTGCTGGCAGCCACGGAACCGGCCACCCCGGGTGGACAATTCCGGCATGACGCCTACAACGGCCGTGGAACCCGCCCTCTCGGTACCGCACCCCTCCCCCAGCACGCCCGGACTCGATGACCGCATCACCCGGTCCCTCGTCGGAGCCGCCGTCGGCGACGCCCTCGGCGGGCCGGTCGAGGGCTGGACGCCCGAGCAGATCGCCGAGCGCCACGGCGGTCGGGTGACCGGGATCGTCGGCCCCTGGCACGGCGAGAACTGGCGCACCGCGCGCCCCGTCGCCCCGTACCACAAGGGCGACGGGCACGTCACCGACGACACCCTGATGACCCACGCCCTGGTCCGGGTCTACGACCGGGTCCGCGATCACCTCGACGCGTACGACATCGCCGACCACCTCGTACCGGATCTGCTCTCGCCCCGCTGGATTCCCGAGCTGGAGGCCGAGGCGCTGCCGCTCCAGCGGATCTTCCTGGCGGAGAAGTGGCTCGTGGCCCGGCTGCACTACGGGCACGTCGACCCGCGCGAGGCCGGTGCGGGCAACATCGTCAACTGCGGGGCCGCGATGTACATGGCCCCGGTCGGCCTGGTCAACGCCGGTCACCCTCAGGCCGCGTACGCCGAGTCCCTGGAGGTCTCCGCGCCCCACCAGTCCTCCTACGGGCGGGAGGCCGCCGGGGTCTTCGCGGCCGCCGTCGCCGCCGCCTGCCACCCGGACGCCACGCCGGACGCGGTGGTCGACGCCACCCTCGCGCTGGCCAAGGACGGCACCCGGTCCGCGATCGAGGCCGTCTGCGAAGTCGCCTCGCACCACGACGACTTCGAGTCCGCGCTCGCCCCGCTGCGCGCCGCCGTGGAGCCGTTCGACACCGTCGGCCCCGACTACCGCAGCCCCTCCCTCGGTGCCCGCCGCCCCTCCCGGCTGCACACCATCGAGGAACTGCCCGTCGCACTGGGCATGCTGCTGGTCGGCGGTGGCGACTACCGGCGTACGGTGCTCGGTTCGGTCAACTACGGGCGGGACTGCGACTCCATCGCCACGATGAGCGGCGCCATCGCGGGCGCGCTCGGCAGCGAGGTGCCCGCCGACTGGGCGGCCACGGTCGCGGAGGCGAGCCGACTGGACCTGGAGGCCCCGGCCCGGACGCTGGCCCAGGTCGCCCGGGAGGTCTTCGCCCGGGACGTGGAGCGCCGTCGGGCCCACGAAGAGGCGTTCACCGCGCTGGCCGGTGAGTGGTGAGCGTCCGGCTGACCTGGGTGCAGCCCGAGGACCTGGTCGGGCACGAGTTGCGGCAGGCCGCGCAGGACGGCCGGGACGCCCGGGAGATCGAGGAGCGCTGGTACGCGGCCGGGGGCGGCCCCGCCCCGGACCGCGCGGGCGCGTCCGAGCCGCCCGCACCACCCCGGCTGCGGGCGCTGGCCGGTGAGATCCTGGACGAACTCGCCCTGCTGGAGTCGCCGTTGGCGGCCGATGAGCCGACCGCGCTGGACGAGATCGTGGCCGCCTGCCCGCACTGGCCGGGCGGGCCCGAGGCCGCACCCGTCGTCGGGCGGGACCGGCTGCACGCCGCCTGGCTCGGCCGGGCGGCGGGCTGCCTGCTCGGCAAACCGGTCGAGAAGCTGCCGCTGACCGGCATCCGCGCGCTCGCCCGCCCCACCGGCAACTGGCCGCTCACCACCTGGTTCAGCGCGCGCGGGGTGCCCCCCGAACTGCTGGCCGCCCACCCCTGGAACCGCCGCTCGGCCCCCACCTCCCTCGCCGAGAACATCGACGGGATGCCGGAGGACGACGACCTCAACCACCCCCTGCTCACTCTCCTGCTGCTCCAGCGGCACGGACACGCCTTCACCACCGCCGACCTGGCCCGCCTCTGGCTCGACGCGCTCCCGGCCGGGCGCGCCTTCACCGCCGAGCGCATCGCGTACGGCAACCTCCTCGCGGGCGTCGAACCGCCGGAGACGGCCCGCCGCCGCAACCCGTTCCGCGAGTGGATCGGCGCCCAGATCCGGGCCGACGTACACGGCTGGACCCACCCCGGCGACCCGGCCGGGGCCGCCGCCCAGGCCCACCGCGACGCGGTCCTCACCCACACCGCCAACGGGGTGTACGGCGCGATGTTCACCGCGGCCGCGCTCGCTGTGGCGGCGGGCGGCGAGAGCGATGTGCACGGCTGTCTGGCCGCCGGGCTGCGGGTGGTGCCGCCGCACTCGCGGTACGCCCGAGCGATCCGCCTCGGCATCGAAACCGCCCGCACGGAAAGGGAGTTCGACGTCGTCGTGGACCGGCTGCACGACACGTACGCCGACACCCACCACTGGGTCCATGTGCTGCCGAACGCCGCCCTGCTCGCCGCCGCCCTCACCCACGCCGACGGCGACTTCACCCGGTCGATCGGCAGTGCGGTCTCCGGCGGCTGGGACACCGACTCCAACGGGGCCACCGCGGGCTCGCTCGCCGGGCTCCTCGCCGGCGCCCCGGACGCCCTGCCCGAGCACTGGACCGCCCCGCTGAAGAACCGCCTCGCCACCTCCGTACCCGGCTTCGACCAGGTCGGGTTCGACACCCTCGCCGCACTGACCCACCAGGAGGCTCTGCGCCCATGACCCGCATCGCGGTGCTCGGCAGCACCAATATGGACCTCGTCGTCTACACGGCCCGCGCCCCGGAGCGCGGCGAGACAGTCACCGGCCGGGAGTTCCGGACGGTTCCCGGCGGCAAGGGCGCCAACCAGGCCGTGGCCGCCGCCCGCGCGGGCGGCGAGGTGACGATGATCGGCGCGGTCGGCGACGACGCGTACGGCGCCCAGCTGCGCGACGGCCTCGAACACGCGGGGGTCGACACCGACCTCCTGCACACCGCCGAGGGCCCCAGCGGCACCGCGCACATCGTGGTCGACGACGCCGGGTCCAACGCCATCGTGGTGATCCCCGGCGCGAACGGGGTCCTCACCGCGCTCGGGCCCGGGGAGATCGCGGCGATCGCCGCGTCCGAGCTCCTGCTGATGCAGCTCGAACTGCCGCTGTCCGCGGTCGTGGAGGGCGCCCGCGCCGCCCGCTCCCAGGGCGTGCGGACCCTCCTCACCCCCTCCCCCGTGCAGCCGCTGCCCGAGGAACTCCTCGACCACATCGATCTGCTGATCCCGAACGAGCACGAGGCCGCCGCGCTCTCCGGGCAGGCCGAACCGCACGCCGCCGCCCAGATCCTGCTGCGGCAGGTGCCCGAGGTCATCGTCACGCTCGGCGCGAAGGGCTGCCTGTACGCGGCCCGGGGCGGCGAGCCGGTGCTCTTCGAGGCGCCCGAGGTGAAGGCCGTCGACACGACCGGGGCCGGGGACACCTTCGTCGGGACGCTGGCGGTGGCGCTCGGCGAGAAGCGGCCCGTCGCCGAGGCGCTGGCCTTCGCGTCCTCGGCCGCCGCGCTCTGCGTCCAGAAACCGGGCGCGTCCACGTCCATGCCGTACCGGAGCGAGATCGAGGCCGAGTCCGTATGAGTACGACAGCAGGACCCCTGACCGGGCTGAAGGTCATCGACCTCGCCACCCTCTTCGCCGGACCGCTCGCCGCCACCGTGCTCGGGGACTTCGGCGCCGATGTGATCAAGGTCGAGCACCCCCGTAAACCGGACCCCTCGCGCGGGCACGGGCCCGCCAAGGACGGTGTGGGCCTGTGGTGGAAGCTGCTCGGCCGCAACAAGCGCACCCTCACCCTCGACCTGTCCGCGCCCGGCGGCCGGGACGTGGCTCTCCAGCTGGCTGCCGAGACCGACGTGATCATCGAGAACTTCCGGCCGGGGACGCTGGAGCGCTGGGGGCTCGGCCCCGAGGAACTGCACGCCGTCAACCCGCGCCTGGTGCTGGCCCGGGTCACCGGCTTCGGCCAGTTCGGGCCGTACGCCCACCGCCCCGGATTCGGGACGCTGGCCGAGGCGATGAGCGGGTTCGCGGCGATCACCGGGGAGCCGGACGGGCCGCCGACGCTGCCGCCGTTCGGGCTGGCGGACTCGATCGCGGCACTGGCCGCGGCGTACGCGGTGATGGCCGCGCTCGCCGGGCGGGAGAAGACCGGCGAGGGGCAGGTGGTGGACCTGGCGATCATCGAGCCGATCCTCACCGTGCTGGGCCCGCATCCGCTCTGGTACGACCAGCTCGGTTACGTCCAGCCGCGCACCGGCAACCGCTCCCGCAACAACGCCCCGCGCAACACCTACCGCACCGCCGACGGCCACTGGGTCGCGGTCTCCACCTCCGCCCAGTCCGTCGCGGAGCGGGTGATGCGCCTGGTCGGCCGCCCGGACCTGATCGAGGAGCCCTGGTTCGGAGCGGGCACCACCCGGGCCGAGCACACCGAGGAGCTGGACGAGGCGGTCGGCCACTGGATCTCCCGCCACAGCCGCGAAGAGGTCCTGAACGGCTTCGAGAAGGCGGAGGCGGCCGTCGCGCCGATCCATGACGTACGGGAGGTGATGGAGGACCCGCAGTACCGGGCACTGGGCACGCTCACGGAGGTCGACGATCCGGAGCTGGGGCCGCTGCGGATGCAGAACGTGCTCTTCCGGCTCTCCGGGACGCCGGGCGGGATCCGCTGGGCGGGCCGCCCGCACGGCGCGGACACCGACGACATCCTCGCCGGGCTCGGCCTCTCGGAGAACCGGATCGCGGCGCTGCGGGCCCAAGGGGCGCTGTGACCGGCCACGGCACCCCGGTCCCCCCGCTGACCTGGCTGTACGTCCCCGGGGACCGGCCGGAGATGGTGGCCAAGGCGCTGGGCTGCGGGGCGGACGTGGTGATCGTCGACCTGGAGGACGCGGTCGCCCCCGACCGCAAGGAGTACGCGCGCGCCGCCACCGCCGAGCTGCTCGCGGACCAGGTCACGGCGGCCCCGGACGCGGTGCCGGTGCATGTCCGGGTGCACGGCGAGGACGACGTCCGGGCGCTGGCGGGGCTCCCGGGCCTCTCCGGGTTCCGGCTGCCGAAGATCACCCACGCGGTCTCGGTGCACCACGTGGCGGCGGTGGCCCCGGGCGTACCGCTGTATCCGCTGCTGGAGTCGGCGCTGGCGATCGAGCACGCGTACTCGATCGCCAGCGCCCATCACGACGTACGGGGCATCGCCCTGGGTGAGGCGGATCTCCGGGCCGATCTGGGCGTACGGGAGGACGCCGGGCTCGACTGGCCGCGCAGCCGGGCCGTGGTCGCGGCCCGGGCGGCCGCGCTGCCGCCGCCCGCCCAGTCGGTGTTCCCGGACGTCCGGGACCTGGACGGGCTGTGGGCGTCGTGCGTACGGGGGCGGGGGCTCGGGCTGCTGGGGCGGGCGGCGATCCATCCGCGCCAGCTGGAGACGATCGAGCGGGCGTTCCGGCCGACGGCCGAGGAGATCGAGGCGGCCGAGCAGATCATGGCGGCGTCCGCCGTGGAGGCGGGCGCGCTGGCGCTGCCGGACGGCCGGTTCGTGGACGCTGCCGTGGTGGCGTCGGCCCGCCGCACACTGGCGATCGCCGGGCGGTCCTGAGGTCTGTCCTCGGGTCCGCCCGGCGATCGGGGGGGTGCGGGGTGCGCCGGGTGACGGGCGCGCGAAGGTCAGCTCTTGTCGGCTGCCTCGGGGGCGGGCTCCTTCTTGAGCAGGTCGCTGCCCGTGCTGTCGGACCCGGGCGCGTCCTCGGCGCCGTCCTGCTTCTCGGCGGAGTCGGCGTCGGCGGAGTCGGCGTCGGCGGTCTTCGCGGGCTCGGCGTCCCGGTCCGGCTCGACGATCTCCTCGCGGCCCGGGCGCAGCTTCGCGGAGATCACGATGTAGGTGACGGCGAGGACGAAGACGATGATCGCGGTCCACACGTTCAGGCGCAGGCCGAGGACGTGGTGGGCCTCGTCGACCCGCATGTACTCGATCCAGCCGCGACCGGCGCAGTAGGCCGCGACGTACAGCGCGAACGCCCGCCCGTGGCCGAGCCTGAAGCGGCGGTCGGCCCAGATGACCAGCAGCGCGACGCCGATGCACCACAGCGACTCGTAGAGGAAGGTCGGGTGGTAGGTCCCGGCGACCCGGTTCGGGCCCTCGCTGATCTCCAGCGCCCAGGGGAGGTCGGTGGGCTTGCCGTACAGCTCCTGGTTGAACCAGTTGCCCCAGCGGCCGATGGCCTGGGCGATGGCGAGGCCCGGGGCCAGCGCGTCCGCCCAGGCGGGCAGCGGGATGCCCCGGCGGCGGCAGCCGATCCAGGCGCCGACCGCGCCGAAGGCGACCGCGCCCCAGATGCCGAGGCCGCCCTCCCAGATCTTGAAGGCGTCGACCCAGTTCTGGCCTTCGCTGAAGTAGAGCTGGTAGTCGGTGATCACGTGGTAGAGCCGGCCGCCGACGAGGCCGAAGGGCACCGCCCAGACAGCGATGTCGGCGACGGTGCCGGCTTTGCCGCCACGGGCGACCCAGCGCTTGTTGCCGAACCAGACGGCGACGAAGACACCGATGATGATGCAGAACGCGTAGCCGCGCAGCGGGATCGGGCCGAGCTCGATCACGCCGGTCGACGGGCTGGGAATGGAGGCAAGGTTCATGACGGAGTCGACGCTACCTTGCCGGGCGGCGGGTAGGCCAAGCCACCCGGCAACGTCTGCGTAACAGGGGCACGGCCACGGGCCCGTACGTCGGCTCTTTCCGGGGCTGTCCCGGGCCGTACCCAGGGATCAGGAAGCGGGGGCGGACGGGGTGGCGGTGCCCGGCTTCTTGCCCTTGTTGTCCTCGGCGACCCACTTCTTCAGGTTCTCCGGGGAGATCTGCTCGTCGCCCTTGCTCGGGAAGACGGACTCCCCGTTGAGCAGCACGGTCGGCGTGCCCTGGAAGCCGCCCTCGCGGAACGCCGTGTCGGACTTCCTCACCCAGCTGTCGTGCTCGCCGTCCTCCACGCAGCTGCGGAAGGCCGGCGTGTCGAGCCCCTCGACCTCACCGGCCAGCTCGATCAGCCGGCTGTTCTTGCCGAAGGCGTCGTCCGGCTCGGGAGGCTGGTTGCGGAAGAGGACGTCGTGATACGGGGCGAACTTGCCGACGTCCTGGGCGCAGGCGGCGGCGTTGGCGGCGCGCAGCGATCCGTTGCCGCCGAGGTTGCCGTCGATGATCGTGGCGAGGTGATACTCCACCTTGACCTGGCCCTGGTCGGCCAGGTCCGTGATGGTGTCCCGGAAGGCGTTCTCGAACTGGGCGCAGACCGGACAGCGGAAGTCCTCCCAGATCGTGAGGGTGGACGGGGCGTCGGAGGCGCCGACCGGCAGCGTCAGGGAGTCCTCGCCGGTAGCGCCCGAGGGGGCGATGGCGGGGCCCGACGCGGTGTCCCCGCCGTCGTCCTTGCCCGCGTTGGCGGCGATCAGGCCGACCACGGCGGCCAGTGCCAGCACCCCGACCACCGCCGAGGCGACGATCAGCGTGCGGCGCCGCTTCTCGCGCCCCTTCTCCCGCTCGCGCTGCTGGGCCAGGCGCTCGCGCGCGCTTCTGTTTCCCTCAGGGATCTTGTCGCTCACACCCGGGGAACGAACCGGGGAGGCACCTCCGCGCCTCCCCGGCCCATAATCCACCCATTCGGGTGATTCAAGGCGTCAGCGCTTTCGAACGCCTACGGCCAGGTCGCCCGCCAGGGAGCGGACGGCTTCCAGACCCGCGGCCTCGTCGGGGGCGTCCAGCATGGCCTTGACGAACGCCGAGCCGACGATCACGCCGTCGGCGAATCCGGCGACCTCGGCGGCCTGTGCGGCGTTGGAGACACCGAGTCCGACGCAGACCGGCAGCTCGGTGGTGGCGCGGGTGCGGACCACCAGCTCCTGGGCCTGGGCGCCGACGGAGGCGCGGGTGCCGGTGACGCCCATCAGGGAGGCGGCGTAGACGAAGCCGCTCCCGGCCGCCGTGATGGTGGCGAGGCGGGCGTCCTGGCTGCTGGGGGCGACGACGAACACGGTGGCGAGGCCGTGCTTGTCGGCGTGCTCACGCCACAGCGCGGACTCCTGGACCGGCAGGTCGGGCAGGATGCACCCGGCGCCGCCCGCCTCGGCCAGCTCGGCGGTGAAGCGCTCCACGCCGTACCGGTCGATGGGGTTCCAGTACGTCATGACCAGGATCGGGACGCCGGTGGCCTCGTGCGCCTCGCGGACCGTACGCATCACGTCGGCGATGCGGACCCCGCCGCGCAGGGCGATGTCGTCGGCGGTCTGGATGACCGGGCCGTCCAGGACCGGGTCGCTGTGCGGGAGGCCGACCTCGACGATGTCCGCGCCGCCCGCGACGACGGCCTTGACCGCCTCGATGCCGCCGTCGACGGTCGGGAACCCGGCGGGCAGGTAGGCGATGAGCGCCGCCCGGTCCTCGGCCTTCGCGGCGGCCAGGGTGGTGTTCAACAGCTCGATGTTGCCGCTCACTTGGCGTCCCCCTCGATCTCGGCGCGGTCGCTGTCGGCGTCCGCCTCGACGGCGGCGTCGGGGTCGTAGAGACCGAAGTAGCGGGCGGCGGTGTCCATGTCCTTGTCGCCGCGCCCGGACAGGTTGACGAGGATCAGCCCGTCCCTGCCGAGCTCCTTGCCCAGGTCCAGGGCACCGGCGAGCGCGTGGGCACTCTCGATGGCCGGGATGATCCCCTCGGTGCGGGAGAGAAGGCGCAGGGCCTGCATGGCCGCGTCGTCGGTGACCGCGCGGTACTCGCCGCGCCCGATGTCCTTGAGGTAGGAGTGCTCCGGGCCGATGCCCGGGTAGTCCAGACCGGCCGAGATGGAGTACGGCTCGGTGATCTGGCCCTCGTCGTCCTGGAGGACGTAGGAGCGCGAACCGTGCAGGATGCCAGGCTCGCCCGCGGTCAGGGTCGCCGCGTGCTCGCCGGTCTCCACGCCGTGCCCGGCGGGCTCGCAGCCGACCAGGCGGACCCCGGCGTCCGGGATGAAGGCGTGGAAGAGGCCGATGGCGTTGGAGCCGCCGCCGACACAGGCGACCGCCGCGTCCGGGAGGCGGCCCGCGCGCTCCAGGAGCTGGCGGCGGGCCTCGACGCCGATGACCCGGTGGAAGTCGCGGACCATCGCCGGGAAGGGGTGCGGGCCCGCGACCGTGCCGAAGAGGTAGTGCGTACGGTCCACGTTGGCGACCCAGTCGCGGAACGCCTCGTTGATGGCGTCCTTCAGGGTCCGCGAGCCGGACTTCACGGCGACGACCTCGGCGCCGAGCATCCGCATCCGGGCCACGTTCAGCGCCTGGCGCTGGGTGTCGATCTCGCCCATGTAGATGGTGCAGTCGAGGCCGAAGAGGGCGCAGGCGGTCGCGGTGGCGACCCCGTGCTGACCGGCTCCCGTCTCGGCGATGACCCGGGTCTTGCCCATGCGCCTGGTGAGCAGCGCCTGGCCCAGCACGTTGTTGATCTTGTGCGAGCCGGTGTGGTTCAGGTCCTCCCGCTTGAGGAAGATCCGGGCGCCGCCGGCGTGTTCGGCGAAGCGCGGGACCTCGGTCAGCGCGCTGGGCCGTCCCGTGTAATCGACCATGAGCGCGTTGAGCTCGGCGGCGAAGGCCGGGTCGGCCTTCGCCTTGTCGTACTCGACGGCGACCTCGTCCACGGCGGCGACGAGCGCCTCCGGGATGAACTTGCCGCCGTACGCGCCGAAATAGCCCTCGGCGCTGGGGATCAGACCCTCCGGGTCCGGAATGAAGAAGTCGGACGACATGTGACGTGCTCCTTGGCATGGCAACGGGTGGGTTCACCGTATGCGCGGAGCAGCGAGCGCCACCGGGACAGCGTGCGGTCGTACGTACGAAATACGACAGGTACCGCGGTACGTCGGCCGGGGCTCGCTACAGCGCGGACCCCGGGCGCCATCGCATCCCGTTGACCTGGCCGGGCTCGTCACCGATCACGTACCGCACCCGGCGTCCGTGCACGCGCCGGGCCGGGGCTCGGCAGCCTCGCGGCCTGCACCCGCGCGCCAGCGGGGCGTGCGGGTCCCGGGCCGGGGCCCCGGCCGCCCTTCGGGCGACGACGGCAGTTCGACGACAGGCCCTACCCGGCCGGGTGCGGGGCACGGGACGGTCGGTCATGGTCGCGGTCGCTCCCGGTCAGCCGCGGCCGTGGCGGAGCGCCGGGTGTGCGCCCGCGGCGACCAGGTCGGCGACGGCGGCGCGCGGGTCGCGGCCGGTGACCAGGGACTCGCCGACCAGGACGGCGTCGGCGCCGGCGTTGGCGTACGCGATCAGGTCGTGCGGTCCGCGGACGCCGGACTCGGCGACCTTGACGATGTGGTCGGGGATCTCGGGGGCGACGCGCTCGAAGATGGAGCGGTCGACCTTGAGGTCCTTCAGATTGCGCGCGTTGACACCGATGATCTTCGCTCCGGCGTCCACGGCGCGCTCCGCCTCCTCCTCGTCGTGCGCCTCGACGATCGGGGTGAGCCCGATCGACTCGGCGCGCTCGATCAGGGAGACGAGGGCCTCCTGGTCGAGGGCGGCGACGATCAGCAGGGCGAGGTCGGCGCCGTAGGCGCGGGCCTCCCACAGCTGGTAGGAGGTGACGATGAAGTCCTTGCGCAGGACCGGGATGTCGACCTTGGCGCGGACGGCCTCCAGGTCGGCGAGCGAGCCGCCGAAGCGGCGCTCCTCGGTGAGGACCGAGATGACGGACGCGCCGCCGGCCTCGTAGTCCGCGGCGAGCGCGGCGGGGTCGGCGATGGCGGCAAGGGCCCCCTTGGAGGGGGACGAGCGCTTGACCTCGCAGATGACGGTCACGCCCTCGCCGCGCAGGGCGGCGACTCCGTCCTTGGCCTGGGGAGCGCGGGCTGCGCGCTCCTTCAGCTCGTCGAGGCTGACGCGCGCCTGCCGCTCCGCGAGGTCGGCGCGAACGCCGTCGATGATCTCGTCGAGCACACTCACGCGAGCGGCCCCCTTCCGGAACGGTGAATAGGGAACAGGATCAGCCATACCGATGGTATCCGCAGGAGGCCCCGGGGTCCGCATCCGGCCGCGCCGCGTCCCACTACCTGGGCATTCAGGGGGCCAGCGCCGATCCGAACGGCAGATTCCGGACCACGGAGAAGATCAGGAGCAGGGCTCCGATGCCCCACCACCAGGCGGGAGCGAGCCGGATTCGCAGGGGCTGCCCGCGCCAGGCCCGCACCAGCCACAGCACCCAGACCACGGCGAAGAGGAAGTAGCCGACGGTGGCGACGGCGTTGGCGGAGAAGGCGGCGCCGAGATCGCCGTGGATGAACGCGTGCGCACTGCGCAGCCCGCCGCAGCCGGGGCAGAGCACGCCGGTGATCTTGAGCAGCGGGCAGACGGGGTAGTGGCCGGGCTCGTTGGGATCGACGGTCCCGACGTACGCGAAGGCGCCTGCGACGGCGGCGAGGATACCGAGGGGGGTGGCGAGCCGGCGCAGGCGGGTGGGTCCGTCCCAACCCGTCCGCGCCGGAACGGACCGGGCCGAGTCCGGAGTCGGGCAGCCGGTCGGCGGCACGGTCCGGGGTCCGGGGCCCGGCGGTGAGGCTTCCGCGCGGGCCGGACCGGTGGGCCCGGGGCCCGGCGGAGGGCTGGTGTCGGAGTCCGGCGGCTGGGCGGCGGCGGGGGTTGGCGAGGCGTCCACCCGGTGATTGTCCCCGCTGACGCGGAAAGGCGCAGCCCCGGTGGGGCTGCGCCTCGCTGCGTGTCGCTCCGGCCGGTCGCCGGGGCGGGCCTGCGGCCCGCTCAGTGGGAGGTCTGGGCCTGTCCGGCGCGGGCCCGGGCCTCGGCCATCTCGGTGGACTCCTTCGGCATGCCGAGACCGGCGGCCCTCATCGCGAGGCCCACGAGTCCACCGGCGAAGATGACGGCGATACCGACCCAGAAGCCGAGCGGGTTGTCCGCCACCATGAAGACGCCTGCGACGCAGAAGCCGATGAAGGAGATGATGACACCGGTCCAGGCGGCCGGGGTGTGTCCGTGGCTGCTGCCCGCCATGAGTTGCTCCTTGTTGGTGTTGCGCTGTGGGTATCGCGGTGACTGGGGCCGCCGCCCGGGGGACGGCGCGCTCCCATTGTCCCGTACGGGGTGGCAGGACGTGAGCGGGGGTCACTCCTCGCGCGTCGGGTCCTCGCCGCGGTCCAGGGCCTTCCACAGCTCCTCGGGCCGCTCCGGGTCGGGGGCGGTGCGGGGGGCCTTGCGGGGGCGGGGGGTGCCGTCGCGTTCGTACTTCGCGGACATGGCGGGCCAGCGGCCGCCGTAGCGCAGGGCGAGGAGCCCGGCGAGCAGGATCAGCAGGCCCCCGGCGGCCGTGACGTAGGGCCAGGCGGTGTGGCTGAGGGCGTGCACCGTGGCCGCCGCGTCACCGGTGGTGCGGGCGGCCTCCTCGTCGAGGGCGCTGCTGTCGCCCGCCCCGGCCCAGGCGCTGATCGCGGCTCCGAGGCCGCTGAGGGCGAGGAGGACGGCGACGATCCGGCGCCCCGCGCCCCGCACCGCGAAGACGGCGACGAGGGCGGCGAGCCCGACGACGGCGAGAGCGGCGGGGACGCCCGTGACGTCCCGGCCGTCGGCGGTCAGCGGCAGTGCGCCGCCGCCGGTGGCCGCCTGCCCCTCCGCCCAGGTCTGCCCGGAGGCGAGGAGCACGACGGTCGCGCCCGCCGCGCCGAGGAGCAGACCGGCCGCGAGACTGCGGCGGCTCCCGGCGGAGTCGGGGGCGGTGTCGGCGGTTCGGTCACGGGGCTGGGGTACGGGGACGGCACTCACGCCCTCCACTATCCCCTACCGGTTCGGCGTTCGTTGAGCCGGTTGGCCGTATGGACGGCGCGGAGCACGGCGGCGGCCTTGTTGCGGCACTCGGTGTCCTCGGCGACCGGGTCGGAGTCGGCGACGACACCCGCTCCGGCCTGTACGTACGCGGTGCCGTCGCGGAGCAGGGCGGTACGGATGGCGATGGCGGTGTCGGAGTCCCCGGCGAAGTCGAGGTAGCCGACGCAGCCCCCGTACAGGCCCCGGCGGCTCGGCTCCAGCTCCTCGATGATCTGCATCGCGCGGGGCTTGGGGGCGCCGGAGAGGGTGCCCGCGGGGAAGCAGGCGGTCAGTACGTCGAAGGCGGTGCGGTCCTCGGTGACGCGTCCGGTGACGGTGGAGACGATGTGCATGACGTGGGAGTACCGCTCGATCGACATGAAGTCGACGACCTCGACGCTGCCCGGTTCGCAGACCCGGCCCAGGTCGTTGCGTCCGAGGTCGACGAGCATCAGGTGCTCGGCGCGCTCCTTGGGGTCGGCGAGCAGCTCATCGGCGAGGGCCTGGTCCTCCTGCGGGGTGGCCCCGCGGTGCCGGGTCCCGGCGATCGGGTGGACCATGGCCCGCCCGTCCTCGACCTTGACGAGGGCCTCGGGGCTGGAGCCGACGACGTCGAACCCGTCGAAGCGGAAGAGGTACATGTACGGGGACGGGTTGGTGGCCCGCAGCACCCGGTAGACGTCCAGGGCGCTCGCGGTGCACGGGGTCTCGAAGCGCTGGGAGGGGACCACCTGGAAGGCCTCACCGGCGCGGATGCGCTCCTTGATGTCCTCGACGGCCGCCTGGTAGGCCTCGCCGCCCCACAGGGCGGTGTACGGGGGCAGCTCGGACGGGGGCAGGGCGGCGGGGGCGTTCTCGACGGGGCGGCGCAGGTCCTGTTCCATCGCGTCGAGGCGGGCGACGGCGTCGGCGTGGGCCTCGTCGACGCCGGTGGAGAGGTCGTTGTGGTTGATCGCGTTGGCGATCAGCAGGACGGTGCCGTTCTGGTGGTCGAGGACGGCGAGGTCCGAGGTGAGGAGCATGGTCAGCTCGGGGAGCTTCAGGTCGTCGCCGCCGTGCTCGCCGATCTTCTCCAGGCGGCGCACGATGTCGTAGCCGAGGTAGCCGACCATGCCGCCGGTGAAGGGCGGCAGTCCCTCGTCGACGACCAGGTCGCGCGGGGTGTGCAGGGTCTCGACGGTGGCCCGCAGGGCGTCCAGCGGATCGCCGTCCACCGGGACGCCGACGGGCGGGGTGCCCAGCCAGTGGGCCTCGCCGTCGCGGGCGGTGAGGGTGGCGTCGCTGCGGACGCCGATGAAGGAGTAGCGCGACCAGGTCCGGCCGTTCTCCGCGGACTCCAGCAGGAAGGTGCCGGGGCGTTCGGCGGCGAGCTTGCGGTAAAGGCCGACGGGGGTGTCGCCGTCCGCGAGGAGGCGGCGGCTGACGGGAACGACGCGCCGGTCGACGGCCAGCTTGCGGAAGGTGTCGAGATCCATGGCCGGTGACCTTACTGGTCGAGGAGGGGAAGAACATCGGCGTCGAAGCAGGTGCGGTCGCCGGTGTGGCAGGCGGCGCCCGTCTGGTCGACCTTGACCAGCACGGTGTCGGCGTCGCAGTCCAGGGCGACGGACTTCACCCGCTGGATGTGGCCGGAGGTGTCGCCCTTGACCCAGTACTCCTGGCGGCTGCGTGACCAGTAGGTGCAGCGGCCCGTGGTGAGGGTGCGGTGCAGCGCCTCGTCGTCCATCCAGCCGAGCATCAGCACCTCGCCGGTGTCGTACTGCTGGGCGATGGCCGGGACCAGGCCGTCGGCGCCGCGCCTGAGGCGGGCGGCGATGGCGGGGTCGAGGCTGCTGGCGGGCGGCGTGGGGCCGGGCGTGCTGGTCATGGGCCCATTGTGCCGTGACGGCGGAGGCCTTCCGGGCGGACGTCCACTGGGCGGGCCCCGGGTGACGGTCGTACGCTGGCGGGCATGTCGACCCATGCGAAGCGTGAACGTCTCCTGCTCGCCGATCTGTTGGAGGCGGCCGGTCCCGAGGCACTGACCCTGTGCGACGGCTGGAAGACCCGCGATCTGGCCGCCCATGTGGTGGTCCGGGAACGCCGCGCGGACGCGGCGGGCGGGATGGTGCTGGGGGCCCTGAAGGCCCGGCTGGAGCGGGTGCAGGCGGAGTTCGCGGCGAAGCCGTACGAGGAACTGATCCAGCTGATCCGGACGGGCCCGCCCAGGTTCTCCCCGATGTCCCTCAAGCAGATCGACGAGGCGGCGAACACCGTGGAGTTCTTCGTCCACACGGAGGACGTGCGGCGGGCCCAGCCCGACTGGACGCGCCGCGAGCTGGACCCGGTCTTCACCGATGTGCTCTGGTCGCACATCGAGAAGACCGCCCGGCTGCTGGGCCGCCGCTCCCCGGTGGGCCTGGTGCTGCGCCGCCCGGACGGCCAGACGGCGGTGGCCCACAAGGGCACCCCGGTGGTGACGGTGACCGGGGAGCCCGCCGAGCTGCTGCTGTTCGCGTACGCCCGGCAGAACGCGGCGGACGTCGAGCTGGAGGGCGACAAGGACGCCGTGGAGCGGGTGAGGACGGCCGAGCTGGGGATCTAGGGCCAACGCCGTTCAGTTAGGCGTTGAGGTCGTTCGTCAAGGCTGGTGAACGAGGCAGCGGAGCTGCTGTAGAAGAGGGATGTCACTCCAAGACATCCTCACCACAGGAGCTCCGCTGTT
>NZ_NWVL01000089.1 GCF_002382885.1 Streptomyces sp. WZ.A104
GATCTGCCGACGTACGCGTTCCAGCGTGAGCGTTACTGGCTGAATCCGCCGTCCTCGCGGGGTGATGCGGCGGGGCTGGGGCTCGAAACGGCCGGGCATCCGCTGCTGGGCGCCGTGGTGCCCCTCCCGGACGGTCGCGGCACCCTGTGGACCGGGCGGCTCTCCGTCGCCGAGCAGCCGTGGCTGGCCGACCACACCATGCACGGCCGCACCGTCGTGCCCGCCTCCACCCTGGTCGAGCTCGCCCTTCACGCGGGCGAGCACGCGGGCACCCCGCGCCTCGCGGAGCTGACCTGCCACCGCCCCCTGGCGCTGTCGTCCGACGCAGTGTCCGTCCAGGTCCTGGTGGCAGACGCGGACGCGGCGGGCCGGAGCGCGGTGGAGGTCTTCGCACGCGCCGGTGACACGGCGGGCTCCGCACCCTGGGCCCGGTACGCATCCGGCACGCTGACACGTACGGCCGACGCGACGGCGAAGTCCCCGGACGTCGGTGCGCAGTGGCCGCCCTCCAGGGCGATCCCTCAGCCGGCCGACGCCCTGTACGAGCGGGCGGCCCGGTCCGGCGTCGGGCTCGGGCCCGCATTCCACGCCGTACGGGCGCTCTGGCGGCGGGACGGTGCCACGTACGCCGAAGTGGCGTTGCCCGGAGCCACGGCCGACGAGGCGGGGGCGTACGGCATGCACCCTGTCCTCCTCGACGCGGTCGCCCGCGTGGGGGCACCCGGAGCGACCGGTGACACGCTCGTGCCCGAGCAGTGGTCGCACGTGGAACTCTCAGCAGTGGGAGGCGCGTTCGTCCGGGTGAGTGTCCTGCCGTCGGACGACGGCAGCGTCTCGATCTCCGTCACCGACGAGACCGGCGAGCCGGTTCTCTCGGTCGGCCGGCTGACCACCCGGCCGGTCACACGGGAGGAAATGCGCTCCACGGCGGGGGAGTCGCATGACGCCCTGTTCGATGTGGACTGGGTCCCGGTACGGACAGGCGGCCCCGCGTCGCCGTCCTCCTGGGGAGAGTGGGACGAGCGCGACGAGCGCAGTGCGCCCGGGGCGGGTACGGAGACGCCCGCGCTCCTCGTCACGCGTCACACCGGCGGTCCCGGTGAGGACCCGACGGCGGCGACGCGACGTGCGGTGTCCGCCCTGCGCGACTTCCTCGCGGACGAGCGGTACGTGGACACCCGGCTGGCCGTGGTCACGCGCGGCGCGGTCGGCGTGGACCCGGGGGAGGGGGTCGCCGACCTCGCCGCGGCCCCGGTGTGGGGGCTGGTCCGTGCGGCCCAGTTCGAGCACCCCGACCGGCTGCTCCTCGTCGACGTCGAGCCCGGCCTCGAACCGGCCGTCGAGACCGCCGCCCTGCGGGCCGCGCTGGGGACATCCGAACCCCAGGCCGCGGTGCGCGGCGGGAATGTCCTGGTCCCGCGCCTGTCCCGTACCACCGCATCCCGGGAACGGGCCGCTCAGCCGGAACAGCCGCAACAGCCTGAACAGCGCGGCCAGTTGCCGGTGTTCGGTGACGGAACCGTCCTCGTGACGGGCGGCACCGGCGGTCTCGGCGCACTGGTCGCCCGCCACCTGGCAGCGGAGCACGGCGTCCGTCGCCTGCTCCTCGTCTCCCGCCGCGGCCCGGCCGCCGACGGTGTGAGCGAACTGGTCGCCGAGATCGAGAAGACGGGGGCGGCCGTCCGGGTGGAGGCCTGTGACGTGGGCGACCGCGACGCGCTCGCCGCATTGCTCGCCGCGCTCCCGGACGACGGCCCGCTCACCGGAGTCGTCCACTGTGCGGGAGTCGTCGCGGACGGCGTGATCGACGCACTGGACGCCGAGCGGCTGGCCCGGGTGTTCCGGCCGAAGGCCGAGGCAGCACTCCACCTGCACGAACTGACCCGCGAGCTCGACCTGTCGGCATTCGTCCTGTTCTCCTCCGTGGCCGGAGTGTTCGGCGCGGCGGGACGGGCCAACTACGCCGCCGCGAACTCCTTCCTGGACGCCCTGGCCCATGAGCGGCGCGCCCGGGGACTGCCTGCGGTGTCCGCCGCCTGGGGGCTGTGGGAGGAGGAGCGCGGCATGGGCGGCCAGGTGACCGAAGCCGATCTGGCGCGGATCCGGCGTGAAGGCGCGGTCGCGATGTCCGCCGACGAGGGGCTCGCGCTCCTCGACGCGGTCCTCGTCCACGACCGGGCGCTCACCGTGCCCGCCCGCCTGGACCTGGCCTCCCTCGCCGGGGCCGACGCCCCCCTGCCCGCCGTGCTGCGGAAGCTGGTGGCGACCGGGCGACGGCGGCTCGACGCCCAGGCCCCCGCCGTCCGGCAGGACACCGCGGCCCCGGCGAAGGCGGCCGAGCAGCTCGCGCGAAGTCTGGCCGGGCTGACCGAGGCCGAGCAGGTGCGCAGCCTGCTGGCCCTGGTGCGGGGCGAGGTGGCCGCCGTGCTCGGCCACTCGGACCCCGACGCGGTGACCCCGGACCGGGGCTTCCTGGAGTCCGGGTTCAGCTCGGTGGCCGTGGTCGAACTGCGCAACCGGCTCAGCCGGGCCACCGGCCTGCGCTTCTCCGCGGCCACCCTGTTCGACCACTCCACGCCCCGTGCGGTGGCCCGGCACCTCCGGGAACGGCTCGCCCCCGAGCCCGCCGCCTCCGGCGAGACCGCCCCCGGCACGGTCGACGGGACGGACTTCCGTACCGCCCTGGCCGCCCTGCCGATCGCCCGCCTCAAGGAGGTCGGCGTCCTGGACGCCCTGCTGCGGCTCACCGGATTCGACGGAGTCCCCGACGGAGACGCCCCGTCCCCCGGCGTGTCCCCGGCAGCCGGCGGACCCGCCGACGACACCGCGAACGCCCGGGCCGGGGCGCCCGGGGACGCCGTGACACCGGAGTCCATCGACGCCATGGACCTGGACAGCCTCGTCGACCTGGCGATCAACACCGACGTCTGAACAACCCTCAGGAGCTGGCTGATGGACACGACCGACGATCGCGTCGTACAGGCGCTGCGTGCGTCGATCAAGGAGACCGAGCGGCTGAAGCAGCAGCATCAGCAGCTCGTGGAATCGCTCAACGAGCCGATCGCCGTCATCGGCATGGCGTGCCGTTTCCCCGGCGGGATCACCTCGCCCGAGGAGCTGTGGCGGCTCGTCGCCGACGACGGCGACGCGATCGGCCCCTTCCCCGACGACCGGGGCTGGAACATGGACGGGCTCTACGACCCGGAACAGCGGCGCAAGGGCACCCTGTACGTGCGGGAGGGCGGCTTCGTCGAGCGTGCCGCCGACTTCGACGCGGCCTTCTTCGGGGTGAGCCCGCGCGAGGCCACGGCCATGGACCCGCAGCAGCGGCTGCTGCTGGAGACCGGCTGGGAGTCCTTCGAGCGGGCGGGCATCGACCCCGCCGCACTGCGCGGCTCGGACGTCGGTGTCTTCTCCGGCACCAACATCCAGGACTACCAGTCCCTGCTGCTCGCCTCGCCCGGAGCGTTCGAGGGACACGTGGGCACCGGCAACGCGGCCGCCGTGCTCTCCGGACGGCTCGCCTACACCTTCGGCTTCGAGGGCCCCGCGGTGACGGTCGACACGGCCTGCTCGTCCTCGCTGGTCGCCCTGCACCTCGCGGCGCAGGCCCTGCGCGCGTCCGAGTGCTCCCTGGCGCTCGCGAGCGGTGTCACCGTGATGTCCACGCCGATGGGCTTCGTCGAGTACAGCGGGCAGCGGGTGCTCGCCAGGGACGGGCGCTGCAAGTCGTTCGCCGGGTCCGCCGACGGCACCGGGTTCTCCGAGGGCGTCGGCATGTTCCTGCTGGAACGGCTCTCCGACGCCCGCCGCAACGGCCACCCCGTCCAGGGCCTGATCCGTGGCAGCGCCGTCAACCAGGACGGGGCCAGCAGCAACCTGACCGCGCCCAACGGCCGGGCCCAGCAGCGCGTGATCCGCCAGGCCCTCGCCGACGCCCGGGTCCCCTCCGACCAGGTCGACGTGCTGGAGGCGCACGGCACCGGAACCGAGCTCGGCGACCCCATCGAGGCGGAAGCCCTGCTGGCCACCTACGGCAAGGACCGCACCGCCGAACACCCCCTGTGGCTCGGCTCCGTGAAGTCCAACATCGGACACACCCAGGCCGCCGCGGGCATCGCCGGCGTCATCAAGATGATCCTGGCCATGCGGCACGGCCTGGTGCCCAGGACCCTCCACGTCGACGAGCCGTCGCCCCACGTGGACTGGGAGACGGGCACGGTCCGGGTCGCCACCGAGCCCGTCGCCTGGCCGGAGCGCGGCCGCCCGCGCCGCGCCGGAGTCTCCTCGTTCGGCATCAGTGGCACCAACGCGCACGTCATCGTCGAGCAGGCCCCGATCATCGAACAGGCCCCGGCCGCGACGGACCTCCCCGCCCGGCCCGCCGAGCCCGCAGGCCCCTTCGCCTGGGCGGTCTCCGGCCGCAGCGACCAGGCCCTGCGCGCCCAGGCGGAACGGCTCGCCGACCGGCTGCGCGAGCACCCCGGCCTCGCCCCCGCCGACGTGGCGCTGTCACTGGCGGGCCGTACCGCCTTCGAACACCGTGCCGTCGTCGTCGGCAGCGACCTCGACGAGCTGACGGCCGGGCTCGACGCCCTGGCCGCCGCGCGCGAGGACGACCGCCTCGTGCGGGGCGTGGCCACCGCATCGGGCCAGACCGTGTTCGTCTTCCCCGGCCAGGGGTCGCACTGGCCCGCCATGGCCCGGGACCTCCTCGCCTCCTCCGCCGTGTTCCGCGAACGCGTCGAGGCGTGCGCCGAGGCACTCTCCCGTTACGTGGACTGGTCGCTGACGGACGTCCTCCGCGAGGAGCCCGGAGCGCCCTCGCTCGACCGGCTGGACGTCGTGCAGCCCGTGCTGTTCTCCGTGCTGGTGGCGCTCGCCGAGGTGTGGCGTGCGCACGGCGTCGAGCCCGACGCCGTGGTCGGCCACTCGCAGGGGGAGATCGCGGCCGCCCACGTCGCGGGAGCCCTCTCCCTCGACGACGCGGCCCGCATCGTCACCCTGCGCAGCAAGCTGCTCGACCGCCTCACCGGCAAGGGCGCGATGGCCTCGCTCCTGCTCTCCGCCGACGAGGTCGCGCGCCGCATCGAGCCGTACGGCGACCGCCTCTCGATCGCGGCCGTGAACGGGCCCACCTCGGTCATCGTGTGCGGCGAGCCGGACGCCGTCGAAGAGCTGGTGGCCATCTGCATGGCCGAGCGGGTCCGGGCCCGGAAGGTCCCCGGGGCGACCGCGGCCGGGCACTCGGCCCAGGTCGACGCGTTGCGGGAGGAGTTCCTCGCGGGCGTCGGAGCGGTCGCCCCGAACCGGGCGCGCGTCCCGTTCCACTCGACGGTGACCGGGGAGGTCCTCGACTCGACGACGCTCGACGCCGGGTACTGGTACCGCAACCTGCGCGAACCGGTGCTCTTCGAGAAGACCGTGCGCCGCCTCCTGGCGGACGAGCACCGGCACTTCATCGAGATCAGCCCGCACCCCGTGCTGAGCGTCGGACTCCAGGAGACCTTCGAGCAGGCGGGCCCCGCCGCCACCGTCGTGGGCACCCTGCGCCGGGACGAGGGCGGCGCGGCGCGATTCCTCACCTCGCTGGCCGAGGCTCACGTACGCGGCCTGCCCCTGGACCTGCGGGGCCTGCCGCAGCTGTCCGGCGCCCGACGGGTCGACCTGCCGACCTACGCCTTCCAGCGCAGGAGGTTCTGGCCGGACGAGCTGCCCGCCGCGTCCGCGCCGCACCGGCCCGTCGGCCCGACGGCCCACGGTGCCCCGGCCGCCGAGCCCGAGGAGCACGCCGCCCCCGCCGGGCGGGTGCTGCGCCAACTCGCCGAACTGCCGCTGGAGGACCACGAGGCGTTCCTCGTGAACCTGGTGTGCGAGCAGGCCGCCGCGGTCCTCGGCCACGGTTCCGCCGAGGAGATGGACCTGGCCCGGCCGTTCCAGGAACTCGGGTTCGACTCGCTCACCGCCGTGGAACTGCGCAACCGGCTCAACGCCGCGCTCGACCTGACCCTGCCCGTCAGCCTGGTCTTCGACCGCCCCACGCCGCAGGACCTGGCCGAACACCTGGCGGCGGAGGTCACGGGCGCGCTGAGCGACCCGTCCGCCGCCACCCGCGCCGAGGTCATCGGCCACCTGGACAAGTTGGAGGCCGCGCTCGCCGAACTCGACGCGGCCCCCAGGGAGAACGAGGACGTCGGCCGACGGCTCAGCAGCCTCCTGGCCACCTGGACGCAGGCCCGGGAGACCGGCCGGCCGGCCCCGGACGGCCCCGCCGTGAGCACCGAACTCCGCATGGCCTCCGACGAGGAGATGTTCGACCTCATCGACAAGAAGTTCGGGATCTCGTAGCTCGGTCGCCGCACCGCAGACCGACGGTTCATCAGTGAAGGGCGTGAAGGGTGTGAGGGGCCGACATGGCTGACGAAGAGAAGCTCCGGTACTACGTGCGGCGGCTCACCGCCGAACTGGAGTCGACACAGCAGAAGTTGCGCGAGGCGGAGGCGCTCCGCGGTGACCCCGTCGCGATCGTGGGCATGGCCTGCCGCTTCCCCGGCGGTGTCGACGGCCCGGAGCGGCTGTGGGACCTGCTGGCGGCGGGCGAGGACGCCGTCGGGGCGTTCCCCGACGACCGGGGCTGGAGCGTCGATCCCGCCGACGCCCCGTTCGTCGCCGAGGGCGGATTCCTGCATGACGCGGCGGAGTTCGACCCGGGGTTCTTCGGGATTTCGCCGCGTGAGGCACTGGCGATGGACCCGCAGCAGCGGTTGCTTCTGGAGACCTCCTGGGAAGCCCTGGAGCGGGCGGGCATCGACCCGCTCTCCCTCAAGGGCACCAGCACCGGCGCGTTCCTGAGCACCAGCTACCAGGAGTACCTGGCCCGGCTTCAGCAGACCGGGGCCGCCGTCGACGCGTTCAAGCTGTCCGGCAACTGCGTGAGCGTGGCCTCCGGCCGGGTCAGTTACGTCCTCGGGCTCACGGGACCGTCGATGACGCTGGACACCGCGTGCTCGTCGGCGCTGGTCGCCCTGCACCTGGCGGCGGACTCCCTGCGCCGGGGGGAGAGCTCCCTGGCCCTCGCGGGCGCGGCCACGGTCATGGCCACCGAGGGCATGTTCGTGGAGTTCAGCGGCCAGGGCGGGCTGTCGTCGGACGGGCGGTGCCGGGCGTTCGGGGCCGGTGCGGACGGCACCGGCTGGTCGGAAGGCGCCGGTGTGCTGGTGCTGGAGCGGCTGTCGGACGCGCGGCGCAACGGGCATCGCGTACTGGCGGTGGTGAAGGGGTCGGCCGTCAATCAGGACGGCGCGAGCAACGGCCTGACCGCTCCCAGCGGCCCGGCCCAGGAGCGGGTCATCCGTCAGGCCCTCGCCGACGCGGGGCTCGCGGCCGACGAGATCGACGCGGTCGAGGCGCACGGCACGGGCACGAAGCTGGGCGACCCGATCGAGGCGCAGGCGCTGCTGGCGACGTACGGGCAGGGACGCGAACGCGAACAGCCCCTCTGGCTCGGCTCGTTGAAGTCCAACCTCGGGCACACGCAGACGGCCGCAGGCGTGGGAGGGGTCATCAAGATGGTGATGGCGATGCGCCACGGTGTGCTGCCCCGCACCCTCCACGCGGACGAGCCGACACCACTGGTGGACTGGGAAGCCGGTGCGGTGAAACTGCTGGACGAGGCCCGCCCGTGGCCGGAAAGAGCGGAGGGCCGCCCGCGCCGGGCGGCTGTGTCCTCGTTCGGGATCAGCGGCACGAACGCCCACGTGATCCTTGAGCAGGCCCCCGAGGAAGCTCAGCCGGTGGCGGAAGGCTCGCAGGACGGCGGCCTGGTGCCGGTGCTGGTCTCCGCCCGCACGGAAGAGGCACTGCGGGCGCAGGCGCGAAAGCTGCGCGACTACGTGGATACTCAAAAGGCCTGTGATGTAAGGGCGTTGGGTCGGACGCTGGCCACCACGCGTTCCGCGTTCGAGCACCGGGCCGTCATCCTCGCCGACGGCTCCGACACCCTCCTCACCGGCCTCGACGCCCTCGCCACGGGGGAGGAGAACCCGGACCGAGCCGTCACCGGAGTCGCCCCGGGGCGGCCGGGCAAGGGCCGGACGGCGTTCCTGTTCACCGGCCAGGGAAGCCAGCGGCCCGGCATGGGGCGCGAGCTCCACGCGGTATTCCCCGTCTTCGCCGCGGCCCTGGAGGAGGTCGCTGGGCACCTCGACCCCCACCTCGGCACGCCGCTCCTGCCGGTGATGTTCGCACCGGCCGACGACCCCCGGGCCCGGCTCCTCGACGGCACCGACTACGCGCAGCCCGCGATCTTCGCCTACGAAGTCGCCCTGTTCCGCCTGCTGGAGGACTGGGGAGTGCGCCCCGACGTCCTTGCCGGACACTCCCTCGGTGAGCTGTCGGCCGCCTGCGTGGCCGGGGTGCTCCCGCTGCCCGAGGCGGCCGGGCTCGTCGCCGCGCGTGGCCGCATCATGCACGCACTGCCGGGCGGCGGTGCGATGGTCGCCGTCCAGGCCACCGAGGAGGAGATCCGCGCGTCCCTCACCGGCCGCCAGGGCGCGGTGGACATCGCCGCGGTGAACGGCCCGGCATCGGTGGTCCTGTCCGGCGACGCGGACGCCGTCGAGGAGCTCACGGCACCCTGGGCGGCGCGGGGCCGCAAACACAGCCGCCTTCAGGTCAGCCACGCCTTCCACTCGCCGCACATGGACGCCATGGCCGAGGAGTTCGGGCGCGTGGCGGCACGACTGACGTACTCCGCTCCGCGCGTCCCCGTCGTCTCCTACGTCACCGGCGAGCTCCTCGACGACCGGGAGGCCCGCGACCCCGCCTACTGGGTGGCGCACACCCGCCGTACGGTGCGCTTCCACGACCAGATACGGCGGTTGCAGCGGTATGGCGTCGGCACCTTCGTCGAGGTCGGCCCCGATACGGTGCTCAGCACGGCGGGCCGGGGGTGCCTGGCGGACGAGCCGGGCCGCAGGACGCCCATCCTGGTGTCCACATCGCAGGCCGGACGCCCCGAGGCCGAAGCGCTGCTGCGGGGACTGGCCGGGCTGCACGTCCGGGGCGCGGCCGTCGACTGGCGGGCGTGGTTCGGCACCGGGCCGCTCGCTGCCGATCTGCCGACGTACGCCTTCCAGAAGCAGCACTACTGGCCGCAGGGCCCCACGGGCTGGGGGACCGCGCCCGTCGCCGCCGCGACGGCACCCGCCCGGGAGGCCGAGGACGCGCCCGCCCGGGACCGCCTCGACCCGCACACCGGGGCCGCCGCCCGGCTGGCCCGGTGGCGTGCCCTGCCCCCGGGCGAGCGGCGCGACGCCGTGCTGCACACCGTACGGGCCGAGGCCGCCGACGTGCTGGGCCATGACACCCCGGCGTCGGTCGAGCCGGAGCGCGGCTTCCTCGACCACGGCTTCGACTCCGTCATGGCCGTGAAACTCCGCGACCGTCTCACGGCAGCGGTCGGCCGGGACCTGCCCGCCACCCTGCTCTTCGACCACCCCACACCCGCCGCCGTCACCGACTTCCTGCTGACCGAGGCGGTCGCCGGGGCGGACGCCGACGCACAGCCCGCCGCGTCCCTGCCGGAGCAGCTCGACCGGCTGGAGGCGGACCTGGCCCGGCTGCCGGCCGACGACCCCGGCCGGGGCCGGACCGTGGAGCGGCTGCGAGCACTGCTCGCGGCCCACGCCTCACCCGCCTGGAACACCGGGACCGGGTCCGGGGCCTCCCGCGAGGACCCGGACGCGCTGGACGCGGCCACCGACGACGAGATGTTCGCGCTGATCGAGGAGGAACTCCGCCGTGGCTGATCACCTGGCCGGAAACGAGGAGGGCGGCGGGGACAACGCGGACCGGCTGCGCGAGTACCTGCGCCGCGTCACCGCCGATCTGCGCCGCACCCGGCGCAGGCTCGCCGAGACCGAGGACGCCGCCCACGAGCCGATCGCCGTCGTCGGCATGGGGTGCCGCTTCCCCGGCGGCGTCACTTCACCCGATGACCTGTGGGAGCTGGTGGACGAGGGACGCGACGCCGTCACCGGGTTCCCGTCCGACCGGGGCTGGGAGATCGACGCCGTCTACGACCCCGACCCGGACGCATTTGGCAAGACCTATGCCCGGCACGGCGGCTTCCTGGCCGACGCCGCCGAGTTCGACCCGGCGTTCTTCGGGATCTCGCCCCGCGAGGCCCTCGCCATGGACCCCCAGCAGCGCAAGATGCTGGAGGTCTCCTGGGAGGCGTTCGAGTACGCGGGACTCGACGTCAGCACCCTGCGCGGCGAGGAGATCGGGGTCTTCACCGGCTCCAACAGCAACGACTACCTGCTGAACGTGCTGGAGGCGCGCGCCACCGCCGAGGGGTTCATCGGCACCGGGAACTCCGCGAGCATCCTCTCCGGCCGCGTGGCCTACACCTTCGGCTTCGAGGGCCCCGCCGTGTCGATCGACACCGCCTGCTCGTCCTCGCTCGTCGCCGTGCACCTGGCCGCGCAGTCCCTGCGCCGCGGGGAGTGCTCCCTCGCGCTCGCGGGCGGCGCGACGGTCCTCGCCACACCGACCGCGTTCATCGAGTTCAGCCGGCAACGGGGGCTCGCCCCCGACGGCCGCTGCAAGTCCTTCTCGGACACGGCCGACGGAACCACCTGGTCCGAGGGGGCGGCCGTGCTGCTCCTGGCCCGGCTCTCCGACGCCCGACGCCTCGGCCGCCCGATCCACGCCGTCATCCGCGGCAGCGCCGTCAACCAGGACGGCGCCAGCGCGGGCCTCACCGCGCCCAACGGCCCCTCCCAGCGCCGGGTCATCCGACGGGCCCTGGCCGACGCGCGCCTGACGGCCGACCGTATCGACGCCGTCGAGGCGCACGGCACCGGCACCCCGCTCGGCGACCCGATCGAGGCCCAGGCGCTGCTCGCCACCTACGGGCGGGCGCGCTCCGAGGACCGGCCGCTGTGGCTCGGCTCGCTCAAGTCGAACCTCGGGCACACCCAGTCCGCGGCCGGTGTCGGCGGCGTCATCAAGATGGCCATGGCGATGCGCCACGGCATCCTGCCCCGCACCCTCCACGTCACCGAACCCACCGGGCGCGTCGACTGGTCCGCCGGAGACGTCCGGCTGCTCACCGAGGCCCGCAAGTGGCCCGAGACCGACGAGCCCCGCCGCGCCGCTGTGTCGTCCTTCGGCGTGAGCGGCACGAACGCCCACGTCATCCTGGAGAGCCCGCCCACCGACGAAGCGGAGCCGGACGCCGCCCCGGCCGCCGGGCTCGAAGGGCCGCTGGCCTGGACCGTGTCCGGCCGGACCGAGGACGCCCTGCGCGCCCAGGCCGAACGCCTCGCCGCCCACCTGACCGCCCGCCCCGAGCTGCTCCCGGCCGACCTCGCGAGGCCGCTCGCCACCGCGCGGGCCGCCTTCGAGCACCGGGCCGCCGTCGTCGGCCGGGACCGCACGGACCTGCTCACCGGTCTCGACGCCCTGGCATCCGGCCGCCGTGCCCCGGGCCTCATCACCGGCCGCGCCGCGCCCACCGGCGGCCGCACGGCGTTCCTGTTCACCGGACAGGGCAGCCAGCGCCCCGGCATGGGACGCGAACTGGCCGCCGCCTCACCGGTGTTCGCCGAAGCACTCGACGAGATCTGCGCCGCGTTCGACCGGCACCTCGAAACGCCCCTGCGCACCGTGCTGGACGCAGCCGACGGCACCCCCGAGGCCGCCCTCCTGGACACCACGGCCTACACCCAGCCCGCGCTGTTCGCCGTCGAGACCGCGCTCCTGCGACTCCTCGCGGAGCAGGGCCTCGTCCCGGACCTGGTGGCGGGCCACTCCATCGGCGAACTGTCCGCCGCGTACACCGCCGGGGTCTGGTCCCTCGACGACGCGTGCGCCCTGGTCGCGGCCCGGGGCCGGCTGATCCAGGCCCTTCCGGCGGGCGGCGCCATGATCGCCGTACAGGCCACCGAGGACGAGGTGCGGGGCCAACTCGGCGACGGGGTGGCCGGTGTGGACCTGGCGGCCGTCAACGGGCCTCGGTCCGTCGTGCTGTCCGGCGACGAGCCCGCCGTCACCGCCCTGGCCGGCCACTGGGCCGGTGAGGGCCGCGAGACCAAGCGGCTGCGGGTCAGCCACGCCTTCCACTCGCCCCACATGGACGCCATGGCCGAGGAGTTCGCCGGGATCGCCGCCGGGATCGGCTACCGCAGGCCCTCCATCGCCGTGGTCTCCACGCTCACCGGCGCACCGGTCTCCGACGAACTGACCGACCCCGCCTACTGGGTCCGCCATGTGCGCGGCACCGTCCGCTTCCACGACGCCCTGCGCACCCTGCGCGAGCGCGGGGCCACCGCGTTCCTGGAGGTCGGCCCCGGCGGAGTGCTCACCGCGGCCGGCCGCGACTGCCTGCCCGATCTGGACGCCGAGGCGTTCGTACCGCTGCTGCGCCGCCGCACGGCCGAGCCGGACGCCGTGCTGACGGCCCTCGCCCAGCTGCACACGCTCGGCGCGTCCCCCGCCTGGGACCGTGTCCTGCCCGCACCCCGCACCCGCGTCGAGCTGCCCACGTACGCCTTCCGGCGCCGCCGCTACTGGCTGGAGGGCATGGCCGGTGCGGGTGGCCCGCAGCCCGTCAGGCCCGCCGCCGCGGAGCCGGAGAAGGACGCCGGGCCGGAAACCCCGCCGTCCGCCCAGCGGCTCGCCCGGGCCGGCGCGCAGGAGCGGGAGGCACTGCTCCTGGCACTGGTACGGGAGCAGGCGGCCAGGGTGATGGGCGGCCTCGACACCGCCGAGGTCGAACCAGGGCGGCCCTTCCTGGAGCTGGGGTTCGACTCCCTCATGGGCGTCGAACTGCGGCACGCGCTCGCCGCGGACTGCGCACTCGACCTGCCGCCCGCGCTGATCTTCGACCACCCGACGCCCGCCGCGCTGGCCGCGTTCCTCGCCCGGGAGATTGCCGCCGGACCCGCGGCACGCGGGGCGGAGGCCCCCTCGACGTACTCCCTGGAAGCGCTCTACCGCAACGCCAACGACCTCGACCGGCCCGAGGACGCCCTCGAACTCACCAAGGTGGCCTCGCGGTTGCGCCCCGTCTTCCACGGACTCGCCGACGCCGGACAGGACCCGGTCACCGTCGAGCTGACCCGGGGGACCGACCGGTCGGGCCTCATCTGCTGCCCCGCGCCCGTGCCGCTGTACGGGGCGCAGCAGTACGCCCGGCTCGCCGCCGCCTTCCGCGGCACGCGCGGTGTCTCGGCGCTCCTCGCCCCCGGCTTCACGGCGGGCGAACTGCTCCCCGCCGACTTCGGGGCGATGCAGGAGTTCCTGGCCGAGGGCGTGCGCCGACACGCGGGCGACCGGCCGTTCGTGCTCCTCGGGCACTCCTCCGGCGGCTGGTTCGCCCACAGCCTGGCCGCCCACCTCGCCGCGGCCGGGCGGCCGCCCCGGGCCGTGGTGCTCCTCGACACCTACCTGCTCGACGACCCGGCGCTCCACCGCATGGAGCGCGAACTGGCCCAGGGCGTCCTCGACCGCGAGGACGACTTCGGGGCGATGACGGACGTGCGGCTGACGGCCATGGGCAAGTACTTCGGTTTCTTCTCCGCGTGGACGCCGCCGGAGCCGGGCGTGCCGACCCTGCTGCTGCGGGCGTCACAGCCGCTCGGCCGGGTCGCCGACGGCGAGGAATGGCAACCCGGCTGGACCTTCGACAGCACTGTTCTCGACACGGAAGGCGATCACTTCAGCATGATGGACGACTACGCGCCGCAGACCGCGGCCGCCGTGAACACCTGGCTGGCAGGCCTCCCCGACACCGGGGCGGACGGGCGATGACGACCGGCCCCGCGGGAGGCCCGCGCACCGAGAACGTCCCCGGCGACCAGTGGATACGGCGGTTCCACCCGGCCCCCGAAGCCCCCGTCCGGCTGCTGTGCCTGCCGCACGCCGGAGGCTCCGCCAGCGCCTACTTCGCCCTCTCGCGGGCGCTCGCACCCCGCGTCGAGGTGCTCGCCGTCCAGTACCCGGGCCGTCAGGACCGGCGCGACGAACCGCTGCTGGACTCCATCGCCCGGCTGCGGGAGGGCCTGGCGGAGGCGCTCGTCCCGTGGACCGACCGGCCGATCGCGCTGTTCGGGCACAGCATGGGCGCGCTGCTCGCCTACGAGACGGCCCGGCTGCTCGCCGAGGACGAACGCGCCCGGCTGGCCCACCTGTTCGTCTCCGGACGCGGCGACCCGGCCCGCGAGGTCGAGGTCGCGCTCGACCGGCTCGACGACCGCGCGATGGTCTCGGCGCTCGGCGACCTCGGCGGAACGGACCCCGCCCTGCTGGCCGACGAGGACGTGCTGCGGATGGTCGCGCCCGCGATCCGCAGCGACTACCGGGCGGTCCGCACCTACCACCACGAGCCGGGCCCCCCGCTGCCGTGCCCGGTGACCGCTCTGGTGGGGGAGACGGACGCCATGGCCCCGGTGGACGACGTGGAGAAGTGGGCCGCGTACACCTCGGGCCCCTTCTCGATGACGGTATTCGAGGGCGGCCACTTCTATTTGCTGAATCAGTTCCAGAAAGTGGGCGATCATGTGTACGATAGGCTCAGTAATTCGCCTTCCATCTCGGTGAATGCCTAGCCCGGCCGACGTCTGAGGGTTCCCCTCCCCGTTCGGCCCGCCGCATTCCGCGGAGGGCGCCCCGGCCTTCGCGTCGGCTCTCTGTCGCTTTTCCTCGGCGCTCTTTTCCCGCGCATTCCCTTCGCCTTATTTCCTTCATCCGGCACCTGACGGTATTGAGACGGTTTTCGCGTGCGAGATTCTCTTTACGAACTGGGGGACGTACCCCCGATCGGCACCGTGCCCCGGCAGATGTACGCCTCGGTCATCCGCCGGGAGCGTTACGGAGAACCCCACCGGGCGTTCCGCAACGAGGTCGTGGACGTGCCGGAGGCCGGCCCCGGCCAGGTCCTCGTCTACGTCATGGCCGCGGGCATCAACTACAACAACGTATGGGCGTCCCTCGGAAGGCCCGTCGACGTGATCTCGTCCCGTATGAAGCAGGGCGAGCGCGAGGACTTCCACATCGGCGGCTCCGAGGGCTCCGGTGTCGTGTGGGCCGTCGGGGAGGGCGTCACCCAGGTCGCCGTCGGTGACGAGGTGATCCTGTCCGGCTGCCGGTGGACCGAGTCCTCGCCCGACATCCGGCTCGGGGCCGACCCCATGACCTCGGCCTCCCAGTCGGTGTGGGGATACGAGAGCAACTACGGCTCCTTCGCCCAGTTCGCCCTCGTCGACGACTACCAGTGCCACCCCAAGCCACCCGGCCTGACCTGGGAGGAAGCGGCCTGCTTCCTCCTCACCGGGGCCACCGCCTACCGTCAGCTGCGCGGCTGGGCGCCCCATGAGGTACGCCCCGGCGACCCCGTCCTCATCTGGGGCGGGGCGGGCGGTCTCGGCTCCATGGCCATCCAGATCACCCGCGCCTGCGGCGGTCTGCCCGTCGCCGTGGTCTCCGACGAGGAGCGGGCCCGCTACTGCCGCGATCTCGGCGCCGTCGGCACCGTGAACCGCCTCGGCTTCGACCACTGGGGCCGGCTGCCCGACATCGGCGACCAGGCGGCGATGGGCCGGTGGACCGAGGGCGTACGGGCCTTCGGCCGCGCCTTCTGGGAGGCGCTCGGGGAACGCCGGGCCCCCCGGATCGTCCTGGAACACAGCGGTCAGGACACCATCCCGACCTCCATGTACCTCTGCGACACCGCGGGCATGGTCGTCATCTGCGGCGGCACCACCGGCTACAACGCCGATATCGACCTCCGTTTCCTGTGGATGCGCCAGAAGCGCCTCCAGGGTTCGCACTTCGCCAACCTCCGGGAGTGCCGAGACGTCATCCACCTGGTCTCCACCGGGCAGCTCGACCCCTGCCTGTCCTGGACCGGCGAATTCGACGACATCGGCAAGGCGCACCAGCTCATGCACGACAACCAGCATCCGCAGGGAAACCAGGCGGTCCTGGTCAACGCGCCACGCACCGGAATGACAGAGCTTTCCTGAAGCCCGGCCGCCCGGCTGGACTCCCCGATGAACAGACGAACGAAAGAAGGATTTCCCATGGACCGCAACCAGCTCGACATCCTGTGGAGCGAGCGCGAGATCCGCGCCGTCCTCCAGCGCTACTGCCGCGGCCTCGACCGCCTCGACGAGGAACTGGTCAAGTCCGCCTACCACGACGACGCGCACGACGACCGGGGCATCCTCCGCGGCAACGCCCACGACTTCGTCAAGCAGATCGTCCCGATCCTGCGCGACACCTACACCGGCACCCTGCACACCCTGCACGGCACCACCATCGAGCTCGACGGCGACACCGCGGGCGTGGAGACCTACTGCACCGCCTACCACCACCGCGAGAACGACGGCGTCAAGCGCGTCGAACAGTTCGCCGGACGCTACATCGACCGTTTCGAACGGCGGGACGGCGTCTGGAGGATCGCCCGCCGGGTGGTCCTGAACGACTTCAGCCTCGTCCAGGAGGTGCCGCTCGACCCCGCCGAGGCGCAGGCCGGCTTCAACCCGTCCCGCCGCGACACCACCGACGTCAGCTACCAGGCGCTCCCGCTGAGCGGCCCGGACGCCCCTTCGGTCTGAGCCGGACCGCCCGGCAGGCCAGCCCCGACCCTCCCCACGTCCCGAGGAGTTCCCGTGTCCGACACCGAGCAGCGTCCGCCGACGCTGCCCAGGCAGCGCACCTGCCCCTTCTCGCCGCCGCCCGAGCTTGCGGAGCTGCGCGAGTCCGACCCCATCAGCCGGATGCGGTTCGCCGACGACTCCGAGGGCTGGCTCCTGACCCGGCACGCCGACGTGCGCGCCGCGCTGGCCGCCCGCGACGTCAGCTCGCACCCCGGCAAGACCCCCCAGCCCTGGCGGAACCTGGCCCCGGAGATGCGCGCCGAGCAGTACCTGCCGGGCTTCCTCATCTTCATGGACCCGCCCCACCACACGCGCTACCGCCGTCTGCTGACCAAGTGGTTCACCATGCGGGCGATCCGCAAGCTGGAGCCGCGCATCGAGCAGATCGTCACCGACACCCTCGACGCGATGGAGGCCGAGGGCGGAACGGCCGACCTGGTCCAGTCGTTCGCCCTGCCCATCCCGCTGCTCGTCATCTGCGAGCTGATGGGCATCCGCTACGACGACCGCGTCGAGTTCATGGACCTGGTGCTGCGGCTCCAGGACCTGGAGGCCACCCCCGAGGAACTGGGGGCGCTCGGCGCCCGGATGAACCAGTTCATGGTCGACCTGTGCGCCGCCAAGCGGAAGAACCCCGGTGACGACCTGCTCAGCCACCTCATCCAGGACCCCGACGCCCAGCCGGCCCTCACCGACCTGGAAGTGGCGGGCATCGGCGTGCTGATGCTGATCGCGGGTCACGAGACCTCAGCGAACATGCTCGGCATCGGCACCTACACCCTCCTGCGCAACCCCGACCAGTGGGACCTGCTGCGCAACGACATCGGTCTGATCGACCAGGCCGTCGAGGAACTGCTGCGCCACCAGACCATCGTGCAGCAGGGCCTGCCCCGCGGTGTCACCGCCGACATGGAGATCGCGGGCCACCCGGTCAGGCCCGGCGAGACCTTGCTTGCCTCGCTGCCCGCGGCCAACCGCGACCCCGAGGTCTTCCCCGACCCCGACCGCCTCGACATCACCCGCGAGCACAACCCGCACCTCGCCTTCGGCCACGGCATCCACCTGTGCCTGGGCATGGAGCTGGCCCGCGTCGAGATGCGCTGCGCCTGGCGCGGCCTGGTCAAGCGCTTCCCCGACCTGCGCATGGCGGCGGAGATCGAGGACATCCCGTGGCGCGACGACCAGATCGTGTACGGCGTGTACAAGCTCCCCGTGACCTGGGGCGAGGCCCGATGAACGCCCCGCCGACCTGTCCGTTCGCCGCCGGCACGGCCCCCGCCTACCCCTTCCACGCCCCCGACCGGCTGGAGCCGGACCCGTACTGGGATCCGCTGCGCCGCGAACAGCCCCTGCAGCGCGTCACGTTGCCGTACGGCGGTGAGGCCTGGCTCGCCACCCGGTACGAGGACGTGCGCAAGGTGTTCGCGGACCGGAGGTTCTCCCGGGCCCTGGCGGTCGCCCCAGGCGCCCCCCGGTTCCTGCCGCACCAGCCGCCGCCCGACGCGGTGCTGAGCGTGGAGGGACCCGATCACGCCCGGCTGCGCCGCCTGGTCGGCAAGGTCTTCACACCACGCCGGGTGGAGGGCATGCGCCCCCTCATCCAGGCCACCGCCGACCGGCTGCTCGACACCATGGAGGAGACCGGGCCGCCCGCGGACCTGGTCGAGGACTTCTCGCTGCCGTTCGCCGTCTCGATGATCTGCGAACTGCTCGGTGTGCCGCCCGAGGACCGCAAGCGGTTCTGCGTCTGGTCGGACGCGCTGCTCACGACCACCGCGCACACCCCCGCCGAGGTGCGCGACCACATGATGCGGATGCACGACTACCTCGGCGGGCTCGTGGCCCAGCGCCGGGTGCGGCCCACCGAGGACCTGATCGGCTCCCTGGTGACCGCCCGGGACGAGGAGGACAAGCTCACCGAAGGGGAGCTGGTGCGGCTCGCCGAGGCGATCCTCATCGCCGGATACGAGACCTCGGCCAGCCAGATCCCCAACTTCCTCTACCTCCTGTTCCGCAACCCGGATCTTCTGGAGCGTCTGAGGGGCGATCACGACCTGATCCCCGACGCCGTCGAGGAACTGCTGCGCTTCGTGCCGATCGGCACCGTCGACGGCTTTCCCCGCACGGCCACCGAGGACGTCGAACTCGGCGGCGTCCTGGTGGCGGCCGGGGAGACGGTGGTGCCGTCGATGGGCGCCGCCAACCGCGATCCGGAGATCTTCACCGACCCCGACACCCTGGACCTCACCCGCCGCCCGAACCCCCACCTCGGCTTCGGCGCCGGTCCGCACCACTGCCTGGGCGCCCAACTGGCCCGTGTGGAGCTCCAGATCACCCTGAAGACCCTGTTCGTACGCTTCCCGGCGCTGCGCCTGGCCGTCCCCGAGGAGAGCCTCTCGTGGAAGGCGGGACTGATGGTCCGCGGCATGCACACCATGCCGGTCGCCTGGTGAGGCGCGCCGCACATGACTTCCCGACAACCATCCGACACCGGTGCAGAAAGGTGGGACGACCCCGATGACCGCCACCCATGAACGGGAACAGGGCCCGAAGGAAACAGGCATGGACCCCGAGGTGCTCCAGCGGCTCACCGATGTGGTGGCGGCGCGGGGCGGAGCGGCGCAACTGTGCGTCCTGCGGCGGGGCTCCGTGGTCCTGGACCGCTCGTTCGGCTGTTCCCCCGACTCGCTCTTCCTCGCGTACGCCGCGACCAAGCCCATCGCCGCGCTCGCCGTGCACGCGCTCGCGGAGCGCGGCCGGATCGCACTGGACCGGCCGGTCGCCTCGTACTGGCCGGAGTTCGCCCAGCACGGCAAGGAAGCGGTGACCGTCCGGCACGTCCTTCAGCACCGGGCGGGAGTGCCGGTCGGGCGGGGGATGGTGCGGACCATGCGGACCGCCCGCGACTGGGAGCGCTCCGTGCGCGACCTCGAACAGTCCCGGCCCAAGTGGCCGGGCGGCGAGGTGGCCGCCTACCACTTCATGAGCTTCGGGTTCATCCTCGGTGAGCTGGTGCGGCGGGTCAGCGGCCGGTCCTTCCGCGATTTCGTCACCTCTGAGCTCTTCACCCCGATCGGCCTCAATGATTTGCACATGGGATTGCCTGATCATGCATGGTCCCGACATGTTCCGGCAAAAGCTGACCATCCGTCCGAATTGATCAATCAGTGGATGAGCAACGGTCGCCGATACCGGCAGGCCGTCATCCCGTCGGCCGGTCTTTCCGGCACCGCCGCACAGTTTGCCAGCTTTTATCAGATGCTTTTGGAAGGTGGCGTGCTCGACGGTGTCCGGGTGCTGCGCCAAGAGACGGTCGAAGAGGCGCGGAAGCCGTCCAATGACGGCGGAACCGACGCTTCCCTGAAACGTCCCGTCCGCTGGTCCCACGGATTCATGCTCGGCGGCCCGGGCGAACACCCGCAGGACCTGGCCCAGGTCATGGGCGGTGCGAGCTCGGCGACCGCGTTCGGGCACTGCGGCACCACCTCCAGTGTCGTGTGGGCCGACCCCGAACGCGATCTGGTCCTCGCCTACCTGTCCAACCTCCAGCCCGAGTTCGGTGCCGGCATCGGACGGCTCCGCGAGGTCAGCGACCTCGTGCTGGCCGCGTGCGACGGGGGGTGACCCGAGCGCCCCGACACCGGCGACGTGCCGAACCGCGGGAGCGGGTCCGGCCCTTGTGCCCGCGCCCCGCACCACCCCCGCCCATCCGGCCCGCGCGGGAACGGACTTCCTCCGCCGTTCCCCGCGCGGGACCGCGCCGCGTGATCTCCGTCCGGCCCCTGCTGAAATCCGGCCGAAACACAGCCGATCCACGGCTAACCGCGGACGGGTGATCTATCGCACAACAGGGCCCGCGGTTTCGGAACTCCCTTGATCACGATGGGAGCCGGTGCAAGTATGTTGACACGCCATCGTATTCCGGCCCGCCGGATGTAGGTGACCCCGGAGGAGGGGCAATGTCGAACATGCCTCATTGGATTCAACATACGCATCCGAGAATCCCGCCGCAGGTGGGAGTTCTGGGCCCCCTGGAAGTACGCCTGTCCGAGAATTCCACGCCGGGAGTGCCAGGGGAGCCGGTCGGCGGTATTCGCGTGCGCACATTACTTGCGGCGTTAACGGTCCGGCTGGGAGAGGTGATGTCGACCGAGCACATCCTCAAGGAGGTCTGGGCGGACAACCCGCCCGCCACGGCCCGCAAAGCGGTGGCCGTGGCCGTCCTGCGGCTCCGCCGCGTCCTGGGTGACCCCGACGGCCGGTGGCTTCTCACCCGCCCCTCCGGTTACGTCCTGGACATCCCCCCGGACCACCTCGACGCCGTACGGGCCGAGTCCCTGGTGCGTGAGGGGAAGACGGCCCTGGCCACCGACGCCCCGCACCTCGCCGCCCAGTCCCTCGGGCGCGCACTCGCCCAGTGGCGCGGAGACCCCTACGCGGACGCCAACGCCACCGCGACGGTCATGCAGCGCACCAGCGAACTGGAAAGCCTCAGGTCGACGGCCGTCCAGGCCCGTATCGACGCCGACCTCGCCCTGGGCCGCCATCAGGAACTCGTCGGCGAGCTCCGTACCCTGACCGCCGCCGACCCGCTGCACGAGCCGCACTGGCTTCAGCTGATGCTCGCCCTCTACCGGTCCGGCCGGCAGGCGGAGGCGCTGGCGGCCTACACGACACTGCGGCGCACACTCGCCGAGAAGCTGGGGGTGGACCCGGGGCGGCAGCTCCAGGAAGCCCACATGGGAATCCTCCAGGCCGACACCGGGCTGCTGCTGCCCGGTCCGGCGGCGGGGGCGGCGCGGCAGCTGATGCTGGCCGGCGGTCCCTGATGCCGACGCCGACGGTCTGGTTCCGCTGCCGCTCCCGCTCCGATTGCGGGCCGGTGGACATCGCGTTTCAGTGGGGGAGATCCTCTCGTCCCTGGAGCTGACATGTCGATGGCGTTCGGTTCACCCCTTGGTCCGTCCGACCCCTTCAACGACCTGTTGAGCCGGTTCTTCGGTATGTCACCTGCCTCGTCGCCCCCCGCCGTGCAGCGGGTCCCCATCGGGCGCCTGCTGACGGAGTCCTCCCGGGAACTCCTCGGCCTGGCCACCCGCAAGGCGGCCGAGGACAAGACCGACGACCTGGACACGGAGCACCTGCTGTGGGCCGCCACCCAGGTCGAGCCCTCCCGCCGGGTGCTGGCCCGGGCCGGGGTGGACCCCGACGCCCTGGCGGCGCAGCTGGACGAAGTGCTGCCCAGGGAGTCCGGCTAGCCGTCCTCCGAGCCCGGGCTCACCCCGGCCGCCAAGCGCACCCTCACCAGCGCCTACGCCCGCTCACGGGCGGCCGGGGTGTCCTACATCGGCCCGGAGCACATCCTCGGCGCGCTCGTCGACGACGCGGGCTCCGGGGCCTCCCGGCTGCTGGGGGCGGACGAGGTGGACATGGGGAAGCTGCGCGGCGCCACGGACGGGGCGCCGCGCCCGGACGGGGCTCCCGCCACGGCCAAGCAGCCCGCCACGACCCTGGACGAATACGGCCGGGACCTCACCGAGGAGGCGAAGGCGGGCAGGCTGGACCCCCGTGGTCGGCCGGGCCGAGGAGATCGAGTAGACCGAGCCGGGTCGGGAATCCGCCTGAACGCCTCTGCCTGAACGATGGTCACCTTGACGTGCTCCATGATCGGCTGATCGCTCTGGGTGCTGTAGTCACCCGGAGCGATCACCCAGAGCGCACAGCACGTTCATCGCGGGCGACGGGCCGTGGCGGGCCGGGGCGGTCACCCGGGGAGCGTCAGCTTCCGCGTGATCCGCCGCGCCGACGCCAGCAGTTGCGCCCTGACCTCGGTGGTCCGGTACATCCGGTCCGACCGGAAGGAGATGCCGAGCGAGCCGACCTGGCCACGGCTGTACACGGGAACCGCCGCACATGTCGTCCCCCGCGAGTACTCCTCCCGGTCCAGGGAGAGCGGCGCGGTGGGCGAGGAGTCGAGCTGCCGCAACAGCTCCTCCCGGCGCGTGATGGTACGGGGGGTGAGGTCCGACAGGACGTGCCGCGACAGGTAGCTGGCGCGCCCCTCCTCGTCCAGCTCGCGCAGCACGCTCTTGCCCAGCGCGGTGGCGTGCCCGGCGTCCTCGAAGCCCACCCAGACGTCCACCCGCGGGGTGCGCGGACTGTCGACGATCTCCACGACCCGGATCTCCCCCTCGTCGTACAACGTCAGATAGGCGGCGGCGGAGACGCTGTCGCGCAATGAGGACAGCAGTGGGCGGACGTGCTCCTGAAGCGACCTGCCGTCGCCGTCGGTACCCCAGCCGGGTTCCTGGCTCGCGAGGCCGAAGGCGCCGTCGTCCAGCTCCCGCAGATAGCCGTCCCGGGCCAGCTCGTGCAGCAGCCGCAGGGCGGTCGCCTCGGCCAGCCCGGCCTGCCGGGCCAGCTCCGGCACGGAGGCACCGTCCGGGTGCGCCCCTGCGGTCTCCAGCAACCGGAGTTCCCGCTGGACGGACACGGTGGGCTCGGGCCCGGCCTGGTCACCCATGCCCCCAGCATGGACCCCGTACCGGCCACCGGCAACGCGGTCTCCCGGCGGGCGGGAGGGCCCGAGCGGTCTCCGTACGGCTGATCAGCGATGATCGACAGGTGGCGGGAGGGGGCTTGCGGATTCGGTACGCTCTCGACGGACTCCGGGGTGCGGTCATGTCCCGGTCACCGTAGATCAGGGGGATGGTCTCGACTCGGACACGGAGGGCCCGCAGCCCTGGCTGGCCACCGCCTATGTGCCGGGACCCTCGCTCGCGCACGCCGTGTCCCGGCACGGCGGGCTGCCGCTGCGCAGCGTCCTGCTGCTGACGGTCGGCGTCGCCGAGGCCCTCGGCGTCATCCACGCCGCGGGCATCGTCCACCGCGACCTGAAGCCCGCCAACGTCCTCCTCGCCGCCGACGGCCCCCGTGTCATCGACTTCGGCATCGCCCGCGCCGCCGACAGCACCGCCCTCACCGGCACCGGTGTGAGCGTCGGCACCCCGGCGTTCATGTCCCCCGAGCAGGCGGCAGTCGGCACGGTCACCCCGGCCACCGACATCTTCGCCCTCGGCCAGATCGCGGCCTACGCGGCGATCGGCGCGCCCGCCTTCGGCGACGGGCCCTCGCACGCGGTGCTCTACCGGATCGTCCACGAGGACCCCGACCTCAGCAGGCTGCCCGAGGAGCTCCGGTCCCTGGTCAGCCGGTGCCTCAGCCGCGACCCGGCCGACCGCCCGGACCTGACCGAGGTCATCCGGCTGTGCCACGAGATCTCGCCCGAACCGCTGCGCCAGGGCGAGGACTGGCTGCCGCGGGCGGTCGCCGGGTCGATCACGGAGCGCCTTCGGATGCCCGCCCCCGCACCGACGCCGCCCCCGCAGCCGACCGTCGCGCCCACCCCCACCGAGTTCTCCCCGGGGAACCCTCCGACCCCGCCGCCGGGAGGGGTCCACTACACCCCGACCGGTTACGCCGTGGCCGCCGCGCCGACGCAGACCGGACCGGCCGCGCCGGGAGTACCCCCCGCTCCGGGAGCGCCCGGCCCCTGGTCGCAGCACACCCAGCCCCAGGGGTACGCCACACCCCAGGGGCACGCCACCCCGCCGCCGCACCACACATCCGGCTTCCAGCAGCCGGGGTTCCAGCAGCCCGGGTTCCAACAGCCGGGGCTCCAGCCTCAGGCCCCTCGCCCCAAGCGACGGACGGGCCTGATCGTCGCCGCGTCCGTCGTCGGCGCGCTGGTCGTCCTCGGAGTCATCGGCGCGCTGTTGCCGGACGACGAGAAGTCCGGCAAGGCGGACGACAAGGCAGGGTCGTCCTCCTCCAGCGGAACCACGAGCGACAGCGGTTCCACGGACAAGTCCCAGGACAAGTCCCAGGACAAGCCGGTCGATCCCGAGCCCGTCTCCTACGAGGGCATCGACCTGACGGCGAGTTACGAGCTGATGCTCGCCGACAACCCGCCGCGGCCGACGGCGAACGCGGGCAGCCGTGTCATCTACGGCGACGCGGACTTCTACTACTACCGGGACTCCCTCTTCGGTGACGAGCAGGTGGGCAGCGCCAACGGCAAGCTGGTCGTGCTGAAGAACACGCAGAAGGGCTCGTTGGAGGTCTGCCGCGACGAGACCCGCTACACCGAGAAGATCGGCCTCGACCAGCTCTCGTCCGGTTCGCAGGTCTGTGTGCTCAGCGACGCCGGGCACATCGCCGTGGTGACCTACCGAGGCAAGTCGGGTGCCGACGACCCCAGCCGCTACATCAGCATCGACCTGACGGTCTGGCGCAACGCCGAGGAGCCGAAGCAGAACTGACGACACGCCACTTGGCCCCGGCCGACCGGCTGAGCACCCGCTGCGACCAGTCCAGCGACGGGCCGATCGCGCCGCTGTACCTCGGACAGTCCTCCGCGGCGGCCCGCTCGGCTCTCCGGCCGGGGACGCGTGGGGCCCGCGCCGCTCAGGCCGCCCCCGGACTCCGCCCGTCCGGCAGGAACAGGACCGAGTTGATGTACCGCTCCCGGCGCGGTGCGAAGGCCCGGTGCAGCAGGCCCCGGTGCACGAGGTGCTCGGTCCGGCTCTGATGGGCCACCAGGTCGAACCCGTCGAGCGGGACCCAGTCGCGGTCGGCGAGGAGCCAGCCCGTGTACCCCTGGCCGGTCAGCGTGCCGACCACCGGCTCGATCGGGCCGAGCCGGCTCTCCAGCTCGATCAGCAGCGCCGGACGGTCACGGCGCAGCAGCTCCGCCGCGCCCAGCAGCGCGGCCGCCTCCCCGCCGTCCACGTCCATCTTCACGAAGCCGACCCCGCGCAGCCCCAGGCTGTCGACGGTGATCGACGGTACCTCCAGGCAGTGGGCGTGGATGTCACGGCGGGCCAGCGACGAGACCCCCCGGTCGCCCCGGTCGCCCTCCGGGAACCACAGCTGCGCCGTGCCCGCCCGGTCCGTCGCCGCGCCCTGGACCACCCGGACGTTCGACGGCAGCGTCCGCCGCAGATGCTCGGCCAGATGCGGCACGGGCTCCACGGTGACCACCTCCGCGCAGCGCGCGGCGAGCCGCCGGGACCAGGGGCCGTACCAGCCCCCGATATCGAGGGCGACGCTGCCCGGCGGGCAGAAGTCCGCGAGCCGCCGGAGCTCGGGCTCGAAGCGCGGATACAGGGCGACGGCGGCGGAGCCCACCAGGCGCCCGGGCAGTCTGGCCGCCACCGCCGCGGCGAGTGTGCTCACGTGGTCGAGGCCTTCAGCGAGGTCAGGAACCGCTCGTGGTCGTCGGCATCGACCTTTCTGCCCGAGGAGGGCAGAAGCTGCGGTATGCCGTCCACGATCGGGTAACTCAGGTGCAGCCGCGGGTTGTAGAGCGCCTCCTCCTCCGGAAGCAGGGCCAGCGGCCCCTTGTCGAGCGGGCAGGCCAGGATGGCCAGCAGCGGGTCGTCGGGGCGCATCAGCGGCTCCTCGGTGTCGTCGGGGTGAAAGGGTGAAAGGGTGAAGTGGCGAAGGGGTGAGGGGGAACGCACGGGCCGGTCAGGACGGTGAGGCGGCGGGCGGCGGATCGTGGCGCGGCATGGCCAGCAGGACGGTCAGGGCCAGCGCCGTCCCCGCCACCCGCAGGGTCAGCAGCAGCGGGTCGTCGGGCAGGCTCTCGCCGAACGCCAGCGTCCCGAGGACCGCGGTGAACAGGCACGTCACCGTCGTGCACACCGGCACGATCAGCGAGGCCCGGCAGCGTTGCAGCGCCGCCTGTGACATCACCAGACCGGCGACCGCGGTGAACAGCAGCAGATACGGGTAGGGCGACCCCAGCAGCGACAGCGCCGCCTCACCGAGATCGGTGCTGGTCAAACGGCTGGACGTGCCCTTGATCGCCAGGGAGCTGACCCCGTAGAGCAGCCCGACCGCCACCCCGTACCCGATGCCGCTGGTCGGGACCCGGTGCCGCTTGGCCGCCCGGCTCTCCACCCGTACGTAGAGCCAGACGCCCGCCGCGAGCGCCGGGACGCAGACCAGGAGCACCAGCATCCACGGGGCCCCGCCGCTCACCACGTCCTCGCCCTCGCGTACCGAGGCGACGACCATCAGCAGTGCGAGCAGGACCCCGCCCAGCGCATAGCGTTCGCGCCCCGACGACTCCTCGCCGAGCACCGCCGAGGACAGCAGCAGGAGCAGCACCAGACCCGAGACGAAGATGCCCTGGGCGGCCGCGATCGGCAGCGCGCGATACACGATCAGCTGGGCCCCGAACCCGGCCGCCAGCGCCAGCGCACCGACCGTCCACAGCGGGCTGGTGAGCAGCACCCGGACCACGTGCAGCGGCCGGCCGGCGGAGAGCGGGGGCAGCGAGCCGAGCGCCCGTTTCTCCACCACGAACCCCACGCTGTACAGCGCGTTGGCCACCAGCGCCGCCCCGACGCCCCACCACATCGCGCTACCTGCGCCGCGCGTGGGCGAGCAGGATGGAGGCCGCCCCGGGTACCGAACACGCCGCCCGGTCCAGTAGCCGCAGCGCACGCGGCACCCCGTGGAAGGGCGCACCGGTGATCCGTACGTCCTCGAAACCGGACGCCGTCAGGAACGAGCGCAGGGCGCGGGCGGTGTACAGCCGCAGATGGCCGACCACCTCGGAGCCCGGGCGGCCGTGGATCCCGCGCAGGCTGACCTCCGAGAACACCGGCTGCACCCCGGCCAGCAGCAGCGCCCGGTTGTACCAGGCGGCCAGGTTCGGGGTGGACAACATCAGATGGCCGCCGGGCCGCAGCACCCGCCGCAGCTCGTCCATCGCCTGGTCCGGGTCGACCAGATGCTCCAGGATCTCGCTGAACAGCACGGCGTCCGCGCACCCGTCGGCCAGCGGCAGCCCGCCGTGCTCCAGTTCGCCGCGGACCACGAGGCCCATCCGGGGCCTGGCCCTGCGCAGTGCGTCCTGCGACCAGTCGACGCCGATCAGCCGGTGCCCGGCGAGGATCGGGGCCGCCGTGGCCGCCGCCGTACCGTCGCCGCACCCCACGTCGACGATCACCTGGCCCGGCCCGTCCAGGGCGTTGGCCAGCAGGCGCGCCTGCCGTCTGCTGCGCCCGTCGCCCGAGGCGACGGGGACGGCCGGGTTCTCGTAGAAGTCCCGCAGCCCGGGCGGGGGAGGAGCGGTGCTGGTCATACGGCCTCCGAGGACGTCGCGGCCAGATGGCGGGTGAACAGGTCCAGCAGCCGTACGCCGTCCTCGTCGCCCAACAAGGTGCGCGACCAGCGCAGTGCCAGATGCAGCCGGCCGCCCGTGGACGCCGTCGTGAAGGTCAGCCCCCGGGGCATCCGGGCGGGAGCCGAGAACCAGACGGCCGTCGCCCGGCCCGCGTCACCGAAGTCCAACGGGTACGGAATCCGGCCGATGTTGCTCAGCAGGGTCGTCGAGGTCCATGGACCGGCCACCACCCGCAGCCCCCGGGTGAGGGCGGCACGGGTCGCGACGGGCAGCAGCGGAGCGGTCAACAGGGAGGCGGCCCGGCCCAGTTGTGGGCGCGGCTGCGCCTTGAGCACCCGGGTCCGCTCGGCCGTCGTGCGCAGCAGGGCCGCCACGTCCGCCCCGGGCGCCACCTCGGACGCGCTGAAGGGGACCTCCACCAGCCGGGTGCCGTTCCCGATCGGCATCTCGGGACCCCGGCTGCGGTCGTCGACCGGCATGGTGATCCGCAGCGGCCGCCGGTCGGCCCCCGGCGCGCCCTGCGCCCGGTTCCAGTCGGCGACCGTCAGGGCGGTGGCCACCATCAGCTGGTCGTTCACCGTGTAGGGCGCGCCCGCCTCCCGCCGCGGTACCGGGAGTTCGGCCAGGAGCTGCGCGTTGCCCGGCACCGGTGCGGGGCCCGGCGAGCCCGGCGCCACCTGGGCGGGCCGGGCCGGCACCGGGGTCCGGGAGCGCC
>NZ_NWVL01000009.1 GCF_002382885.1 Streptomyces sp. WZ.A104
TCCTCGCGCTGGCCCGACGACGGGTCAACGTCCTGTGGGCCCTGATACGTGACGGACGGTGCTTCCAACGCGAACTCCCTGTCACGGTCGCGGCTTGACAACATCATTAGGAGGTGAGGCCTCGATGATCTGGAAGATGTTCGGTACGGGCGGCGGTGTGATGGCGCGGAGGGCGCAGCCGCCCGCCGTGCACAGGGCGGCGAAAACGCCGGCGGTACGTTCGCGGCCGCCGACGTTGACGAGCATATTGAGGTCACCGAGGCGGTCGTCCTCCGGGCGGTCGGCCGGAACGGTGGCGGGCAGCACCGGTTGGACGACCAGCGGCGTGCCGTCGGCGGGGATGACGTCGCGGACATGCCGGAGGACGGTCGCGCATCGCACGCCGTCCCCGTCGCCGATGTCCGCGACGGTACCGAAGCGCCCGTATCCGAAGCGGTGCGGCACGGTGACGGCGGTGAGCGCGGTGGCCCGCCCCGCCCCGCGGCATCACCGGATCGGTGAACATCCGCGTCATGGCGACCGTCGGACCGGGCTTGCCCGTACGCGGGAGGTCACCGGCGGCGGAGGCGGAGGGTCCGGAAGACGCCCGGTTCCGTCCCGGTGAGCAGGTCAAGTCCTGCCGGGGCGCGCGGCAGGCGCAGGGTCGCCTCCTGATGGGGGCCGAGGGGCCCGGGAGGGTAGCGGCGCCGCTTGACCTCGGTTGGCCGGGGTGGCGGACGGCTGTCCTCGCACCGCTCCCGTCGCGCCGCGCGGGCGTCAGCCGGACCGGGTGCCGCGCAGGGTCTCGGCGGCCTCGGCCGCCACCGCCTCGGCAACGGCCGCCAGGGCCGGGGAGTCCAGCTTCCACTGCTGCCAGAACAGCGGGACGTCGACGACGCGATCCCGGGTGAGGGTCACCAGCTCGCCGGTGCCGAGCAGCGGTCGCGCGTGGACCTCGGGCAGCATGCCCCAGCCCATGCCCGCCGCCACGGCCTCCACGAACCCTTCGGAGGTGGGGACGGAGTGCCGCCGTGCGCCCGCTCCGGCCGGGAGGCCGAGCCCGCGCGCGAAGGAGTCCTGGAGGTCGTCCCGCCGGTCGAAGCAGAGCACCGGTGCGTCGGCGAGCAGCTCGCGCAGTTCGGCCCCCGTGCCCCGCCCGAGCCACCGGTCCGCGAAACCCGGCGTCGCCACCGGCACATACCGCATCCGGCCCAGCCCCCGCACCGAACAGCCCGTCACCGCTTTCGGCGACGAGGTGACGGCCGCCATCACCAGCCCCTCCCGCAGCAGCGCGGCGGTGTGGTCCTGGTCCTCCCGGCGGAGCTCGTAGCAGAGGTCCAGCTCCTCGGGCACGCGCCGCAGGGCGGGCAGGAACCAGGTCGCCAGCGAGTCCGAGTTCACCGCGATCGCCAGGCGCGCCGACTCGCCCGGCCCGGACATCCCGAGCGCCGCGCGGGTGTCGCGCTCCAGCCGGGCCAGCTGCCGGGCGAAACGCACCACCGCCTCGCCGGACTCGGTGGGCCGGACCGGTTTCGTCCGCATCAGCAGCACCCGGCCCGTGCGCTGCTCCAGCGCCTTCACACGCTGGCTGACCGCCGACGGTGTGACCCGCAGGGCCTGCGCGGCCGCATCGAACGTGCCTTCGTCGACGACGGCCAGCAGCGTCCGCACCTGATCGAGAGGAAGCTCCGACATCATGTGAGCTAATGATACGTAAGAATCATTAGCTGTACATCAGGATGCCCGCGTTCATACGGTGCTCCCATGACCAACGCCCTGACCGCCGCGGCCGCCGGCTTCGGCACCGGCCTCTCCCTCATCGTCGCCATCGGCGCCCAGAACGCCCTCGTGCTGCGCCAGGGCGTCCGCCGCGACGGCGTGCTCGCGGTGGTGGCCATCTGCGCCCTGTCCGATGCGGCGCTCATCGCGCTCGGCGTCGCCGGGGTCGGCGCCGTCGTCGTGGCCTGGCCGACGGCCCTGACCGTGGTGGGGCTGCTCGGTGGCGTGTTCCTGATCGGCTACGGCCTCCTCGCCACGCGCCGTGTCCTGCGCCCGGCCGCGCTCCACACGCACGACGCCCCGGCCGCGACGAAGCGGGGCGTCGTGCTCACCTGCCTCGCGATGACCTGGCTCAACCCCCACGTGTACCTCGACACCGTCTTCCTGCTCGGCTCCGTCGCGGCCGGTCAGGGGTCCCTGCGCTGGACCTTCGGGCTCGGCGCGATCCTCGCCAGCGCGTGCTGGTTCGCCGCCCTCGGCTACGGCGCCCGGCTGCTGAGCGGGGTCCTCGCACGCCCTTCGTCGTGGCGGGTGCTGGACGGTCTCGTCGCCGTGATGATGATCGGCCTCGGTGCGAAGCTGGCCCTGGGAGCCTGAACCCGGCCCGGCGGGCTCAGGCGACGGGATCGAGGCGGCTGAGGCGCTCCGCGCGCTCCGGGGTCAGATCGAGGGCGGTCAGGATCGAGGGCGTGGCGATGCTGGGGAGGATGTGCTGCTGGAGCGTGATGTGGCGGCGCTGGAGGTCCCGGTAGTCGGTGAGGGTCTGGGAGACAGCCTGGGTGCCCGCGAAGGCGGCGACATAGAGATCCGCGGTCTCGGTGGGGTTGACGTGAGGGAGCAGTTCGCCGTTGTGTTTGGCTTGGGCGAGGAGGGCGTGGGTGGCCTCCTGCCAGCGGAGGAAGGGGCCACTGCGGTCGAGGCCCTGAGCCTGCTGGTCCATCGAGAGGCGGACACCCGCTCGGGCGAGGAGGCTGGTCTGAAGCCGATGGCTGAAAAGTATCCCTACGTCGATGAGTTCTTGGAGCTTGAGGGTCTGGTCCGGGGCCGCCCTCGGTGGTTCCTGGGCATCGAGGACACCGAGTGCGAGATCTTCCTTCGACGGAAAATGAAAATAGAGGGCGCCTTTCGTGACGCCGGCGCTTTTCAGTATTTCGGTAATGGTGGCTGCTTGGTAACCGTATTTCTCAAAGGCCTGGGCTGCCGCCATCAGAATTGTCTGGCGTGTGCGGATCGCCCGGTCCTGCTTGGCCATTCTGTCTCCTTCGCTGGGCGGGGGCCGGTGAACGGCCGGGTCGGTGTGGGGGGCCCACCCTGCCGGGGATAGAAAAAAAACCGCTTAGTCTGTATCTTATCAGCGCGCGTGCATCGCAGGAACGGCTCGCCATCACATGACCCCTGGGGGGAGTTATGACCGAAGCAGCAGTTTTGATCGATCCGGTGCCGGCTATGGATTCGGAGGCCGCGGTGGTGCATCCCGTGGGGATCGAGATGGTGCACCGGAGCCGGCCGGAGGACGCCTTTCCCCGGAACTGGGTCCGCCTGGGGCATGACCGGTTCTCGGTGGAGGCGCTTCTCCCGCACGACCACCCGTTCTTCGCCCCCGTGGCGGAGGACCGGCACGACCCGCTGCTCGTCGCCGAGGTGATGCGGCAGGCGGCCATGCTCGCCTTCCACGCCGGGTACGGAGTGCCTCTCGGCCACCACTTCCTGATGGCGGACCTGGAGTACGTGTGCCACCCGGAGCACCTGGCCGTCGGCGACGGGCCCACCGCGATCGACGTGGAGGTGTACTGCTCCGACCTGAAGTGGCGGGGCGGGCTCCCGGCGCAGGGGCGCGTCGGCTGGGCGGTGCACCGGGACGGTCGGCTCGCCGCCACGGGCACGGGGGCGACCCGGTTCACCACCCCCAAGGCGTACCGGCGGATCCGTCAGGACGTGCCCACCGAAGGTATATCCATACCGCGGACCGACCCGGTCCCCGCCACCCGGGCGGGCCGGACCAGGGCCGAGGACGTGGTGCTGTCGGAGACCGGACGGGACGGCGTCTGGGGACTGCGCGTGGACACCCGGCATCCGACGCTGTTCCAGCGCCCCAACGACCACGTCCCGGGCATGCTGCTGCTGGAGGCGGCCCGGCAGGCCGCGTGCCTGGTGGCCGGAGGCGGCGGGATGGTCCCGGCGGAGGCGAGCACCCGCTTCCACCGGTACGCCGAGTTCGGCAGCCCGTGCTGGATCAGGGCGGTGGTCCTGCCCGAGTCGGCCGGCGATACGGTGACCATGAGGGTGACGGGCAACCAGGACGGCAAGCCGGTGTTCTCCACGCTCCTGTCCGGTCCACTGGTCAGGGCCTGACGGGCAGCCGACCCAGAAGGGCTACGGCTGTCGACAAGGGTGTTGAGGGGTTCCGAGTGATTCTGGTGACGGGTGCGACCGGAGCGGTGGGCCGCGAGGTCGCCGGACTGCTGGCGGCGACCGGGCCGGTGCGGATTCTCGCGCGCCGCCCCGAGCGGCTGACCGTACGGGGACCGGAGGTCGAGGTCGTCGCGGGTGAGTACGCGGACCGCCGCGCCCTCGACCGGGCGCTGAACGGCGTCACGTCGGTGTTCCTGGTGACGAACAGCCCCACGGAGCCCGACGACGAGAGGGTCGCGACGGCCGCGGCCGCGGCGGGCGTCCGCCACCTGGTGAAGCTGTCGATGATGGCCGTGGAGGAGCCCGGCGCCGACGACTTCATCACCCGGCGCCAGCGGGAGAACGAACAGGCCGTCAGGGAGTCGGGCGTCCCGTGGACGTTCGTCCGCCCCAGGACCTTCATGTCCAACACCCTGTCCTGGGCACCCGGCATCCGCTCGTCGGGTGTGGTGCGCGCCCTGTACGGCGACGCGCCGGTCGCCTGCATCGACCCGCGCGACGTCGCAGCGGTCGCCGTCGGCGTCCTGACCGGTAGGGGTCACGAGGGCAAGGCGTACGCCGTCTCGGGTCCCGAGGCGATCACCGCACGTGAGCAGACGGCCCAGCTCTCCCGAGCACTGGGGCGGCCGCTGCGCTTCGAGGAACTGGGCCCGGACGCGGCGCGCGCGGCACTGCTCGCGAAGTATCCCCGGCCGGTGGCGGAAGCCTTCCTCGAAAGCGCGGAGCGGCAGCTCGCGGGCGCCAAGGCGGCGGTCGTGCCGACGGTCCACGACGTGACGGGCAGCGAGGCCCGGCCCTTCCGTACCTGGGCGGCCGACCACAAGGACGCGTTCGCGCCGGTTCAGCGGTGATGCCCCGCTCCCGCAGTGTGCCGCGCTCCGTCCTTCTCCGGTTCTCCGGGAACAAAACCGGTAAGTTGGTTTGATATCCCCCGACGCCGTTCATGAGCGGAGGCTCCGGTGACCAAGCAGGAGCGTGCCACCCGTACCCGCCAGGCGCTGATCCGATCCGCCGCCACCGTGATCGAGCGGCACGGCTACGCGGAGGCGCGACTGGTCCTGATCAGTTCCGGCGCGGGCGTCAGCACGGGCGCACTGCACTTCCACTTCGAGAACAAGGCAGCCGTCGCGGAGGCCGTGGTCGCCGAGGCGTCACGCGGCCTGCACGAGGCGTCCGGCGCGATCCGCCACCGTACGGACACCGCCCTCCAGGCCCTCGTCGACACCTCGCACACCGTCGCCGAACTGCTCCGCGACGACCCGGTCACCCGGGCCGGGTTCCGGCTGAGCTGCGACGGGGAGCGCTCCGAGGCACCGGACCTTCGCGCGGAGTGGCAGCGCCGCGTCCAGGACCTGCTGACCGAGGCCGCCGGAGCCGGAACCCTCGCCGATGGCGTGTCCCGTGAGGACGCCGTCGCCGCGATCGTCGCGGCGACGGCCGGATTCGAGGTGCTGGGCCGGCACGACGGTGCCTGGCTGTCCCCACGGACGCTCACGGGCTTCTGGCGGCTGCTGCTGCCCCGGCTCGCCACCCCGCAGGCCCTCACACGGCTGGACCCGTCCGGCACCCGGGCGACGACGGCCACTGCCGGGCACACCGTCCGCGAGGGGGCGGGGGAGGCCGGGGCTCCGGAACCGGTCGCGCGGCGCTGACGGCCGCTCGGAACGCGCACGGACCCGAAGGGGGCGAGCCGCCCACAGCGTGGGAGTTCCGGGGTATCGGTCGCGCAGCCGCCGCGTAGCGGCCTTCTCCCGTCGCCGCGGGGCGCGCGATCCCCGACCGGCCGGGTGGCCCGTCGGCCGCCCCCGGTCAGCGTCGCTGATCACGGTCGACTGATCACACCCGCCCCGACGACTCCGCTCCCCGGGCCGCGTCCGCTCCCCAGCTCGCCAGGAGGCGCAGGGCCTGGGCCGACTCGGAACCAGGCTCCGCGTGATACGTGACCAGGTACTGCTCCTCGTCGTCGGGGAGGTTCAGCGTCTCGTAGGACAGGGTCAGTTCACCGGCGAGGGGGTGCCGGATGACCTTGACGCCGTGGCCCTTCTCCTTCACGTTGTGCGTGGCCCACAGCCGCCGGAACTCCTCGCTCTTGACGGAGAGTTCGCCCACCAGGGCCGACAGCTCCGGATCGTCCGGGTGGCAGCCCGCGTACAGCCGCAGATAGCTGACCATGTCCGAGGCCTTGGAGCCCCAGTCCACGAACAGGTCCCGGTAGCCGGGGGAGAGGAACACGAGCCGCGCCCAGTTGCGTTCGGCGGGCGGCAGGGCGCCCCAGTCGCCGAACACGGCCGCCGCCATGGGGTTCCAGACGAGGATGTCGGAGCGCGCCCCGGAGACGTACGCCGGGACGCCGTCCATCGCGTCCAGGAGATGCCGCAGCCCTGGCCGCACCTGCTGGACCCGCGCCGGGCGGCGCTTCTTCTTGTGCTGCCCCGGTTTGGCCAGGTGCGTCAGATGCGCGTGCTCGGCGTCGGTGAGCCGCAGCGCACGGGCGATCGCGTCGAGCACCCCGGTCGACACATTGCGGCCGTTGCCCTGTTCGAGGCGGGTGTAGTACGCCACGGAGACCCCCGCCAGCTGCGCCAGCTCCTCCCGTCGCAGCCCCGGCACCCGGCGGGCCCGCCCGAACTCCGGCAGCCCCACGTCCTGCGGCAGGAGCCGGGCCCGCCGGGTGCGCAGGAACTCGCTGAGCTCGGCGCGACGGTCCAGCGGCTCGGGGGCGGAGGTTGCGGGCTGATCGTCCATGGCTCCCATTATTCCTGGTCGTACGCCCAGGAGCCTGTCCCCGCCAGTGGTAGGACCAGTGGGCGTAGGCAAAGCGGTGACCTGGGTAAAGGCCGGCCGCAGAGTGATGCTGGAGATGTTCTGACCGCACCACCCAGAGGAGAACCTCCGGCATGACCACCGTTGCCGCTTACGCCGCTCCCCGTGCCAAGGCCCCGCTGGAGCGCACCACGATCGAGCGCCGCCCGGTGGGCGAGTTCGATGTTCTGATCGACATCAAGTACGCCGGTATCTGCCACTCCGACATCCACCAGGCCCGTGACGGCTGGGGCGAGGGCATCTTCCCGATGGTGCCCGGCCACGAGATCGCCGGTGTCGTCGCGGAGACCGGGTCCGGCGTCACCAGGTTCAGGGTCGGCGACCGCGTCGGCGTCGGCTGCATGGTCGACTCCTGCGGAAGGTGCGACGCCTGCCTGACGGGCCGCGAGCAGCACTGCGCCGAGGGCAACACGCAGACGTACAACGCGCTCGACCGGAGCGGCGAGCCGACGTACGGCGGCTACTCGACGCACATCGTCGTGCGCGACGCGTTCGTCGTCCGCATCCCCGAGGGCATCGCCCTCGACGAGGCCGCGCCCCTGCTGTGCGCGGGCATCACCACGTACTCCCCGCTCAAGCGCTGGGGCGCGGGCCCCGGCAAGAAGGTCGCGGTCGTCGGTCTGGGCGGCCTCGGCCACATGGCCGTCAAGATCGCGCACACCCTCGGTGCGGACGTCACCGTCCTCTCCCAGTCGCTGCGGAAGCAGGACGACGGGCTGAAGCTGGGCGCCGACCACTACTACGCGACCAGCGACCCCACGACCTTCGAGGAGCTGGCCGGAACCTTCGACATCATCCTGTCCACGGTCTCGGCCCCGCTGGACTTCGGCGCTTATCTCGACCTGCTGCGGACCGACGGCACGCTGGTCAACGTCGGCGCCCCCGAAGAGCCGATCACGCTGAACCTGTTCTCCCTGATCAGCGGCAACAGGTCGATATCCGGCTCGGCGATCGGCGGGATCGCGGAGACCCAGGAGATGCTGGACTTCTGCGCCGTGCACGGGCTCGGCTCCGAGATCGAGGTGATCGAGGCGAACCGGATCAACGAGGCGTACGAGCGGGTTCTCGCGAGCGACGTCCGCTACCGGTTCGTGATCGACACAGCGACGATCTGATCCGACCGGAACGGACGGAAACGGAGTACGCGTCGGCCCCGAGCCTCCTCAAGGGCTCGGGGCCGACGCGTCTCCTCATGCCGGGGCGGAGAAGCCGACGGCGGCCCGTCGCGCACCTTCCAGGACGGCCGGCAGCAGCCCGGGGAAGCGCTCCTCCAGGTCGTCCGCGCGCAGCCGGCTCATACGGGAGGTTCCCTCGTAGTGCTGGCGGATCACGCCCGCCTCGCGCAGCACCTTGAAGTGGTGAGTGGTCGTGGACTTGCTCACCGGAAGATCGAACGCGATGCACGCCATGTCGTCGTGTCCCTCGGCCAGCTCCCGGGTGATGCGCAGCCGGATGGGGTCGGACAGCGCGTGCAGGACGGCCTCCAGGCGGATCTCCTCCCGGGGTGGATGGGCGAGCTGTCGCCCGGACGCGGCTCCGCGCTCGGTGGTGGGCATGGGGACCTCCTTCTGGTCGCGCTCCCAAAGTACGAAGTTCCTCGTAGTTTGACAACTGCCGTACTACGATGTCTATCGTACCTGCATCGTCGCTGCTCCCCGGCAGCTACGCCACGAACCCGAGGAGACATACCGGTGAGTGCTCTGTTCACGCCTCTGACCCTGCGGTCCCTGGAGATCCCGAACCGCGTGTGGATGTCTCCGATGTGCATGTACTCCGCGGCCGGCGAAGGACCGGAAACCGGTGTTCCGACGGACTTCCACCTCACCCACCTCGCGGGCCGCGCCGCCGGAGGCGCCGGGCTCGTCATGGTGGAGGCCACCGGCGTGCACCCGGACGGCCGGATCAGCCCGTGGGACCTGGGCCTGTGGAACGACCGCCAGCAGGAGGCCTTCGCCCGGATCGCCGCGGCGATCACCTCCCACGGATCGGTTCCGGCCATCCAGCTCGCGCATGCCGGGCGCAAGGCGTCGACCGACCGGCCCTGGCTGGGCGACCGCTACGTCCCGGAGAGCGAGGGCGGCTGGACGTCCGTCGCCCCCAGTGCCGTGGCCTTCGACGGACTGCCCGTCCCGCACGAGCTGACCGAGGACGAGATACAGCAGCTCGTACGCGACTTCGCCGCGGCCGCCGAGCGCGCCCACGCAGCCGGATTCCGGGTCGTCGAGATCCACGGCGCCCACGGCTACCTGATCAACTCCTTCCTCTCCCCGGTCGCCAACCACCGCACCGACGCCTACGGCGGCAGCTGGGAGAACCGCCTGCGCTTCCCGCTCCAGGTGGTCGACGCCGTCCGCGCGGTCTGGCCCGACGACCTGCCGGTCCTCTTCCGCACCTCGGCCACCGACTGGCTGACCGAGAACCCCGAGGACCCGCGCGAGGGCTGGACCGGCGCCGACACCGTACGCCTGGCCAAGGAGCTGACCGCCCACGGCGTCGACCTGCTCGACGTCTCCACCGGCGGACTGGTCCGCGACGCCGCGATCTCCGCGCACCCCGGCTACCAGGTGCCCTTCGCCGAAGAGGTCCGGCGGACCACCGGCACCCCGACCTCCGCCGTGGGCCTCGTCCTCGAACCCGCCCAGGCCGAGGAGATCGTCGCCACGGGGCAGGCCGACGCGGTCATGATCGGCCGCGAGATGCTGCGCGACCCGCACTGGGCCCACCACGCCGCCGACGCCCTGGGGGCCGAGCCGCGCTGGCCCGACCCGTACGGCTACGCCGTGGTGCGCCGCCGCCCCGCCAAGGTCTGACCGCCCGACGGGGCCGCCCCCGCATCGCGCACGGGCGGCCCCGCGTCGGCCGACAACGGCGAAAGGCGGCCGACGCGGCATCAGCAGGGTTCCGGCCCCGGGGGAGCGCAGACGCGGCCGCCTGATGGCGGCGATCCGGCCCGGCGCCTGAACTCCCGGCGCCGGGCCGGCTGTTACGACGTGTGCCGGGCGGTCGTCACGAAGGGGCAGGCGCGTCGGCGGGCAGGGCGCCCGCCTCCGGCCCGTCCGGGCCCTCCGGCCCGTCCGGGCCCTCAGTCCCCTGCGGGTCCTCCGGCTGTCCGGGAACGCTGAGCTGTTCGCGGACGTAGTTCCAGACGACCGCGAGCACCGCGGCGAACGGCACCGCGAGCAGGCTGCCCACGACCCCGGCCAGACTGGCGCCCAGTGTCACCGCGAGCAGGATCACCGCCGCGTGCAGACCGAGGCCCCGGCTCTGGATCATGGGCTGGAACACATTGCCCTCCAGCTGCTGCACCACGATGATGATCGCCAGCACGATCAGCGCGTCCGTCAGCCCGTTGGAGACCAGCGCGATGACCACCGCGACGAATCCGGCGAACAGCGCGCCCACGATCGGTACGAACGCCGAGACGAAGGTCAGCACCGCCAGTGGCAGGACCAGCGGCACTCCCAGGACCCACAGGCCGATCCCGATGAACACCGCGTCGAGCAGCCCGACGAACGCCTGGGACCGCACGAACGCGCCCAGGGTGTTCCAGCCGCGCTCGGCCACGGCCGACACGTCGTAGGAGAGCCGGCCCGGGAGCTGACGGGTGAGCCAAGGCAGGAACCGCGGGCCGTCCTTGAGGAAGAAGAACATCAGGAACACGGCCAGAACGGCCGTGACCAGACCATTGACCACCGTGCTCACCCCGCTGACGACGGTGGTGACCATGCTGCCGACACTGTCCTGGATGCGGGTCGTCGCGGTGTCGAGAGCACCGGTGATCTCGTCGTCGCCGATGTTCAGCGGCGGCCCCGCCGCCCACTCGCGCAGCCGCTGGATGCCCTCGACCACCCCGTCGGCCAGTTCACCGGACTGGTTCGCCACCGGCACCGCGATCAGGGCCACGACGCCCATCCCCAGCAGCAGGAAGAGCACGGTCACCGCCGCGGCGGCGAGGGCCGGCCGCCACCCGCGCCGACGCAGGAAGCGGGCGAGCGGCCACGTCAGCGTGGTGAGGAACAGGGCGACCATCAGCGGCCACACGACCGACCACATCCGGCCGAGAACCCACAGAGCGACCGCGGCCATCACCAGGACCAGCAGCAACTCGGCGGAGACACGGGCCGATGTGCGCAGGGCGGCGGCCGTCTTTGTCGAACTCAGGGGCGAAGACATGGCGTCACCCTATGGGCTCCCCGGGCCTGCTCCCCAACCCCTCCCGCACCGGGCCCGGACCGCTCTCACCTCAACGCCCGGGGCAGTTCCTCCCGATGGACGATGCCCAGGCGCTGGGTCGCCCGCGTCAGCGCCACGTACAGATCGCTCGTCCCGAACCGCGCGGGCTCCACCACCAGCACATGGTCGAACTCCAACCCCTTGGCCTGGCGCGGATCCAGCAGCACCACCGGGCGGGTGAGGTCGGGCGCGGCGCCCGCCGTGACCCCCTCCAGCGGGGCGGCGATCTCCTCGTGCAGCGCCCGGGGCGCGATGACCGCGAGTCGTCCCTCCCGGGGCGTCAGCTCCTCGACCGCCCCGGCCACCGCGCCCGTGAGGTCGTCGCCCGCGTCGCGCGTCCACGGCCTCTCACCGGTCGACCGCACCGAGACGGGCGCGGTGAAGGAGGGGTCCTGCTCCTGTACGACCCCGGCCGCCAGCTCCATGATCTCGGCGGGCGTACGGTAGTTGACCTTCAGCGTGACGTGCTCGAAGCGGTCGCCGACGTACGGATCGAGGATCTTCCGCCACGATCCGACGCCCGCCTCCTCGGAGGTCTGGGCCGGGTCGCCGACCAGGGTCAGTGAGCGGGTCGGCACCCTGCGCATCAGCAGCCGCCACGCCATCGGCGAGAGCTCCTGTGCCTCGTCGACGATGATGTGCCCGAACGCCCAGGTACGGTCCGCCGCGGCCCGCTCGGCGGCGGTGCGGTGGTCGGCCTCCTCGTGCCGTTCCGCCATCCGTTCGGCGTCGATGATGTCGTGGGCGGCGAGGAGCTCGGACTCCTCGTCCTCGAACTCGTAGCTCTCCGACCCGCGCGACAGTTCCAGCACGCCCTGCGCGTAACCGATCCGCTCCTGGCGGACGGCCTCGGCAGCGGCCCGTTCGGCGCTGTCGTCGACGCCGAGCAGCTCCGCTGCCTCGTCCAGGAGCGGTACGTCGGCGGGGGTCCATTCGCTCCCGGCCGCCGTACGCCGGATGGCGTCGGCGTCCTCGTCCGGTACGTACACGGGCGCGGCCAGATAGTCCGCGAGGAACGCCTCGGGGGTGAGCGGCGGCCACAGCTCGTCGACCGCCGCGTGCACCTCTTTGCTCAGGGCGACGCCCCGGCCGAGCAGCGCGATGTCGTCCGGGCCGAGGAAGTTGGGACCGCCGTAGGGGTCGGCGCCGATGCGCTCGGTGAGCTGGGCCGTGAGGGCGTCGATGATCCGGAAGACGAAGTGCGGGCGGGCGAGGTTGTGGGGGAGCAGGGTGTCCCGTGCCGCCTGCCGCGCCTCGTAGGCGATCTCCCAGTCGAGGACGAGCTCACCGCCGTCGTCGTGCGGGATGACCACCGGGGCGCCGGGTTCGGGCAGCTGCTGCCGGTCGCGTACGGCGAGGGCGAGGGCCTCGGCCATCTGATCGCCGCCCTTGACGGCGGCGGCACGGGCCGTGTCCGTACCGGTGGCGTGCACGCCGGGGAAGAGCTCGGCCTGCGTCGAGAGCAGCACCCCCGTCTCGCCGAGAGCGGGCAGGACCTCCCCGATGTAGCGCAGGAACGCCGGGTTGGGTCCCACGATCAGCACGGCGCGCTTGGCCAGCAGCTCGCGCTGCTCGTAGAGCAGGAACGCCGCCCGGTGCAGCGCGACGGCCGTCTTCCCCGTGCCCGGGCCGCCCTCGACGACCAGGACTCCGTGGTGCGGGGCGCGGATGATGGCGTCCTGCTCGGCCTGGATGGTGCGCACGATGTCGCCCATACGCCCGGTGCGCGCGGAGTTCAGCGCCGCGAGCAGGACGGCGTCGCCGTTCGGGTCCTCGAAGCCGGTGCGGTCGTCGTCGCCCAGGTCGAGGATCTCGTCGTGCAGTTCGGTGACCGTGCGGCCCTCGGTGGCGATGTGTCTGCGACGGCGCAGCCCCATCGGGGTGTGTCCGGTGGCGAGATAGAAGGGACGGGCCACCGGTGCGCGCCAGTCGATGAGGACCGGCGTACGGTCGGTGTCGTCCTCGCGGATCCCGATGCGGCCGATGTGGTGCGCGAGACCGTCGGTGCGATCGATGCGGCCGAAGCACAGGGAGCCGTCCACGGCGTTGAGCGCCGCCAGCAGACCCGAGCGCTCCGCGACGAGGATGTCGCGTTCGAGCCGCGCCTGCTGTCCCGTACCGACCGGCGTCAGCGCGTGCTCGACGCCCTGGGCCGCGCCGCCGCGCAGCGCGTCGACCCGGGCATGGAGCCGGTCGATGAATACCTGCTCTTCCCGCAATTCGTCGCTTTCCCGGTTTGACAAAATGGCTCCCCGCCGGATATATTCGTTCCTATAAGGCCCCCGAGCGGGGCCTTTCTGCATGAGCGCAGAAGAATCCAATATACGCGGGACAATCCCCGGACCGCAATTGCGGTCCGGGGATTCCTCATGCCGCCGACGCGCTGGACCTCAGGTCCTCCCGCAGCGTTGTTCGAGCAGACGTGCCGATCAGCCGAGCGTTCCTTGTTCGAGCTGCGCGACCATATGGGTACGGGCCGGCTTCCCGCTCGCCGTGCGGGCGACGGCGCTGTGCGTCACCTGCACAACCCGCTCCGGAGCCGCACCGAATTCGGTGGCGACGAGGGCGGCCAGCTGGTCCGTGTCGACCTCCCGCGCCCGCTCCGGCACGATGACGACGGCGTACGATCCGGCGTACGGCAGGACCACGCACTCGGCGACGCCCGGAACCGTCGCCGCTACTTGTTCGACGTCCGTGGCGAAGACATTGGCGCCGTTGACGGAGATGCGGTCGCCCCTGCGGCCGCTCAGATGGAGATGTCCCGAGCGCAGGCACCCCAGGTCGCCGGTGTCGAACCAGGTGGCGCGATGGTCGGTGGCCCCGTCGTAGCCGTCGAACAGCGTCGCCCCGCGCAGCTGTACGGCGCCGACCTCCCCGTCCGCGCAGTCGCGGCCCGATTCGTCCACGATGCGCAGGTCCAGGCCGGGCATGGTGCTGCCGAGACACGCGGTGGTGGTGGGCCCGTCCGTACGGAAGCCGGTGGCGGCGTCCACATAGCGGTGAGAGGTGGCCATCAGCGCCGCCTCGGCGAGCCCGTAGCAGAACACCAGGGCCGTCGGGTCGAAGCCCCAGGGCTCGACGGCGTCGAGGAAGGTGCGCACCGACTGCGGGCGGATGGGTTCGGCCCCGCAGAACACGGTGCTCCAGGTGCTGAGCAACCGGGTATCGGGCGCCTCCTGGCCCGCGGCCGCCTCCGTCATCCGGGCCGCGAGGTAGCGCAGCATGAAGTCGGGGAAGGCGCTGTGCACGCTCTCCGCGTCACGCAGCAGCCGCAGGGCGGCCATGGGCCTGCGCAGAAAGGTGCCCGGCTCCTCGACGACCAGGTCGATCCCCTGGACGAGCGATGTCAGGACCCCGATGAGCCCCATGTCGTGATGGAGCGGCAGGGCGATCAGCCCGGCATGGCCGGGCTTCATGCCCGCGATGACGCTGATCGCGTCGATGTTTCCGAGCACGGCCCGGTGGCTGAGCGGAATGGGGCGGGGCATCCCGGTGGAGCCGCTCGTGTACTGGACGAACGCGAGGCCGTCACGGTCGCCCGGCGCCGGCTCCGGGGAGGAGCGCGGACGGAGTACCAGCCGGAGCTCGTTCAGCCCGTGCCCGGAGATGCGGAAGGCATGGCGGACGCTCTGCTGCCGCATCACCCGGGCGAAGTACTGGCCGAGGATCGCCCCCGGGACGCGCGGCTTCACGGAGACCGGGACCGCGCCGAGGTGCATCAGGCCCAGCAGGGCCAGCACCCCTTCACGGGAGCTGCTGATGCGCAGCATCACCCGGTCCCCGGGACGTACCCCCTGCTGGGCGAAGCCACCGGCGGCGGCCGCGATCTGCTCGGCGAAGGCGGGGTAGGACAGGCTCTCCCGCTTGGCGGAGGTGCCGAAGGTGACCGTCGCGCCGTGCCGGTGGGCCTGCCCGGCGACCGCTTCCTGGAGCGTGTTCACGATCATGCCGCTCTCCCCGGGATGTCCAGCAGCGCCTGGAGATCGGCCCGGTGGATCCGTTTGGTGTCACGGTCGACGAGCCCCAGCCGGACCCGGCCCCGGGCGACCACGGTGCCGTCCGGCTGCTCGATGTCCTGGGTGAGCGTGAAGCTGTACGTGGACTGCTCCGCGAACGCCGTGCGGACGACGACACGCCCCACCGGGTCCCAGTCGACGGCCTTGAGGTAGTCCAGCTGGAGCTGGAGAACCACCGCGACCAGGGTGCTGTCCCGCAGGTCGACCCCCTGGGCGAGCCCCCACTGCCAGCGGCCCGCCTCAAGGATCTGGACGTGGACACTGTTGTTCAGATGCCCGGCCCAGTCGAAGTCGTTGGGCCGCAGGGCGACTTCGCAGGCGTGCGCGAAGTCCAGCGGTGTGCGGACGCTCATGGCGCCTGCCCTCCTCTCCTCGTCGGCTCGGCCAGGAGGACGACCACCGCACCGGCCATGTCACCGGTGTGGCTGATCGACACCTCCATCGCGAGGCACTGCTGCCGCTGCCACCGGGCGATGGCCCCGTGCAGCCGTATCCGTGGCTGCCCGGCGGGGCCGTGCACCACCTCGACCTCGGGAAAGGTGTGGTCCGGTGCACCGATCAGGGAGCTGAGCGCCTTGACGAAGGCCTCCTTGGCCGAGAACAGCCCGGCCAGCGACGCCCAGGGGTCGGGCCGGGAGCGGCAGTGCGCCCGCTCCCCGGCGGTGAACAGGGCGCCGCTATCGAGCAAGTGCGGCTTCGCGCGAAGCTCCGCCACGGACTGCAGATCGAATCCGGTCGACATCGTTCGTACGGAGGCTGGCGAAGTAGGCACGCTTGAGGTCCTCATACGATGTGATCTGGATGCCGGTCACCTCGCGGACCAGGGCGAACACGCTGGTCAGCTTTTTCGCGTGGACCGATCCCTCGTGCAGGGCGTCGTCGGCGAGAGCGAACTCCTCGTCGCCGCTACGGGTCCGCTCCCACCAGTTGACGTGCCCATCGCGCTCGGTCTGGGCCTCCCGGGCGGCGCCGAAGGTCTCGCCGCCGTCGGGCCGGACCCAGGTGTACGCCATCGACAGGACGTCCTTGAGGGGATAGACGCCGGAGTCCACCAGGGCCTTGGCGAACGAGGCGAAGTACTGGCGGTGCTGCACCTCGTCCTTCATGACGGTGTGGAAGACGTCCCGCACCAGAGGGTCCTCGGTGGTCCGCGACTGCCAGCCGTAGGAGACGCACGCCTCGATCTCCACGCACGCCTGGAGCATGCAGACCCGCGCGTAGTTGTCCATCGGGAGCGGGCCCCGGCACTCGATGACCTCCTCCTCGTCGATCGGATCGATGCCCGCCATCTCCATGAGGCGGCCGAAGGCGATCTCGTGGTGCGCCTCCTCCTCCAGCCAGTAGCGGGCCGACCAGGCGGCGGCGATGTGCAGGATGTCGGAGCCCAGCGGGTTCGACTCGCGGATCTCGTTGGCGAGCTTGACGCCGTCGACGGCCAGCCGGATACCGGCCGGCTGGGTGGTCAGTTCGGCACGGGAGGCGTGCCACAGGGCGGCCCGGTCACCGTCCTTGGGGCGCTCCAGACGGCGGCCCTCGAAGAGGCTGTCCGTCCCCCAGCGCCGCTGCTCGTGATAGCTCTGCTGGACGCGCAGGACGTCGGTGACGGTGGCTCCGGTGCGGAGCTCCTTGACGATGTCGGTCATGATCAGCACGGTTCGCGCCTTCCGGTCAGGAGGAGGTGGTGGCGAGCTGCTTGCCGAGAGCCGAGACGACGTCCTCGGCGGTGTGGTCGAGGGTCATCGTCGGCAGTTCGACGTCGTCGTCGAGGCCCGCGTCGGCGAGCGCTCCGGCGAACGCGTCGAGCAGGTCGATGGAGTTGATCGCGCTCGGCGAGGCGACCAGCACGGCCGACAGCGGCTGGCCGGCGAACACCTCTTCCTGGGTCAGGCCCAGACGGCGTGCGACATTGACTCGGATGTCGGCGAGCATGCGTGTCTCCCTGTTGAGGTCGGTACGTACGGGCGAGGGCCGGGGTTGTGTGTGCTCAGCCCCGCGGAGCGGTGAACGGTCGGCGGGCCGCTTCGGCGGTCCAGTCGGGGGACCTGCCAAGGGCGGTCAGTACCAGGTCGAGCACATCCGCGCCGGGCGTCGCGCGCAGGGCCGGGCGGAACAGCGCCGCCGGGCCGACCCTGCGTTCGTCGTCCGGGACGCGCAGGGCGAACACCAGGGCGGCCTCCGCGGTCGCGTCGTCCAGGTCGAGGCTCACCCCGAGGGCGCGGGCCAGGTCCCAGCCGTGGACCACGTAGTCCAGGAAGTGGAACCCGATCGCGACCGAGGCGGGGAAGCCGAGGGTGTCGCTGATCTCCGGGAGGACGAACTCCCGGGTGAGCACGCCGGGCGGGGCGAAGGCGTCGAGGACCGTGTCGGCCGCCGTGCGATAGGCCGTCAGCGGATCGTCACCGAGTGCGGCGGGCCGCCATACGGAGAGGTCGGCCCCGTTTCCCGCGGCGGCTGCCGCGAAGCCGTGGTGCTGGCCCGCCATATGGGCCACCAGCTGACGCAGCGTCCAGTCGGCGCACGGGGTGGGCAGGTCCCAGTCCTGAGGATCCGCCTGCTCCAGGATGCGTACGGTCTCCAGCACGGCGGCTCGGTCCAGCTTCCGGATGTCCATGCGGAACCTTTCGGCGAGTGCGGGCCCACGCAGGCGTCTCCTGACGGAGTGCGCGAGCAGGAAAACAATAGCACGACCGTACGTTTAGTTAGTGTGGGATGGCGTGAAAGAGAGGTGCCCCGGCCCGATCGGGCCGGGGCACCTTCGCCGTCCGTGCCGACCGGTCGCTACCGGCCCGCCTCCGCGGCCTGTGCGGTGATGAAGGCGGCGAGTCTGCTCACGCCCTCGATGATCTGGTCGGGAGTCAATGAGCTGCAGGAGAGGCGGAGTCGGCTCTCGCCGCCGCCCCCCAGGTAGAAGTCGCTCATCGGCGTCCAGAGCACGCCGAAGTTCCGTGCGGAATGTTCCAGGGCCTTGGCGTCGGCGAGGAAGGGGACATCCACCACGAGGAAGAAGCCGCCGTCCGGCCGGTTCCAGTCGACACCGAGCGCGCCCCGCCGCTCGGCGGGAAAGTGCCGGTCCAGCTCGGCCAGGAGGGTGTTGAGATTGGCGCGGTAGAAGGCGATGGCCGCGGCGTTCGCCTCGCGCAGCCGGCAGCCGGAATCGATGAGCAGTCCGCCGACGACGGCCTGGCTGACGGCCGAGGTGTTGACCGTGGTCATGCTCTTGATCTTGGAGAGCTGGTCGGCCAGCAGGGACCGCTCGCCCGCCGGTCCGATGACTTCCTGATCGGCCACCACATAGCCGACGCGGGCCCCCGGCAGCGCGGTCTTCGCGAACGATCCGAGGTGCAGCACCCGCCGCTCCCGGTCCAGGGCCTTGAGCGTGGGCCGGGGAGTTCCCACCCGTACGAAGAAGCCGTACGGGTTGTCCTCCAGGATCAGCAGGTCCTCCTGGGAGGCGATCTCCAGGAGCCGTTCACGGGCGGCGAGGGTCATGCTCGCGCCCGAGGGATTGGCGAAGTCCGGCACGATGTACAGCGCACGAGGCCTTCCCCCGGCCGCGCGGGTCCGCCGGACACCCTCCAGAACCGCCTCCGGGTCCGGTCCGTCGGGGCCCTCCGGGACCGGGCGCATCGCGATGTCGAGCAACCGGGCCGCGCCTGTGGCCCCGATGTAGCAGGGCGAGCTGACGAGCAGCGTGTCCTCGGGCCGCGCGAAGAGCGCCCGCAGCACCAGCAGCATCGCCTCCTGGCAGCCGGTCGTCACCACGACCGACTCCGGGGCGACGTGGATGCCCTCGTCGTTGGCGAGGGTCCGGGCGATGAGGTCGTGGATGATGCCGTTCGTGCGCCCGTACTGGAAGAGCTGGGTGCGCACCCGGTCCGCGGACCAGCCGAGTTCCCGCTCCAGGTGTTCGGTGTAGATCCGCAGATAGCGCGCCAGGTCCTCCGTGGTGAAGGAGCCCTCGGACGGCCTGCCCGGAGCGAAGGAGAGCGCGTCGGGGAAGCGCGCGACGACCTCGTTGAGGAAGTTCATCGCGTCGAGCACCGGATCGGTGAGGGACGGGTGCAGACCGCTCAGGTCGAGCGCCCGGGGCCGCCCCGCCGCAGGGGTGGTCTCGCTCATCGGATCAGCCTCCCGTCGCGGCGAGGGCGAAGGTCTTCCGCAGATACTCCGCGGCCTGTCCGACGGCGCTGCGGCCCGCGTCCAGGGTGCCCGCCATGGCGAAGAAGCCGTGGGCCACGCCCGGGTAGCGGGTCGACTCGACCGGTACGCCGCTCTCGCGCAGCCGGTCGGCGTACAACTCCCCCTCGTCGCGCAGCGGGTCGTACTCGGCGGTGATCACCAGCGCGGGTGGCAGCCCGGAGTGATCAGGCGCCCGCAGGGGCGATGCCAGGGGGTGGCCGCCGTCCTCGGGCGATGCCAGGTAGTTCTCCCAGTACCACTGCACGGACTTGCGGTTGAAGAGCAGCCGATCGCTGTTCTCGCGGAGGGAGGGCGTGTCCGCGAACTGGTCCGTGTTCGGATAGACCAGCAGCTGGGCCAGCAGCTCCGGGCCGCCCGCCTCCTTGGCCATGAGGGTGACGGCGGCGGCGAGATTGCCCCCGGCGCTGTCGCCGCCGACGGCCACTCGGGTGCTGTCGCCGCCGAACCGCTCGGCGTGCTCGACGGCCCACCGCACGCCCGCGAAGCAGTCATCGGGGGCCGCCGGGAACTTGTTCTCCGGCGCGAGCCGGTAGCCCACCGCGACGGTGAGGCAGCCGACGGCATTGGCCAGACTCCGGCAGATCGCGTCGCCGGTCTCGATGGAACCCAGTGTCCAGCCGCCGCCGAAGAAGTAGACGAGGACCGGCAAGGGGCCCTCGCCGGACGGCCGGTAGATCCGGACGGGGAGCGGCCCGCCGGGGCCGGCGATCGTCTCGTCGGTCACCTGGTGCACCGGCTCGGGGGTCCCCGCGCCGGCCTGGATGGCGGCGAGGTCGGCGGCCCGGGCCTCGTCGAGCGTCATCGTGTAGAGCGGCCGGACGTCCTCGGCTGCGAGCCGGTCGTACAGCTCCTGGAATTGCGGATCAAAGGGCATGGTGCCTCCGGGCGTGGTGCGCGGTCAGCGGGACCGCGAAGGGGCGGTGTCGGAAGGGACGGTGCTGGAGGGGACGGTGTCGGAAGGGACGGCGTCCGGGGTGTCGGGCAGCAGCGAGGGGTCGGTCGCGACGCCTCGGAGGCGGTTGAGGATTCCGCCCGCCGCCTTGCTGTAGCAGGTGAAGTTGGAGTGCAGGACGGACTCGGCGTTGGCCATCTCCAGGAGGGCGACGATCTCGAAGGCGAGCTGGGGGATGTCGGTGTCGTCCCGGACCTCACCCGCGCGCCTGGCGTCGTCGATCGTGTGCTCCAGGAGGGAGAACCAGCTGCCGTGCGCCCCGGCGACCGTATCGTGCACTTTGCCCTCGCGGGCGTCGTACTCGGCGGAGACCGAGTAGAAGAAGCAGCCGCCGGGAAAGACGCGCTGCTCGGAGTAGGTGAGCCAGTTGCGGCAGAGCAGCCAGACCCGGCCGAGGCCCGGGGGCAGTTCGCGGGTGGGCTGCACCACATGCTCGATGTAGACCTTGATGGCGGCGCGCACGGTGGCCAGCTGTAGCTCCACCTTGGAGCCGAACAGGGCGAACACCCCGCTCTTGCTGAGCCCCAGTTCATTCGCCAGTCGCCCTAAGGACAGGCCTTCGAGGCCTTCGACCGATGCAATGCCGACAGCGTGGCGCAGGATCAACCGCCTTGTCTGGTTGCCCCGTTCGACCCGTCCGTCGGCGTGTGTCGCAGTCACGCGACCTCCTCAATCTTCCCATCCGGGCCCGTGACAGGGCCCGGTCACTGTACAAAGTGGACGACCGTGCTGTCATTGTGCGAGAGTACGGTAAGCGTACGGTCGTGCGGTTAACTGGGGCACGCGGATTCAACCATCGGCGGGGGAGCAGGATGGCGGCGTTGGCGCTTGACGAGTACGAGGCTGTGGCGAGGGAGCGGTTGTCCCGCCCGGTGTGGGACTTCATCGAGGGCGGGAGCGGCGCCGAGTCGATGCTGTCGGCGGGCCGCGAGGCGCTCGACAGGATCAGGCTGCGGCCTCGCTGTCTCGTCGATGTCTCGGTGTGTGATCCCGGTACGTCGCTTCTCGGGGCGGGACTGGCGGCCCCGTTGGGCATCGCGCCCATGGCCTATCACCGGCTCGCGCACCCCGAGGGCGAGGTGGCGACCGCACGTGCGGCGGGCGCCGCGGGCGCCCTTGTGGTCGTGAGCATGTTCGCCAGCCGGAGTCTGGAGGACATCGCCGCCGAGGCGACCGGTCCGCTCTGGCTGCAGCTCTACTGGCTCAGGCGGCGGGAGCCGATGCTGGAGCTGATCCGACGAGCGGAGGAGGCCGGCTACCGGGCGCTGGTCCTGACGGTCGACGCTCCGCGCGTGGCGTACCGGCCGAGAGACGTCCGTAACGGCTTCTCCCTGCCCGAGGGAATCCGTGCGGTCAACGTCGATCCCTCCGTCATGTCCGCCTCTCACAGCGGGCAGGCGGGACAGTCCGCTATCGCCCGGCATTCGGCGGAGCAGTTCGACCCTTCCATTACCTGGGCTGATCTTGAGTGGCTGCGGGAGCGTACGTCACTGCCGCTCGTATTGAAGGGCGTGCTCACCGGAGAAGATGCCGAGCTGGCAGTGAAACACGGGGTCGAGGCGCTGGTCGTCTCGAATCATGGCGGGCGGCAGCTGGACTTCGCGAGACCTGCGGCCGAGGCCCTTCCGGAGATCGCGGAAGCGGTGGACGGGCGATGTCGGCTGATTCTCGACGGCTCGATCCGGCATGGCGCCGATGTCGCGAAGGCGCTGTGCCTGGGCGCGGACGCGGTGTTCGTCGGCCGCCCTGCCCTGTGGGGTCTGGCGCACTCCGGGGCTGAGGGCGTCGAGGCCGTCCTGCGGCTGCTTTCGGACGAGTTCGCCGAGGTGATGGCCCTCATGGGCGCGCCGCGTGTCGAGGATTTCATAAGTTCAAGAATTGTTCATTTCTGAACTGAATTTCGCTTGGGCGCGACTGGACGCCCTTCGTTGCTTTCTCGGTGCCGAAGGGCGATTCGACGTGTCAAAAATCGGCACTCCGTGCGGCCGGGCGATTTTCTACTCGCAAGTATGAATCCGTAGAAGGTTTCGCTTGATTACTGAGAGGTAATGCGTGACGATGGATCTGCCGACGAGGAAATGAGCGCGGCGATGAATGGCCGATACGTCCAGGACGTAGTTGTCCGACGGCTCATCGGCTCTTTCCGAGAACTCTGGATGGGTGGGGATTCCTGTGGGGGGAACGGCGCCTATAAGGCCCGTTTGCGCCGAGGGCGACTGGGTCGACGATGTATTACTCAAGGGGGACGGGCGGGAAATCGCCCTGTATCTGAGCGGACCGGTGACCCGAGCCGAGCTCAGGAGGCTCGTCGGGGAACAGCAGCAGCGCTTGGCGGTGGCCGGCCTGGTCGCCGGAGGCACCGTTGCCGTACGGCTGCCGCCCTCTCTGAGCTGTATCGTCGCGATGCTCGCCGGATGGCGCAGCGGAGCCCAGGTCGCCCTGCTCGACTACCGCTTGACGACGCATGAGGTCGGCAAGGCGGTCGCGCGGCTGGCGCCGCAACTGGTCATCGAACCGGCGGTCGACGTCACCGGCACCCTGCGCGGGTTCTTCGACGTCGACGCCCGGATCACCCCACTGCGCGGCGGCCGACCGGCCGCTTCGGAACACGCTCTGCTGCAACTGAGCTCCGGCTCCACGGGCCCTTCCAAGGTCATCGGCCGCACGGCCGGCAGCCTCCTCGCGGAGCTCGACCGGTACGCCCGGCTGGACGGGTTCCCGCGCCAGGGCGAACGTACCGTGGTGCTCGCCTCGATCGTCCATGTGCTCGGCCTGGTCGGGGGACTGCTTCACGGACTCGCCGCCGGGGCGCAGGTGGTCCTGCCCGCCTGGCAGTCCGTCGACGGCATCCTCAAGGCCGTCGCGGCGGGGGACCGGCCCACGACCGTCCTCGGGGTCCCCTCCCAGACAGCGGTGCTCGCCGCGGCCCGGACGCCGCCCCGGCTGCCCCAGCTACGACGGATGATCACCGGCGGCGAACTGGTCAAGGAGAGCGTCCGGGAACGGTTCACCACCGGCTACGGCGCCGAACTGGGCGTCATGTACGGGATGACCGAGGCCGGTGTCATCGCCACCGACCTCACCGGGGCCGACCGCCCCGCCCTGACCCCGGCCCCCGGCATGCGGGTGCGGGTCGACGACGGAGAGATCCTCCTCGGCCTGCCGGAGAGCCCCTATGTGGGTCTGACCGACCCCGCACGCTACGTGGACGGCTGGCTGCGCACGAAGGACGCGGGCAGCGTCGACGAAGTGACCGGACTGCTCACCGTCCATGGCCGGCTCGACTCGCAAGTGTCCATCGGCGGACTCAAGGTGGACCTCTCCGAGGTCGAGGCCTCCATCTCGGCCCTGCCGGGCGTCTCCGAGGCCGTCGTGGTGCACGGCACCGGAATCGAGGCCTTCGTGATGGTCGACGAGCAGGCCGTGTTCGACGGCCTCGCCGACAGCCTCGCGGCCCGCCTGGCACCGTACAAGCGGCCACGCTCGCTGAACCTGCTGACGGAACTCCCGCGCACCGCGACCGGCAAGCCGGTCCGCAACGCGGAGATCCTCCGCGCCGCGGTGAGATCCGCGGCCGCCGAGCCACCGGCTCAGCTGCACACGGCGGGAGAGACCCGTTGAACCCTGACGCGTGTCGCGGCGGAGCGCCCCTCGCTCCCTGTCCCGACGCACTGGGCGACGCCGATGACACGGCGCCCGCCGTCGACGAGGACGGCGGCGGAGGCCACCTCCCGATCGGCCGGGAGCGGGCGTAGCACCGGCGGCAGGCCCCCGCCGGGGGGCCAGGCCTCCGGAAGCGGCACCCGGCGGCTCATCCCGCCCCGGCGCAGGCCCCGGCCGAGCGCCTTGCCCACCGACTCCTTCTGCGTCCACAACCACAGGAACGCGGTCGACCGTTCCTCCTCGGCGAGCCCTGTCACCCAGGCCGTCTCGACCGGGTCGAGCCACGCCCGGGCCATCGCCTCGGCACGCAGTGGGCGTACGACCTCCACATCCACCCCGACAGACGGCCCGCCAGTCAGCGCGACAGCAAGTGACCCGCGTCCGTGCGTGACGCTGACCTGCACCGGCTTCCCGGCCCCGCAGAGCAGCGGGCGGCCGCCTTCCTCATGCTCCAACCAGATTTCGGATAGCGGGACATCGAGCATTCCGGCCGCGGCCCGCACCAGCAAGGTGTGCGCCTTCCGACGCTCGTCGCCATCCGTGGTGCACCACAGCACCGTCACCGTGTCCGGGGCCAGTCCCGGGTGCCTGTCCATGAAAGAGGAGTCAACCAAATGTCCACCGAAGTTGAGAAGTTCATCATCGAGGCGCTGAAGAACATGAACTACGACGTCACGGATGTCACCGGCGAGACCCCGCTCGGCCCGGCCGGACTCGACCTCGAATCGCTCTCCGTCGCCGAGGTCGCCATCCAGGTGGAGGACACCTACGGCGTGAAGTTCGAGGAGGACGAGATGGAGACCGTCGCGCTGTTCACCGTCGCGGGCCTCGTCAAGGAGATCGTCGAGCGGGCGTCCGTCGCTGCCGCGGCCAAGTGAGTCCAGGGCCGGTTCCGGCCCACGGGGCGCGCCCTTCCTGCCCGCGTGCCTCCGGGCACGGGCGGGAGAGGGCGGCCCGGAACCGCTGAGGCGGGTGGACCGGGCGCGCCCGTACCGCCCCAGGGCCCGTCGTACGCAACGAGTCTGATCCAGGAAGTAAGGACACCGGGGAATGAATCCGAAGAACGAGCGCGCCGAACTCGCGGCCGACCAAAGACTGGGCGTCGGCAACGTGCTGACGGAGCTCCTCGCCCGCGGCACCGGTCTGGACACACCGACCCTCACCTTCGACACCGAGGTGGACGGGCACCCGGCCTGGCAGGCCCTGACACTGGCCGAACTGGGCGAGCGGGTGGCAGCCCGGGCGGCCGCCCTGCACGACCTCGGAGTCAAGCCGAGAGACCCGGTCGCCGTCTTCGTGACGGCCGGCGCGGACCAGGTGCTCAGCTATCTGGCCCTGGTCCGGCTCGGCGCGATACCGGCGCTCATCAACGGCAAGGTCCCCGTCGACCAGGTCGGCGAATACATCAGGCGCCTCGGTGCGGTCGGCGTCATAGCCGACGTCCCGCACTGGGACGCCCTGACCTCCGTCGGCAGCGCCACCCCGCTGCTCGCGGACCCCGCCGACCTCGGCAAGGGCGACCCCGCAGCCGCCCCGAAGCCCTACCGGCACCACGGCAACGAGCCCGTGGTCATCACCCACTCCTCCGGAACGACCGGCCTGCCCAAGGCCGTCATCCACTCGCACCACAGCCTCTTCGCGGCCATCCGGCACCGGCTGACACTGCCCAAGGGCCAGGGCATCGACCGGATGCTCGGCGCCCTGCCGTCCGCCCACGCGGCCACCGTCATCGCCGTCAACCTCGCCCTCACCAACCGCGCCCAGCTGGCCGTTCTCTCCCAGCAGGCCGGCGGCCCGGTGCTCGACGCCATCGAGTCCTGGCAGCCGCACAGCGTCCTCGGCTTCGCCACCACCTGGTCCGAACTGGCCGGTGAGGACCTCTCGCAGCGCGACCTCGCCTCCGTGAGCACCTGGTGGAACACCGGCGACTGCGCGCACGAGGCCCACATCCGCAAGCTCATCGCCGTCGGCTCACGGCAGACCATCACCGCCAAGGGCCGCGAGCGGCGCACCGGCTCGTTCTTCGTGGACGGCCTCGGCTCCTCGGAGATGGGCCACTCCCAGTTCTTCATCACGCACACCCCCGAGACCACCCGCTACGGCCGGTGCATCGGAAAGCCGCACGCCTTCTCGGACGTCGCCGTCGTCGACGACGACGGCGAGAAGCTCGGAACCGGCGAGGTGGGCCAGCTCGCCATCAACGCCCCCACCCTGTCGCTCGGTTACTGGAACGACTCGGTGACCACCTACCGCACCCGCCGCGACGGCTACTTCCTCACCGGCGACCTCGTCTACCGCGACGAGGAGGGCTACTACTACCACGTCGACCGGCTGGTGGACGCCGTGGACATCGGCGAGGGCCACAAGCTCTACACCATGCTCTGTGAGGAGCAGGTCCTCGCCCAGTGCGCCGACGTCCTGGAATGCACCGTCGTCGCCGTACGGACCGATGACGGGGTCGCAACCTCCGTCCTGCTCTTCCTCGACCCGGGGGCCGACCAGGAGGCCGACCGGACCGACGAGATCCTCGCCGCCCTCGACCCCCGGGTGGCCCGCACCGTCGAGCGCGTCGTCGCCGTGAGCCCGGACCGCATCCCGCTCGGCGCGACCGGCAAGGTCCGCAAGATCCTGCTGCGCCGCCGGTTCCTCGACGGCGAGCTGTTCGGCACCGCGACGACCGCCGGGGAGGTGGCGGCATGAGCGGCCCCACCGCGGACGGGAAAGCCGTCATCACCGGACTCGGCACCTTCACCCCGCTCGGCCGTGGCGCGGCGGCCACCTTCGACGCGCTTCTCCACGGCAAGTCCGGGCTGCGCAGGCCTCCGGAGGGCCACCTGCTCGACGGCAGCGTCGACGTGGCGGGCATCGCACCGGACATCGAGGCACGCGAGGTACTGCCGCCGAGCGAGGGCCGCCTCGTCGACCGCTACGCCCTGATGGCCCTGGCCGCGGCGGACGACGCGCTGCTCGACGCGGGCCTCGTCGTCGGACAGGACGTGGACCCGCACCGGGTCGCCGTCGTCATCTCCAGCGGAGCGGGCGGCCTGACGACGTACGAGGCACAGACCCAGGCCCGCGCCGAGCGCGGCCCCACAGCCGTCAGCCCCTACCTGCTCCCGGGCATGCTGCCGAACATGGCGGCCGCCCGTATCGCTATCAAGTACGGTATCCGGGGCTGGAGTTCGGCGATCGCCACCGCCTGTGCGGCCGGCGCCCACGCGGTGGCCGAGGCCGCCCGGCTCATCCGGTACGGCGAGGCCGACGTGGTGGTCTGCGGCGGGGCCGAGGCCCCGCTCAACCCCACCTCCGCACTGGCCTTCGCCCACGCCAGGGCGCTCGCCCACAGCTGGGACGACCCCGAGGCGGCCAGCCGCCCCTTCGACCGCCGCCGCAACGGCTTCGTCCTGGCCGAGGGCTCGGGCGTGCTCGTCGTCGAGCGCGCCGCACACGCCGACGCGCGCGGCGCGGCGGGCTACGCCGACCTCCTCGGCTGGGGCGCCACCACCGACGCGTACCGGCCCACGGCGCCGCGGCCCGACGGCGAGGGCGCCGCCATGAGCATGCGCGGGGCGCTCGCCACCGGCGGGCTCGTCCCCGACGACATCGGCTACGTCAACGCCCACGGCACCGCGACCAAACTGGGCGACATCGCCGAGACGAAGGCGGTCCGCGCCGTCTTCGGCGACCGCTCCCCGGCCGTCAGCAGCACGAAGTCGATGACCGGTCACCTCCTGGGCGGATCCGGCGCGGTCGAGGCGGCCTTCACCGCCCTCGCCATCTCGCGCGGCCAGCTGCCGCCCACCCACAACCTCGACGAGATCGACCCGGCCTGCGATGTGGACCACGTGCGCGGCGAGGCCAGAGCGCAGCCGATCGAGGCCGCGATCTCCAACTCGTTCGCCTTCGGCGGCCACAACGTCAGCCTGCTGCTCGGTACGGCCAGCACCCGCAAGAAGCGCTAGAGAAAGGGAAACAGACGTGCAAATCGGAGCCGTCGACCATGTCGAGTTCTACGTCGGGGACGCACAGCAGTCGGCGTTCTTCCTCTGCACCGCGTTCGGATTCCGGGTCTGCGGCCAGGCCGGCCCCGAGACGGGCCAGGCCGACCGGCGCTCCCTGCTGCTGCGCCAGGGCGGCATCGATGTCGTCCTGACCTCGGCACTGAGCGAGAAGCACCCGGCGGCCGCCTACGTGGCCCAGCACGGCGACGGGGTGGCCAACATCGCCTTCGAGGTCACCGACGCCGCCAAGGCGTTCGCCCTGGCGATCGAGCGCGGCGCCACCGCCGTCGAGGAGCCCGAGACGCACAGCAAGGACGGCACCGAGGTCGTCACCGCCTCAGTGCTCGGCTTCGGGGACGTCGCCCACCGCTTCGTCCAGCGCTCCGGGGACCGGGAGCAGTTCCTGCCCGGCGTGATGGACATCTTCGCCGAGGACCCGGACCGGAGCGAAGAGCTGCTGAGCACCGTGGACCACGCGGCGATCTGCCTGCCCGCCGGCCTGCTGCGGCCCACCGTCGCCTTCTACGAGAAGGTCTTCGGCTTCAACCAGATCTTCGAGGAGTTCATCGAGGTCGGTGAGCAGGCCATGGACTCCAAGGTGGTGCAGAGCCCCTCGGGGAAGGTCACCTTCACCCTCATCGAGCCGGTCACCGACCGCAAGCCCGGCCAGATCGACGGCTTCCTGGCCCGCCACAACGGCGCCGGCGTCCAGCATCTCGCCCTGCTCGCCGACGACATCGTCAAGGCGGTGCCCGCGCTGGAGGCCCGCGGGGTGAAGTTCCTGGAGACCCCGGACACCTACTACGACGAGCTGGAGGCGCGCCTCGGGCGTCCCGAACTGAAGATCGAGGACCTCAGGCGCACCAACGTCCTGGTCGACCAGGACCACTGGGGCCAGGTCTTCCAGATCTTCACCCAGTCGCTGCACGTGCGGAAGACCTTCTTCTGGGAGGTCATCGACCGGCACGGGGCCCGCACCTTCGGCAGCGGCAACATCAAGGCCCTCTACGAGGCGGTGGCACGCGAGAAGGCGACGACCGCCTGATCCGCCGCCCCGCCCGTACGCACCGTGTCACTCGCACCGAAGGAAGATCCGTGACTGTTCAGGAATCCGCAGCCTTCACCCTGACCGACGAGGAGCGGGAGCTGCTCCCCTCCGACGAGGACGTCCTCTTCTACGCCGAGCACGGCTGGTTCCTCTCGAAGAAGCTGTTCACCGACGAGGAGGTGGACCTCCTGGAGTCGGCCAGCGAGCGCTTCTACGCCGGCCACCGCGACCGCACGCTGCCCGTGCGCCCGCCCAAGCTCGCCTACTGGGAGCCGGAGCACGGCGATGTGCAGCGGCACAACGACTACATCCACTACGAGGACGACACGATCGGCCGCATCCTGCGCAAGCCGCTGCTCGGCGCGGTGGCCGCCCGGCTCGCCGAGGCCGAGGAGATCCGGGTCTTCCAGTCGACGCTGATCTTCAAGCCGCCGGTCGCGGAGGAGGCGTCGAACATCGTGCCCTGGCACTTCGACCGCCACTACTGGTCCACGTCCACCTCCGAGCGGATGCTGACCGCGTTCATCCCCTTCCACGACTGCGACGAGGAGATGGGCACCATCACCATGGTGGACGGCAGCCACAACTGGAAGGAGACCGCGGACAACGACGCCACCTCCCTGCACTTCGCCGAGCGCGACCGCAGCGAGCTGGAGGTCATGCTGGAGGAGAACGCCCGTTACAACGGCGTCGAGGTCCGCAAGATCCCCGTCCGCATCCCCAAGGGCCACGTCAACTTCCACCACTGCCGCACTTACCACGGCAGCGGGCCGAACGTCAGCGACCGGCCGCGCCGGGCCATCTCCTTCCACCTCCAGGACGGCGGGAACCGCTACCGCGACTTCCGCCGCTCGGACGGTACGCAGGTCGCGTACAACCACGACGTGCTGGTGCGCAGGACCGCCGAGGGCACCCCGGACTACAGCGACCCCGAGTACCTGCCGCTGTTGTGGAGCAGCCGCTGATGCGCAGTGCCGCAGTGGTCGGTACCGGCCTGATCGGTACGTCGATCGCCCTGGCCCTGCGGGGCCGGGGCGTGACCACCTATCTGCTGGACCGGGACCCGGAGGCGGCCCGCACCGCGGCCGACCTCGGCGCCGGTCTGGTGGGCGCCCCGCGTACGCCCGTGGACCTGGCGGTCCTCGCGGTTCCTCCGCAGCACGTGGCATCGGCTCTGCACGAGCACCAGCAGTTGCGTCTGGCCGAGGACTACACCGATGCGGCGAGCGTCAAGGCCAAGCCGCAGGCGGAGGCGGCCGCCCTGGGCTGCGACCTCAGCCGCTACGTGGGCGGACACCCCATGGCGGGCCGGGAGCAGTCCGGCCCGCTCGCGGCCCAGGGTGACCTCTTCCAGGGCCGCCCCTGGGTGCTCACCCCGGCGGCGGGCGTCGGCCGCCGGGCCGTCGGCCGGGCGACGGAACTCGCCGAGCTGTGCGGCGCCCGCCCGGTCGTGATGGGCCACGAGGAGCACGACCGGGCGGTGGCCCTGATCTCGCACGCCCCGCACATGGTGGCGAGCCTGCTGGCCGCCCGGCTGCTGGACGGTGACGAGAGCGAACTCCAGCTCGCCGGGCAGGGGCTGCGCGACGCGACCCGCATCGCGGCGGGAGACGCCGAGCTGTGGACCGACATCGTCGGCTCCAACGCGAGCGCCGTCGCCGAGGTGCTCGGCGAGGTCGCCCTCGAACTGCGCACGGTCGTGGACGCCCTGCGCGACCTCGGCTCGGACGCGCCGGAGCGCCACCTCACCAGCCGGGCGCACCTCACCACGGCCCTGGTCCGCGGCGTACAGGGCCGGGGCCGGATTCCGGCGAAGGCCCCGGGCGGGCTGCGGCTGAGCGGTGTGGCCGCCGCCAACTGACCCACGGCCACCCGCGGCCGGGGCGCGGACCTACATGACTTCCGATTCAGTGGAGAGACTGACTATGACCAGCCGACGGCTCGACGTCTGCCTCATCGGTGCCGGGCCCCGAGGGCTCTCCGTCCTCGAACGGCTGTGCGCGAACGCCGGGTCGGCGCCGGACGAGGTGCCGATCACGGTGCATGTGGCGGACCCGTATCCGCCCGGGGCCGGTCAGGTGTGGCGTACCGACCAGCCCGAGCACCTGCTGATGAACACCGTGGCCTCCCAGGTCACGATGTTCACCGACGAGAGCGTCCGGATCGACGGGGTGCTCGCCCCCGGACCCAGCCTCTACGAATGGGCGCGCTTCCTGACCCTGGTCGGCCCCATGGACGACCGGCAGCGCGACGAGCGGCTGCTGGACGAGGCGCGTGCGCTCGGCCCCGACTCCTATCCCACCCGTGCCTTCTACGGGCACTATCTGGAGTGGGTCTTCGAGCGGGTCACCCGGACCGCGCCGGGACGGCTGACCACCGTCGTCCACCGGGCCCGGGCGGTGGCGATCGAGGAGGAGCCCCACAGCGGGAAGGCGGGCTGCCTCCAGAGCGTCCTGCTCGACAACGGGGTGCTCATCGACGGTCTCGACGCGGTGGTCCTCGCCCAGGGGCACCTGCCCGTACGCCGGTCCCGCCGGCAGACCGAACTCGGCGGCTTCGCCCACGCCAACGGTCTGCGCTACGTGGTGCCCGCCAACCCGGCGGACGTGGACCTGTCGCCGGTGGAGCCGGGCGAGACCGTCGCGCTGCTGGGACTCGGTCTGAACTTCTTCGACTACATGGCACTGCTGACCCACGGCCGCGGCGGCCGCTTCGTCCGCCGCTCGGACCGGCTGGTCTATCTGCCCTCGGGCCGCGAACCCCGGCTCGTCGCAGGCTCCCGCCGAGGTCTTCCCTTCCACTCCCGGGGCGAGAACCAGAAGGGCGCCCACGGCAGACACGAGCCCGCCGTGCTGACCGACGAGGTGATCCGGGAGCTGCGGGAGCAGGCCCGGCGGCACGAGGGGATCGACTTCCAGGCCACGGTCTGGCCGCTGGTCAGCAAGGAGGTCGAGACCGTCTACTACGCCACGCTGCTCACCGCCGACGGCCGCTCCGGCGACGCGGAACGGCTACGGGCGCGCTACCTCGCGGCGAAGCCGGGCAGCGGCCAGGAGCTCGACGTCCTCGCGGAGTTCGGCATCGGTCCGCACGACCACTGGAACTGGGACCGGATCGCCCGCCCGCACGCGGACCGGGAGTTCGCCTCGCCGCGCGACTTCCACGACTGGCTGCTCGGCCATCTGCGCGAGGACCTGCGGGCCGCGCGCGAGGGCAACGTGGCCGGACCGCTGAAGGCCGCCCTCGACGTACTGCGCGATCTGCGCAACGAACTCCGGCTGATCATCGACCACGGCGGTCTCACGGGCAGCTCGCACCGGCAGCACCTGGACGGCTGGTACACACCGCTCAACGCGTTCCTCTCCATCGGCCCGCCCGCCGGCCGGATCGAGGAGGCGATAGCCCTCATCGAGGCCGGTGTCCTGCGGGTGCTCGGCCCCGACGTCCGCTCCGGCACGGACGAGGACGCCCGGGCGTTCACCATCGAGTCCGCCGCGGTCCCCGGTTCGCTGACCCGGGCCACCACACTGGTCGAGGCCCGTCTGCCGGAGATCGATCTGCGGACCACCGCTGACCCGCTGCTGCTCCAGCTCCTGGACACCGGCCAGTGCCGCCCCTACGAGGTCGCGGGCCCCGACGGTACGGTGTACGAGACCGGCGGACTCGCCGTCACCGACGCTCCGTTCCACGTCATCGACGCCGAGGGCCGCGCGCATCCGCGTCGTTTCGCCTTCGGGGTGCCGACCGAGTCCGTGCACTGGGCCACGGCGGCGGGGATACGTCCCGGGGTGAACTCCGTGACACTCCAGGACTCGGACGCCATCGCGCACGCCGTACTGGCGCTGGCCCAGGGTCTTCGTCAGGACAGCGAGATGATGGGAGAACTGACAAGGTGAACGCCACCACCCCGCCCGCACACGCCGCTGACACCATCGACGCCGGGCTGCTGAGCCCGGTGCGGGCCGGGACTCCGGCGGAGGCGGCCACGTCCGACGGAGCCTGGCTCCAGGCGCTGCTCGACGCGGAGGCCGCGCTGGTACGGGCCCAGGCGGGCCTCGGCAACGTACCCGGCGCAGCGGCAGAGGCGATCACCGAGCTGGCCCGTGCCGAGCGGCTGGACCTGCGGGAGATCGCCCTGCTCAGCCGGGGCGCGGCCAACCCGGTGGTGGCCGTGGTCCAGGCGTTCACCGCCCTGGTGGCGGACAAGGCCCCCGACGCCGCCGACTACGTCCACCGGGGCTCGACCAGCCAGGACATCTTCGACACCGCGCTGATGCTGGTCGCCGGACGGACCCTGGACCTCCTGGCGGCGGATCTGGACGGCATCGCCGCGTCCCTGCGGACGCTGGCCGACGAGCACCGGCAGACGCTCATGGCCGGGCGCACGCTGGCGCTCCACGCGGTGCCCACGACCTTCGGCCTCAAGGCTACGGGCTGGCTGGCGGCGGTCTGCGACACGAGGGAGCGGCTGCGCCGGCTCAGGTCCGACGGCCTGGTCGTCCAACTCGGCGGCGCGGCGGGCACGCTGGCGGGCTACGTCGAATACGAACGGCTGCACCGCGAAGCGCGGCAGGAGACCGTGGCCGAGGGCTACGCGGCCCGGCTGGCCGAGCGGTTCGCCGCGGAGACGGGTCTGTCCGCCCCGGCCCTGCCCTGGCACAGCCACCGCGCCCCCATCGCCGCGCTGGGCGCCGAACTGGCCCTGGCCACCGGCGTGCTGGGGAAGATCGCCGTGGACGTCCAGTCGCTCGCCCGGACCGAGACCGCCGAGCTCGCGGAGCCCGCCGCGGCGGGCCGGGGGGTCTCGTCGGCGATGCCGCAGAAACGCAACCCCGCCCTCGCCACGCTGATCCGCTCGGCGGCCCTGCAAGTACCCGCGTACGCCGGTGTGCTGGCGCAGACGATGCTGTCCGAGGACGAGCGCTCGGCCGGCGCCTGGCACGCCGAATGGCAGCCGCTGCGGGAGTGTCTGCGGCTCGCCGGAGGGGCCGCGCACACCGCACGCGAGCTGGTGGCCGGTCTGGAGGTCTCGCCCGGGCGCATGCGGGCCAACCTGGACCTGACCGGTGGCCTGATCGTCTCGGAGCGGCTGGCGGCCGTCCTGGCACCCGTGCTCGGCAAGGCCGCCGCGAAGGACGTCATCAGCCGGGCCGCGCGCAGGGCGGCCGCCTCGGGTCTGCCGCTCGCCGAGGTCCTCCTGAATGAGGACGTGATCGCCGAGCGGTTCGGCGTACGTGACCTGGAGCGGCTGCTCGACCCGGCCGGATACACCGGCGCCGCCGAGGAACTGACGGCACGGGCGCTGCGGCACTACGCCCCGCGCCAGAGCATGTCCGACACCCCGTAGACAGGCGCTCGCCCCCCCGGTGAGGGCGGTCTGTCCTCGCCGGGGGAGGGAGCCCCATCAACACCCGCGCGCCACGGACCTGCCCCTCGCTCGCCCCTTTAAATGCACGCACGATCGTTTATATTCATCCCCGGGTCCAAGCCGTGGACCCACTGACGAAGGGGCTACGCATGACCACCGCTTCACCGCAGTCGGCCGGGGCGAACCCGGCGGACGACGCGGCACCGGCCGACGGGCAGCGGCCGCAGGGCTCCTCGGGTGCCTCACCCGCCGCGAAGCTGGCACTGTTCGTCGCCTCCGGCGCGACCTTCCTCGCGGTGCTCGACACCACGGTCGTGAACATCGCCTTCTCCGACCTGCGCGTCGACTTCCCCGACGCCTCCCTGTCCCAGCTGACCTGGGTCGTCACCTCCTACACCGTGGTGTTCGCCGCGCTGCTCGCCGTCGCGGGCCGGGTCGCCGACGTCATCGGACGCAAGAAGCTCTTCCTCTGGTCCACAGCCCTGTTCACCCTCGCCTCGGTACTGAGCGGACTCGCCGTCGACGTGCCGATGCTCGTCGCCGCCCGCGCCCTGCAAGGAGTGGCGGCCGCAGGGATGATCCCCTCCGCACTCGGACTGGTGCTCCAGCACACACCCCCGGCCCGCCGCCAGATCGCCGTCGGGGTCTGGGGAGCGGTCGGCAGCATGGCCGCTGCCGTGGGACCGAGCCTCGGCGGGCTGCTCGTGGACGTATGGGGCTGGCGCAGCGTCTTCCTGATCAACCTGCCGATCGGCCTGGCCATCGTCGTGATCGCCGCCCGGCTCGCGGCCGATGCACCGAGCGGCCGCCGCTACCCCGACCCGGTGGGCACCCTCGCCCTCGCCCTCGGCATCGGCGGCGTCGTCTTCGGCGTCACCCAGGGAACGGAATGGGGCTGGGGCAGCGGCAGGGTCCTCGCCCTGATGACCGGCGGCGCCGTGCTCGTCGTGACCGCACTGCTGCTCTCCCGGCGCCACCCCGCACCCGCCATCGAGTGGGACCTGTGGCGCAACCGCGTCTTCGCCGCCACCAACGTCTCCTCGCTGCTCTTCGGCGCGGCCATGTACGCCTACCTCCTCAGCACCCTCCTCTTCCTCAACGCCGTCTGGGGCTACTCGGAGCTCAAGGCGGGCCTGGCGGTCACCCCCGGAGCCTTCAGCGCCGCCGTCGGCGCCATCGTGGTGGGACGCCGGGTCGGCCCCCGCGCCCAGTGGGCCGCGCTCGCCGTGGGCTCCACGCTCTTCGGCGCCTCGTGCGCCGCGATGTACCTGCTCCTCGACGCCGAGCGCGCCTACCTGGCGCTCTGGCTCCCCATCGGCATCGTCGCCGGCCTCGGCATCGGCGCCGCGCTGACCGCCATCTCCAACGCGGCCACCGCCTCGCTCCAGCCGCAGCGCTTCGCCTCCGGCACCGGCCTGCTCATGACGACGCGCCAGGTCGGCGGAGCCCTCGGCATCGCCGCCCTCGCCGCCATCATCGAACGCCACGACGTCCTCGATGCCGAGGGATATCTGCAGGTCTTCCTCGCCTGCGCCATCGGAGCCGTGGCCGCCGCCGCGGTCGCCCCGGTGTTCCGCCCACGGGGCAGCCAATAAGGGCTTTCCGAGGACCGGGCCGATCCGCGCCCGGACGCCTTCGGTGTGCCCGGCAGGGCACCCGCTCACGAACGGACAAGCTCATCAGCGCTGAGAACGTGCAGCTGTCTCCGTACCAGCGGGACATCTGGCTCGCGGAATCCCGGACACCGGGCAGCCCCCAGTTCAACGGAGCCGTCTTCGAGCGGTTCACGGGCGCCCTGGACGGCGAACTGCTGCGCACCTGCTTCACCCGTGCACTGGCGCGGCACGACACCTTCCGCCTCCGGTTCGACGAGTTCGACGGCGTGCCCCGGCAGTGGCTCGCCGACACGCTGACGGTCGACGGCGAGCCCGCCGTCGACCTGGTCGACCTCTCCGCCGAGCCCGACCCCGCCGCCGCGTGCCGGACCTGGCGCGAGCGGGCCATGGCCGTCCCGTTCGAGCTGCGGGACCGGCGGCTCTTCCACGCGGTGCTGCTGCGCGAGAGCGAGCAGGTGCTCCACCTCTTCCTGAAGGCGCACCACCTGCTCCTCGACGGGCGGGGCGCGGAGATCCTCCACACCGAAGTGCTGGAGGACTACGCCCGCCTCTCCCGGGGCCAGGAACCCCGGGACCGGCCCCCCGCCCCCTCGGCGCTGACCGTCGTCACCGGCCGGGACACCTACTTCGGCTCCCGGGAGGAGGCGGACGACCGGGCCTTCCACCGTGCCGAACTCGCGGCGACCGACCTCCACTGCTTCCCCCGCCGACGGCAGGAGGGCACTCCCGCCTTCGGCTTCCACACCTTCACGCTCCCCGGCGAGGTGGCCGACACCCTCAAGGAACACGGCAGCGCCCCCTTCCCCTTCTTCGCCGCCGCACTCGGCGCCTGGCTCGCCCGGGTGCACCGCACCGAGCAGGCGGTGATCGGCATACCCCTGCTCAACCGGCGCACCAGGACCGAGCTGACCACCGTCGCGCAGTACGCCAACACGCTGCCGCTGCGCATCGAGGTGCCCGACGGGAAGCCCCTCCTGGCCATCGCCGCCGATGTGCGGGAGTCGGCCGGTCTGCTGACGCAGCACCAGCGGCTGCCCGTCGGGGACGTACTGCGGGAGCTGCCCGCCGACGGGTCCCGGGAACGACGGCTCTTCGACGTCACCCTGACCTACATGACCCTGCGCAAACCGCTGGAGGTGACGGGCGTGGTACGCGGGGGAGTGACGTTCACCGCGCCGCCGCACCAGGACGAGGCGCTGGTCGTCAGCATCGTCACCACCCGCGGCAGCGCGGACCTCCAGGTCGAACTGCGCTACGCCACCGACGTGTTCGACGACGATCTGCCCATCACCTCACTCGTCGAGCACCTCACATCCCTGATCGCCAACGGCCTCGCCAAGCCGGAACGACCGGCGAACGAACTGCTGATGACCGGCGAACGCGAACAGGACGAGCTGCGGCGCCTGGCCCGCGGCCCCCGAATCCCGTTCGCCGACGACACGACCCTGCACGCACTCTTCGAGGAACAGGCCGTCCGCGCACCCTCCAGGGCCGCCGTCTTCGCCGCCGACGGCGAGGAACCGATCGGCTACGCCGAACTCGACGCCCGGGCCAACCAGGTCGCGCGGTCCCTGCGCGCCCGCGGCATACGGACGGGCGACCGGGTCGCCGTCCTCATGGAACGCGGCCCGCACCTGCTCCCCGCCGTCCTCGGCATCCTCAAGTCCGGCGCGGCCTACGTCCCGGTGGACCCGGGACACCCCGAGCGGCGCATCGCCTTCATCATCGAGGACAGCGCGGCCAGGGCCGTCGTGACGGACTCGGCGGCCCCGCCCGTACCGGTGCCCGATGACACAGTGCTCTGCCCGGTCGGCGAACTGCTGCACGGCCCCACCGACCCGGTACGCGCCGAGGCGGGCCCACGCGACCTCGCCTACGTCATCTACACCTCCGGCTCCACCGGCCGGCCCAAGGGCGTCATGGTCGAGCACCGCTCCGTGGTGAACCGCCTGGCCTGGATGCAGCGGACCTTCCCGGTCGGCGCGGACGACGTGCTGCTGCAGAAGACCCCGATCTCCTTCGACGTATCGGTGTGGGAGCTGTTCTGGTGGGCCCTGGAGGGAGCGTCCGTCGCGCTGCTGCCGCCGGGCGGCGAGAAGGACCCGCGGCAGATCCTGCGCACGGTCGGCCAACGGCAGGTCACCGTCCTGCACTTCGTCCCCTCCATGCTCGGACCGTTCCTCGACCTGCTGGAGGAGTCGCCCGGGCTGCTTCCCGCGGCCGGGACGCTGCGGCACGTCTTCTGCAGCGGCGAGGCCCTGTCACCCGGCCGCGTGGAGCAGTTCCACCGGGTCTTCGGCTCCGACGGCGCGCCCCGCCTGGTCAACCTGTACGGCCCGACCGAAGCCACCGTCGATGTCTGTGCGCACACCTGCGCCCCACCGGACGGCGCACCCGTCACCCGGGTCCCCATCGGCCGCCCCATCGACAACATCGAGCTGTACGTCCTGGACCGGTCCGGTGAACCGCAGCCCGTCGGCGTCCCCGGCGAGCTGTGCGTCGGCGGCGTCGGCGTGGCCCGCGGCTATCTGAACAGGCCCGAACTGACCCGGGAGAAGTTCACCGACGCGCCCTTCGTCGACGGCGGCCGCCTCTACCGCACGGGCGACCTCGCGCGCTGGCTCGCCGACGGCACCCTGGAGTACCTCGGCCGGATCGACGGGCAGGTCAAGATACGCGGCCACCGCATCGAGCCGGGTGAGGTCCAGGACGCCCTGTGCCGCATACCCGGGGTGCGGGACGCCGCCGTCGTGGACCGCACCGCTCCCGGGCGCGGCGTGTTCCTGGCGGGCTACTACGTCGCCGAGGACGACCTGAGCGCCGCCCTCCTGCGCGACCGGCTGGCCGGAACCCTCCCCGAGGCCATGATCCCGGCCCACTTCCAGCGTATCGACGCCATCCCGCTCACCCCGAACGGCAAGCTGGACCGCCGAAGGCTCCCCGCACCCGACACAGCCCCGCCCGGACCCCCGGGCGCGGCACCCCGCACCCCGGCCGAGAAGCTGCTCGCGGGCGTCTGGGCCGAGGTGCTCCAGGCACCCCGGGTCGGCATCCACGACGACTACCACGCCCTGGGCGGCGACTCGCTCCTGATGCTCCGCATCCGCGCACTCGCCGAACAGCAGGGCCTCCACTTCTCCCTCGACGACCTTGTACAGCACCCCACCGTCGCGCGGCTCGCGGCGCACAGCACCGAGACCTCGGCCCCCAAGGCCCAGCTGCCTCCCTTCGCCCTCGTCTCCCACGTCGACCGGGCCCGCCTCGAAGGAGCCGTCGACGCCTTCCCGCTGACCCGGCTCCAACTGGGGCTCGCCTACCACAGCCGCCGGGACGAGCACTCCGCCGTCTACCACGACGTATTCCGCTACCGCCTGGTCATGAACTGGGACGAGACACACTTCCGCGACGCCTTCGAACGCCTCGTGGCCCGCCACCCCGCTCTGCGCTCCTCCTTCGACCTCGGCGGCCTCAGCGAGCCGATGCAGATCGTGCACGCGAGCGCGCCGGGCGGCCTGGACATCGCCGACCTGCGGGGACGCGCCCACGACGAGGCGGAAGCCGAGATCGCCCGGCACATCGAGGAACGCCGCTTCCACCGCTACGTCTTCGAGCGGGCACCGCTCCACCTGTTCCGCGCCCATGTCCGCGACGACGCGGTCGACCTGGTGCTCAGCTTCCACCACGCGCTGCTCGACGGAGGCAGCGTCGCCAGTTTGCTGCGGGAGCTCCTCCAGGACTACCTGCACCACCTCGGCGCGGACACCGCCGCCGTTCCCGACAGCGAACTGCCCACCCCGGCCCACCACGTGCGAGAAGAACGGGAATCAGAGGCGGACCCCGCCGCCCGTGCACACTGGCGGCGCCGGATCGCGGGCGCGCACGCCCTGCGGCTCGACGGCTTCGGACCGTACGAACCCCCGGGCGGGGCCACCCACGTGGCCCACCGCACGGTCCTGCCCGACGACCTCACCCGCCGGACCCGCGCGGTGGCCAAGGAGCACGCCCTGCCCGTGAAGTCCGTGCTGCTCGCCGCGCACTGCCTCACCCTGCGCCTCTTCTCCGGCGCCGACGACTTCACCACCGGCGTGATCACCCACGGACGGCCCGAACGCGCCGACGCCGACCGCATGGTGGGCCTCTTCCTCAACACCGTCCCCGTGCGCTTCACCCCCGCGACCGCGGGGCCCGGCTGGATCGACGTGGCCCGGGACCTGTTCCGGCAGGAGACCGCAGGCCGCCCCCACCAGCGCTACCCGCTGAGCGCGATGCAGACCGACCAGGGCGGGGGCCCGGTGCTCCACACCGCGTTCAACTACGTCCACTTCCACACGCTCACCGACGTACTGCGCCTGCCCGACGTCCACCTGGAGCAGTTCACGACCTGGGAGGAGACCGACTTCCAGGTCCTCGTCAACGCCTTCCTGCACCCCGTGGACGGCACGCTCGGACTGCGCATCGACGGCGACGGCCGCAGCATCACCCCCGCCCAGGCCGAGCTGTTCGCCGACACCTACAGCGAGGTGCTGCGCCGGCTCGTCACCCGGCCCGAGGAGAAGCCCGACCTCGCCTCCCTGGCCGGACGGCCACCGCGCCCCCGGCACGATAGGGACCAGGACGGCACGGCGTACACCGAGGACGTCGTCCGGCTCTTCGACCGGCAGGCCGACCGCACCCCCGACGCACTGGCCGTCACCACCGGCGACCGGACCTGGACCTACCGCCAGCTCCGGGAGCGGGCCGAGCGGGTGGCCCGCAGGCTGCTCGCCCTCGGCGCCCGTCCCGGCGCGCGCGTCGGCATCGCCATGGGCCGCTCGCCGGAGGCCGTCGCCGCCATCGTCGGCACCGCCAAGGCGGGCGCCGCCTGCGTCCCGCTGGACACCGCCTACCCCCCGGCCCGGCTCGCCGCCATGGTCGAGCAGGCCGAACCCTTCCGGATCATCGCCCGCACCGAGGACGCCCGACTGCTGCCGGACCCCAACCTGCTCCTGAGCGCCGAGTCGCTCTTCGGCACGGAGTACGAGGGCACGGACGCGGAACCGCCGAGCGTCCTGCCGGGGACGGTCGGCCTCGACAGCACCGCGTACATCCTGTTCACCTCCGGCTCCACCGGCCGCCCCAAGGGCGTCGTGATGCCGCACCGCTCGCTCGCCAACCTGACCGGCTGGCAGATCCGGGCCGCGAGCGCGGCCGCCGGGCGGACCACCGTCCAGTACGCACCCCTCAGCTTCGACGTCTCCTTCCAGGAGATCTACTCCACGCTCTGTTCAGGAGGCACCCTGCGCCTGATCACCGAGGACGAACGACGGGACATGAGGCTGCTGCTGAAGGTGCTCGACGAGAGCGGGGCGGCACGGATCTTCCTGCCGTACGTGGCCCTGCAACAGCTCGCCGAGGCGTACGGGGCACTCCGCACCGCCCCGCGAGGACTGCGGGTGATCGTGTCCTCCGGCGAACAACTGCGGGTCACCGAGGAGATCCGCGCCCTCATCGCCGCACTGCCGGGGGCGATCCTGGAGAACCAGTACGGTCCCACCGAGACGCACGTGGTCACCCGCCACACCCTCTCCGGCGACCCGGCGGCCTTCCCGGCACTCGTGCCGATCGGCACCCCCCTGCCCGGGGCCGGCGCACAGGTCCTGGACGCCCTCGGCCGGCCCGTACCCACCGGCGTCCTGGGCGAGTTGTACCTGACCGGAGCGGCGCTCGCCGACGGGTACCTCGGCGCCGCCGCCGCGACCGCCGAACGCTTCGTCCGCGTCGAGGGACCCGACGGCGAGACCACCGCGTACCGCACGGGCGACCTGGGGCGCGTTCTGCCCGGCGGCTCCCTCGCCTACGCGGGCCGGTCCGACACCCAGGCCAAGATCCGCGGCTACCGGGTCGAGCCCGCCGAGGCCGAGATCGCCCTCGTCGCCCTCGCGGCACGCCACCGGGACCTCGACGTCCGGCAGGCCGCGGTCGTCGCCCGCGGCACCCCGCAGGGGCAGACCGTCCTGGCCGCCTTCCTGGTCGGTGACGAGGAGGGGACCGACCTGGACCTGCTGACCTCCGAACTCCGTTCCACCCTGCCCGAGTTCATGGTCCCGCAGCACTTCACCTGGCTGCCCGCCCTGCCTCTGACCCCGAGCGGCAAACGCGACGACGCGGCCCTGCGGGCCCTGCCCCCGACCCGGCGGACCGCCCAGGACGGCCAGGCGCCCCGGGACGCGTACGAACGCACCCTCGCGGAACTGCTCGGCGAACTCCTCGGCCTCGACCGGATCGGCATCCACGACGACATCTTCGCCCTGGGCGCCACCTCGCTCACCACCATGCGGCTCGTCGTCCTGATAGAGCAGCGATACGGCGTCTCCCTCCCCATCTCCGGCTTCATCGCCGCACCCACCGTGGCCGCTCTCGCCGCGAAGCTGCGCTCGGGCGGCGCCGAGATCGGCTTCGACCCGCTGGTGCCGATCCGCCGCGAAGGCGACCGGCCGCCGCTGTTCCTGGCCCACCCCATGGGCGGCAACGTGCTCTGCTACCTGCCGCTGGTCCGCCATCTGCCCGACGACCAGCCGCTGTACGCCTTCCAGGCAGCCGGAGGCGACCCGGGGACCGAGCCCCTGCGCACGGTCCCCGAGATCGCCGAGAGCTACATCGCGGCCATGCGCCGGGTACGGCCCGAGGGCCCGTACACCATCGGAGGCTGGTCCTTCGGAGGCTTCGTGGCCTTCGAGATGGCGCGCCGGCTGAGGGCATCGGGAGCGGAGGTCGCCGCGGTGATCCTCCTCGACACCGTGGCCCTGGGACCGGTGGAGGAGCGCCGCGCCTACACCGACGAGGCACTGCTCGGCTGGTTCTTCTGGGAACTCCTGCTGCTGGGCCGGGGCGGCGACTCGCCGCTGGAGACCATCCCCGCCGAACTCAGCTCACTCGACGAGAAGTTCGACTACATCGCCCGGGTCGCGGCCGACGAGGGAATCCTCCCGCCCGACAGCAAGGGGTCGCTCGTCGGCCGCCTCTTCCGGGTGTACGAGTCCAACTGGCGGGCCACCCAGGACTACGAGCCCGGCCCCGCCACCGAAGGCCTCACCCTGATCCGGGCCACCGAACCGCTGCCGCGGGTCCTGCGCGCGATGCACGAGGCGGGCAGCACCCGGCACACCGACCCCGCCAACGGCTGGCACACCATGACCGCGGGCCCGGTCGAGGTCGTCCACGTGCCCGGCGACCACCTCTCGATCATGGAGGAGCCGCACGTGGCGCACCTCGCCCGGGCCGTCGCCGAGGCGGCACGGCACACGAGCGACGGCACACCGCACCCCACGGCCCTCCCCTCCCCATCCCGTACCGCCGAGAAGGGACACTGACGTGTCACAGCGCACCCGCCCCCGGGCCATCGTGATCGGAGCCGGCATCGGAGGCCTGGCGACGGCCGTGGCCCTGCGCCGCGTCGGCATCGACGTGGCGGTCCACGAACGGGCCCCCGACCTGCGCCCCGCCGGATTCGGCATCTCCGTGATGAGCAACGCCGTGGCCGCCCTGCGGGCCCTCGGCATCGACCTCGGGCTGGAGAAGCGCGGCCAGAGGATCCTGCACACCGAGATCATGACCGACAAGGGCCGCACCCTGCGGTCCCTGCCCGTCGAGACCGCGGGCGACCGCCTCGGCGCGCCCAGCGTGGCGATGTACCGGGGCGACCTCCAGGCCGCCCTGCTCGACGCACTGGGCGGACTGCCCGTCTCGCTCGGCGCGGCCGCCACCGACTACGAGATCACCGGGGACGGCGTCCGGGTCCGCTTCGAGGACGGCCGCGAGGACACCGGCGACATCCTGATCGGCGCCGACGGCATCAACTCCGCCGTCCGCCGCCGACGCACCGCCGACGACAGCGGCCCGCGGTACGGCGGATTCCTCTGCTGGCTCTCCGTCACCCCCTTCGCCCACCCGAAGATCACCCAGGGGTTCAACGCCCACTACTGGGGCCTCGGAAAACGCTTCGGCATCCACGACGTCGGCCAGGGCCGCGCCTACTGGTGGGGCACGCTGAACATGCCCGCTGACGAGGCACGCCGCTGGGACGGCGACAAGGACCGGATCGTCCGCGCCTACACGGGGTGGGCGGACGAGGTGTGCGAGGCCATCGCGACCACCCCCGTCGAGGACATCGTCGCCGTACCCGCCCAGGACCGCCCCTTCCTGGAGCAGTGGGGAGAAGGCCCGGTGACCCTCCTCGGCGACGCCGCCCACCCGATGCTGCCCAGCCTCGGACAGGGCGGCAGCACGGCCATCGAGGACGCCGTGGTGCTCGCGCAGTGCCTGGCCGCCGGGACGGACACCGTCGCGGCGCTGCGCCGCTACGAGAACCTGCGGCGCGAGCGGACCCGGGAAATGGTCGAGGTCTCCCGCCGGTTCGGCGGCTTCGAACAACTGGAGAACCCCGTGCTGCGCGCCGTACGTGACGCCTACCTGCGCCACGCACCGCAATCGGTCCTGTTCAAGCCCTTCCAGCGGGCACTGACGCCCCGGCTGCTCGACGACGCACCGGCGAACTGAAGGAGAGACGATGACCACCACCGCCATCCGCGCCGAGGCACACCGTGACGCCAAGAGCGTGGTGCACCGCTACCTCCAGGCCCTGCGGGACCGTGACGCCGAGGCGATCGGCGAACTGGTCGCCACCGATGCCGTCTACCGCATACCCGGCAGCCACCCGGTGGCGGGAACCTGGACCGGACTCGCGGAGATCGCCGGGAAGTTCCTCATCCCCATGGGCGAACTCTTCGACCCGACGGCCGACTACACGGTCGACGTCCACCATGTGATCGCCGAGGGCGAGGAGGTCGCCGTGGAGTGCGTCACGCGAGCCACGACACGGGCCGGCGCCCCCTACGTCCTGCCCATCAGCGCCCAGTTCACCGTCAGGGACGGGCAGATCCGGAGCATGCGCGAGTACTTCGACACCGAGTACTTCTCCTCGACGCTCTTCGGCCGGGACTGACACAGCGGTCAGGCCCCGGGCCGCCCCTCCGGCGGGCGGCCCGGGGCCTGGTGCCCTAAGGGCGCCGGGCCGCGACCAGCCGGATACCGAGGGCCGGGTCCTCCCAGGCCGTCCGCACATGGCTCAGCCCCGCCGCCCGCAGCAGCCCCTCGACCTCGCCGTCCGTGAGCACGGCGCCACCGGCCACGGCAAGGCCGAGGCGCACCACCGCCGCCCCCAGGGGGCGCTTCGGAGGAAGCGGACAGGGCAGCACGACCCACCCGCCGGGCACCAGCGCGGCCGCGGCCGAGACGACCGCCCGGCGCAGCTCCTCGCCCGGCAGTCCGGCGACCGGGAGCCAGACGAGAGCGAGCCGGTCGGCCTCCTCCACGCCGAGTACCGGAACACCGGGGACGTGCCGGGACAGCGCGGCCGCGGTCAGGCCCCCGTCACCGGCCGCACACCCGACCGCCGCGCCCGGCCGCTCCAGCACCCCGGGCAAACCCTCCAGCCGCCCCAGCAGGGAGTGGACCAACGCGTCCACCAGGGCCGCCGCTTCGTCCCCGCAACCCGGCGCCGACTCCCGCCCCAGGACCCCCGCCGGGGACAGCAGCCGGGCGCCCCCGGTCACCGCCCGCCGCAGCCGCGCGGCGAACGCGGCGGACCGCGGACCGCCGATGAGCACGCGCTCCAGGCCCTGGTCGACCGCGTAGCGGCCCTCGCCGTCGCGCCGCGCCACCCCGGCGTCCACCAGAACCTCCAGCAGCCCTTCGGCCAGGACCACGGGCAGTTCCCCGGCGGCCTCCTTCACCGTGCGGGGTGCGAGGAGCCGGGCGAGCAGCCCGGTCCGCTCCGCGACAGCACACGCCAGCAGTGCCCATGCCCTCGTCGCATGCCGAGCGAACGGTCCCTCCGCCGGGCCCGCGGGACCCTGCGGCAGCGCGTCGGGCGCGGCACCCGCGCAGACGGCCGCCCACAGCGCGTGAGCACGACCGAGCAGCGCCGCCGCCTCCTCGCGCGACGCCCGCCCGGCCGGGTCGAGCCCGGCCGCCGACACCACCTCGGCCACGGGGCCCGCGAACCCGTCCGCACCGCCACTCGCCGCCAGGGCGTGCATCGCCCACCAGGAATCGGCGAGCCCGGCGACGGAGCGCTCGGCGGCGTCCTCGCGCACCTGCCTGCCCTCGCGGCCGACGATCGAGCGCTGGCCCAGCTGGATGAGAAGCGTCTCCTGGGAGCCCTGACCGGAGACCAGCCCGAGGATGTCGCGCATGAAACGCTCCCAGGGGAACGTGGCCATGTACGCCTCACCGCCCTGCAACCCCATCACCAACCGGCCCACGTGCAGAGCGCTTTCGGCGGCCTGGTGCTTGGCGACGGTGGCGAGCTCGTCGAAGTACGGGTCGCGGTCCGCCGAACGGGTGCCGTCCAGGGCCCGGTAGACGCTCGCCCGGGCGCTCTGCAGCAGCATGCGCATCTCACCGACCGAACGCTCCACATTGGTGTGGTCGAGGACCGGCCGCCCGCCGCGCCTGCGCCCGGCCAGCGCGTCCACACACTGGTCGACGACCGCGTCCAGGGCGCCGAGCACACCGCACGCACTCATCGTCCGGCGGATGCGCGCGTACGTGTTGAGCTCGCTCAACGCGTCGGCGCGCCACAGGAGCCGCCACGGCGGCAGCCGTACGTCGTGCAGGAGCACCTGGCCCAGGCCCATCGTGTGCAGGCCCATGGTGTCCATGGGAACCGGTGCCACACCCGGATCGTCCTTCTCGACCACGAAGGCGAGCATGTCGTTGGACGCCTCGTCACGCACGAACAGGACGAACAGATCGGCGAAGGCCGCCCCGGCGAGGAAGCGCTTGGCACCGTTGAGGACCCAGACCCCGTCCTCCGGACGGGCCGTGGTCGTGAAGTCGTACGGGTCCCGGTTCTCGTAGGCGCCCTGCACCGCGAAGCGGCGGCCCGCCAGGAGATCGGGGACGTAGCGCTCGATCAGCTCCGGTGTGCCGCTGGAGATGATGAGCTCGGTGATCTCGACGGTGATGTCGAGCAGCACCGCGAAGCCGGGATCGCGCGAGAGCCGGGCGATCTCCTCCACCACCACACCCCAGGCGAGCTTGTCCCGCCCCTCGCCCCCGGCCTCGACGGGCAGCGAGAACCGCATCAGACCGAGGCCGCCCGCCTCCTCGAACACCCCTCTGTCCAGGGGCCGCCGCGCCTGGTTGCGGAAGTACGAGCCCGGGTTGGCGGAGTCGAGGACGAAACGGGCGAACCGGTGCCGGGCCTCGCGCCGGACGTGCTCCACCTCCGCGTCGAGCGTGGGATGCCCCCGGCCGGGGCGTGATGCGCCCGCCCGGTTCATCACGTCGGCCGCACGGGGCCGGGCCGTCACGCCGACGCCCGGGGGGTCACGCCGTCGGCCACCGACGCGACCAGATCGTCGAGGGTCTCGTCGCCGAGGAAGCGCTCAAGTGCCACATACGCGCCGGTGCGCTCCTCGACCTCGACCGAGAGCTGTGCGGCGGTGAGCGAGTCGATGCCGATCTCACCGAGCGGCTGATCGGCGGGCAGCTGCCCTTCGAGGCCGAGCAGCTCCGTAATGAGGGAGGAAAGCCAGCCGGTCAGGGGCTCGGGGGCGGCGTCCGGACGGTCGAGGTGTGCGGTGGTGATGGCGTACTCCTGGTGGGATCGGGGCGGCACTCAGCTCCGCCGGGGTGCCGGGTCACGGTGCTGCGGTGCGAGCCGCAGCGGTACGAGCGAGAAGGCCTGGTCGGCGTCGTCGAGTTCTTCGAGCCGGCGCACCAGCGCCTCCTCCGCCTCGGGGTCGGGCTCCGTCGGCAGGCCCAGACGCGTCAGGATGCGGCGCAGCGCGAGCGAGAGCCAGGCCCGGTCGGCGGCCAGGTGGCCGAACGTGTCGCGGCGCTGGTGCCACGTGTGCAGAGCGCAGGCCGCCGCGTGCACCAGGCAGTGCCGACGGGCGGTCTCGTACGCCTCGGACGTCCGTGCCGTGCCGAGCCGCGAGAACGCCTGCCGGGTCTGGTCACGCACCGTCAGGACCTGCCGGGCCAGGGCGAAGAGCTCCCGGTCCTCGGCCAGCTCCTCGACCGCCCCGTCCAGGAGACCGACCACCTCGTCGGTGCCCCCGAACGTGATCGACGGGCGCAGCTCCCGCGGCGCGGGCGACCCCGCCGGGTCGCCGAACCCGAAGAGCAGCGACAGCGGAAGCCCGGCGGGCGCCCCGCGGCGCCGCGCCGCACCCGCCAACTGGGCCCGAACCGTGTCGAGCTGTACCAATTCGGTGCCCTCGAACACGGGGGTGACCGCGACATCGCGCAGCAGCTTCTGGAAGGCGCCGCCCGCAACCCCCTGGCGCAGATGGGCGCGGGCGCTCAGCACCTGACCGCAGGCGTCCACCGTGTCCACGCACAGCCCCGGCACCACGTACTTGGCCACCGCGGACCACAGCGCCATCCGCTGCCGCGCCACATCCAGCCCGCGCGCGGCGGCCAGCTCGGTGCACTCCGCGACCAGCAGATCGGCGAAGCCACCGGCGAGCAGGGAACGCACCGGCGCCATGGCGAGCGCCGGACGTCCGTAGAGCATGCGCCCGCGGGCGTGCCGCAGCGCGATCCGCAGTGCGGTGTCCGCCGCACCGAGGCTGCCCGCACCGACCAGGGTCCGGGTGAACTGGAGCATTCCGGAGACCATCTCGATGCCACGCCCCGGCCGCCCGATCAGGGCCTCGTCGCCGACCCGGCAGCCGCTGAGGGCGAAGCCGCTCAGATCATGGCCGCGCAGACCGTGCGTACGCACCTTGTCGAGGCGCTTCACCCCGTCGCCGCCGAGGGCGTCGAAATCGAGCAGGAACAGTCCGTACGACGGATCGGACGCGGCCAGGACGGTGGCGAACGAGGAGCGCCGCCCGTTGCCGACGAGCCACTTCTCCCCGTCGAGCACATATCCGCCCGCGACCGGGGCGGCGCGGGTGGTGGTGGCGAGCAGATCGCTGCCCGCCGACTCCTCGCTGATGCCCGCCGTGCCCCAGGCGCGGCCGAGGATCTGACCGGCCACCCGCGCCCGCTGAGCGGCGTCCCCCCAGACCCACACCGGCGTCGCGGCCAGGAGCGTCGACCCAAGCCCCACGGACACCGCCAGATCGCGGCGCGAGACCGCCCGCACCACGGCCGAAAGCGACTCGAACGAGGTGAGCAGGCCGCCCTCGGACACGGGGACCAGATGCCGGTGCAGCCCGGCCTCCCAAGCGGACTCGTACGCCGCGACGGGCTCGGCCTCCAGCTCGTCGGCGCGCACGCCGCCGACCAGGGACATCCCGCTGCCCGGATCGAAGGGGCAGCCGAGCGCCCGCTCGATCCGCTCCGCCGCGCGGAACACGGGCGGTGCCGTCCCGGGCCCGGTCTGCGGTCCGTCGTCCAGGAGGGTCATATTCGCTCCACCACCACGGCGTACGGACCGCCGGGTCCGCCCTCGTCCTCGGCGAGCCCCAGCTCATGGACGAAGGCGAGCCCCTCAGCGGTCCGGTGGGCGCTCGTGCGCACCCGCATCAGGTCCCACAGCTGTCCGGCCCGCAGCCAGGTCACATCGATCCGGCGGACCGGCCCGGCCTGCGCCCGGCGCAGTTCGGGAACCGCCCTGCCGTGCCTGCGCACGAGTTCCTCGCGCGCGCCCGCCGCGAAGCCGAGGGTCTCGGCCCAGTACCACTGATCGGCGACCTCGCAGTGATGGCGGTGCACACGGAACTCCGAGACATCCACAGCGAGTCGCTGCCCGTCGCGCTCGAAACCGGCCCGCAGCGCGGGGACCCGCGACCGGTGCGGAGCGCGTTCGATCTCGTCGTCGCGGAAGGCGGCGACGAGCGCGGCGGGCAGCGGCACGGGGGCGCCGGAGAGCGCCGCGTCGCCGCTGAGCCCCAGCGGTACGGACGCGGCCCGGGTGCGCACCGCGACTCCGGCCGGCCCTTCGAGCGTCATCGTGACCTCCAGCTGCGAGGCGCGCGGGCCGCGGACGCGCGCGGTGACCTCGACGAGCGCCTCGTCCGCGTCGGGGAACCGCAGCGGCTGGACGTACTCCAGCTGGTAGGACCACAGCACGAACCCCACCCGGTGCTCGCTCACCAGCGTGCGATGGCTGCACACGTGATCGCGCATCCAGCGGGTCCCCGCCTGGAAGGCGAGCCGGCCGACCGCGGTGGGCTGCAACTGGTCCGGGGTGAAAAGACCCGCGTCGAGCACGGTCTCGTAGGCGGAGCTGCGCGCCATCCCTAGCCTCCGGAGACCGCGGTGACGATGTCCACCCGGTCGTCCTCGGCCGCCTCGCGCTCCAGCTCGCTCCTGGTGAGCCGCTCGCCGTTCAGAGCGATCAGATGTGTCGGGCGCACCTCGCCCGTGCGGTCGAGCAGCACCTCGCCCAGGTGGGGGTAGCGTTCGGTCAGCCCGGCCAGCCCGGCCCGGACCGTCGTCGCTTCGATCTCGATCTCGTTCTCGTAGTCCGTGAACCGGAGCAGGACGCCCCTCACCTTGAAGATCATCGTGCGGCTCTTTCGTCGATGCGATCGTGTGGCCCGGTGGCGGGACTCGGCGCCCGCTCGTCGCGGAAGAGCTCCTGGAGCCCGCCCGCGAGACAGATACGGCGGGTCAGCCGACGCTGCACCTTCCCGCTGGAGGTCTTGGGGATCGTCCGCGGTGCGATCAGGACGACGGCGTACGGCGGAATGCCGAACTCCCGCGTGACGGCCCGCCGTATGCCGTCGACGGCCGCCCGGTGCCCCTCCTCGTCGCCGGTGCCGGTCTCGTAGACCACCACCAGGCGCTCGGTGCCCCCGTCCGGGCCGTCCACCGCGAAGGCAGCTCCGCAGTTGCGGCGGATGCCCGGCACGGACGCCTCGCAGACCCGCTCGACGTCGACCGGATCGAGGTTGCGCCCGTTGACGACGATCAGGTCCTTGAGCCGTCCCGTCACGAACAGCTCGCCGTCCCGGAGGAACCCGAGGTCACCGGTGCGCAGATAGGGGCCGTCCCCGGTCGTCGCGCTCGCGCCGAACGTCCTGGCGCTCTCCTCCGGGCGCCGCCAGTAGCCGTCGGCGACCCCGGGCGAGTCCACCCAGATCTCGCCGACCGCGCCGTCCGGCAGCGGCTCACGGGTGGCCGGATCGGCGATCAGCAGCCGGGTGCCGGGCCCCGGGTACCCGCAGCCCACCAGCGAACGGGAGCTCTGCGAGGGTTCGGCGGGCACGGCGGCGGCAGCCGACGCGAGCGCGTCCCGGGCCACCTCCACCGTGCGCCAGCCGTCCAGCGGCTTGCCGCCGGTGACGAACAGGGTGGCCTCGGCCAGCCCGTAGCACGGGTAGAACGAGGCGGGCCGGAAGCCGCTCTGCCTAAAACGCCCGGCGAAGCGCTCCATCGTCTCGGCGCGTACCTGCTCGGCGCCGGTGAAGGCGACCTCGACGCCGGACAGATCCAGCTCGGCCACCTCGGCGTCCGTGGCCCGGCGCACACAGAGGTCGTACGCGAAGTTCGGCGCGCCGGTGATCGTCGCACCGTACCGGGAGACCATGCGCAGCCACGCCGTCGGACGGCGCAGAAAGGTCACCGGCGACATGAGGGTCACCGGGATCCCGGCGGCCAGCGGGGCGAGGATTCCGCCGATCAGCCCCATGTCGTGGTACGGAGGCAGCCACAGCCCGCCCGAGCTGCCCGGGTGCATCCCGAACGCGCGCGCGATCTCCTGGCAGTTGGCCAGCAGCCGGGTGTGACTGAGCATCACGCCGCGGGGGAGCGCCGTGGAGCCCGAGGTGTACTGGAGCAGTGCGAGGCCGTCCGGGCGGACCGCCGGGACGGGCCCGCCGTCCTCGGCGGGTGCGTCGGTCGTGATCACCTGCGGGACATGCCCGTCGACCGCCGTCGCGAGCCAGTCCGCCATGAGCGCGGCGAGATCCGAGGTCGTCAGGACGACATCGGCCCCGGCGTCCTCGATGATCGCGGCGAGCCGCGGCAGGGTACGGGACAGCCGGCTCGCGTCCGGCGGAAAGGCGGGCACCGCGGGCACCCCCGCGTAGAAGCAGCCGAAGAGGCCCGCGAGGTAGTCGAGCCCCGGAGCGAAGAGCAGCAGCGCCGGGCCGGTCCGCCCCCGGTCCGCCGCCAGCACGGCAGCCGCGACGGCCCGGGCCCGCTCGTCGAGCTCGCCGTAGGTGATCTCCTCGGCGGACTCGTCGTCCGCGACGAACCGGTAGGCGACGGCATCGGGCCGCAGGAGCGCCCGTTCGCGCAGCAGAGAGGCGAAGCTGTGCTCACTCAAGGAGGACACCCGGTGCCTGTTCCGTCGGCAGCGAGGCCCACTTGTCGGGCTTCCCCCGCCACTCCTCGCCGTCCGGCAGCGGAACAACGCGCGTGGTGGCCAGGGGGAGTTCGGCCGACAGGCGGGAGTTCCACTCCAGGGCGGGCATGAGCTCGGGCGGCAGCTCGTCCTCCGGATAGATCGCGTCGGCGGGACACGCCTCCACGCAGTTCCCGCAGTCGATGCACTCGTCGGGATCGATGACCAGGAACGTCCCCGCCTCGCGGAAGCAGGCGACCGGGCAGTAGGTGATGCACTCCGCGAACTTGCAGTGGACGCACTGCTCGGTGACCACGTGCGTCACGCTCCGGCCTCCTCTGCCCCGTCCGCCCGGCCGCCGCTGCCCGCGATGAACGCGCCGAGCAGTCCGGCGTGCCGCTCGACGAAGCGGTGTCCCTCGTCGAGGCCGCGCTCGTAGGCCTTGACCAGGCCCTCCGGGGACGCCGCCGCGTAGTCGACGCCCAGGTGCTTGAGGTCCTCCTCCGGCTTGATCACCAGGACCCGCGCCCCGTCCAGGACGGAGCCGTCGGCGACCTCCTCGGAGGCGTAGAGGTCCCGGAACAGCGGGAAGGGGTCGTTGCCGACCGCGATCAGGACGGACACGCCCTTGGCCGCCACCTCCCGTGCCGGGCAGGAGCAGGTGTAGGAGGCGTCGACGTAGGCCTCTCCGCCGACCTCGGCCGGCACGGCCCAGGCGTGCAGCATGCGCGTCGAGGCGTAGGCGACCGAGTCGTAGTTCTCCGCCGTCAGCCGGGGCTCCTCGCCCCCCGCCTCGGCGTGCGAGGAGAACACGGCGGCGGCCAGGTTCTCCTGGACCCAGCTCCGGTCCCCGGAGAAGACGTTGCGCAGCAGCTCCTTGCCGAGCGCCTTGGCCCCCGGCCCCTGGGTGGTCTCGGCTGCCGCCGCGTTGGTGACCTTGCTGGTGGCCAGCAGGAACTCCGGGGCCCCGGGGCGGAAGAGCCCCTCGCGCAGCAGGGGGCCGTATTCCTCGATGCTGTCGAGCGCGACGCGGCTCATGCCCTTCTCCGCCACGCCCCCGGCCGCACCGATCCAGTAGTCCACGCCGGTCTGCCGGGCGTGGCCGATCGCGGCGAGGCCCCCGGAGAGCCCGGAGGAGGAGGCCGCCCCGTACACCTGCGCGCGCAGCCCCCGCTCCTCGAAGGCCGACAGCACGCCGTGGCCGTACACGCCCTTGAGCATTCCGGAGGCGACGGCGATACCCAGGCGCTGTGTGGTGTCCGCATCGGTCATGGCAGCAGCTTCTCCTCGGTCGGTGACGGGGTGGCGGTGACGGACGAGGGGCTGTCCGGCAGCAGGTGCTCATCGATCAGGCCGTCCAAGTGGTCCTTGATCCACTGGTTCGGGCCGGGGCTGGTGTCGAGCGCTTCGCCGACGGGGGAAGCGGAGTGCGGGGGCGTCATACCGGCCTCCAAAAGGGGAGAGTTGACCGTGGAGACATTAGCACGACCGTCCGTGCATGTTTATGGTTCCGTGCGGTTGATCGCTAAATATGAGCGAACGATCGTGCTAATATCTCGGCCGTTCGCGATCGATCTGGAGGGTGTGGAATGGATCCCGCTACGGCAGCCGCAGGCGTGGCCCTGAGCGACCGGGGTGAGCAGTTGTTCGACCTCTTTCGGCGGCCTCAGGGCCGCAGCAGGCCCAGGCCCGACGAGCGGAGCGTCATGGAGCGCGCCCGGACGAGCGAACTGACCGTCAATGGCGAGGTGGCGGTCGTCCACCGGTGGGGCGACGGTGAGCGTCCGGTGCTCCTCATCCACGGCTGGGAGTCGCGCGCGTCGCGCTACGCGAAGGCCGTCGACCGGCTGCTGGAGCTGGGCTTCAGTCCGGTGGTGTTCGACGCGCCCGGCCACGGAGAGGCCACCGGCGAGACCGCCACCATGCTGGACTACCTCGACATCATCACCGAACTCCACCGAGTGCACGGCGAGTTCGAGGCCATCGTGGCGCACTCCTTCGGTGCCACGGCGACCTTCGTCGCCCTTCAGGAAGGGGTGCGCGCCCGCCGGGTCGTGGCGATCAGCGCGGTCCCCGACTTCGCCTACCTGGTGGACGCGTTCACCGTCGGGCTGAACCTCGAACCGCACCTCGACGCGGAGGTGCGGGGCCGCCTGGAGAGGCAGGTGTACCCGGGGGAGGCGGACATGTGGTCCCGCTTCTCGGTCTTCCGCGGCTCCGGAAACGTGACGGTTCCGCTCCTGGTCATCCACGACGAGGACGACACCATGGTCGACGTCGGCCAGGGGAGGCGCATCGCCGAGGCCTTCGGCGACCGGGCCCGGCTGGTCGTCACGCGCAGGCTGGGGCACCAGCGCATCCTGGGCGCTCCCCAAGTCGTCCAGGAGATAGCGGACTTCGTCACGGCGGGCGAGGGCGTGCGGGAGCGGAAGGCCGAGGTGGCGGCGCGATGAGCGGGATACTCACGGGCAAGCGGATTCTGGTGACCGGGGTGCTGATGGAGTCCTCCATCGCCTTCCACACCGCCCGGATCGCCCAGGAGCAGGGCGCCGAGGTGGTGCTCACCGGGTACGGCCGGCTCGGTCTGGTCGAACGCATCGCCAGGCGGCTGCCCCGGCCTGCGCCGCTGATCGAACTCGACGTCCAGGACAAGGGGCACCTGGAGAGCCTCGCGGGCCGGATCAGGGAGAGTGTCGGCCCGGACGCCCGGCTCGACGGGGTGGTGCACTCCATCGCCTTCGCCCCGCAGGACGCGCTCGGGGGCAACTTCCTCCAGGCCGGGTGGGACTCCGTCGCCACGGCCGTCGAGGTGTCCGCGTACTCCCTGAAGGCCCTGGCCGTGGCGGCCCTGCCTCTCATGGAGGAGCGCGGCGGGTCGATCGTGGGCCTGGACTTCGACGCGCAGGTCGCCTGGCCCGCGTACGACTGGATGGGGGTGGCCAAGGCCGCCCTCGAATCCACCTCGCGCTATGTCGCCCGGGATCTCGGGCCGCACGGCATCCGCTGCAACCTGGTGGCAGCCGGGCCGATCAAGACGATGGCGGCCAAGTCCATCCCGGGGTTCGAGACGTTCCGCGAGGTGTGGAACGCCCGGGCCCCCATCGGCTGGGACCTGTCCGACCCGGAGCCCGCGGCCCGTGCGGTCGTCGCGCTGCTCTCGGACTGGTTCCCCCGTACGACGGGCGAGATCGTCCATGTCGACGGAGGGGTGCACGCCATCGGGGCGTGACGCCGTCCTTCGGCGGCAGTCGGCGAGGGCTTCGTTTCCGGGTCCTCGCCGACCGCGTGACGGCCGTCGTGTCAGGGGGAGTCGGGGACCAGGGACGGGTCGGTCGCCACCCCGCGCAGACGGTTGAGGATGGCCTTGGCCGCCTTGTCGTAACTGCTGAACTCGTCGTGCAGGACGGACTCGGCGTTGGCCATCTCCATGAGCGCGGCGAGCTCGAACACGAGCTGGGGCACGTCGGCCTCCGCGTCGATCTCGCCCGCCACCTGCGCGTCCCGCACGGACTGTTCGAGGAACGTGACCCAGTTGGTGCGTGCCGCCGCGAGGATGTCGTGGACCTTGCCCTGCCGGGCGTCGTACTCGGCCGAGACCGAGTAGAAGAAGCAGCCGCCCGGGAACACCCGCTGCCGGGAGTAGTCGAGCCAGCCGTCGCACACCCGCCACAGGTGGCCGATCCCCGGCGGCAGATCGCGGGCCGGCTGGACGACGTGCTCCAGGTAGACCTTGATGGCGGCCCGGACCGTGGCGAGCTGGAGGTCCTCCTTGGAGCCGAACAGGGCGAACACCCCGCTCTTGCTGAGCTTCAGCTCGGTCGCGAGCTGCCCCAGGGAGAGGCCTTCCAGGCCGTCGACGGAGGCGATGTCCACGGCGCGCTTGAGGATCAGTTGACGCGTCTGGTTCCCGCGCGCGATCCGCCCGTCGGTGTGTGCCGCTGCCATGTCTGCCTACCCTTCCTGGGCCGGACCCTCGTGGTGCCGTGCAAGGTTCAGTGTACTGAGAAAGTAGACGACTGTGCGTTCAGTGTGTGAGAGTGTAAGTGTGCGAACGGTCGTGCGATAATATTACCGTCCGTTCCGTTCACCGCCGGTACGCCGTGCAATGGGGGAGGGACCAACCGATGCCCGAATCGGCTCGCTCGATGGTCGACGTACTGCTGACGCAGGCGTCGCTGCACCCCGAGAAGATCGCCTTCCGCTTCCTGGCCGACGGGGACTGCGACGGCGAGGTCCAGGAATGGACCTACGGCCACCTGGCCCGGCGCTCCCGGGCAATCGGCGGCCATCTGCAGGAGCAGGGCCTCGCCGGAACCCGGGCGATCCTGCTCCATCCGCCCGGCCTGGAGTTCATCGGCACCTATCTGGGCTGCCTGGCTGCCGCCGTCGTGGCGGTACCCGGCCTGCCGCCCCAGGGCCGCAAGCAGAGCCAACGGGCCGTCGCCCGGGTACGGCGACTGATCGCCGACGCGGACGCCACGGTGATCCTGGGCAGCAAACAGGTGATCGCCGAGCTCGGCGCGATGGCCGAACACCTCCCGGAGCTGGACACCGCCCTCTGCATCGCCACGGAGGACATCCCCGACGAGGCGGAGGACGCCTGGCGCCCGCCCGCCATCGCACCGGACTCGCTGGCCTTCCTCCAGTACACCTCGGGCTCCACCTCCGCCCCGCGCGGAGTGATGGTGAGCCACGCGAACCTGATGGACAACCAGCGCGTCCTGTCCCGGGGCATGGGCCACACCCCCGAGACGGTCGAGGAGTGGGGCGGGGAGCTCTACGTCAGCTGGCTTCCCGTCCACCACGACCTCGGCCTCATCGCCCCGGTGCTGAACAACCTCTTCCTGGGCGGGACATCCACCCTCTTCTCCCCGCTGCACTTCCTGCAGAAGCCCGAGCGCTGGCTGACGGCGCTGTCGCGGTACCGGGCGCACACCAGCGGCGGGCCCAACTTCGCGTACGAGCTCTGTCTGCGCGACGCCACGCCCGGGCTGCTCGAAGGCCTCGATCTGAGCCGGTGGCGGGTGGCGCTGAACGCGGCCGAGCCGGTGCGGGCCGCGACGCTGCGGCGGTTCGCGGACACCTTCGCCCCGGCCGGGTTCCGCCGAGAGGCACTGCACCCCGGCTACGGCCTCGCGGAGGCGACGCTGATGGTGAGCGGCGGACCGGTCGGCCTGGAGCCGATGACGGCCCCGCGGCCCGGAGAGCGAACGGAGACGGGCAGCGAGCTGGTCAGCTGCGGCCCGCCCGGCGCCGGCCTCACCGTGGTCATCGCCGACGACGAGCAACAGGAGTGCCCCGAGGGCGGGATCGGGGAGGTGTGGGTCGCCGGGCCGAGCGTCACCCAGGGGTACTGGCGCAACGCGCGGGCGACCCGCGAGGCGTTCCGGGCCTCCCTGAAGGACGGCCGGGGCGGCTTCCTGCGCACGGGCGACCTTGGCTTCCTCCGCGGTGGGGAGCTGTACATCACCGGTCGGCTCAAGGACCTGCTCGTGATCGACGGGCGCAACCACTACCCCCAGGACCTGGAACTGTCGGCTGAGACGGCCCACCGGGCGATCCGCCCGGGCTGCATCGCCGCGTTCTCGGTCGACGGCGGGACCGACGGCGAACACCCGGTCGTCGTCGCCGAGACGACAGCGACGACCCGCCCCGAGTGCGCCGAGGTCGAGGCGGCGATCCGCGGTGCGGTCGGAGAGGCCCACGGGCTGTCACTGCGGCAGGCCGTCCTGATCCGTCCCGGGACCCTCCCCAAGACCTCCAGCGGCAAGATCCAGCGCAAGGCCTGTCGGGCTGCCTATCTCGACGGGACGCTCGCGACGGTCGCGGAAGCCCAGCCGCCCGCCGCCACGAGCTGACCGGAATCCCGGTCCGGAATCCCGGTCCGGAGACCCGGTCGCGCCCCGGCACCGTACGCCGGCGCCCGCCGCGCGATGCCCGGCTCCGCCCACGGAGGACCGACGCTGCCCGGCCCCGCCCACGGCGGACCCGAACGGACCGGCGGCGCACGGCCCGCCGACCGGGCGCGAAGAAGAATCCCCAGACCCCAGCCTGCGGAGACGGTTGCCCTCATGCCCGCGAAGAAGCCCATCGAGACCCCGCCCGCACCACTCCGGGCCGCCACGCCCGAAAGGATCGAGGCCTGGCTGACCCGGGCCGTCGCCGCCGCGGCCGGTCTCGAAGAGACACAGGTCGAACGGGACCGGCCGATGGCCGACTTCGGCCTCGGATCACGGGAACTGGTGACGCTGGGCGTACGGCTCTCCGAGGAACTCGGCTGGCCCCTGAGTCCGACACTCGTCTACGACCACCCCACCGTGGCCTCGATCGCCCGGGCGGCCGCGAGCGTCGACGCCCCGGACCTGCCGCCTCCGTCGGCAGCCAGGGGCTCCGCCCCGCACAGCCCCTCCGCCACGACGACGTCCGGCTCACGCGAGCGGGAAGCGGGGGCATCGCCGGTGTCCGGCCCACCGGAGCGGGACACGGGGGCACCGCCGGAAACCGACGCGGTGGCGGTCCTCTCGATGGCCTGCCGCTTCCCCGGGGCCGACGACCCGCAGGCTCTGTGGCGGCGGCTGGCCGCTGGCGCGGACCTCGTCTCCGACGCCCCCGGCGACCGCTGGGACACCGAGGCACTCCTGGACCCCGATCCGGACGCCCCGGGCAAGGCGTACTCGCTGCGCGGCGGATACCTGAACGCCATCGACGGCTTCGACGCGGAGTTCTTCGGCATCCCGCCCCAGGAGGCGGCCGCGATGGACCCCCAGCAGCGTCTGCTGCTTCAGACCGCCTGGGAGACGGTCGAACGGGCGGGAATCCTGCCCGCGTCACTGAACGGCAGTGCCACCGGCGTCTACATCGGCCTCTACCAGAGTGGCTATCTGGGCGCGGCCGGGATGGAGCAACTGGACGGGTACGTCGGCACCGGCACGGTTTCCAGCGTGGCCTCCGGCCGCATCGCCTACCACCTCGGCCTCCAGGGCCCCGCCATCACCGTCGACACCGCCTGCTCCTCCTCGCTCGTCGCACTGCACCTGGCCGCACAGGCACTGCTCGACGGCACCTGCGACCTGGCTCTGGCCGGGGGCGCGACGCTGATGGTCAGTCCGCGCGGCCACGTCGAGTTCAGCAGACTCCGCGGCCTGTCGGCGTCCGGCCGGTGCCGCCCCTTCGCCCAGGACGCCGACGGCGTGGTCTGGGGCGAGGGCAGCGGCCTGGTCCTGCTGAAACGGCTGAGCGAGGCCCGCCGCGACGGCGATCGGGTGCTCGCGGTCGTCAAGGGCTCCGCCGCCAACCAGGACGGCCGCAGCCAGGGGCTCAGCGCCCCCAGCGGGCCCGCCCAGGAACGCGTCGTCCGGGCCGCGCTGAAGGCCGCGGGGCTGCGCCCCGAAGAGGTCGACTACGTCGAGGCGCACGGCACCGGCACGCCACTGGGCGACCCCATCGAGGGCACGGCCCTGGCCCGGGTCTTCGGCCCCGGCCGCCCCGCCGACCGGCCGCTCGCCGTGGGGTCGCTGAAGTCCAACATCGGCCACACACAGGCCGCGGCGGGCATCGCGGGCGTCATCAAGACGGTGCTGTCGTTGCAGCACGAGCGGATCCCGGCCTCCCTGAACGCCGAGACCCCGACCGGGCAGATCGACTGGGAGGGCGGCGGCCTGGAACTGTGCACCCGCCCACGCCCCTGGCCACGCGGCCCACGGCCCCGCCGGGCGGGGGTGAGCGCCTACGGAATCAGCGGTACCAACGTCCACGTGGTGCTGGAAGAGGCCCCGGAGGAACGGTTGGCCGAACCGGCTTCCGGGAGGCCGGACGACGCGGCGTCCGGGCGAACGGCCGACGCGGTTCTCGGGCGAGCAGCCGCTCCGGCCCTGGAGCGACCGGCTGCTTCGGACCCTGAACGGCCGTACGCCACGGCAGCCCGACGCGTTGCCGCACAGGCGTCCGGACAACCGCCCGCACCGGCCGCCGAAGAAGCGCACGGCACGGCCACCGGACGCGTGTACGCCTCGGCCAGGGGCCAAGCGCCCGTACCGGCTTCCGGCCAACCGCCCGCCCCGGCCGCCGGACACCCCCCTGCCCCCGAGCGCCCCGTCACCCTCTTCCCGCTGTCGGCTCGCACCCTGCCCGCGCTGTACGGGCAGGCGGACCGGCTCCTCGGCGCGCTGTCCGCCGACCCAGCACTGGCGTTGCCCGACGTCGCCCGCACCCTGGCCCACCGCCGTACCCACTTCGAGCAGCGTGCGGTGCTCGTGGCACGGGAGCGCGAGGAGTTGCTGACCGGACTGCGCGCGCTGGCCGCCGGGCAGGCGTCGCCGGAGCTGGTCGTGGGGCCCCGGCAGGCGCGAACCGAGGGCAAAGTGGCCTTCGTCTTCCCCGGCCAGGGGACCCAGTGGGCGGGCATGGCGCGCGATCTGCTGGAGGCGTCCCCGCTGTTCGCCGACGAGATCGACCGCTGTGACGCCGCTCTGCGCCCGCACACCGGCTGGTCCGTCCTGGCGGTGCTCCGCGGCGACGCGGGCGCGCCGTCCCTGGACCGCGTCGATGTCGTGCAACCCGCGCTGTTCGCCGTCATGGTGGCGCTCGCGGCGGTGTGGCGGTCCCGTGGCGTGCGGCCGGACGCTGTGGTCGGCCACAGCCAGGGCGAGGCCGCCGCGGCCTGCGTCGCCGGGGCGCTCAGCCTCAACGACGCGGCCGCAGTGATCGCGACGCGCGCCCAGGCCCTCACGACGATCTCCGGGACGGGCGGGACGGCCGTGGTGGCCCTGTCCCGGGCGGACGTCGAGGCCCGTCTCGACGCGTGGGGCGGCCGCCTGTCCGTCGCCGCGGTGAACAGCTCCACCTCGACCGTGGTGTCCGGCGATGCGGAGGACCTGGAGGCACTGCTCGCCGAGCTGGAGGGCGAACGGATCTTCGCCCGAAAGGTGAAGATCGACTACGCCTCGCACAGCGCCCAGGTCACCCCTGTACGCACGTCCCTCCTGGACGACCTGGAGGGCATCGAGACCCGTCCCACGGACGTCGCCTGGTACTCCACCGTCCTGGCCGAACGCGTCTCGGGCGAGCCGCTGGACGCCGCTTACTGGTACCGCAATCTGCGCGAACCCGTCCGCTACGCCGCCACCGTCGAGCGCATGGCGGCCGACGGCTACCGCCACTTCGTCGAACTCAGCCCGCACCCGGCCCTCATCACCGCCACCCGGGCCGTCGCCGAGGAGACCGGCCACGACCTGATCTCCGTCGGCTCCCTGAAGCGCGGCGAGGACGGACCCGGCTGCCTGGACCGGGCCGCCGCCGAACTGCACACCGCCGGCGGCAGGATCAGCTGGCCGCGCCTCATGCCCGACGGACCCTGGGCGGACCTGCCGACCTACGCATGGTCCGAACGGCGCCACTGGACCGACACCGCGCCCACCGGGCCCCACGGGACACCTCTCGTCGACGTCCACGTCGAGTCCAGCGACGTACCGGACCGGCACCTGTTCGACACCCGTATCGACCTGCGTGACCGGCGTTCGTCCTATCTGTCGGACCACCGGGTCGCCGGGGCCGTCTGGCTGCCCGCGGCCGCCTTCCTGGAGATGGCCCTCGAAGCGGTGTCGGTGCTCCAGACTGCGTCGGACGTCCAACTGCACGACGTGGCGTTCGAGCGGCCGCTCCAGCTGACGGACGACGTCCCCGTACAGCTCCAGCTGGTCCTGCAACCCGCCGACGAACACGGTGCCCGGCCCTTCGGTATCGCCTCGCGACCGGTCGGCGACCGGCGAGCACCCTGGGTCCGGCACGTCGGCGGCCGCGTCGTCCCCGCCACCGGCGAACCCGGACACGAGCCGGCCATGACCCCGGCCGGGCTGCGGGAGGAGTGCGCCCGAGAGGCGGACGTGACCGACGCCTATACGGCCCTCGCGGCGCTCGGCATCGACTACGGCCCGGCCTTCCGCATGCTGGAGGGGGGCTGGGGCGGGCCGTCGGGGGCGCTGGGCAGGCTGGCGCGGACACCCCGCGCGGGGCATCTGGTGCACCCGGTCCTCATCGACGCGGCCCTGCACACCGCGGCCCTGGCGGGGGACGCCCTCAAGGGCAGGGCCTTCGTGCCGCGCAGGGCCGGGCGGCTGCGCCTCACCGGCCTGCGTACCGCGCCCGTCTGGTCGGCATGCCGACTGCGCGCCGTGGACGACGACGCCGTCACCCTGGACGTCCGGCTCCTCGACGAGAACGAACAACTGCTCCTGGAGATCGAGGGGGTCGAGCTCGCCGCGCTGTCCACCCTGGACGGAGCGCTCTTCGAGGTGCGCTGGCAGCCCCGCCCCGCCGCACAGGGACAGCCGTCACAGAGCCAGTCGGCACAGGGACAGTCGGCACAGGGACAGTCGGCACAGGGACAGCCGGCACAGACGCAGTCCGCACAGGGACAGCCCGCACGGGAACAGTCCGCGCACGAACAGCCCGTCCCGGGCGGCTGGCTGATCCTGGCCGACGACACGGGCGTGGCCGACGGCCTTTCCCGCCGCCTCGGCGCCACCCCGCACGTGATCGCCCGCAAGGGCGGCGCCTACACCGTCGAAGCACCCGGACGGTACACCGTCGACCCGGGAGACCCGCAGCACTTCCCGCGGCTCCTCGACGAGGCCTTCGCCGAGGGACCGCCCACGCGGGTGGTCCATCTCTTCGCCCTGGACGCCCCGGCCGTCGAATCGGCCGGGACGGCCGCGGAAGCCGCCCTGCTCTGCTCCGTCAGCACCCTGAACCTGGTGCGGGCGCTCTCCGGACGCGCGTACCACCCGTCCCCACGGCTCTTCCTGATCACCCGGGGCAGCCAAGCAGCCGGTGGAAGCACGGAGGTGACGCACCCCCAGCAGGCCATCGGCTGGGGCTTCGGCACCGCCGTCGCCCAGGAGCACCCGGAACTGAACACCACTCTCGTCGACCTCCCGTCCCACGGAGGCGAGGACGCGCTGTGGACCCAGCTGCGGCACGCGGACGACGAACACCTCGTGGCCCTGCGCGACAACGGCCGTCTCGTACCGCGCCTCGTGCACACCGGTCCCGACCAGGCAGGGACCGGAACGGTCCGCCGCGACGGAACGTATCTGATCACCGGCGGACTCGGCGGTCTCGGCCGGGTCGTCGCCGACCGCCTGGCGGGCCGAGGGGCAGGGCAGCTCGCCCTGCTGAGCCGCAGCGCACCCGACGCGGCCGCGACACGCTGGATCGAGAGCCTGCGCCGGCGCGGAACCGCCGTCCGGCTCGTACGGGCCGACGTCGCCGACCGTGACGCACTGCGGGCCGCCCTCGACGCCCTCCGCGCGGAGGGCGGCCCCGTGACCGGGGTCATCCACACCGCGGGCGTGCTCGACGACGCCACCCTGCACCACCTGACCCCGGAGCGCATCCGGCGCGTGATGGCCCCCAAGGTGCTCGGTACCGCACTGCTCACGGAGCTGGTCCCCGAAGCGGAGACCATGGTCCTGTTCTCCTCGGCCGCCGGGCTGCTCGGCTCGGCCGGGCAGAGCCCCTACTCCGCGGCCAACGCCTTCATGGACGCCTGGGCGCACCACCTCTCCCTCGTCCGCCGGCCCGCCCTCAGCCTCGACTGGGGGACCTGGGCCGACATCGGCATGGTCGCCGGATCGGCGAAGCGCACCGCCACGACCAGCGGTTCGGGCCTCGTCCCGTTCTCCCCGCAGCAGGGCGGCGAGATGTTCGACCGGGTGCTGTCTACCGCTCGCCGCCAGCTCGTGCCCCTCGCCCTCGACCGGGATGCCCTCGCCCGCGACCCGGACGCGGTGCGGACCCGCCCCCTCCTGCACGGCCTTGTCGCCGCACCCGTGGCCGCCGTGGCCGTCGCAGGAGTGCTCGGCGAGGTGCTGGCAGCCCGGACGGACACGGAGCGGACCGGCCTCCTGGAATCCCATGTACGGTCATCGGTCGCCGAGTTGACCGGTCGCGGTGCCGACGAGGTCGCCGCGACCGAGGGCCTGAAGGAGCTCGGGCTCGACTCCCTGATGATCGTCCGCCTGCGCAACACCCTCGGCCGTGACCTCGGTGTGGAACTGTCCGCGTCCGCCGTGTTCTCGGCGGCCGACATCCGCGGTCTCGCCGAGGAACTGCACACCGCGCTGTCCGCGCGGAACTCCGCCGCGGAGCCCGCCACCGGCAACACCTCCGGGAGCCGCCCCACATCGGACACCGGCCGTGGACACCCCACGTCGGACACCGGCCTCGGACGCCCGGCGTCGGGCACAGACCCGGAGACCGACCCGCACACACACCACGTCGAGCTGAGGCCCGCCACCCGCGACGTCGAGCTGAGGCCCGCCACCCGCGACGTCGTCCGGCTCCTGCGCGCGGCCCAGCACGGCACCCCGAGCGCCGCGCACACGATCGGCCTCGCGTTCCGGCTCACCGAGCCGACCACCCGCGCCCGGCTCACGGACATCCTCACCCGCCTCGCGGGGCGGCACGCCGCACTGCGTACCTCCATCGTCAACGACACCGGCTCCGACCGGCGGATGAGAACCGAGAGGGCCCCGGCCCGTTCCCCGCTCCGATGGTCGGACCTGGCGCCCGACGCCGAGCTGGACGCAGGGCACCGGCTGAGTGAACTGCTCGGCGCACCCTTCGACGTCACGACCGCACCCTTGTGGCGGTTCGAGCTGATCGACGGTGCCGAAGCGGGACAGACACTGCTCCTCGGAGCCCATCACGCGGTCAGCGATCTGCAGTCGCTTCTGATCGTCGCCGCCGAGATCGACGCCGAGCTGTCCGGTACACCCCTCGGGGAGGGGGTCTCCAACCGTGACATCGACCTGCTGCTGGAGGCACAGCCCACGTCCCCGCACCCGTCGCGCGCCTCGGCAGGGGCGCCGGACGCGGCCGCCCGGCGCGAGGAGTTCGCCGGAAGCCGCCGTCTCGACCTGACGCTCACACACCCCCGCCCGGCCGTACGGTCGTTCCGGGCGGGCAGCCTCACCCTGGCGATACCCGAAGGACTCATGCCGCGTGTGTCGTCCCGGGCGCGACAGCTCGGGATCACCCCGGCCGCCTTCTCCCTGGGCGTACTGACGGTGCTGCTCGCCCGCAAGCAGCAGCGCGACCGGTTCGTGCTGGCCGTCCCGGTGGACACCCGCATCCATGTCGACGCCCCCGGTGCCGTCGGCTTCTTCGGAGTGCCCGTGCCCTTCCCCGCGCAGGCCACGGCGGGGGAGCGGATCGAGGAGGTGCTGCGCCGCACCGACAGCCGGCTCGACCGGGTGCTGGCGAAGGGCGCCATGTTCTCCGACACCCTGGCCGTGCTCGCCGAGCAGGGACTGCACCGGGAGAACGCTCCGATGGTCGAGGTCTACTTCAACTACATCCGGTCCTCTGCGAAACTCGACGCCCTGGAGATCCTTCCGGTCGGGACGGGGCACTCCGACCTCGACCTCATGATCATCATGACGCCGGACGCCGGTCAGCTCCGCTTCGACCACAACCTCGACATCATCGACGAGGCGGCCTGCGCCGCGCTCGCCGCCGACTTCCTCCAGCTCCTGGAGGAGGTGGCCGACGACCCGGCCGCCCCGGTCCGGCCGGAGCACCCGGCGGCGGGTAAGAGCGTGACCGCGACCGCCCCGCTGCCCGCCCGGCCCCGTACGCTCCCCGTCGCGGCGACCTTCGCACTGGGAGACCTCCCCCTGCTCTGCGCGGCGGCCTGGGCCGCAGACCCCGCCGACGGGGCGCCGAGCACCCCGCCCCAGGTCGTCGAGGCGCCCTACCACCAGGTGCTGGCGAGTCTCAAGGACCCGTCCGGGGTGTTCGCCGACCCCTCGGCGGAGATCGGGACCGTCCTGGTGCGGGCGGTCGACCTGGAACGGTTCGGGCCGGTGAGCGAGGAACTGCTCGACGAACTCCGCACGGCCTATCCGGACGCCCTGCGAGCCCTGTCGGAGCGGACGCGGCTGCCGCTGATCGTCGGGTTCCTGCCGTCCGGACGGCGTGAGGCCCGGTACGAGCGGTGGGAGCGGGACGTCGCCGCCGTGCTCGCGGACCTGCCCGGGATCGCGGTCCTGCGCCCCGAGGACTGGACCCGCCACCATGTCGTCGAGGAGCGGTTCGACGAGCGTACGGACACGCTGGCCCACCTGCCGTTCACCCCCGAGTTTCAGGCGGCCGTCGCCCTCACGCTCGCCGAGACCGCCGCGACGGTCCGCCGTACCCCGCCGAAGGTGATCGCGGTGGACGGCGACGAGACGTTGTGGAGCGGAGTGGCGGGGGAGAGCGGACCGCAGGGCGTGGACCTCGGCGGAGCCCGGGCGCTCCTGGCCCGGAGATTGCTGCGGTGGCGCGCCGCCGGGACCCTGCTGGTCCTGATCAGCAACAACGACGAAGCCACCGTACGGGCCGTCCTGGAGCGTCCCGACAGCGTGCTGCGGGCGGAACACTTCAGCGTGCTTGACGCCGGATGGGGCCGCAAAGCCGACCGCCTGGAGGCGGCCGCCCGGACCATGAACCTGGGACCGGACAGCTTCCTCTTCCTCGACGACAACCCGGCGGAGATCGCCGCCATGCGGTCCGCGCTGCCCGAAGTGCTCTCCGTGACCTGCCCGGCGGCCGGCGAACTCGAACCGTTCCTGGCCCGGTTGTGGCCCCTGATACCCGCTGCGGCCACGGCCGAGGACGGGCTGCGCGCGGACTTCTACCGCCAGGAGCGGGCCCGCGACGCGGCCCGGGAACAGGCCGGGTTCGAGGAGTTCCTCGAACAGCTGGAGCTGGAGCTCGACATCCGTCCGCTGGCCGAGCCGGACACGCAGCGGGCGGCCCAGCTCATCCGGCGTACCAACCAGTTCACGCTGCGCGAGCGGTCGGCCGACGGCGGCGACCTTCAGCGGTGGCGGGAGGACGGCGAGGTCTGGACCGTCGCGGCCCGCGACCGGTTCGGCGACTACGGCCAGATCGGCCTGCTGGCGCTGCGTCAGGAAGCCTCCCGCCTGGACGTCCTGGCCTGGCTGCTCAGTTGCCGCGTGCTCGGCCGCGGCGTGGAGGAGCGGCTGCTCCAGTGGCTGGCCGACCGGGCCGAGACCCTCGGCCGCGCCACCGTGCGGCTGACGGCGGAGCCCACCCCTCGCAACCTTCCGGCCCGGCGCCTGATCGCGGCGCTCGGCGGCGGAGCCCCGGACGGCCCGGGCGTCGAGGCCGAGACGACTCCGCGGCAGCTGCGGGCGTTCCGGTCCTGGCGGCAGTGATGACGGAAGGCAGCCCACACCGTGAGAGGCACACCATGGGGGAACTGAACGAGGACACGCCGGCCCGCCGCCCGGGCACCGGGCAGCAGCGGACCGGCGAGCGGGCCGAGAGCGGCGGAGGCCCGCTCAGCGTGGCCGAGCTGCTGGCCAGAGTCAGACCGGGGGCACAACCGGCGGACGCGGCGGACCGGGCGGGCCAGGAGGACCCGGTGCAGCCTCCGGCGGTCGGCGGCACTGGGGAGACGGAGCGGCTGGCCGGGGCCATCACCGCCGAGGCGGCCCGTCTGCTGCCGGGCGCGGAGATGGCACCCGACACCGACTTCTTCGACGCGGGCGGTACGTCGGTCGACGCCGTGGCGCTCGTGGCGAAGCTGTCCCGGGACCTCGGCCTGGAGCTGAGCCTCGACGACGTGTTCGCCGACGCCCGGCCCCGACGCCTGGCCGAACGAGCGCTCCGGACGAACGGAATCCGGCCGCAGACCGAGCCGATGCGGCCTGAGCGGGCGGGAGCGCAGTCGGCGGAGCGAGACGCACAGCCGGTACGGATACCGGCGGACCGAGCCGAACCGCCGACGTTCGACGAAGCGTCGCTGCCGGTCCCGCCCGAGCGTGCCGCACCACCGCCATCGCCCGAGCGAGCCGCCCTGCCCGTACCGGTGGAGCCGGCCAACCTGCCTGTTCCTGTGCCTGCGTCCCCTGTGCCTGTGCCTGTGTCGGCGTCTGTGCCGCTCGCGGTGCAGGCCAGGAACACCACCCTCCCCGCCCCCGCATCCGCGCCGACCGGAGCCGACGAGGACCTGGAGCTGATCCTCGCCGACCTGGCCCGCGCCGACGGCCTGCCCTGGGTGCGTCGGCCGGAGCCCGCCGTACCCCGCACGGTCCTGCTGACCGGGGCGACCGGGTTCCTCGGTGGCCACATGCTGCTCGATCTGCTGCGGCACAGCGAAGCGCACGTGCACTGCCTGGTGCGGGCCGCCGACGAGGAGGAAGGCACCCGGCGCCTCGGCGAGGCGCTCAAGCGCTTCGCCCTGCCGTGGTCCGGGGAGATCCGCAGACGCGTGACGGTCGTACCGGGGGACATCCGGCAGCCGCACCTCGGGCTGCCGGACGAACGCTGGGAGGCGCTGGCCGAGGGACTGGACGCAGTGGTGAGCGTGGCCGCGGCGGTCGACTTCCTGCGCGGCTACCGGTCGTTGCGCGCCAGCAACGTGCTCGGACCGCTGACGCTCGCGGAACTGGCGGCCGCCGGACGGCCCAAGCCCCTGCACCACATCTCCTCCATCGCGGTCTTCAACGAGGTCGGCATCGAGTCCATGGGGGAGGACGACCCCGTCGCCCACATCGACGCCCTGGTCGCCGGATACGACAAGTCGAAGTGGGCCGCCGAGGCGGTCCTGCGGCGGGCCCGGGAGCACGGGCTGGCCGTCACGCTGCTGCGCCCGGGAGGCATCGGCGGCCACACCAGGACCGGGGCCAGCAACCCCCAGGACCTCAGCAGCGGCATGATGTCGGTGTTCAGCCGGTTCCGTACGGTCCCCGCGTTCAGGTTTCTCAACGCCGCCCCGGTGGACTGGGTGAGCCGGGTGGCGGTGGCCGCGATCTGCGAACCCGAAGCCTGGGGCCGGACCTACCACCTCAGCGGCACGCCGAACTCCCTGGCGGACGTCGTCCACGACATGCGGTTCGGCGGCATGAACGTACGGGTCCAGGGCTGGGAGGAGTGGCGGAGCGACGTCGTGGCCCGGCTCCGGGCCGACCCCGTCCCCGAACTCGAATTCCTGGCGAGGGTCCTGGCGAGCCCCACCGCCGCGAAGCTCTGTGAGGCGTCCCTGACGGCGCCCGCGGCCACCGCCGAGCGCACCGACGCGTTCGTGGCCGAACAGAATCTGCCGGCCTCGACCCGCTACGGCATGCAGGAGCAGCTGAGGACCTTCGAGAAGCTGGCCCGGGACGGCCTCGCCCGGCTCCCGGCCCGCACCGACCAGCCCTATCTGTGGTTCCCCGAGACCATGGAAGGGGCTCTGGGCCCGGTCGGGGGCGCCGCGCGCACCCCGTGCTCGGCGGCGTTCACCCTGTCCATCGCCGGTATGTACCAGCTGGCCGAGGAGCGCCGGGTGGACGTCCGCGGGGAGATCTCCTGCCCGCTGCTGCACCCGGACCCCCTTGTGGTCGAGCACGGCGACCTGTGGGTCCGCCCCGAGGATGGCATCCCGCTCGACCACGGCCTGCGGCACCCGTTGCTGCGCTACCGGCTGCGGTTGTGCGACGGCGACGGCGGCCGGTGGTGGCTGGAGGGCCGGAAGTTCGCCCGGGCGCGACGCGATCTGTGGCGGCAGACACGCGCGTTGACCGTGGAGATCGGCCGCGAGGGCGAACCAGCCACGCTGCACGGCGAGATCGTCGTTCCCACCGACAGCTACCTACGGGACCAGATCGACGGCATCCGCGTCGATCCCCGCCTGTCCGGCCAGGAGAAGCGGCTCGCGAAGATGAGCTGGCTCACCTGGTTCGGCCTGGAGATCGGCCGCGGGATGGCAGGCCCGTTCGCCCGGGTCGGCGCGGACCTGCTCGACCTGCGCCGGACCCCGACCCCGCCCCCATCCCCGACCCCGAGGGAGCGCAAGCGATGACCCTGCGGCCTCTGTACGCGCGCCTCGACGGAGCGCACATCGAGGAGACACCCTTCCGGGCGGACGACGGCCTGCGGCTGGGGCTCACCAGGGTCCGGCCCGGCGTCCGCGAGGACCGGCCCGCGGTGCTGCTCCTGCACGGCCACACCGCGTCCTCGGACATGTTCCTGCTGCCCGAGACCCGCAACATGGTCGAGGTCCTGCTCGACGAGGGCTACGAGCCGTGGCTGCTCGACTGGCGGGGCAGCTGCCGACTCCCGTGGAACGAGACCGGCCGCCGGTACACGTACGACGACGTGGCCCTCTACGACATCCCCGCCGCGGTCAGGCACATCCGCCGGGAGATCGGCGGTCGGCCGCTGTTCGCCGTTGCCCACTGCATCGGCGCGCTCTCGCTGTCGATGAGCATGGCCGCCGGGCTGGTGCCGGGTCTCGCGGGCGTGGTGGCGCAAGGGGTGTTCCTGACGCCCAAGCTGGCCGGCCGGACGTCGCTGAAGATGACGATGGCAGGTGAACTGCTCCGGTCCCGCTTCGACCACATCCCGGTGGACTTCCGCAAGGTCGGATTCTGGTCGCGCTACACGCCGCTGTTCGCCTTGGCGTCCAGAGGCGCCGACTGCCCCGATCCCACCTGCCAGATCCTGTGCAACTCAGCCTGGGGCGTGGGTGCTTCGCTGTACGTGCACGACAATCTGCACGACACCACGCACGACCGGCTGGCCCAGCTCCTCGGCCCGGCCCCGCTGTGGATCCTGCCGCATCTGCGACGGGTCGCCCTGGCCCGCAGCATGGTGCGCTGGCACCAGAACGACGACCGCTACCGGGCACTGCCCGAGAACGCCCTGGACCACGCCGACCGGATCGACTGCCCCGTGCTGCTGATCTCCGGCAGCGAGAACGGCATGTGGCTGGACTCCCAGAAGCTCTGCCACCAGGTCCTCACGGCCCGTCAGCCGCAACTGGACGTGCGGTACACGGAGATCCCCGGCTACGGCCACCTCGACGCGTTCATCGGACGGGGCGCCGCGCTGGACGTGTTCGGGCACATCCTGGAGTTCCTCGACGAACACAGGTGACGACGCGCGGCTGGACCCCGGAGGCCGAGCCCTCCGGGGTCCAGCCGCGCGTAGGGCTGGGGAGACGGGAGAAGGGGAAGAACGGGAGACGCGAGAAGCGGGTGCCGTGAGGTCCGGCACGCGCCGCCCAGGGCGCCTCAGGAGGTCGCGGCAGCCTCGGTGCCCGCCTCGGCGGCCCGGTCCGGCCCTTGCGCGACGAAGTCCAGGACGGTCCGGACGACATCGGGGTCGCCCAGGATCCGACGGTGCCCGAGGGTACTCGTCACGACGAGCCGAGCCTGATCGCCGAACGCACCGGCGAGCCGGTGCCCCTGTTCCACCAGGATCCTGGGGTCGTCCTCGTCGTGCACGACCAGGAGGGGCATGTCCAGGGCCGTGACCGCGTTCACCGCGGAGAACGGCCGCTCCTCGACCGGCAGGACGGAGAAGAGGTTCTCCCCGACACGCTCGCGCAGCAGCGCCTTGAGCTGGGGGCGCAGGGGGACGGCGGCACAGAACTCCTCGATCAGATACTCGAAGTCGCAGACCCCGCTGATGGTGGCGATCCGCTTCGCCTTCACCCCGTGCGCCAAGGAGAAGATCGAGCCCAGGGCGCCGAGCGAGTGCGCGACCACGGCCTCGAACTCACCGTACTGCTTGTGGAGTTCGGTGAGAATGTGGCGGTACTCCAGGATGGTGGTGCTGCGGCCGCTCGCGTCGCCGTGACCGGGCGCGTCGAAGGTGATGACGCTGTAGCCGCGTTCCAGAAGCCCGGGAATGAAGTCGGCGAACCGCGAGCCGCGCGACTGCCAGCCGTGCACCAGGAGCACGGGCCTCTCGCCGTCGCCCCAGCGGTAGACCACCGCTGACTTGCCGCTGACCTTCAGCCGTGTGGTCTCCGCCGTGCCGAACAGCTCCCGTTCACTCGTCCGCATCCTGCTCCGGGCGAGCGGCATGTGGAAAAGGGCGTAGGCGCCCGCGCCCGCAAGCCGTCCCGAGACTCGGGAGGCGATGTTGAGCGCGGTGCTGGCAAGTGCCTCGGTGCGAGCCATGCTCGGAACTCCTCGGTCGGCATCAGGAGCGTGATATGTTAGCACGAACGGACGTGCTTTTATAAGAGCCGCAGCCGGCCACTCACGAGGGGAACGCCATGTCGGCCACCATCTGGTTCACGCCATGGAAGCCCGGCCCGGCAGGGGAGCCCGCGTCCGGGGGCTCAGCGGACGGCGAGGCCGTCGTGAGCGTCACCGAATTCACCCCGCACCGCCCGTGGACGGCGCCGGGCGTCACTGTCGCGGGAATCGCCCTGCGGCAGGTCTGGCAGGACCTCGAAGGCGCGGTCGGCCTCTGGCTGTGGGCGGACCCCCATCTGCTGCGCCCGCGCTCGGGCTCCGTCTCCGTGTGGCGGGCCGAACGGGACCTCTACGCCTTCGTGGCCCGCAAGGACCACGGGAGGATCATGCGCTCCTACCGGGACCGGGGGAGTATGCGCTCGACCACCTGGCGGACCGAGCACTTCGACCGGGACGCCACCGAGGAAGCCGCACGTTCGCTGCTCTCGGGCCGCTCCGCCTGGCCGGCCTGACCCCCCCTCGGCGGCTGAGAGTCCCTGTGAGGCTGAGGGCCTTTGCGCGGATGGCGGCTGAGGGCCGCATACGGCGGAGGCGCCCTTGTGCGGATGAACGGATAAGGGTCGCGTACGGCGGAGGGCCCCTGGTACGGATGAACGGATGAGGGCCTTGTGCGGCGGAGGGGACGCCGGAGCCCGACGCTCCGCCGATGCGCGTCCGCACTACCCGGCCGTCTCCCTCACCTGTACGTCCAGGGCGTCGAGCAGCCAGGCGTGCGCGGACCCCGAAGTCGGTTCGGGACGGCCGCCGGGAGTACTGATCACCTCGGCGGTCAGCTCCCAGTACCGGTCGATGCGCGGATCGGCCGCGAGCCGGCCCGCCAGAACGCGGCGGAAGCCCGGACTGTCGTGGGTGCCGTACGTGCTCGCGTACGCGTCCACGAAACCGTCCAGCGCCTCACCGGGCGCGGGCTTGGCACCCCGCCGCATCTCCCCGCCCGCCAGCCCGTACGCCTCGGCCAGCCCCGCGTACAGCAGCGCCGACGCACGGGCCCCCGCGCCGCGGTGTGCCCGGGGCTGGCAGGGGCCGCTGCCGCGGTCCCCGCACGGACGGGTCACGAAGGCGTGCAGCCGGGCGAAGGCGAGGACCTGCGCCGGCCGGGGGTCCTCGGGCGGCTGCGGCACCGCCGCCTCCAGGAACGCGCTGACGGACCGGGCGGGCATCCGGGGCGGCAGCCACGCACGCCAGAAACGGGCCAGGGACGCGGTGCTCGGCGGGGCTGCGACCGCCCCCACCAGCCGCAGCCGGGCGGCCCGCTCGGCGGCCGGGCACTCCTGCACCAGCCGGAGTGCGGCCACCCGCCAGCGCAACGCCGCGAGCTCGGAGCCCAGGGCACGCAGCCGACCGGCCACGGCGTCCTCCAGAACGCCCCCCGCCCCGTCCTGTTCATCCTGCTGTCCGTCAAGGATGCGGCGCACGTCGGGAAGCGCCAGGTCGAGGCCGCGCAGGGAGCGGATCATGCTCAGCCGCTCCACGGCCTCCGGAGCGTACCTGCGGTGCCCGCCCGCACTGCGGGACGCCTCCGGCAGCAGTCCGCTGTCCGAATAGAAGCGGACGGTCTTGACGCTGACGCCCGCGTGCTCGGCCAGTTCACCGATGGTGCACAGGCCGTCGTACGACGAGAACACTTGAACCTCCCTCAGGGGGAGTTCCTACGGTACCGGCGAGCGCTGCCGGAGATCGGGCCGGTATGCGGGAGACAGCGTGACGAGGAGGGGCCATGGCCGTATTCATTCTGGTGGCAGGGGCTTTCACCGGCCCGTACGTATGGCGGGACACAGCCGCGCGACTGGCCGCGGACGGCGCCGAGGTGCACACGGTGGCGCTTACCGGACTGGGCAGGCGCCCCGAGGATCCCGGCGCGGTCGTCGACCTGGAGACCCATGTCGCGGACGTGCTGGCGGTGATCGACTCAGTGGAAGCGAAGGGGGAGGCTGCGGATACGGAGGCGCGGGAGGGAGCGGAGCCGGGCCGGGAGATCGTCCTCGTCGGTCACGACTACGGCATCCATCCCGTGCTGGGCGCGGCAGACCGGCGCCCGCGGTCGATCGCCCGGATCGTCCACCTGGACGCGGGGATGCCGCAGGACGGCGTCCCGGCGCTGGCCGCCGTACCCGACGGGCGCCTGCGCGAGGAGCTGGCCGGGGCCGGAGGGCGAACGACCGGTGAGCTGCCGCCCCCGGCCCGGGACGACTGGTCCCGCTGGGGGAGCACCGCGGGGCTCTCCGAAGCGGCGCTCGACGGGCTCACCGCCCTCGCGGCGCCGCAGCCGCTGGGCACGCTCCTCCAGCCGATGAGGCTCACCGGAGCCGTGGCAGCGGTGCCCGTGACCGGCGTGCTGTGCACCGGCAACGGACCGGGAATCGAGATGCTCCAGATGATGGTGGACGTCGGCGAACCGGCCCTCCAGGCGCTGGCCGAGCCGCGGGTGACCTTCTTCGAACTCCCCACGGGACACTGGCCGATGCTGTCCTGCCCGACGCGGCTGGCCGAGGTCCTCACGGAGGCGGCGGCGGGCGGGGGCCACCGGCTGAGCTCCGCCGATGCGGCCGGCCCGCCCGCCCATCTGCGCCCGTTCCTCCTCGACGTACCCGAACGCCCCCGCGAACGGACCGGGAACACCGACCTCTACCTGCCGGACGGCCCGGGGCCACACCCGGCCGTGCTGTTCGTGCACGGCGGCCCGGTGCCCGCCGAGGCGCGGCCCACCCCTCGGGACTGGCCGACCCTGAAGGGGTACGCACGCCACGTCGCCGGGCTGGGAGCCGTGGGTGTGACGCTCGACCACCGCCTGCACGCGGTGACCGACTACGAGCGGGCGGCCGCGGACGTGGCCGACGCGGTGGAGCGCGTGCGGGCCGACCCGCGGGTGGACGCGGACCGGGTCGCCCTGTGGTTCTTCTCCGGCGGGGGCCCGCTGGTCGCGGACTGGCTGACGGCGCGTCCGGCATGGCTGCGCTGCGTGGCGGCGAACTATCCGATCCTGTCGCCGCTGCCGGGCTGGGGGCTGGCGGAGCCCCGCTTCCATCCGGTCCGGGCGGTGGCCCACGCCGGGCAGCTGCCGGTGGTGCTGGTCCGAGCGGGACGCGAGAGCGCCGCGATCGCCGCGACGGTCGAGGAGTTCCTCAAGGAGGCCGAGCGCTGCGGGGCGAACGTCGAGGTCATCGACGTACCGCGGGGGCGTCACGGTTTCGAGACGCTCGACCCGGCCGACGACGACGCTCGCAAGGCCGTGCACCGCGCCGTGGCCGCGGTGCTGGCCCGCCTGACGGTTACGGCTACTCGATGACCAGCTCGACGTCGATGTTGCCCCGCGTGGCCTTGGAGTAGGGGCAGTAGGCGTGGGTGGCCTCGACCAGCTTCCGGCCGGCCTCGCCCGCGAGGGAGTCCGGCAGCTCCACGCGCATGACGACCGAGAGGCCGAAGCCGTCGCCGTCCTTGCCGATGGAGACCTCGGCGGTCACGGAGGCGTCCTTGGTGTCGACCTTCAGCTCGCGGCCGACCGCCGCCATCGCGCTGGCGAAACAGGCCGCGTAGCCGGCGGCGAAGAGCTGCTCGGGGTTGGTGCCCTTGCCGTTGCCGCCGAGGGCCGGGGGCAGGGCGAGGGGCAGGTCGATCTGGCCGTCCGAGCTCACGGCCCGGCCCTCGCGGCCGTTGGCGGTGGCGGCGGCGGTGTACAACGCGTCCATGGGTGACCCTTCTCTGGGGCTGCGACCGGGGTGGTCGCGGCTGCCGCCATAAAGATTGCACACAACTAAATTGCGTGCAATCAAATGACATGGTCGGCGGTACGCTGGTTTCATGACCGCTGCCCCGAAGGCGCCCGCCACCGCGAAGGCCTCGCCTCCCGACCCCTCCGCCGTCCCCGACCTCTCGGCGGTCCCCGACGCGGAACTGCTGCGGCTGGACCACCAGGTCTGCTTCTCGCTGCATGCCGCGTCACGTGCGTTCGGCGGCTTCTACCGGCAGGCGCTGAAGGACCTCGGCCTCACCTACTCGCAGTACCTGGTGATGCTGGTCCTGTGGGAGGACGGCCCGCAGCCGGTCAAGGCCATCGGGGAGCGGCTGCACCTGGATTCCGGGACGCTCTCGCCGCTGCTGAAGCGACTGGAGGCGGCCGGACTGGTCCGGCGCGAACGCAGCCGTGAGGACGAACGCTCCGTCCTGATCGACCTGACCGAAGACGGCACGCAACTGCGCGACCGGGCCCTGTCCGTGCCCCGAGGCGTGCTCGCCGCCACCGGCCTGTCCGTGGAGGAGGTGCTCGGACTGCAGGAGGTACTGGGCCGCCTCACGGCGACTCTTGGGAAGGCCGCCGACACCTACTGAGTGTCAGACGCTGTGGCCGAGGTCCCAGGTGGTGATGGTCCGGTAGTGGATGGGGCCGGGGCCCCGGCCGGTGTTGCTCCCGACCAGATGGAGGTGCCGGGCCTGCCAGGTGTGGCCGGAGAACGAGGTGAGCGTGGCGGCGGCCTCGGCGGCGGTGGTGTGGTCGCCCCGACGGGAGCGGGCGAGGGTGAGGTGGGGCCGGAGCGGCCGCTCGGGGAACCGGACGCCACAGTCCCTGACAGTCGTGCGTACGTCGTCGGCGAGCCGGTGGAGCCCTTCGAGTTTCCCGGTGACCCCGCTCCACAGGACCCGCTGGTCGAAGTGGCCTCCGCCGTGCATCGCGAGTTGCAGCGGCTGGTGCTGTGCGGCGAGCCGGGCGAGCGGAGGCATGAGGGGCGGGACGGTGGTGACGGGGATCTCGCCGAGGAAGGCCAGGGTGATGTGCCAGTCCTCGATGCGGTTCCACCGCATGCGGGGGTAGGCGTCGTAGGCCGGGCGCAAGGCCTGTGCCAGTTCGTCCTTCGCGTCGTCGGGCGGGGCGAGTGCGAGGAACACGCGGGTTGTCGAGGTCCGGGCAGGGACGTCTGAAGAGGGGCCGGCCAGGGAGTCGGGCGGTTGGTTCACCTGCCGTACCGTACGTGCCGTCCGTGCCGGGCGGTCGTGCGGGTGGTGGCGGTGCGCGACGCGATCAGGGACGTCAGCCTCTGCAGGTCAGGGCAGGACAGGACAGGACAGGGGCAGGGCAGGGCAGGGCAGGGCAGGGGCAGGCCACATCGGGCCGCGGTGCGATGGGGCCTGCGTACGACTGCGGAAGGGGCTGCCCGTGCTGCCTTGCGGCGAGCCGGTGGCGTGGGGCTACCGGCGGGTCAGCCGGTGGATGGAGTAGGTGAGGGCGAGGATGAAGTCCACGGCTACCCAGAGTCCGACGATGAACCCGACGCCGATGGCGGCACCGACGTCACGGGCGTCCTTGCAGAGTTGCAGGTCGTTGCCGGTGAGTCCTTGGCATTCGGCCGGTGTTCCGCTGACCGCGGCGATACCGGTGACGATCCAGACGATGAAGAGGATCTGGACGGCCAGGAAGCACCAGAAGAAGACGCGGTGCTTCCTCCGGCTGGGCGGGGCTGCTGCCGGAGGTGCCGGGCCGCCTGGACGAGCGCCTTGTTCCCAGTGGGGGGTAGGCGGTTCGGGTTCGGGCTCGCCACCCCAGCGTCGCTGTGCCGGGTCCATGATCGGCCTTCCGCGGGTCTCACTTCCATGGTGCGCTTGGATCTCTGGCCCGGCCTCCGGGGGAGCCTGAGCGGTGCCGGGCTGACGATGTTCAGCTGCTCCCCGCAGCTGAGCGACGGGACGCCCCGCCGCCCCTCCCGGACCTCCACCCCACCCCACCCCACCCCACCCGTCCGGCGGACTGGAGGCCCAGGTGGGCGTTCCGGGGTGGGGTGGGGCGGGGGTTCCCTCATCGGGTATCGGCTGCTACGCGGTGGGGGTCGGGTTGACGGTCACCCAGCCCTTGTTGTTGCCGGGCTTGGGATCGTGCGGGAAGCCGGTGCCCGTGATCACCGGCTGGAGGCTCACGCGGCCCTTGGCGTCGGGGATGACGGTGTCGATGCGGAGATCGAAGCGGAAGGTGCGGACGGTGTTCTCCAGCACCCAGTACGGCATTTCGCAGATGTAGCGGGGAGCGCCGACGCGGTCCGTCCGGGAACCGCCGGCCTCCGTGCGGGGCTGGCACGCTGTGGGCGCGCGGGTGACGGTGACGCCTTCGGGAACCGTGAAGTCGACGAGGGCGACCGAGTCACCGGAACCGAGGTTGCCGACCCAGCCCGGCCCCTTGTTACGGAAGGTGAGGGCGGCCTTGACGGTGTCCCCGGCGGCACCGCTGACCCGGGAGCCGCGCACGGCGAAGTCGGCGGTGTTGGGCACGTTCACGGTGAGGGACTCGTAGTTGTCCTGTTCGTCGGCGTCGGGGGCACCGCCTCCGGGCTGGACGCTGATGTCGAGGCGCTCCTTGAGCGCGTGGCCCGCGACGGAGATCTTCAGCGGCTGGGGCAGGGTGACGGTGTCACCGGGCTGGAGCACCTGGTCGAAGGCGCACTGGGCGCGGGCCATGGGGGCGTAGTCACCGCCCGTCTGCGTGTAGGCGCACGCGTCGTGGCGGGAGCCGAATCCGAGCCCGTACGAGGCGGTCATGTCGAGGGTGAAGCCCTGGGCGGGCTCCTTGCCCTTGTTGGTCACCGTGAGCGGGACCGTGTGGACGGTGCCCGGCGCGGTGTTCTCGATGGAGGTGACCCCGCCCAGGACGAGATCCGGGCCGGAGGTAACGGTGAGCGTCGTCTCGAAGGAGTCCAGGGGCGCTTCCAACGATCCCTCCGGCCCGCCCATCGCGGTCGCGGCGTAGGTGATACGGCCCTGGGCACCCGCTTCGACACCGTCGGCGGCACGGACATCGAGCCGTACCTGAGGGCTGTACTCCGGACCGATCGTGGGCACCTGAGCGACAGTGCACACGGCGGTCGTCCCGCTCGGTACGCAGTTCTCGGGCCAGGTCACCTCGCCCACGTCGGCGATGCCGGAGACGTCGACGGTGAGACGCCCGTCCGTGACGGTGAAGTTGTCGTTGTCGTGGTAGAGGCCGACATCGACCGGGGTGCCGGTCTCGGCGCCTGTCTGCAGGCTGGTCTCGTACGGCGCCTCGATCCACAGCTGGTCGGACTCCGCGGCGGACGCCGGTGCGGACAAGCCTGCCAGCAGGATTCCGGCGGTGGCGACGACACTGGCGCCGAGGCGTACGAAGGGGTGGATGGTGACGGGTCTCATGGCTCTCCAGTAACTGGGCACTGTGCACTCCCGCTGGTGGCTGGTACGCCACCGGCAGTGGTAAGACGATCAAGAAAGACCCAGGGTTGTACGACGATCGGACCCGGGCCCTGCGAACACATCGGCCCCCGCCGTCGAACCGCGCAACCGGCGGGTGACCCGACTGGTCCGCGGGGCGACGGGGATCTGGCTGATGTGTTGCGCGCGCAGGCGACTCATACCGCATCAGCTCGGCTCTGTGGGTGCCGGAGCCGATACCCAGGGCATTTGTGACCTGTCGGCGGCCGGAGACGTGTCACAGGAGTGGTTCGGAACGACGCCATCCGCCCAGTCCAGCCAGGCCCCGGAAGGAACCGCGCAGGGCAGCACGGCCACCTCGGTGGCGAAGGAGGCGAGACCGCCCCGCAGCGCACCGGAACCCCCGGCCGGGAACCTAGGGGGCGGCCCCGGAAGTCCTTCGGGGGTCGACTTTCGGAGCCTCAGTCCGAGGCGGTTTGAAGGAGAGTCTCGGCGGTGGTGGTGCGGGCGTAGAGGACGGAGCGGCCCGCGCGGTGGGCGCTGACCAGGCCCGCGTTGCGTAGCGCGGTTAGGTATTGGGATACCCCGGCCGGGGACAGCCCGGTGCGGTGGGCCAACTGCGTGGTGGAGGCCGGGGTCTCCAGTTCGATCAGCAGCAGAGTCCGCGAGCGGCCCAGTACGGCGGCGAGAGCGTCGGCCCGGGGCGCGGGCCGCGTCTTCCACAGTGAGCCCACACCGCGCGCTGGATAGGCGAGCTGAGGCGGGTCCGGAGGCGTCGTCCGGGTGCGCAGTCCTGGACCAGTGAAGGCCGAGGGGATCAACAGCAGTCCTGCACCTGCCGTGTTACGGGTCAGCGGCTGCTTTCGGCGGGCCAGCTGCAGCCCGTTGTCGTCCCAGCTCACGGAGGTGTGCAGGTCGTTGAAGAGACGGCCCGCGCCGTGCTCGGCGATCATGCGGGCCCGGTGGAAGATGTCTGTGTCCAACACCGCCTGGATTCGCGCCCAGTAGGGGGCGAGTGCCAGTTCCCAGTACGTTTCGATCTCTTCTGTGACCTTGGCCAGGCGGGTCTGCGGGTCTGCCCGCAGCGTCCGTAGCCGGGGGCCGAGATACCCCTGGTGGCGGGCCAGGTGGTCGAGGTCCTGGCGTACCCGGTCGGCGGGTGAGGCGAGGATCGCATCCCACTCTGCCGCCGGCCTGGGGGCCGGTCCGGCGGGGGCCGGGTTGAGGAAGTCGGGGATGTATCCGCCGGTGGGCGGGATCAACTCGGCCAGCCAGCCCCGGTCCAGCCCGGCGGCCACCAGGCGCGGGCGTACTTGGTCGGCCCAGGCCCGGTGGACTGGATGTGCGGCGGTGGATGTCAGCAGCCGGAAGCTGGGCGCGATCTCCCACATCGGCGAGACGGCGAACCGCACCTGCGCCAGATCGCTCGTCGAGAACGCCAACTCTGCCAGGACGACCACTCCTCAATGGATTCAGGTATGTGTGAATGAGTGGCGGGCCAGCCTACCGAGTGGAGATCATCCCGCCATGACCTCACAGACGATCACCGCAGCGACATCGGGCACCTGGAAACTCGGCGACCTGACGGTCCACCGAATCGGTTTCGGCGCGATGCGTTTGCCCCAGCACGGCGAGGCGTTCGCGCCCAACGCCGTCTCCCGCGACCGTGACCAGGCGATCCATGTGCTGCGCCGTGCGGTCGAGCTCGGCGTGAACCACATCGACACCGCCGCGTTCTACTTCTCGCCGCTGCGCTCCGCCAACGAGCTGATCAACCGCGCCTTGGCCCCCTACGGAGACGACCTCGTCATCACCACCAAGGTCGGACCGGGCCGCGACCCTGCGGGCCAGTGGGTGGCGCACGCCACTCCCGAGCAACTGCGCGGCCAGGTCGAGGAGAACCTGCGCCAGCTCGGCCGCGACCACCTCGACGTGGTGAACCTGCGCATCGTCGGCACCGACTCGATCGCCGAACGCTTCGGCGCACTCGCCGAACTGCGCGAGGCCGGACTCATCCGTCACCTGGGCCTGTCCAACATCCGCCCCCACCACCTCGCCGAGGCCCGGGCCATCGCGCCCGTGGTCTGCGTCCAGAACATGTACGGCATCGGCGCATCACCCGAGCAGAAGGAGTTCCTGAACCTCTGCGGCGAACAGCGCATCGCGTTCGTGCCGTTCTATTCGATCGCCGGCACCGGACGCGAAGGCGGCGCGACCACCGACACCAACTCGCAGGTGGTCGCCATCGCCCGCGCCCACGGCGTGAGCACGGCCCAGATCCGGCTCGCGTGGACCCTCCACCAGGGCCCTCACGTCCTGGCCATCCCCGGCACGGGCGACCTCGACCACCTCGCCCAGAACGTGACTGTCGGCTCCCTGAGCCTGTCCGAGGACGAACTCACCGCTTTGGGCGCACTCCACCAGGAAGCCGCATGAGCAAGATCCCCATGGCGCTGTGATCCACTTCTGCTGATCGGCCTGTCTGCTGTGCCAGTTCCTGTCGCCCGCCGCATAGCCCTGACTGCCGCCGAGCGGCACCGGTTGAAGAAGGCGGCCTACGGACACAAGACTCCGCACCAGAGCAGGGTCCGGTCGCAGATCGTGCTCCTGGCGGCCCGGGGCAGGTCCAACGCGCGGATTGCTGCCGAGGTGGGAGTGCACGTGGACACTGTGCGCACCTGGCGGGGCCGGTTCGCCGGGGGCGGTCTGCCGGCCCTGACCGACCGCAGGCGCAGCGGGCGCCCGGCCCACTTTGCCGCCCGTGCAGGTCACCGAGGCCAGGGCCCTGGCCTGCCAGCTCCCGGCCGAGACCGGGGTGCCGCTGGCGCGCTGGTCGTGCCCGGACCTGGCCGCCGAACCGACCGCGCGCGGCGTCACCGACACCGTCTCGGCGTCCACCGTGCGCCGCTGGCTTCGCCAGGACGCGCTCAAGCCCTGGCAGTACCAGTCCTGGATCTTCATCCGGGACCGGGACTTCCGCGCCAAGGCCCAGCGCATCCTTGACCTCTACGTCCGCCCCTACGAGGGTGAACCCCTCGGCCCGGACGAGTACGTGATCTCCAGCGACGAGGAGACCTCGGTCCAGGCCCGCTGCCGATGTCACCCGACCCTCGCTCCAGGCCGGGCCGGGGCGATGCGCGTCAACCACACCTACGGCCGTGGCGGGGCCGTCCGGGTCGGTGAGGAAGTGCTCGATCAGCTCCAGCCGTGCGGGCTGCGGCATCGGGGTTGGCCCGGCGGGTCTGGACTGGGGGCAGCCGGAAGGGCCAGGTGAGATTGCTGGCCGAGCACCAGAGCTGGAAGCCTCGCATGGTGTTGCGTGTGTACTCGTTCTGCCCGCTGCGCCAGGCGCCGATGCCGGTCTGGCCGCAGATGATGCCAAGGGGCCCAGGCGCGGGGCGACGGCTCGACGGTCGCGTCGGACGGCACGCGCATGGACACCTACCTCAACAACCTGCTGTCCGAGACGCCCATGCGCCACGGCAAGCCGGGCGGCATCGCCCACCACGGCATCTCGGACACGTACATGGCGCTGTTCACGCACTTCATCCCGTGCGGGTACGGGAGGCCGTCTACATCATCGAGGGCCTGCTCAAGAACACCTCCGAGCTGAAGCCGAGCACCGTGTACGCGGATACGCAGGAGCAGTCGTGCCCGGTCTTCGCGCTGGCCCACCTGCCGGGCTTCGACCTGATGCCCAGGACCAGGAACTGGAAGGACCTCAGCCTCTACCGGCCTGCGAAGCAGACCGAGTACGCCCCTATCGATGCCGTGTGCGGCGAGAGCGGCCGCAACGTCATCGACTTCGACCCGATGGAGTCCCAGTTCCGGCAGCTGACGCGGGTGGCGATCTCCGTACGGGAGGGCGCCATCTCCTCCACCCTGCTGCTGCGTCGCCTGCGCGCGGGCTCCCGCGAGAACGCCACCTATACCGCCTTGCGCGAGGTCGGCCGCGTCATCCGAACCGTTCAGCTGCTGCGCTACCTCTCCGACGCCCCGCTACAGCGACGGGTGGCCGCAGCGACCAACAAGGCCAAGGCGTTCAACGGCTTCTCCCAGCGGATCGGGTCCGGCGACGGCGGTGTCATCACCGACAACGACCCCTTCGAGCAGGAGAGGGCCGCGAAATTCAACGTGTTGCTCGCGAACGCGGTGATCTTCCACAACGCCCCGGACATCGCCGAGATCGTGCGACGGTCCGCCCGGCACGGACAACTGCGGCCAGGCGGCTTGATCACGGAGAGGGCCCAGGCCCGCCGGGGGGCATCAGCTGACCGGCGGCCCCGGGCCCTGGCAGCGTCGCGAGGGTGGTGTTGGCTTTACTTGGATTCGATTCGTCCGAGCGGGTTGGGGTCGGCCGTCAGTGCGTCACGCGCCGCCTGCCAGGCGGAGTCCGCGGGATAGAGCTGGGTGCGGAGGTAGGCCCAGGTGAGCCGTCCGATCGCGGCGACTCGCTCGGGGTTCTCGTCCGTGGTCTCGGCGACGTCGTATCCGGAGACCCCGCCGAGACCGTGCTCCGCGTCGAACAGGGTGAGCAGGGACTTGGGGCCCGGGGCCAGGACGTAGGGATCGGCATGCCAGTCCGGGCCCTGGACCGTCAGGAAAGCGGAGTCGTCCTTGTCGCCGGCGACCACGAGCGCGGGCGTGGTCATCTCGGAGAAGTCCGTGGTCAGGAAGAACGAGTAGTTCTCGACCGTGAACTCGGTGAGGGCGTCGCCGCCCCGGCCGGGCGCGGCCAGCAGCACACCCGCCTTGATCCGGGGCTCGACCAGGTTCACTTCCGTTCCGTCGTGGGGATCGATGAGCCGGGTGCCCAGGAGCAGGCTCGCGGTGTGCCCACCCATCGAATGCCCGGCCACGGCGACCTTGCTCCGGTCCAGGCGCCCGGCTAGCTGGGGGACGGCGGCCTCGATCACGTCGAGTTGGTCGAGGATGCGCGTCATGTCATCGGCCCGTGAGCGCCAGTGCGGGGGAGCGCCAGGGGTGTCGGGATTGAGGCTCAGTGTCCTGGAGTCCAGGTGGGTGGGCTGGATGACGACAAAGCCGTGTGCCGCCCAGAAGTTGGCGAGGGGGGCATAGCCGTTCAGCGAGGAGAGACTGTTCGAGAAGCCGAGGCCGTGCGAGAGGAGGATGACTGGCAGCTCGGTCCCGGTTACCGGGGCGGAGACGCGCACTTGAAGGTCCACGGCTCGGCCGGGGGCCGGCAGTGCGACCGGACTGACCGAGAGGACTGGGGTGGGCGAGCTGAATGTGTCGGCCATGTAAGTCGATTCACTCATAACGCGCATATTCCCTTCGATGGCCTCTGCCGCGTCGGCTCATGCAGCCGGGCAGCGGGCGAGGCGGGGGGGGGGGGGGGGGGGGGGGGGGGGGGGGGGGGGGGGGGGGGGGGCAGGGGTGCCCTGCTTTCGGCTATCCTTAAGCGGAGCATCGTTCCGTTTAATATACGGAACAGTGTTCCGTATTGTCAATGGCGGCAGGAAGGAGAACATGGTGCCCACTACAGGCCAGTCCAGGGGGGTGTCGGCGCGCAGCAAGCGGGCCGACGCGGTGCGCAACCAGCAGACGCTGCTCGAAGCCGCCGCCGAGGTGTTCGTCAGCTCCGGCGTCGACGCGCCCATCCGGGAGATCGCCGCCAGAGCGGGCGTCGGGATGGGAACGATCTACCGTCACTTTCCGACGCGCGCGGATCTCGTCATCGCCGTCTACCGCCACCAGGTCGAGGCCTGTGCCGAGGCCGGTCCGAATCTGCTCGCCAGCGCCGACTCCCCGCTTGCGGCGCTCCGCCAATGGGTCGACCTCTTCGTCGACTTCCTGGTCACCAAGCACGGACTCGCGGGTGCGCTGCAATCGGACAGCGGCGGCTTCGACGCGCTCCACGCCTACTTCCTCGACCGCCTGGTGCCCGTCTGCACGCAACTGCTCGATGCCGCAGCCGACGCCGACGAGATCAATCCCGGCACGCACGCCTACGAACTGATGCGCGGCATCGGCAACCTCTGCATCGGGCACGACAGCGACCCCCGCTACGACCCCCGCCGATTGATCGACCTGCTCCTCCAAGGGCTGCGGGGACCGCAGTCGCCCTGAAGGAGACCCTGCTTGACGATCCGGTAGAGGCCGCTCTCATAGACGGTCGTTTGCGAGAGGGGCGACAGCGCGGGTCACTCCTGCGGGTGGGAGTGGATGTCACATACGACGTCTGGGGCTGGTGACTGGCGTCGGCTGGGTGCAGCGAGTCCACGGTGCAGAGGCGAAGGGGGGTTGGTGACGAGTGCGTTCGACGATGCGTCCGAGTCCCGGTGAAGTTGGAGGGCGGTTCCGCCCACGGCATCACCGAAGCCGTGGCCAGTTCATGGTTGGTCAGCACCAGCAGGCTCTGACCAGGGCGGTCGCCGACTTCGGGTCGGTGCGGAGCTGGGTGAGGACGCGCCAGTTCTAAAGGTGGGCGAAGCCGTGCTTGCCCGGGGATCGGACTGCGGCCGACCCGGTGCTCGATAGCTTCTGGCCGGTGGTCAGGGACCGGTTGCGGGCGGCCTCGTGGCCGGTGATCACGGCCGGTCGGCGTCCGGGTCGTCGTTGTAGTCGAGGCCGATGAAGCCCAGGTCGACGATGGCGCCGAGGCCGGTCGCGCGAAGATGTGCGGTGAGGTCGTCGTGCCGACAGGCGGTGATTTCCGAGGTGTGCCCCGGTCGGGCTGCGCAGAGCCAGAGCAGTGGGCCACGATCATCGGTGAGTGCGATCCGAGCAGTCCCTGGGCATGTGCTCGTACCGGAGTAGCTCTTCCGGTTCGCGTCTCCGGTGCGGCGGCGGGTGCGTATCAGCGAGCCGTCCAGCAGTCCGGTGCCGCCGCCCGTTCGGGCGATCTTCTTGAGCGTGCGGTACAGGCGCGAGGCGCGAACCGCGGCCAGCAAGCTGAGAGATAGTTCAAGGTGGCGCTCGACAGTGGTCAGGCGGGCGGTGTAGACAAGGCCGTCAGGGCCTCGACGGTTTCGTTGTTCTTCTTCACACCGAACTCAACTGCCGCCGGGGGAACGCCGGATACCCTCACGCGCTCTCGGCTCCGGCGCTTACGGGCGCACGGTCTGCTCGCTCATCCGCTGCCACGCCCGCACTGCCACCCCCGCACCGCCACGGCCGGCTTGTCCCGTTCGGCCCGCACCTCGGACGGCTGCTTGGCCGGCTGCTCTTCGAGTTCATCCAGCCCTGCGCGGCGCGTGGTGATCCGCTCAGGCACCTCGGGGTCCGCCGTGCGCCGGGTCGTACAACCGCAATTCGAGAGGGCGGATGAGAATCCGGAAACCCGCACCTGCCAGACGGTCTATGCCCCAGGCTGCCGCCCAAGTGAGCAGCCCCGGCGTCAGGCCGTCCGGATCCGGTCCCGCACCTCCGGCCACACCTCGAACCCGGCTGCCTTGTACGTGGCGACGCCGCCGACATTGGAACTCGGCGTGCATACACGTACGCTCGACGAGCCCATCTCCTGCAGCGCGGCCGCCCCGGCCAAGGTGATCGCCCGGCCGTAGCCGCGACCGCGGAGGTCCTCGTGGACGCCCATCGGCTCGACCAGCCCCGGCTTCCCCGGGCCGGCCGACCACACCGTCACCACCGCCGCCACGCTTCCCTGGTCGTCATAGGCGCCCAGGCAGCGGGCGTCTGCGTAGAACGGTCCCGCTGACATCGAGTGCCAGTACTCACGCGTAGGCCGCGAGGTGTTGAACGCCGACCGCAGGACGTCAGCGAGGTCCTGCGCCTGCTCCGGGCCGATCGACTTGATACGCACGCCGGGGTCCTCCACCGGCTGGGTGAGGTCGCGGTAGAGCGGCGTCCACGGCTCGTCGACGCCCCAGCCCTCCTTGCTCAGCAAATCGTGGACCAGCAGTCCCAGCGGAGCTTCGACGGACACCGCTCCTTCCGGCAGCACGCCGCGCTCAGGCAGCGAGAAGTCCTCGACAAGCCGCCGCGCCAACTCCTCATCCTGGAAAGCGTCCGGAGCGACCGTCATCCGCACCAGCGTCGGCGAGTCGAGCATCCCGACCGCGAGAATCCGCCCGCCCCGACTCCAGGTCCGGACCACCGCGGCCGTCTCGGCCGCTCCGAACCGGTAGTTCCAGCCGAGGTCCCCGGAATGCAACTGCATCGGCGCTTCGTCGTACTGCCACTCCCGCAGCGCAGCCATGGCCTCGCGTACCCCGTCGACAGTGGGCGTACCCAGCACAATCGTCATAGCCGGGATCACACACGCTATACCGAAGGTCCGCAACCGATTAACCGGTCGGGCCGCTGCTCCCGCAGCGGTCCGACCAACAGCTTCTGCTCCCGCAATAGCCCAGCAGCTTCCGTGCCCCGCATTCCGCGCGGCGCGTGGTGATCCGTTCACGCAGCTCGGGGTCCGCCATACGCCAGAGCGTACGAGCGCAACCCGAGACGGCGGGCGAGAAGTCGCAGAACCCGCACCTGCCAGACGATCCATGCCTCAGACTGCCGCCCATGACCAGCACGAGTACGCCAAGGGCACAACGCACGCCAGAATTGCGACCCGCGCCTGCACGATGCGCACCGCCCAGTGGTGGTGTCACTTCTGAGGGGCGCGCCAGACGGGACTGCTGCATGATCGGGTGACGGTGGGGTTTATGCAGCCAGAGCTGCGGGTGGGGTCATGATGGTCTCGTACTCGACTGGGGTCAATTCGGCCAGGCGTCTCTGACGTCGGCGTCGGTGGTGGGTGTGCTCGATCCAGGTGACGATCGCGATCCGCAGTTCCTGGCGGGTGGCCCAGGTGCGGCGGTCGAGGACGTTCCTCTGCAGCAGCTCGAAGAAGCTCTCCATGCCGGCGTTGTCTCCGGCCGCACCGACCCGGCCCATGGAGCCGACCAGGTCGTGACGTGCGAGAACGGACACGAACTTCGGTGAGCGGAACTGGGCGAGTTCATCCGGGCGTCGATGCAATAGCCCACGATGCGTCCGGAGTACATGTCCTTGACCGCGCACAGATACAGCTCGCCCTCGCCGGTTGCGTCCTCGGTGATGTCGGTCAGCCACAGCCGGTTCGGCCCGGATGCGGCGAAGTCCCGCCTCACCTGGTCGTCATGGACAGGCGGCCCGGCCTTGGCGTTCTTCCCACGGCCTTCGCGCTTGCCGAACGCGCTCCACCAGCGGTTGTCCCGGCAGATCCGCCAGGCGGTCCGCTCGGCCATCGCCTCACCGGCGACGCACCGCTTCGTCATTCTGTCGGCGGGTTCGCCTGTGACAGATACCCCGCAGCGCTCCTGAGGACTTCGTTCTCCTGCTCCAGCAGCCGGACGGGCTTGCGGGCCTCGGCCAGCTCGGCCGACTCACCCGACGCCGCTGCCGGCCTGGCGCCCTCGTCGGTGTCGGCGCGGCACAGCCACTTCGGCAGCGTGATCGGGTGGACGCCGAAAACGGCGGCGATCTGTTCCAGCGTGACGCCGGGCTCACGGTTACGCGCGACCCGCACGACGTCCTCGCGGAACTCCCTCGGATACGGCTTGGGCACTGCGACATCCTCCAGGCCGCCTCTCAGCAAGCCAGGTCAGGTCTCACCTATCCGTGCAGCAGTCCCGAAACTGACCACCGCGCCGGGGCTCCGCCATGCCCACCGACCGAAACCCCACCAAGCAACCCTGCTCAGCCACCCAACAGCCTCAACTGAAACAGCGAGGTTAGCCAGACGTCTACGATGAGCGGCATGTCGCGCGATGCCTCCCTGTCCTCTGTATGGCCGGTCCTGCACTACGACGACACGAAGGCGGCGCTGCGCTTCCTGGTCGATGTGCTGGGGTTCGAGCAGGTGGTCGCCGTGCCGGACGAGTACGGCGGAATCGGGCACGCGGAGCTGCGCTGGACTGGCGGTGGTGCGTTGGTGTTCGGTTCGACCCGGCACACGGACAGCGTGCACGGGCGGATGCGGGCGGGAACCAGCGCGGTCTACGTGGTGAGCGATGACGTGGACGCGGTGTACCGGCGGGTGGTCGGCGTCGGCGGCGAGGTCGTCGAAGCGCCGCATGAGACCCGGTTCGGGTCGGGTGCGGCGGCGTACGTGTGCACGGTGCGGGACCCGGAGGGCAACCTGTGGACCTTCGGCACTTACCCCGATCCTTCACCGGAGTAGGGCGCAGGAACGGAGACGCGCAGGACCTCGGCCTACGGGCACCCTGGTGGTCGGAACGTGTCGGCACTGATCTGCCCTGCTCCTTCGAGCACATCTCGTCCTCGGGAAGGTCCATCCATCCGGGGTGTCGATGAACGAGTGCTTGACCTTGCGGGAGTCATCAGATGGGAGAGCTCCAGGTCGCCCCTGGAGACCACACCGGCATCGACGTCCAGGTGCTCACAGTCGACGCCCTGCTGCGCGAGCTCGGAGTCCGCGGCCTAGCCCAGCTCCACTCCGACCTTCACGGCGGCGTCTGGATCTGCCACACGAACCCCGACGCGGAGGGCAGCTCGGCCAGCACGATCAGAGCCCGGGGCCCGGTGCGGCGCATCACGGCGGGGGCGAGGCGGGCGCCGGCGATGCCCACCAAGGTGTGGGGCAGGAAGGCGACGCCGGTGGCCGGCGCCCCGTAGTGCAGCTCGTCTGGCATGTAGAGGGAGAGGAAGTACCACATGGGGATGAAGCAGGCCACGGCCAGCAGCATCACCGCATTGCCCGCCCAGATGGGCCGCATACGCACCAAGTGCGGCGGCACGAGCGGCGCCGCGGCGTAGCGCACTTCGGCCACCGCCAAGGCAGCCAATGCCAGGACGCCGACGGCAAGACCAGTCACCTTCGCCCGGATCGCCGGCCAAGTGTGCCTGCTCCTGGCCGTCGCGGTCACGGCTGCGAACATCGGTGACCGGGACGCCGCGGCGGGCCTGCTGATGCGGCTTCGCCATCTGCACCGCGACATCACCCTCGTGTGGGCCGACAGCGGCTGCACCGGCTCTCTCCTCGGCTGGTGCCGGGACAAACTCGCCCTGACCTTGGAGATCGTCAAGCGCACCGACGACACGGCTGGGTTCGTGGTGCTGCCGAGACGGTGGGTGACAGAGCGCACGTTCGCGTGGTTGATGAACTCCCGCCGTCTGGCCCGGACCTACGAGACCCTGCCCGCCACCAGCGAGGCGATGATCCGGTGGTCGATGGCCACGCGGATGAACCGGCGTCTCGGGCGGCCATGGCCCGCCGGACGGCACCGAACGCCCCCGACGCCTCCAGGAGGAGCCACCCGCGCTCCGCCAGGCGCGAGGCCTTCGACCGCAGCCCCTCGACCTTCGCGGGCGTCGCGTCAAGGCCCAGCTCCACCGCGATCTCCTTGGCCCGAAGCGGTCCGTGACCCGTGGATCGCTGCCGTTCCAGCACACCCAGAATGCGCTGATAGTCCGGTGCCGAAACCGTCACCGGCAGCCCTTCCCGCCAGGGCGGCACTGTCGATCCCGGCACGGGCGCGAGCGACAGCACCGCATTCTCCTCGACCTCGGTCCCGGCGGTGGTCTCGGCAGCCGAGGCTGCCAGGGCCTCGACCAGTTCCTCCCGCGCGGTCACCCGCCAGTCCAGCTCGATCTCGGCGGCCTCCAACACCTCAGCCAACCGGGTGACTTCCTCCCGTCGCCCTACCACCCGCACACGGGCCGCTGTCTCCCCCTCCTCTAGCATTCCCAGCACCGACGCCATCGCGCACCCCTCGCTCGCGGAGCGGAAACAGGACGCCGGAGGTCACTCTCATTCCGAGCCACACCATGCCTGACCAGCAGAAATCAACGGATCACGTTTGGTTGGGATAGGGCTTCCAACAGCCGATCGGAGCGATGGAGGTGGCGGGAGGGGCGAGGCGATGCCGCTCCGGCGCAGGTCACAAGCCGATGGGTGTGCCCGGCGCACGTTCATGTACGACGCACCCGGGACCGTGTTTGCAGTCCCGGGCGCGTATGTGGTGCGTCCCATGGTCAGCCCGTGCAGAGGCCGTCGGCGTGGCCAGTTCACCGGGGTTCGTGGGCGGGCAGGGTGCGGCAGCGTCCTCGCGGTGGCGCGTGAGGAAGGCGGTCAGAGAAGATGGCACGCGGACGCGGCTCCAGGTCGATCTTCGGTGTCAGTAACCTTGATCATCTGGCGTCGCGTTCCGTCGTTCGCACCCAGGCATGCCCCCCCACGGACCACCGAGGCTGTGCTGTCCTGTGACACTTCCGCGGTGGGGGAATGGGTATTGAGCCCATGGCACTGACCTCAATCGAGCCCGTCGCAGCGGCCCCTGCCCGGACATGGAAGGGTGCGGTGGCGAGCGGTCCTGTCCACATGGTCCTGGCAGTCACTCCGCTCCCGCCCTGTCCCGGGCAGTCAGTCGGCCAGGGGCAAGGCGGCCGCTATCACGTTCCGCTCCTTGCGGCCGACCAGCGGGAAGATGATCTTCAGTCCTTGCTCGCTGTCCGCCGAGGAGATGATGAAGGATGAGTTGAGCACCCGCTCCTTGATCTCCGAGCGGACGAGACCGGCGCGCGGGATCGTCATCAGGTGTTCTTCGGGCCGGGCAAACGTCGGGTTCGCCCGGAAGATGAAGATGCGGCGGTCGGTCATCGCCAGGTACATGGGGGTCGGCGCCGGGATCACGGCCATTCCACCGCCGCTCAGGATGGCCGAGGCTGCCGCGAACGCTGCCGTCCGGCGCACGGTGACGGAACTCAGGTTCACGATGGTCGTCACCTCAACCTGCTCCCCGGGCTCGATCATGGGGTCGATGGCGGCCAGAAGAAGTCGGCGGCGCTTGCCGTTCACGTGCGTACTCCTGATAGGTCGGGCGTGAACCGTACGGAACTGTCCCGTATGGCTTGCGGCTGTCCGGCTCCCCTTGCGCCGCAGGGTCCCGGTGCCCGGAGAACAGCCGGGGCGGAGTCCCGCGCGGAGCCCGGCCGGCGTGAGTCGTCGGCATACCTTGCCATACGCGGTCAGGGACTCATTGAGATACCCCCGGCACACCTCTGAGAAAGACGGTGAACGTGATCGTGGACTGCGGCACGCTTCCCGGCAGCACCTCGTGGCGCTGGTCAGCCCTGCCTGATGGCGGGCCGACGCAGCAATGCCGGCCCTGCGATCCCCTTGTTCTCGGCATAGCTACAACCGACAGCCGACGGTCCGCTCTGCAAGCCCAACCGCGAGCTTCGTGCGACCGCCTACCTGGCCTTCCCCTCCGGTGCCGGTGCGATACCTGTGGGGCGAGAAGCCCCACAGTTCGTCCCGAACGGGGCCATTACCGAGTCGAACTCGGAATGTCGTGCTGCTGATCGGGCGGGTCTGATGGTCACGCCGGTCTCGGTGAGGCAGCCGTCTATTGAGTCAGAAACCTATGGGGGTTCTCGTCCAGGGCGTAACGGACGTGCGGGCCTCCGAAGTAGCCGCGGACGATGTGCGGCTGACGCTGGCGTCGGCGGGAGGAGCGGCGGGTCTCGGCGGCGAGTTCGGCCTGATCGCGGGCCCAGCGCTGTTTGGGCAGGCTCAGGCGGAGACAAGTTGGCGCGGTTGGGTCCACAGTCCTGAACGGCTCACTGCCCATCGGCTCCACCGGGCGTTCCGCCGCTCGGTGCTCCGCCAGGCGGTGCATGACGTACTGCGCCGCCGGTGTCCGCTTCGCAGGTCACGCTCCCTCCCATGCCGTCCGCACTCGCGTGGCGGCGCTCCAACTACAGGGAGAGGGCAAGGCAGTGGAGATGGGGGCAGGTTGCCGGGGGTGTATCAAGAACGGGCGGAGCGCCGCCGGCGGAAGCACGCCACGGGTGAGATCCGGGGCGACGGCTGGCAGCGGACCGAGGAGGACGAGCACCTGCTGAGACTGGCCACCCGGTACAGCACGTTGACGCTTCACCAGGCCGCGTACGCATGCTGGGATGGACGGATCGAGGCTGCACGGCGGGTGCGGCTGATGGCCGAGGCCAATTGCACCGCCTGGCCGTCGCCGACGTCGGGATCACCCTGGAAGCCGCAGGGTACGCGGTGCTCTCCGATCGGGAGGTCCACGCCGCCGAAGCCTGGTGCCCGGGCGCACGGCGGAGCTTCCTGGGGGCAGGCACGAGAGGCGATGGGATGGCCGAGGTGGACCGTGCGCGTCAAGCGGGCCTTAACCTCTGATGTCGGATATACGGGATTCCCGAGAGGTGAGTCGGTCAACCACAAGCGTGTCACCAGGCGAGGGCGGCAGGGTTCGGGTCCGGACATCTGGAAATGGCCGAGTAGGAAGAACCGGCGCTGCCCATAGCCCGTCCAGTGCGCCGATGCCAAAGAGAATCGTGCAGATGAGCCAAGGGTGACGCGCCCCAGTTCAATCGATCAGGCCCCTTCCATTCCGCCAGACTCCTGGAGAGGGACGCGCCGGTGGGGCGTGTGCAGGGGGCGATTCACAGTGGGTGTGACCGAGCACGGTACGACCGTGCTGCTCAGGGCGAGACGGAGCTGGGCGTGACGAGCCACAGCATCCACCGCGCATGCGCCGTGACGGGGGACCGGGTGAGTGGGCGACAGGACAGCGACGAGCTGTGGCGAGCCGACGGGCCGGTACGTGCGGTGCCGCGGCACGTGGCCTGCGTGATGGACGGCAATGGCCGCTGGGCACAGTCGCGTTCGCTTCCCCGGACGGCGGGCCATCGGGCTGCGGAGACCACCGTCATCGACATCATCGAGGCGGCCCGGGCCTCCGGCGTGCAGTGGCTCAGCCTGTACGCCTTCTCCACCGAGAACTGGAGCCGTCCTGATTCCGAGGTGGACTACCTGATGCGCCTGGTGCGTCGGGTTGTGCGCAAGCACGCGCCACTGCTGCTCGCCCGCGGTATCCGCTGCCGCTTCCTGGGAGCTGCGGACCCGCGCATCCCCCCTGAGCTCGCGCAGGACTTCGAGGATCTGGCGACGCTTACCGCCGACAGCCGGGGGATGACGCTGACCGTCGCCTTCGACCACGGGGGACGCCGGGACATCGTGGAGGCCGCCCGGTCGCTGATTCGCAGCGGGACGCCGGCCGACGAGGTGAGCGAGCGGCTCTTCGCGGACCACCTGCCATTTCCCGACACCCCCGACGTGGACCTGGCCATCCGCACCTCCGGCGAGCAGCGCATTTCCAACTTCATGCTCTGGCAGGTCGCCTACGCCGAGTGGGTCTTCCCTCAAGCCCTCTGGCCCGACTTCCGGGCGGCGGACTTCCTTGCCTGCTTGCACACCTACCGGCGCCGTGAACGCCGCTTCGGCGGCGTGCCGCCCCAGACGAACGGACACCCGTCATGACGACCGGAACCACCACAACAACCGGAGAAACACCCTTGTTCGGGCCGGAGTCGCAGTTCCGTGCCTTCTTCGACGACCCGCGCTGGGCACTGGCCATGATCCGCGCCACCGTGCTGGAGGCCGCCCACCCGCAGATCGGCGCCGCCCTCGCCGACAACTCCACCTTCATCACCCACCCCTGGCGCCGACTGCGCAACACCTTCCTCAGCATGCTGCGCATGTTCGACGCCGACCCGGCAGTACGCGAACGCGAGGCCGCCCGGCTCAACAGGCTGCACGCCCGCATGAGCGGCTCCGACCCCCGCGGCCGCGCCTACGACGCGATGGACCGTGCGGCCCGTGCGTGGGTGGTCGCCACCCTCTTCGAGAGCGCCGTCACCATGTGCCGACTCAGCGGCCAGCCGCTCGACCAGGACACGATGGAGCGCATGTACGCCGAGTACCGTGCGTTCCTCGCCGCGCTCGACGGCGACGCCGGGGCGCTACCGGAGGAGCTGAACGACTTCTGGCGGTACTACGACCGGGTCGTCGAGGACGAGCTGGAGAACACCGAGGCAGCCCGCGTCATCCTCTACAGGCTCTTCGACCACCTGCCCGCCCCGGCACTGCTCGACGGCATGCCGACCCTGTGGGCGGCCGGCCGGGCTGTCGTCGGTCCGCTCCTCGGCGCGATCACCGTCGCCTCGCTCCCCGAGCCCTACCGGCGCAAGGCCGGCCTGCCCGAGATGCCCGGCACCTCGACCCTCATGCAGGGCGCCTACCTCACCGCCGGGCTCACCCGTTTCCTGCCCGAGGGCTGGATCAACGCCGAAACCATCATCGAGACCCTCTCCCTCTCCCCCGAAAGCGACGACCCCCGCGCCCGGACCGTGGCCGCGCTGCGCACCCGCATGAAGCGGGCCTCGGCCCTGCTCCGCCTCCTCACCCCACTGGGCGGCGACACCGGACCCGGCCCCGTCCCGGCCCCGTCGACGGCCACGGCAGAGGGCCGGCGCTCGGCAGAGGAGTTCTTCCGCCAGGTACTGGACCAGACAGGCGACGGCCACCTCGACTGGCCCGACCTAGCCGCCATGGCACGCGAACTGGCCACCCGCCTCGACCTGGACGAACCTGAGGAAACTCGGCTCTACGACGCCTTCGCCGCCTGGTGGCGCGAGCTCCAGGCCGCCCTCGACACCGACGGCGACGGCCGCGTCAGCGCCGACGAGTACGCCTCCGCGGTCCCCTCCCTCGCCGGGCCCGCGCTCATCCGCGTCGCCGAGGTCCTCTTCGACGTCACCGACAAGGACGGCAGCGGCACCATCGACGCGGACGAACACCGGACGCTCTTCCGCACCGCCTTCCACCGCGACCTCACCACCACCGACGCCACCTACGGCCGCAGCGCCTTCGTGGGCGACTTCCTCTCCTTCATGTCAGGCCGACGCACGAACACCCCGTATGACCCCCTGCTCACCGACGCTTGACGAACCTGAGGGACGCGCCGCCCACCATGTACCTCCTCTTCGTGCGGCTCGACGCGGCCCCCGGTTGGCATTTGCGCTGACCGGCCCGTCGCGCACGTCCTTACGGACCCGTGACGTGTGCGTGCCGTGCCCGGCCCGGGGGATCGCGGGGCCCTAGCGTGGCGGTCATGCGCGTACTGGTCACCGGCGGAGCCGGGTTCATCGGGTCACATGTCGTCACCGCCCTCGGCGCGGCCGGGCACGAGAGTGTGGTGCTGGACGCCCTGCTGCCCTCGGCCCACCCCGGCGGCACGCCCCCGCAGCTGCCGGGCGAGCGGGTGGTCGTCGGGGACGTCCGGGACCGGGAGGCGGTGGCGGACGCGCTGGCGGGGGTGGACGCGGTGTGCCATCAGGCGGCCATGGTCGGGCTCGGGAAGGACTTCGCGGACGCCCCGCTGTACGTCGGGTGCAACGACCTCGGTACGGCGGTGCTGCTGGCGGAGATGGCCGCGGCCGGGGTGCGCGACCTGGTGCTGGCCGGGTCGATGGTGGTCTACGGCGAGGGCCGCTACGACTGCCCGCGCCACGGCACGGTCCGCCCCGGACCGCGCGCGGAGGCCGATCTGCGGGCGGGGAGGTTCGAGCCGCGCTGTCCGGACTGCGCAGCGGTGCTTTCACCGGGCCTGGTGGCCGAGGACGCGCCCGTGGACCCGCGCAATGTGTACGCGTCGACCAAGCTGGCGCAGGAACATCTGGCCGCCGCCTGGGCACGGGCGACGGGCGGCCGGGCGGTGTCCCTGCGCTACCACAACGTGTACGGGCCGGGGATGCCGCGCGACACCCCGTACGCCGGTGTCGCCTCGTTCTTCCGCTCGGCCCTGGCCCGCGGTGAGGCCCCCCGGGTCTACGAGGACGGGGGCCAGCGGCGCGACTTCGTCCATGTCCATGATGTGGCGGCGGCGAACGCGGTGGCCCTGGCGGCGGTGAAGGGGCGGCGGCCCGCGTCCTTCGCCGCGTACAACACCGGCAGCGGCGAGCCGCACACCATCGGCGAGATGGCCGCCGCGCTGGCCGGCGCGCACGGCGGGCCGGACCCGGTGGTGACCGGGGAGTACCGCCTCGGCGACGTACGCCATGTCACGGCGGACTCGCGGGCGCTGCGCGAGGAGCTGGGCTGGCGGCCCCGGGTGTCCTTCGCCGAGGGGATGGCGGACTTCGCGGCGGCCCCGCTGCGCGGTTCGGGGGGCCGCCGGGAGGAAGGTGCCGTCACGCTGTCGGGAGCGTGACCGAGAAGCGGCAGCCGCCCTGTACGTTGCGCACCCCGGCCCGTACGGCGTGTGCCTCGACGATGTTGCGCACGATGGTGTGACCGAGGCCTGCCCAGGCCGGCGGGGTGCGGGCGTGACTGCCGCGCCGGCCGGTGTCGAAGACCTGTGGCAGGTTCTCCTCCGGGACGCCGCCGCAGCCGTCGGTCACCGACAGCACGACGCCCCCGTCCGAGTGGTGTGCCGTGTCGGCTGCGGGGCTTTCGGGCGGGGTACGCAGATCGTGCGAGATCCACGCGACGAGTGCGCGCCGCGCGGCCTCCAGAGCACGTTCGCGCACCCGGGAGCTGTCCGGTTCGGCACTGGTGGCGGCCGGTTCGCGGGCAAGCCCGGCCGGCTCGGCGGTGGGCTGCCCGGCGGGCGCGGCGACGGTAGCGCCGTCCCCGGACGACCGTGTGGCAAGGGTCAGTTCACGGCTCTGGGCGGCCACCCAGCGGCCCGGCAGGATGGCGGTGGCCGGGGAGACCGGGGCGGCCATGGCGGCGACGGTCGTGACGACGTGGAGCTCATGGGACGAGAGGAGCATCGCGTAGGCGACCGTCAGCGTTCCGGCGGGCATCGCCGTGACGGTCATCCCGGCGACGATGCTCAGCGAGACCACCAGCGAACGGTGGTGCAGGAGACGCGGGACGCCCGCTCAGAGGAGCCCGGCGGCCGCCGCTCCGAGAAAGGCGAAGAGCGCGATGAGCAGGACGTCGTTTACAGCGACCGCCCCCCGGGCGGCTCGACGGGGGTGGTAGCGGGGCTGGTCTCCGGGCCGTCGGGGCCCGCTTGGGTGCGGCCCCCTTCCGTGTCCGCCCGCTTCCAGGTCCAGGCGGTACCCCACGCCCCACACGGTGCGGATCAGCCGGGGGCTGGCCGGATCCTTCTCGACCTCGCCGCGCAGCCTGCGGATATGAACGGTGACCGTGGACAGATCACCGAAGTCCCACCCCCAGACCTCCCCGCATCAGCTCCTCCCGCCCGAACGCCTTCCCGGGGTGCCGGAGCAGAAAGGCGGGCAGGTCGAACTCCCGCAGTGTCAGGGCGAGTCCGCGCCCGTCGCGGTAGGCCTGCCGGGCCGCCGGGTCGAGGCTCAGCCCGGCACCGGACAGCGGGCCCGGCTCGTCCGCCGGGGCGGCGGCCCGCGCGCGGCGCAGCACGGAATCGACCCGCAGGACCAGTTCGCGCGGGCTGAACGGCTTGGTGCCGTAGTCGTCGGCGCCGGTCTCCAGGCCGAGGATGCGGTCCTCCTCTTCGCCGCGGGCGGTGAGCATGATGACGGGGACCGGCCCGGACGCGTGCGTCCGGTGGTGGACCTTGATTCCGTCGATGGTGGGGAGTGTCAGGTCCGGGGTGATGAGGTCGGGTCGGCAGTCTGCGAACTGTCGTGGTGCGGCGGGTCTGTCACCGGCCTGCTCGATGGCGTAGTGGGTGTGGTGCAGGTAGCCGATGACGACCTCGGTGACGGTTGGGTCGTTGTCCGCGACGAGGACCCGGCCGCGTGTCGTCTCAGGGGTGGGCTGCGGGTGCTGGGCGGGCGGGGTGTTCTTCATGGCCTCCGTTGTGGCAACCGCCTCCCGGCGCGTCGGGGGCCGGTCAGCCTTATCCGCCCGATGTCTATGATTCGTAAGAACCTGATGCCTGAAATGCCCGGGTTGTCTCCGTAGAGTGAGGCGGGTGACTGATTCTTCTGCCGCTGTTCCGTTCCCGCCCGCCCCGCACACCGGCCTCCCGAAGGCCGACATCGTTCTGCCCTGTCTCGACGAGGCGGCCGCACTGCCCTGGGTGCTCGACCGTATTCCCGACGGCTGGCGCGCGATCGTGGTCGACAACGGTTCGACCGACGGTTCGGCCGAACTCGCCCGCTCCCTCGGCGCGAGCGTCGTCACGGAGGAACGGCGGGGGTTCGGCGCGGCCTGTCACGCCGGGCTGCTTGCCGCTGAGGCCGAGTTCGTCTGCTTCTGCGACTGCGACGGCTCGCTGGACCCGGCGCTGCTGACCGGCTTCGTGCGGCGGATCGCGGACGGTGAGTGCGATCTGCTGCTCGGCCGCCGCCGCCCCGAGGGCCGGGGCGCCTGGCCGCCGCACGCCCGCGCGGGCAATCTGGCGCTGGCCCGGATGCTGCGCCGCCGCACCGGCCTGCGCCTGCACGACCTCGGCCCGCTGCGGGCTGCCCGCCGCAGCGACCTGCTCGCCCTGGACCTCACCGACCGGCGCAGCGGCTATCCGCTCCAGATGGTGGTCCGGGCCTCCGACGCCGGGCTGCGGGTCACCGAGAGCGACGTCCCCTACCGGCCGCGCACCGGCAGGTCGAAGGTGACCGGCACCTGGCGCGGGACCTGGCAGGCGGTGCGCGACATGCGGGGCGTCCTGCGGGAGCCACCGGCGGACCGTGCGCCCGGCCGGGCCGTACGCGCGGAGACAGGGACTGCCCGATGAGCGCGTCCGGAGTCGGAGGTCGTTCGACCAGCGCGTCCGAGGGCAGGGACCGTCCGGTGGGCATGTCCGGAGACAGGGTTCGTTCGTCGAGCGCGCCCGGGCCCACGGAGTTGCTGGTCATCGCGAAGGAACCGGTGGCCGGGCGGGTCAAGACCCGGCTCTGCCCGCCCTTTTCCCCCGCCGAGGCCGCCGAGCTGGCCGCCGCATCCCTCGCGGACACCCTGGAGGCCGTGCTCGCCCTCCCCGCCCGGCGGCGCGTCCTGGTCCTCGACGGGCGGCCGGGCCCCTGGTTGCCGCCGGGGTTCGAGGTGGTGCCGCAGAGCGCGGGCGGCCTCGACGAGCGGCTCGCGGCGGCCTTCGGCGGGTGTACGGGGCCGGCCCTCCTGGTCGGCATGGACACGCCGCAGATCACGGCCGTGCTGCTCGCCCCCGCTCTCGGGCCGGACGCCTGGGAGGGCACCGGGGCCTGGTTCGGTCCGGCCGAGGACGGCGGCTTCTGGGCCCTGGGCCTGGCGGAACCCGATCCCGACCTGTTGCGCGGGGTGCCGATGTCCGTCCCGGAGACCGGTGCGGTGCAGCGGCGCAGGCTGGTGGAGGCGGGGCTCGTGGTGCGCGATCTGCCGGTCCTGACCGACGTGGACACCGCGGCCGACGCCCACCGGGTCGCGTCGGCCGCGCCGGGCGGCCGGTTCGCCGCAGCGCTCGGCCGGCTGACCGGGGCGGGGGCGCGATGAGTACGACCGTGCCCTCGTCCGGGTTCACCGCACCGGCCCCCGCCGACTCCGCCGAAGCCCCCGACACGCACAGGGCGCACGAGGCGCACAGGGCACATGAGACGTACGAGGTGCCCGACACGCACGAGGCGACCGCCGGCGGCGCCTACGCCTCCGACCCGCCGGCCCGGTCGGGCGTGAACCACGCCGCCCCCTGGGGTGCCGACCCGTACGCCAACGCCCTGCGCACCGGCCGGGGTCCGTTGTTCCTGCGCCGCAGCGACGGCTGGCTGCTGCCCCTGGACGTGGAGCGCTGGTGCTCGGGGGCGGGCTCCGCCGACCTGTCCGCCCTGCACCGGTGCGAGGGGCCGGTGCTGGACATCGGCTGCGGGCCGGGGCGGCTGGTCGCCGAGCTGGCCTCACTCGGACACCGGGCGCTGGGCATCGACGTCAGCGAGGCGGCGGTGGCCCGTACGCGCGGTCTTGGCGGCGCGGCACTGCTCCGCAGCGTGTTCGAACCGCTGCCCGGGGAAGGCCGTTGGGGCACCCTCCTGCTCCTCGACGGCAATATCGGCATCGGGGGCGACCCGGCCGCCCTGCTGGACCGGGCGGCCGGTCTGCTCGGCGCCGGCGGGCTGCTGATCGCCGAGACCGCCCCCCTCGACGTGGACGAACGGGTCCGGGTCCGTCTCGACGACGGCCGGGGCGGACCGGACGGAAGGGCCGCCCACGCAGCCGGGCACGACGGCGCCGCCGAGCTGTTCCCCTGGGCGCGGATCGGGACGCCGGCGCTGCTGCGGCACGCCCGCGCGGGCGGCTGGCGTACGGCCGATCAGTGGGGTGCGCAGGGGCGGACCTTCGTCTCGTTGCGCCGGCCCGTACGGGAGCGGAGCGCCCGGACGAGCAGCCAGAGCGCGGAGAGCGCGAACAGCGCGCCGGTGATCAGCAGCCAGTTGCCGAAGTAGACGTCCGGGCTGGTGCCGGCCGCGGCCTCGTACCGCCGTTCGGTCCGCCGGGTGATCAGCGGGAACCAGATCAGCAGGAGCAGCCCGGAGAGGAACGCCGGCACCCGCACGAAGTTCACCAGGGCCCGCCGGGGGCCGAGCGCGGCGCACAGCGCACGGTCGGCCCCGGCGTACACCGGCAGCAGCACCAGGTCGTGCAGAACGGCCGACCCCGCGAACCAGAGCAGCACGCCGACGGTGTCCCCGTCCAGCAGCCGTACGCCCGCGTAGCCGGCCAGGCAGAACGTGGCGGCGAGCAGGAGCAGATGGAGCGGGCCCTCGCCGTAGAGCCGGCGCGGCGAGAAACGCGGGCGGCGGGGTGCTGCGGACAGGGGCGGTACGGCTCGGGTGGACATCACAGCTCTCCGAACGTCAGGGTCTGGACCCACTTGGTGTTCAGCACCCCGGGCGCGGCGGGGACGATGATCCGGGCCGGGTAGCCGTGGTCGGGTGACAGCGGCGCGCCGTTCACCTCCAGTGCGAGCAGCGAGCGGCCGTCGCGGACCTGGTTGTCGCGCAGCGCTGCCTTGCGGAAGGAGCCGCTGCGCTGGAGCGACTCGACGAAGACGCCCGGCGGCCGGTCCGGGTAGCCGGCGAGCACCGCCAGGTCGTAGAGCCGCACCCCGCGCCAGAGCTGGTCCGAGGTCGACCAGCCCTCCACACAGGCGATCGGGAGCGCCGCACTGTGCTGTTCCATGGCCAGCAGTTCGGCCCGGGAGAAGCGGAACTCCCCGGCCGGCCCCCGTACCGTCAGCCGCCAGCGCTCACCGGTGTCCGCGGGCGTGATCCCTATGGCGGCGGCGGTCTTGTTGATCTGGAAGGCGTTCGGGCCCGGCCCCGGGTCGGTGCCGCCGCGCGGGGTGAGGAGCGCGATGCTGCGCAGCGGCCCGTCGGAGCTGCGACCGGCCGAGGTGACCAGCAGAAGGAGCGAACCGGCCCCCACCATGGCCAGCGCGCCGCGCCGGGACAGGGTGGCCGGCAGCGGGTCGGGGGCGGCGAGGGTGTCCGGTTCGCCGCGCGGGATGCCGTTGCGCAACACCCGTACGGCCTGGGGCAGTTTGAGGGCCACATGGGTGACGAAGCCGGCGAGGAAGACCCAGGCCCCGTAGAGGTGCAGGGGATAGAAGGACCCGGGGAAGACGTAGTCCAGCTGGATGTTGAGCAGCCCGGTGAGGAATTCGAACAGCGCTCCGCCCACGAGCAGCAGCAGCGAGATCCGTTCCAGGGCGTGGCCCACGGAACGGGCGGGCGGCAGCGCGAAGAGCCGGGGAATCACCGACCACAGCTTGGCGAGCAGGACGGGCACGAGCACGATGCCGACGGTGACGTGCAGGCCCTGGGTCAGCCGGTAGAGCCAGTGCGGGCCGGTCGGCCAGGAGAACAGGTAGAAGCCGAGCCACCCCTTGCCCGGGGTCTTGTCGTTGACCCGGTTCAGGTCCGGGTTGTAGGCGGCGTACGAGAGCAGACCGGTGACGAACAGCAGCGTGAGTCCGGCGAGCAGGACGACGCCGAGCACGGCGGTGAAGCGCACCCCGCGCACGGGGCTGCGCCAGAATCCCGGGTCGGCGGGCGTACGCGGGGCACGGAGGGGGCGGGGGAGGGAGCGGATCATCCGGCGGCGTTCGGGCATGAGGCCGACGCTAGGCGGGGAACACCGTCGACGGGCGGATGTGGCTGCTGACGAAATTCTGACGTCGCGGCCTGGATGCCTGACGAAATTCTGGCGTCGCGGGCCTGGATGCCTGGGGGAATGTGACGTTGCGGCCCTGGAGACCTGGGGAAATGTGACGTCGCGGCCTGGAGCGAGGACCGAGGCCGCGGCCAGGAGGGGAACCGGTATCCCGGCGGGAGGAATCTGACGGTTCGGTGACGCGGCCCTGCCGGACCACCCGATTGCCGCCCGGTGTGCATAGCGTGCCAGTGTGAAGACCGAGGACGCCACCCCCACGGACACCGCCGGCGGCACGGGGCACGGCCCGCCCGTACCGCCGGACCGCAACCACGACCGCGCCCGGCGCGCGGGGCGGTCGGACCTGATCGCCGCCACCGCGGGCGTGCTGCTGATCGCGGCCGCGGTGGTCGTCGGCCATGTCATCCAGAACCGGGACGGGAGTCTGCGCGCCCAGTGGCCGCCGCTGCTGGCCTCCTGGGACCCTCATCTGGGTCCGGGCACTCCGGCCGCCCTGATCATGGCGGTCCTGGTGGTCTCCTACGGCCCGCCGCTCGCCGCCCGGCTGCCCTGGCGCGGGCTGCTGGCGGTGGCCTGGGGCGGGTCGATGGCCTGGGTCTTCTCGATGGCGCTGATCGACGGCTGGCACCGGGGCGTCGCGAAGCGGCTCACCACGAAGCACGAGTATCTGCGGGTCATCGACCGCTTCGAGGACATCCCCGCCACCCTGCGCGACTTCACGAACCACATCGTGATCGGTGAGCCCGGCAACTGGCCCGCCCATGTCGCCGGGCACCCGCCGGGCGCGACGCTGACCTTCGTGTGGCTGGACCGCATCGGTCTCGGTGGCGGCGCCTGGGCGGCGCTCTGGTGTGTCGTGGTGGGCAGTTCGGCGGCGCTGGCCGTCCTGATCACCGTGCGCGTGCTGGCCGACGAGCGCCTGGCCCGCCGCGCCGCGCCCTTCCTCGTCCTCGCCCCGGCGGCCGTCTGGGCGGGCGTGTCGGCCGACGGCTACTTCACGGCGGTCGCCGCCTGGTCGGTGGCGCTGCTCGCCCTGGCCGCCACCGGCCGGGTCCGCTTTCCGGCCGTGGCGGCACTCGGCGGGGGTCTGCTGTTCGGGTGGACCTGCTACCTCAGTTACGGGCTGGGGCTGATGGCGGCTGTGCTGCTGGCCGTGCTGGTGCTCACCCGGACCGCCCGCCCGGTGCCGCTGTTCCTGCTCGGCGCACTGGTGGTCCCGGTGGCCTTCACGTTCGCCGGGTTCAACTGGTGGACCGCCTACCACCTGCTGGTCGAGCGCTACTACCAGGGCGCGGGCGGTGTCCGCCCGTACGGCTACTGGGTCTGGGCCAACCTGGCCTGCGCGACCCTCGCGGCCGGGCTCGCCGCCGTCGCCGGGCTGCGCCGGAGCGCGGTGGCCGCTCCCGGTGCCGTACGGGCACTGCGAAGCGGCCCCGCGACAGCCTCCCCGGAAGGACGACTGGCGTTGCTCGTGCTGGCGGCGCTGGCGGCACTGCTCGCCGCGGATCTCTCCGGCATGAGCAAGGCGGAGACCGAACGCATCTGGCAGCCGTTCCTGCTGTGGCTGCTGCCCGCTGCGGCGCTGCTCCCCCGCCGGAGGGTGCGGTACTGGCTGGTCGCGTCGGCCGTTCCGGCTCTGCTGATCAACCACCTCCTGTGGACGGGCTGGTGAGCGGCGTACCACAGCGGTGCGCCACGTGGTAACGCTGGGAGGGGGGTTTGTTGGTGTACAGCGAGGTAGCTGGTCTGGGGTGTTGCTGGTTCGCTGAGAGGTGGAATTGGCGGCCCGGACAGGTGGGTTGGGGTACCTGAGCTGGGGTTATGTGTTCTGTGCTGAGCGGGGATGGGGCTGTTGTAGTTAGTTCTAGCGTGTAAAGGCCCAGTTGGTGTTTGTGCTGGTCAGCGCTGTTTTGTCTGCCTGGCAGGTGTGCCTATCGGCCTCGGCGGGGGCGGTGGTGGGTTTCGGCGAGGTGGTCGAGGCGGATGGTGTCGAGGGTGGTTTTGGTGATGCGTTCGGTGCCGTCGCTGATGGCGGCTTGGCGGATGAGTCGGGTGAGGGATCCGATGCGGCCTGCGGTGCGCTGGTGGAGGTAGGGGGCGTGGCGTGGGAGGGTGCCGGGTTTGTGCTGCTGGAGGTCGAGGGCGTTCTCGATATCGGTGATGCACTCGCGGAAGGGTTCACGCTTGCCGTGGCGGGCGGAGAGGGGGCCGCAGTCGACGAGGGTGGCGCGCCCGGCGAGTTGGGCTCCTCGCACGCCGGTGAACAGGGGGGTGTCGGTGACGTTGATGCCGGCGTAGACGAATGTCGCGGGCAGGCGTTCGCTGAGGTCTTTCAGAAGGTCGGCGGTTTGGGCGCCGGTGGTGGTGCGGGGGTTGAGGCGGTGGATCTCGTCGATCATCACCAGCTGGACACCGGCCTGTGTGTAGGTGTGGCAGACGGCTTCGGTGATCTGGGTCTGGGTCATGCGCGTGGCCACGGGGATGCCGAGGTAGCGGGCGAACTCGGTGATGAGGGTTTTCGCGGTCGCGCCGGGCGGGACCAGAACATACGCGACGGGTACCGCGGCGTGTGCTGATCCCGGTGGCGGCGGGTTTTTGCGGGTGTGGGCGAGGTGGCAGGTACGCCCGACGTTCAGGAGCGCGGTGGTTTTCCCTGCGGCGGCGGGTCCGGTGACGATGAGGGAGGGCCGTGCGGTGGTCTGCTGGTGGCGTCCGAGGATCATCAGGGTGCGGACCTGGGTGGCCAGGGTGTGGATGGCGGGGGTGCGGATGGTGACGAAGCTGGAGTGGTAGGCCAGGCGTTCCTCCGTGCTGCGGGGCGGGTCACCTGGCCGGGGAGGGGCGGGCGGGGCGGTGGTGGTGAAGCGGTGCCAGCCCTGCCAGGTGGTCAGCGGCCAGGACAGCTCGGCTCCGCCGCTGTCGCCGGCGCCGGCTGGTGTGCTGCTCGCGCTTGGCGGGCTGGGGGTCACCATGTGGCGGCTTCCTCGTGTGCGTTGTAGAGCCCGAATCCGGTGGCCGGGGCGGGGCTGAGGTTGTCGTCGGGCAGGTTGTCGAGGTCGTCGATGCTGTCGTCGTTGCCTTCGTCGCCTTGCTGCGCCGGGCTGCCGGCGGGTGCTTCGGTGCCGGGGTCCCCATCGCGGGCTGCAGGGAGAGGGAGGCGAGCGGTGCGGGCCAGAAGTGCCTGCTCCGTTGTGGTGGCGTGGCCGCTGTGGACGCGGCGCATGAGCTGGTCGAGGGCGTCGGCGAGGCCGGCTTCGTGCTGCTCGGCGTCACCGTGGTTGCCGTCAACGGCCTGGGTGCGGATGTGCTGCCAGGTGCGTTCGTCGAAGGGCCGGTGGACGTGGTCGCGGTGGATCCACGGAATCTCGGTGAGTTCACCGTCGGGAAGGCGGACCCAGATCTGGCGCACGTCGTGGGGGTTGTAGTGGATCTCCCATTTCCCGCCGCGTCCGGCGACGGGGGAGGCCTGGCCGCGGTGTGGGGCGAGGAGGTCCGCGTCGTAGGTGCGGTGGTGGATGGTGATGCCGCCGGGGGTGATGGCCTGCCAGCGCACGGGGAGCAGTTCGAGGTAGTCGCGCCCGGTCAGCGGAACGGGCACGTACCCAGCGACCGCGACGAGGACAGCCCACATCTGGTTCGGTGTGATTGCCTTCCTGGGCATCATCGGGTGGCGCAGCCCTTCGTGGGGCCGGTGGTGGTAGTGCACCAGCCACTCATCGAGGAGGTCCTGGAGCTGGGTGACGCTGTAGCAGGCGTCTTTCTCGGTGTCGGGGCCGCGGCGGGTGACGTCGGATCCGGTGTAGCCGGGCAGGTGCTGGCAGAACAGGGCGTTGATGGAGCCGAAGGTGCGCTCGACGATGCCCTTCGCGGTGGGGGCGCGGGGCGGGGCCGGCTGGACACTGATGCCGAGGCTCTCGCAGGCGGCGGTGAACGCGGCGGAGACGAAGACTTTGCCCCGGTCGACGACGATCGTCTCGGGCAGCACGACCGGCCGGGCCGCCGCACCGGCCAGACGCCCGTCCAGCGTGACCAGCCGCTGGTGGGGGAGCGCGCGGGCGTGATCCATGCGCAGGATGTCCGGCCAGGTCGGCCTGGCCGGGTGCGGGACCGCCATCTCCGCGAGCAGCAGGGCCGCGTCCACGGCCTTGGTCGCGCTGGGGCACAGCACGGCGGCCAGGATGGCGCGGGTGGCGACGTCGACGGCGATGGTCAGCTCGGGCCGGGCCAGGCGCCCGTCGTCGAAGAGGGCCAGAACATCCAGGCGGGTGGTGTCGATCTGGACCTGCTCACCCGGCCGCAGCGCCGTAGCGGGGGCGAAGGCCCGCCCCTCGACACTCGCGGGCACCTGGCGGACCGGACCGCTGGGCAGTTCGCCGGGGCGGGCGAGCGTGGTGACGAGCCGGTACAGCGTCGCCTGGGACGGCACGGGCACCGCACCGGGGCCGTGCTGATCTTCGAGGATCTGGTTGATGAGCGGGAACAGGCCGTTGATGGTGCCTTTGGAGCGCCCGCGCCGGCGGCGCAGCGCTTCATGGACGGCGGCGACGACCCGTTCGTCGGACCGCCCGGTAGGGCTGGAGGCACGAGTGGTGCGGTGGTCCAGGAGCCCCCACAGGCCCTGCTTGCGATAAGCGAGCCGCATGCGCTGCACCGTGGTGCGCGACACCCGGCCGAAGCCGAGCGCGGTCAGCTCCTCGGCCTTGGCCTGTTCCCGCTCGGCCAGCGTGCGCCGCTCTGGGTCGTACTGCTCACGCACCGCTCCAGCACTGCCGGGCCCGTCGGCAAGGCCGCATTCGACTTCCCGCACGTGCCGCTGCCAGGCCAGAGCCTTCTCACGTGCCGCGGCGGGGGCGGTCTCGAACAGCCCCCACTGCGGGGCCGCCTGCGGCACGTCGGCCCCGATGACGCTGAAGCCGGGATCGGCGAACAGGTACCCGGCGAGCACCGCCTCGCCACCGCCGTCCGGGCCGACGAGGTGAATGGTCTGCCCGGACAGGGCGACCACCTGCCACTTCACACCGCGGAACCGGACCTGCGCCCCGACCTTCACCGATGGCCGGGCGTTGCGCCGCGCGGTCACCGGACCCCTCCAACAGTGCCCGGACCCGGGCCATTCCAGCCCGCAGGACCGACCAGGACACGTTCGTGCAGCGGCGCTTCCAGGTCTGCTGTCACCCGTCCGTGCCACAGGGCGTGGAAGACCACCGGCAGGACCTCGATCGGGTCGCCGGCCGCTTCGACGCCCTCGATCAGCGGCCGCGGCCGCGCGAACGCCTCCACCACCGCGGGCGTCAGGCTGGGGCGGCCGGCGTTGCGGGGGTGGCGGTAGCCGGCCAGCCATTTCAGATTGGCGGCCCGGACGTCGTCGAGCGGCGCAAGACGCCGGTAGGTCCAGCCGATCTCCTCACACGCCGCGCTCACCGCTTCGGCGGCCTTCACGGCGCGGTCGCCGCCGGCCTCCGGGTGGCTGGGGCAGTCGGCCAGCAGACCCGTGCCGTCGCGGTACCGGGCGAACAGCTGCGGCACCCAGGAACGCACCCGGCCCCGCTCCTCGCGCCACAACACGCGTACCGGACGCCCCGCGAGCCCGGTCACATCGGGGTCGCGGTCCAGGACCATCAGCTGGGTACGCATCGCGTTCGAACCCGCGGCCACGTGCCGCCCGGTGGTCGCCGACCACCACAGACCCGGCCCCCAGCGGCGCCCCGGGATCACCGGGAACGCCGACACCGGCGGCAACTCCTCGAATCCCACGGTCATGGCGGCATCCGCCCACCGCTGCTGAACCGGCTGCCCCACCGGATCGAGGAACACCGCCTCGAACCCACTGCGACGATCCACGGCCACTCGCCCTGCCCGGCCCCCGGGACGGGCGGCCTCTCCTGTGCTGATCACCCGCGTCAGCCAAGCCGCTCCCGCCGACAAGCATCGTCGTTTTCAGGGTTTCTGCCACAAACGAGTGCTGTATCAGCTAACAGGTGATGCGCCCGGTCCCACCTTGCTCTCAGCCGTCCTCTTCCTGCCCGCCCGCCGTCAGCATCCTCCTCAGCGTCCCGGGGGACATATCCGCCCACCGGGCCACCTCCTCCAACGGCACCCCGCCGTTCACCGCCGCCACCGCGGTCCGCTTCCAGGCCGCCTCGACCAGACCGGCACTGCGACCGAGGCCCTGCAGCAGCTGCCGGGCGACCTCGGCGGTCGGCCCGCTCTGCACGCCGCGCAGCTGCAGCAACTGCTCCTCGGCACTGCCGATGAGACTGCCGATCCGCATCCGCTGCTCGGCCGGCACCACCGCCCGCCACATCGTCCCCGAACCGGGTGCCTTCTTCTCCTTGCCCAGCACCCGCAACTGCCCCGCCATCGTCACCGGCTGATGCTCCCGGCGCAGCCACCAGGGGTCGTTGTCATATCCGGGAGGCCCACCGGCCCCACGGCGCAGCCGGATCACGCTGCCCATCCACGCGATCAGCGGACCGCCATGGTCCGCCGCAGCCAACGGCCCCAGCCAACCCCGCCCCACCCGCTCACCGAGCCGACGGCAGAACAACCCGTCGACGGACAGCACTCGCGGCTGCCCGGCACCGCTGTCCACCCACACCAGCTCGCCCATGCCCGGATCCAGCAACGCGTCGGCGACCGCCACTACCTCGGGAAAGACGACCGCGTCCCGCCCCACGATCCGCCACCACTCCAGATCACCCCCGGCATCACCGCCCGCGACCTGAAGCAACCGCCGCGGCCAGACCTTCTCCCGCTCCCAATGCAGGGCCTGCTCCCACCACCGGGCCACCACCGCGTGCGCCAGCGCGAACACCCTCTCCGGCTCGGCCCCCGCCCGCACCGCCCGCCGCGCCACCCCCGCCCACCGCCGCTGCGCCGCGACCACCTCCGGCAGACGCCGCACGTCCAGATGCTCGTGAGGCTGGTCGGCGTCCGCGTCCAGGAGCCACTGCCCGTGCCGGACACACACACGGTTCCACCGCGGGGCGTACAGCACCGCCCGCCCAGCCGTCCCCGTACGCCGGGCCGTGCACAGACGACAGCCGAACGCGACCGGCCCGGCAACCGCACCACCGATCCGCCACGCCGCCACCGGCTCCCCGGCATCCGCGGCCGGCAGCCTGGCATCCTCCCGCCCCCAGGACGGCAACGCCCGCGCCAGCACACCGTCCTCGACGCCGCACAGGCCTGCCAGGAGCTGCCGCCCCGCCGTGTTTAACAGCACCTCGGCGTCTGCCCGCGCGCCCCCTCCGTCGTGCCGAGGCTGGTGGCTGCGCCACTTCCAGCAGGACCGCAACGCCGTCGCTTCGAGCCCGTAGCGGCCGGCGATGCGGCAGATCAGCGACGACGTCGTCTCTCCGTGCAGGGGAGCGGTATGTAGGAGGCCGGGAGGAAGGATCACTCCACCACGGTCTCGTGCTTGCCGCCCGGGGCGCACGTTTTCACAGATGTGCAGCAGACGAAGCGAAACCGGATCCGCCGGGGGCTGCAGCAGACCCGGGTGATTAGTCCGGCGGACGCCTGGGCGCGCGCTTGACGTCCGTCACCCAAATGGGTGACTGATGGTGTCACTGTCCGAGTTTGTGCGACAGACTGCCTGTCCGATCCTCAACCCGGCCAGCAGCGTGTGCTTCTAACATGGCATCAGGTGTGGGGAAGCGATTCTTGGGGAGGGACCGCGCTGATGAAGGTTCTCAGGCCGAAGCAGCCGACGAGCGAGCAACTCACGGTGATCAACAATCACAAGCCAGGGGTGTTCGTCGTACGGGGTGCCGCAGGCAGCGGCAAGACCACGACCGCCCTCTACCGGCTGAAGTTCACCGTCGGTTTCTGGCAGCGGCGTCGTCGTGACGGTTTCATCAGCGGCCCCGTCCGTGTCCTAGTTCTCACGTACAACCGGACGTTGCGCGGCTACATCGAGGAACTCACCCGGGAACAGCTCAAGGGCAATGACGTCGAGCTGACGATCTCCACATTCGCAAAGTGGGCCACCGACCGCGTGGCCTATGAGCGGATCCTCCAGGACCGGGAGAGCAGTCGGAAGCTGGAGGTTCTAGCCGAGCCTCTGCCGTTGCCCGCCGACTTCGTGCGTTCCGAGGTGGACTATGTCCTGGGCCGCTTCATGCCCGACCGCCTGGACGAGTACATCGAGTGCGAACGTCAGGGTCGTGGCCGCTCTCCGCGGATGCCGGCCCCGCTGCGACGTCGGCTGCTGGAAGAAGTGATCCACCCCTTCCAGGAGTGGAAGAAGCAGCAGCAGGCCTGGGACTGGTCCGACCTGGCGAATGCCATGGCGGCCAAGCGCGCCGACGACCCCTACCACGTGGTCGTGGTCGACGAAGCTCAGGACTTCTCCGCCAACCAGGTCCGGGCCGTACTCAACCACCTCACCGACGAATACACACTCACCTTCGTCCTCGACGCTGCTCAGCGCATCTATCCGCAGCGCTTCACCTGGAGCGAAGTCGGCCTGAGCGTGGGCTCGCACAACAGCAAGCTGTTGTCCAAAAACTTCCGCAACACTCGGCAGATCGCCGCCTTCGCCGCCCCGCTGCTCGAAGACGTAGAGACAACGGACGACGCCGCGATCCCCGATCTGACCTCCTGCAAAGAGGAGGGCGACAAGCCCTTGCTGGTCCAGGGCACCTTCAGCCAGCAGATGGACCATGTTGTGCAGTTTCTCAACGGCCTTGGACCTGACAACGACGAATCCGTCGCCATCCTCCATGCCAAGGGCTGGTTCGGCGAGGTCAAGAACCGTTTGAACGCCGCCGGACTGGCCTACGTCGAACTCACCCGCAACGCCGAGTGGCCGACGGGGCCGGTGAACGTTGCACTGTCGACCATGCACTCTGCCAAGGGGCTGGAGTTCGACCACGTGATCATCGTCGGTCTCAACAGCGAAGTCATGCCCCACGCCACCGAACCCGGCGACAGCGAACGAGACGCCCACCTGCGCTTGCTGGCCATGTCCGCCGGACGCGCCCGCAAGACGTTGACCATCACCTACAAGCCATCCGAGGCAAGCGACCTCATCGCTTGCATGGACCCGGACACCTACGAGGTGAAGGCCGTATGACCGCGGCGGAGCCGATCCCGGCTATACCGGGTGGCCAAGGACAGGATCACGGCATCAGCGTCCTCGTCCAGGAGCGCAAGATCAGGGAGGTCGTTCACTTCACGACAAACAGGGGTTTGCTGGGCATGCTTCTGCAACGAAAATGCAAGGCGCGGGCGCTTCTGTCCACAGATGAGTACCTAGAGAGCATTTATCACGAGAACGCCAAGTGGCGCCGCGAAGACCCGAAATACTGGCGGTACGTGAACCTCAGCATCAGCGAACCCAACCACAGCTTCCTACGGACCAGCAGCCAGAAGTGGTGGGCCAACGAAGATCTCTTCTGGGCAGTCCTCAGCTTCGATCCCGTCATCATGACGCACCCAGGCGTCCTGTTCTCACCAAGCAACATGGGATACGAAGGCATCACGCCAGTGGAAGGACTGCCTGGGGCCGAAGCTCTCTTCGCCGACCGCGTCCCCTATGGCTTCGGCAAGAACACGCCGCCACGTGGCAACCGCGAGCCTCACCTGCCCACGAACCCTCAAGCCGAGGTGCTCTACCCGCAGGCCGTCTCCACCCGATACCTGCAACGCATTTTCGTCCTCACTGACGAGGACGCAGCGAAGGCTGAGGCCATTGTCAGTGTCAGCGGACATGATGAGGTCGACATCATCGTCGACCAGGTCACGTTCGGCAGGTAAGGACTACGGTGAGCGCCATGCAATGGGAGGCAGTACGCGCCTCGGCCCAGTGGGCTGCGTACGGAGACGCACTCGGCTTTATCACCGAACTGACCGATGCCGCTGGTGTACGCCGCCGCATCGGACAGGACGAGGTCACCACCACCGTTCCCTGGAAGAGACGCATCGGAGGACGCTACGGGCGCGACATGCCCCTTCCGGCAGGCGCGTATTCCGACGACACCCAGCTGCGCCTGGCCACCTCACGTGCCATCCGCGGGGACGGGGAGTTCGATGCCGAGGCGTTCGCGAAGATTGAAGTCGTTGCCTGGCAGGCTTATGCCCTTGGCGCCGGCCGCGGGACCAAAGCGGCAGCCACCGGTTTGATGCGGGTCGAGGCCAAGTGGTCGCAGAACATTTTCGCCACCAAAGCCGCCCGATACGTCGACATCGGCGGCAACGGGGCAGCCATGCGTATCCAGCCCCACGTCTGGTCCGCGCGGGACCTCGCCAACTGGGACAGCATCACCCGCGACGTCGTGCGCAACGCAGTCAGCACCCACGGGCACCCGCGAGGCATTCTCGGCGCAGTCCTGCACGCTGTCCTGCTGGCCCACACCCTGGACACCAAAGAGATCCCCGGACCCAAGCAGTGGCGCCCCGCGGTCGACTGGCTGGAGCAGGTACCGGACGTCATTGCAAAGGACGACGAACTCGCGTACCTCTGGCTGCCTACCTGGACCGACGCCGCTGGCATCGACTTTGCGTCAGCTGCCGTCACTGTCGCGGACGAATGTCGCACAGCCTTCGAAGCTGTCGACGCCGCAGCACCTCTTACCGCAGAGGCATACGCGGCCCTGGTGGAGCGTCTGGGCGGCTTCGACGGTTCCACGCGCGGGTCAGGCACAGTCACCACTGTGCTCGCTGCGGCGCTCGCCCACGCTCACGCCAGTTCCCCAGAAGTTGCGCTGCTCCTCGCCGCCAACACCCTCGGTTCGGACACAGACACCATCGCCACGATGGCCGGCGCTCTCCTCGGCGCTGTCACGGCAGCTCCTCCACCCGGTGCCGTACAAGACGCTGACACCATCGACCTCGAAGCACGCCGCATGTGGGATATCTCCCGAGGACGCGAAGCCGCCACGTTCGCCTATCCAGACCTTCTACGGTGGAGTCCGCCCAAGGCAACGCTCGACCTCGTGGGCCACACGCCAACGGGGCCAGCATTGGCCGGTCTGGGAGCCCTTACACCTGCGGACAAACCGACAGCAGGCAACCAGGCCACCTATGTGTGGGGCGCTTTGCCTTTCGGTCAAAGCGTCCTTGTCCGCGCAAGGCCGGACCTCAGGCCACTGGATGAGAACCTGCTCCCGGGGGACGTGCGACCACCGCGAGGCCGGCGGGCTGCAGACGTCCCGAGAGAGCAGCAACTCCTCTTCGAAGCTCCGGTACAGGCTGCTGTATCTGCCGATCAAAGGCCCGTCCTAGCCGGGACTGCACCTGGTGCGGTGAGCGAGCGTGCCCACCGGCAGGCACCACCGTCCATCGAGGAGATCGTTCAAGAGCTGGCGAGCAACGGGTTCAATCCCGAGCAGGTAGGCCGGGCGTTGCTTCTCCAGGTCCGAGGTGGCCGATACAGCGTCGAGAGGGCCGCTGCGTTCGCTGGACTCCTAGCTCGCGCTTACCACAGCGAACAGGAGCGCCCCCGCTGAACGAGAGCTAGCTGCCCGCGCTGATGCCGATGTCGGACAAGAGCTGCTGCTGGCCAGGGTGCAGGAGCGGCCACGCCCGGCGCTGGGCGGTGATCCATCGTGTGGCGCGTGAGGTATCGGGGTGGGTGCGGGCGCGGTGGTAGGCGTATTGCCACCGCATCGGCCAGGGTGGGTTCCACCACGGGTCCAGGCTGGTCAGGACCCGGGCTTGAGGTGATGTTCCGGTTCTTTTACGGGCGCGTTGGCGGTGTTCGGCCAGCCAGCGTCCGATCGAGAACCCTTCGTGTTCCTCTCTCGAGCGTGTGGCGAGGTGCCCGTGCCGAGCCGTGTACGAGCGGGCATGGGCGACGTCGGTATCGAAGCGCGGGGTGGTGGTCAGCCGGCGGGAGTCACGCGGGCCGATCCGCGCCCGGGCGGCGTCGCGGGTGATGCCGATAGCGGCGAGCAGATGTTGCTGGTCGGGGTGGAGGCTGGTGTAGAGGGTGCACTGGCGCTTGACCCAGATACCCAGGGCGTCCTTCCCGACGGGAAGACCACCCACCGTGTCGCCTCCGCGGCCGGCACGTATGGCGTCGCGGGCGCGGTAGTAGTTGCGCTGCCAGTGCAGATGCCACGGCGGGTTCCACCATGGATCGATCGCGGCCAGTTGTCCGAGGTGCGGCGAGGCGGGCTCGCCTTGCCGGGCGCGTTGCTTGGCGCGGTTGCGCTGGCTGAACAGCCACATTCCGAGGGCGAAGCCGCTCTGCTGTGTATTCCGTGGAACGGCCAGGTGCCCATGGACGTCGGCCCAGGCCCGCGCGTGCTCCAGCGCCCTTTGGAATCCGGCACGGTGGTCGGGGCGCTGTCCGAGCCTGGCAACACCCAGCGGCCTCTGCTGCGCGACCGCAGAAAGGCATCCCACCGCTGGTGCACCTTCCTCATCACCTTGTGGGCCGCCTGGGGCTCGTACGGGGGCAACAGAGGCACTGGCCGTGGCGTCCGGTGCCTGGGCGATGGCCGTCTCAGGCGTCAGACCGAGCTGGTGCAGGAGATCGTGCTGGCCCGGCAGGAGGAGGTGGTAGCGGCGCTGCTGGATGCGCAGCCACTCCTGCGCCGACGTGTCCATGAGCGCAAAGCCGTCCACCAACTCGCCCCCTACCTGCTGGAGCTGCTGGCACGCGTGCTCGTAGGAACGCTGCCAGGACAAGTGCCAGGGCGGCCGCCACCACGGATCGATCCGCGCCAGAGCCTCGGCACGGCCGGGCGACAGCACTCCGCGCCCCATCTGGCTACGCCTGTCGGAAAGCCACCTGCCCAGTGGGTAGTCCTCCTGCACGGTGCTGCCACGGACTCCCGCCAGGCTTCCGTGCTCCAGGGCCCATGCCCGGGCATGGGCGAGGGCCTCCTGCTCCCCGGCGCGCTGACTGCGACGCCGGGGCCGGGCATCCTGAGCCGCCGCGGCATCGATGCCCAGCTGGGCAAGGAGCCGTTGCTGCTCAGGATGCAGATCCGGATACCTGGTGCACTGCAAGTACAGCCACTCGCCCAGGCTCAGGCCGGTACCGGGAAATCCTCCCTGCGCATCCATCGGGCCCTGTTCCGCGACGTGGCACCTGGCCTCGTGGTAGGTGCGCTGCCACAGGGTCGGCCATGGCGTGTTCCAGTACGGGTCCAGTGCCCGCAGCGCGGTGCTGCGCCAGGCAGGCATCCCCAGATGAAGCATGCGCTGGTTGGTCATCCACGCCCCCAGAGGAAAGCCGTCCTGGAGCGTGTCCGCCCGTGTGGCCAGATGCCCCCGCTCAGCCGCGTAGGCCCGGGCACGAGTCAGGCCCGCTTGGAAGGCATCGTCGGCCTGACGGCTGTGCCCGCGCCGCCGCTTGGGGAGCGGAGCCCCTGCGGCTTCACCGCCGCCCGCCTCCTGCAGGCGCTCGGCGAGCTCGTCAGCCAAGGGACGAGGCCGGTGCGCAGGATGGACCTTCCACAGCAACCGCTGCCCGTCGCCATCGGGCGCTTCCTCCGCCTTGCTGCACTGGTGCGCCCAGGCGAACAACGGTCCGTCCATACACGATGCCAGGCGATCAACGAGCCAAGGCCGCCACAGACAGCACGCCAGCTCACTGACGAGCACGGGGAGGTCACCCAGACAGAAAAGGAGGTGGCCGCGCAGGCCGCGTACCTGGGTTGCGATACGGTGCCTCATCGTCTGGTCTACCAACACCTTGGCAACGGCAACCGTCTCCGGATAGGTAACCAAGCCCCGTGCCAGGACCCGCCACCGCCCGGGCTCCTCGCCCTCGGGAACCGTCGCACACAGCCTCGCCGGCCACAGAGTTTCCTCCGGCCACTGCTGGGCCCACCACCAGGCTGTGACCGCCTCCGCGACCTCGAACGCCGAACCAGCGACGGGGGAGCGGCGCAGCAGCCTCCGGTGATCCTCCTGCGCCTGGACCACCTCCGGGCATCCAGCCAGCCCGACGACACAACCCCCGCTGCCAGGCACGCTCATCAACCAGTACCGGTGGCGTGGGCAGACTCGCTGGTGCGCCGCCAGGTACACCCGGGCTGGTGCAACACGACCGGTCCGCGCAGCTACACAGCCCGGGCACGCCGGACCCCAGGCAGCGACCGTCTCCACCCCGTTGTGGAGCCGCGCCGTCGGCCTCTCCTGTGAGGGGCCCAGCGGCTCCTCCCGCGTCCAAGCCGGCAACGCGCGGCGTAAGCCCACCTGCGGCACGCGACACAGCGCCGAGACCCGGTCCCGGGCCGCGGCGTTCAAGAACACCTCACTGTCGCCCTGCAGAGCCCCGACGACGCCTTGGCGGCCAGCCACTTCGGTAACCGACGACAGCAGACTCCGCACTGTCAGGCCGTACCTGTCCGCGATCCGCCCCAGGTATGTCGTCTCAGTTGTGTTGCAGCCTGATGGTCTTCTAGTAGGTCTCTGACCTGTGATGCTGCAAGGAGTGAGAATGCGATCAAGTGAGATCTAACCGGCCAAAAAGTGCTTTGAACTGCCAGGATGTAAAGATTGAGACCAGCCTGCAACCCCATTGAGAGGGCTGGAAGTAGGGGAGGAGATCGGGTGTGCTGTGATCATATCCGGGGGCCCCTGGGTGGGAGACGCCAGGTTCCTCCTTGTTTGGGTAGTTGGCTGCGCCGAGCCCGGGTCGACGGCCGCTGGGTTCGTTGGGCCTGGGGGCTGGAGCCCGTGGCGGGGGGAAATCGGGGGTGATGCGGCGGCCCGCCCGGCAGAGTCGGGTGATCGACACGCCCTTGGGGGAGCTATGCAGGAACTCCGCTTCGACGACGACATCCGGTTCACCGCGGTGGTCAGCACCGACCAGACGTGGCTGCGCCGCGCGCTGGGAGCCCACGAGCTGAGCGTCCAGCTCGCCGTCGGGGTGTCGCCCTTCACCGAGGCCGGGAAGATCCTCGCCCTGGAGGCGGACCTGTTCGGCTTCGAGGCGACGGGACAGCGCTCGCGGCTCGCCCGGACCACGGTGAATCTGGCGTATACCCCGAAGGTGACCGTCCACCGCGTCACCCTGTCGTTCCCGCTGACGTCGTTGCAGATCCACGCGATCGAGGAAGGCCGCACCGGCGACGCACGGTTCGAGATCGACCTCAACGCGACGCTGCTGCAGGCACCCGGCTACCCGGGGAGCGCCCAGGACACGGCGCACATCACCATCGCCAAGAGCCGGTGGGAACAGCAGCTCGCGCAGCTGGGGCCGTGCGCAGCGTTCGAGATGGCCGTGCCGTATCCGCTCGGCGACCCGGAGAGGGACGAGGTCGGCCGGACCCTGCGAGAAGCGCAGCGGCTGCTGACCGTGGGCGAGATCCCGGCGTCCATCCTGCAGATCAGGCGGGCATTGGAGTGGGTCCGGGAGAACGCGGGCTGGGACAACCCCGGGAGGAAGGTCCCCAGCCAGTGCAGCCAGACCGAGCGGTGGTGGCGGATCCAGGACGCCCTGTACGGCCAGACCTGCGGCGCCCTGCACAACGACACGGTCACCAAGGACTTCAAGTACGACCGGGCCGAGGCGGAGACGCTGCTGGCGATGACCTCCGCACTGCTGCGGAACGTGCCCGGCACCAGCGCGTGACGGGACGGCCCGGCGCCCGCCCCACGACCGAGACGAGGACCGCATGGCAATCGAGCACAACGGCATTGCAGGCCCCTACTTCGAGTACGACGGACTGCCCGCCCTGCACGCGGTGGACAAGGATCTGCCGCTGATCCATCCGTACGGCCCGGTGACACCGGGCCGCTACGTCACGCCCGGCGGCGGCCGGCTCACCATCCGCCCGGCCGAGATGCGCGCCCACATCCGGATCACGCTGGATCACTTGGGCTGTCCAGCCCAGCTCACCGACGAGAAGAACGGCGCCTTCAAGCGGCTCGCCCTGGCCGCCGAGGGGTACTGCGTGCAGTCCAGGTGCCGACACCGCGCCGCGTACGCGGACGGGGTGTTCCGCATCTTCGAGGTGCGCAACGGAAGCATCGCGCTCGCCGCGTTCGTGCGCGCCGCGCTCGCGGTCGAGCTGGGGGACTTCGCTCTAGCAGACCGGCTCATGCAGGAGGCCGAAGCACTGGCCGGGCCTGTCCGCCGGGAGGGCGAGGAGGACCAGGCCAGCGGCGGCTAGACGCCCCATGTCCGCCTGCCGCAGCGATACGGGCGAGCCCCTGAAGGCGGGTCGGTGCGGCGCCACGGGGGGAGCGCCGCACCTGCGACCAGCGTAGCGATCCACCCCTCTGCCCGAGCCCGTATGTGCGGCTGGACGGTAGTCCTGCACCCATGGCTGACCTTTTAAGCACGGCATGCGCCTCCTCCACCCACTCCGGCGTTTCGCAGGCGCCGTCGAGGCTCTGAGATGAGTCCGGCCGAACGCTTTGGAAGCAGACCGCGGGGGCAGGGAGGCGAGCGTCGCGGGGGTGTTCTCAGTCCTCGTCGTCGGGGATGTCGTCGTCCTGGGCTGCTGTCATGTGGCGGACGTTGATACCTGCCTGGCAGCGGGAGGGGCCGATGGTGGCGTGCAGGCGGGTGAACAGGTCTGGGCGGATGAGCAGGTCCGCTCCCGCGACCACGGGCAGGAGCGGTTCAAAGCTTCCGTCGTGGACGAGGTGGCCTTGCCACTGGCGGCAGATGAGTGCTTCCCCTGCTGTGTCGGCCCCGGTGTCCTAGCTCAGACACCAGCCGCAAAGTAGGTCGTGGGTAGCGAGGCGAGTCCCGTTTCCCGGTCCTGGGCACCGTCGTTGGTCTGATCGAGTGATCGAGGCCAAAGGGGCGGGCGTGCGGCAAGAGTGGTCGCCAGAGGAGCTGTTGGCTAACTGGACGCTGGTAGACGGCGGCTGGGGCTTGGTGGCGAACAAGAGCGGGGCGACCCGGCTCGGCTTCAGTCTGTTGCTGAAGTTCTTCGAGCTGGAGGGCCGGTTTCCCGATGTGCTGGAAGAGGTCCCGCCGGCCGCGGTGGAGTACGTCGCCGATCTGGTGAAGGTCCCGGCTACCGACTTCGCGAAGTACACGCTGGTCGGCCGGACTGCCGAGTACCACCGCAAGCAGATCCGCGAGGCCCTGGGGTTCCGGCCGTCGACGGTGGCGGACGAGAAGGCGCTGGCGGAATGGCTGGCCGTGGAGGTCTGTCCGGTCGAGCTGGTGGAGGACCGGCAGCGCGAGGCCCTGCTGGTCGAGTGCCGGGCCCGGAAGATCGAACCACCGGGCCGGACCCGGGTCGAGAAGGTCCTCGTCGCGGCGCGGGGCAAGTGGGAGAAGGCGTTCTGCGCTCGCACGATCGGCCGCCTGGGCGAGGCGGGCACGGATCGGCTGCTGTCCCTGGTGGCCGAGGACAACGAGTCGGGTACCGCCCTGCTGGCCGCGCTCAAGCGCGACCCTGGCGCGGTCGGCCTGGACTCCCTGCTCACGGAGATCACCAAGCTCAACGACGTGCGCAAGCTCGGGCTGCCCGATGGGCTGTTCGCGGACTGCTCGGAGAAGCTGGTGGCCGCCTGGCGGGCACGGGCGATCAAGATGTACCCCTCGGACTTCCGCGACACCAGCGAGGACGTACGGATCACCCTGCTCGCGGCGCTGTGCTCGTCCCGGCAGGCGGAGATCACCGACGCCCTGGTCGACCTGCTGATCGCCTTGGTCCACAAGATCAATGCTCGTGCCGAGCGGCGGGTGGAGAAGCAGCTCACCGCCGAGTTGAAGAAGGTCCGCGGCAAGGAGGGCATCCTCTTCAAACTGGCGACGGCCGCCGTCGACAAGCCCGACGAGGTCGTACGCCGGGCCCTGTTCCCGGTGGTCGGGGAGAAGACGCTCCGCGAGCTGGTCGCCGAGGCGAAGGCGAACGAGAAGGTCTTCAAGGCTAAGGTCCGCACCACCCTGCGCTCCTCCTACAGCTCGTACTACCGGCAGATGCTGCCGCCGCTGCTGAACACCCTGGGCTTCAAGTGCAACAACACCGCCTACCGGCCGGTGATGGACGCGATGAAGCTGCTGAAGAAGTACGCCGACGTCGATGGCAAGACCCGCTTCTACGACGCCGGCGACGAAGTGCCGATGGACGGCGTGGTGCGCAAGGACTGGCGCGAGGCGGTCGTCGACGACAAGGGCAAGGTCGAGCGCATCCCGTACGAGCTGTGCGTACTGGTCGCGCTGCGGGACGCGGTACGGCGCCGCGAGATCTACGTCGAGGGCGCCGCCCGCTGGCGAAACCCGGAGTACGACCTGCCCGGGGACTTCGAGGCCACCCGCGCCGTGCACTACGCCGCGATCCGCCAGCCCGTGAACCCGAGGGCGTTCATCGCAGACCTGAAGAAGCGCATGACCACGGGCATGGACCGGCTCTCCGCCGCACTCGCGGACGGCTCGGCGGGCGGGGTGAAGGTCACCACCCGCAAGGGTGAGCCGTGGATCACCGTGCCGAAGTTGGAGCCGCTGGCCGAGCCCACCGGTCTGGTGGCCCTCAAGGAAGAGGTCGCACGCCGCTGGGGCGTCCTGGACCTCCTGGACGTGCTGAAGAACGCCGACTTCCTCAGCGGCTTCACCGAGGAGTTCGCCTCGGTGGCCGCCTACGAGCGTATCGAGCGTGACGTCCTCCAGCGCCGCCTGCTGCTGGCCCTCTTCGCATTGGGTACGAACATGGGTATCCGGGCGATCGTGGCGACCGGGGAGCACGGCGAGAGCGAGGCCGCGCTGCGGCACGTGCGCCGGCACTTCATCACCGTCGACAACCTCCGCGCCGCGGTCACCAGGCTGGTGAACGCCACCTTCGCCGCCCGCGACGCCGCCTGGTGGGGGCAGGGAACGGCGTGTGCGTCAGACTCGAAGAAGTTCGGGTCCTGGTCCTCGAACTTCATGACCGAGTACCACGCCCGCTACGGTGGCAACGGCGTGATGATCTACTGGCACGTCGAGCGCAAGAATGTCTGCATCTATTCCCAGATCAAGAGCTGTTCGTCGTCCGAGGTCGCGGCGATGATCGAGGGCCTGCTGAGGCACTGCACGGACGCTGAGATCGAGTCCAACTACGTCGACACGCACGGCGCGAGTGTCGTCGGGTTTGCTTTCACCGAGCTGCTGAACTTCCGTCTGCTGCCGAGGCTGAAGAACATCGGCAGCATCCGTCTGTACCGCCCGGACGACACCCCGTCCGGCTGGCCCGCGCTCGGCGCCTCGCTAACGCGGCCGATCCGCTGGGAACTGATCGAGCAGCAGTACGACCAGATGGTCAAGTACGCCACCGCGCTCCGGCTCGGCACCGCCGAGGCGGAACAGGTCCTGCGACGCTTCACCCGCGGCGGCCCCAAGCACCCCACCTACCAGGCCCTCGAAGAACTCGGGCGCGCGGTGCGCACGGTCTTCGCCTGCGATTACCTGTCCAGTCCCGGCCTGCGCCGCGAGATCCACGGCGGGCTCCAGGTCGTGGAGAACTGGAACAGCGCGAACACCGTGCTCCACTATGGCAAAGACGGCGCCCTGACCGGACCGGACAAGGAGCACGCCGAAACCTCGATGCTCGCCCTGCACCTGCTCCAGTCCGCGCTCGTCCACGTCAACACCCTGCTGGTGCAGCAGGTCCTGGCTGAACCGGCCTGGGCGAAGAAGCTGAGCGACGAGGACCGGCGTGGACTGACCGCGCTGTTCTGGTCCAACGTCAACCCTTACGGCACTTTCCGCCTCGACATGGACAAGCGCCTCGACCTGGGGGCCGCCACTGCCGTGCTGCGCCCCCGTACTCCGGCGGATATCGTTGGCCGATAGACCACACGGACTTGATAAAGGCTGAGACCTGCCCTTTCAGGCATTCTGACGGACTATAACCTGCCCCTGACTGACAGAGACGAGGGATCGTGGGTGCAGAGCAGCAGGACGTTGTTGGAATACGAGTGGCTGAGCCGGAGCCCTCGTGCGTGACTTTGTACCGGCGCGTTGTGGCGGCATCAGCCGCTCCGCTGTACGAGGTCGCGGAGTTCCGCGGGCCCGAACGAGTCCTGACTCCGATCTCGGACCCCGATGCGGCAGAGCCGCGGGTGCGCCTGCTCTACCCTGCCGAAGCTCTGCTGCCTGTCCGGAACACCGACATTCCGGGGGACTCCTCCGCCCCGTGTCACGACGCGACGAAGGAGTGGCAGCGGCAGGTGGCACTGCTGGTGGGGGCCATGCGCGCTCCCGCTGGCGATCACCAGGGCATCGCCGGACTGTTCGAACGGGCTGTGCTGGCCATGCTCCGGACGATGGCGCCCGAGTCTGAAGCGAATCCCCAAGCCGCTGCTCCTGCGGCCGGGCGCGTCGCCGACGTGGAGGAGGTCTCCTCCTGCCCGGCCCAGGGCGCGGTCACCCGCTGGCACCGGCCCCAGGCCACGGGCCGGCAGCGTCCCGTTCCCGACTGCGGCTGCACCGCTGACGCTCCGTGCCTGCCAGCATGGTCTTCGTCCCATGTTCCGCCGATCCGGCCGGGGCTGACCTGGGAGGAGCTGGAGCTCTCGGCCACCCAGTCGGCTCTGGTGCGCGAGGCCCGGTCGACGGGCATTGCGCCGGAGGCATTGCGCGCTACCAAAGCCCGCCCGCCACGGAACGAAGGTGGACTGTGGGCTCGTGCCGTCGCGGTATGGAATCTGCACGGCCCGCTCGCCTCCCGTGTGCACGGGGTCCCGGTGGTGGCCATGGCCCCGTGCTGGAGGCTGGTGGTGGACGGTGATCCGGTGGCGACGGGCCGTACCGCGATCTTCCCCTACCAAGACGACGCGCACATCACCGAGCCCTCGCTTGCCGGCCCCGGTGGTCAAGCGCACGCAACGGCGGCGCGGCAGGAGGTGCTGCGCTGGGCGGGGGATGAGCGCTTGCGCGAAACAGCCGTCTCAGTCGCTCTGGAGGGCATTTGGACGGCATTTCTCGAAGCGGCCCAGCGTCGGCCGGGAGGCCATCGCGAGGTGCCCCGGTACGACGTGGTGAGCGTTGCGGAACGGCAGATCGTCCTCACCGTCGAGACCACCATTCCCCACATCGCACTGCTCCACGACGCAGACGAGTGGTCGCTCGATGACCTCGCGTTGTCCCAGGCCTACAGCGCATACAGCGACCTGGGCAGCGACCTTCGCCGCCGCGTGCTCAGCAACGGCCTGCTGGTCGGTGCGGGACTCGACGCGCTCCCGGGAATGCCTGGCGCCCCGGCTGCCTACCGGGCGCTCTCCCGCTCCCTCCTGGCGGCGGCCAGGAGCCGTCCGCACACCCCCGCTTCCCAGGTTGTGGCGTGGACCGCGGTATGGAACGCCGCCAACGGTCGTCACCGCATCGCAGAGCGGGCAGCCGGGCTGCCCTACGAATGGCTCGCCCACCGGTGGCCGACACTCCAGGCCGACCAGGACGACTGGGATGCGGTAGAGCAGGGACTTTGTACTCGGATTTACGAGCGGTTGAGGAACGACGGGCTGCTGCCGAACGGCCGCCAGACACGATGCGATCACTGCGGCCAGCTACCCGCATGGGCAGCTGCGGTGCACACCGCACTTCCCGAACCGGCCGAAGCAGCCTGCGCCATCACACGCTTCATCACCGGTACCAGGGTCCACGACAGTGATCCGGACTGTCCGGGTACGGACCGGACCCCGGCGAGCGAGTTCTCCGGGGCAATCGCCCTGCTCGTACACAGGTATCTCCGCAGCGGCGCCCTGTACGACCTCGGCTGGCTCCTTCACGGCGCCATCTGGTTCCACGAGGCACTGCACTTGCGCGCCTGCATCGTGGACCTGATCGGCGGGGGATCTGATCAGCTCTCACCGGAGGACTGGTAACTGCCCGCCGGAGCCGTTTCATAGGTGGTCGCCTGTGAAACACCCCCGCCCCCGAACCGCGACCTCGATCAATCTTGTTTCATGGGTCGTTGCATAGCCCTAGCGAGTTGAAACGCACCTATGAAACACTCGGCGCGTCGAAGTCGCCCACGAGGGAGTTGCAATGAACGCACTTGACCCCATGCACTTGCGCATCCGCGGAACGGACGGAGACGACTGGAAGGTCTTGGTCCTGGACGACCCGCAGACAGAGCTGGACAAGATCCAAGCCCGCATCGACGCCGGCGAGGTCTTCACCACGGTCACCGTGACCACCAGCCACACCGGCCTGGACCGCACCCTGGACGTAGCCCTCGACTCCCCGGTGGCCTCCTGCGAACTCCTGCCACCGCAACCCACCACGATCACCGGAACCCTCACCCCGCAGCCGGGCGGCCGACTCACCATTACGCCAGAGGGCGACGCCCGGTGAGCAGCGCGCCCCGGGAGGAGAGCCACCCGTACTTCGCCTGCCCGTCGTGCGGGATCGTCGGTGAGCCGGACTCCGTCGACTACGCGCTCAGCGCGGACCGCGAGCATGTCGACTGGAGCGTGCCCCTGAAGGTCAGCTGCGGCTCCTGCCGCAGCTACTCCCAGATCACCCGCACCGATGTGCTGGACCGCGATGCCGGACATGCCTGCTCCCGCTGCGGACATCGAACTGCTTGCCCCGCTCGCGCGGACCGGGTCTGTTGCCGGGGCTGCGGCCTCAACGAGCCCGGTCCCGCAGCAACCGGCGCCCGCGCTGAGCATCTGGGTGATGTCGAGCGGGCCGCCGACCAGTGGGCCGTGGCCCAGGTCCGCGTCGCCAAGGACGACGCACGTGAGCGCGGCACCCTGCCCTGGTGGACCTCATGAGCGCACTCGCAACGACGACTGACAGCCACCTGCTCGTCGAGGCTCGCCCCTGCCCGATGTCCACCTGCGCCGCCCCGGCCGGATCGCCCTGCCGGACCGGCAAGGGCAAGGTCGCCATCCAGTACCACACCGCCCGCTTCCGGCTCGTGCCCCAGCTCGCGAAGACGCTCAACGTCCCCACCCCGCCCGTACGCAAGCCCGGCTCAGCCTGGGTGGAACTACCGCGGCCGCGGAACGAGGGAGCAGAACCGGCCGGTCACGTCCGCCTCGGCTACGCCCGAGCCTCCACTGCCCGGCAGTCCCTCGATACTCAGCTCGACTCACTCACCGAGGCCGGGGTGACCCGGATCTTCTCCGAGAAGATCTCCACCCGCGCCACCCGGCGTCCCGAGCTGGACAAGGCCGTCGCGCTCGCCCGCGAGATCCGCGCCTCCGGGGCGGCTGTCACGCTCGTCGTCCACGAGCACAAGCGCCTTGGCCGCGGTATCGACCTCGCCACCCTCGCGGAAGAGCTGAAAGCGTCCGACGTCGGGCTGGAGTTCCTCACTGGCGAGCTCAAAGGCTCGCACGATCCCTCCGGCGTCGTGTTCACCGTGCTCGCCGCGCTGTCCGGCATGGAACGCGAGTACGTCCGCGACCGCACCCTCGAAGGCCACGAATCCGCCCGCAAGCGCGGCAAAACCATCGGCGGCGCCGGTGTTACCGACGACGACATGCTGTCCATGGCACTCCACCTGCGCGACCAGGAGATGAGCCTTCGCGACATCGCCAAGCGGCTCGTCATCACCACCGGAACGAAGAAGGGCCAACACCCCTCACCCGCCACCGTCATGCGGATGCTGCGCGAGTACGACGAGAAGGTCGCCACGGTGGCCAGCGTGTGATCACCCGCTACTTTGCGGCTGGTGTCTGAGCTAGGACTTCGGGGCCGTGTCGCTGAGGCTGTACCCGCAGATGCCGCCTGTGGGTTGAAGTCCGAGCGCCGCCACGACGCTGGCGGCGGGTGCAAGGACGTACGGGGGCAGGCCGGGACCGCTGCGGCGCGGGGGCGCGTCGACCATGGGCGTGGCGCTGGCGTCGGTGATGGCCACGAGGGCCTGGTCCGTGGTGCTGATGTGCTCGGCTGCCGCCTCCGGCCGGGTGAGGGCAGGTGCCAGGCGCTGCAACGGGCGGGTCCACAGCTGCCAGGGAGCCTGGGAGACGGGCAGCGTACCGGGTGGTGGATCGTCGTCGGCAGCTTCGAGACCGACGATGATCAGTACTTGGCGGGCGGGCTGGTCTGGGTAGCGGCGTGCGGGAGTGCGTTGCCGCTCGATCAGTCCGATCTGCACCCAGCCCGCGTGTGGCCCGTCGTCCACCCGGGCGAAGGCCCGGGCGGCTTCCGGCAGGGACCGCAGGCCCGCGACCGAAGCGAGACCGAGCGGCGGCCAAGGCTCTTGCTCCTGGTGGCTGTCGCTGAACCAGGGCGCGGGATCGAGTGACCAGCCCAGCGCCCCGGGGCGGGTCAGGGGCCGGGGAACGCGGGCGAGTTCGCCGCGCAGGGCCGGTCGGGCATCATCGCGCAGGCGTGCGGCCGCGCCGCGTTCGAAGGCCTGGGCGTTGACCAGGTGTCCGGCTTGGGCGAGCGCGGCACGCAGGCCTGCCGCGGCCTTCTGCAGGGCGTCTTCGGCGGTGGCCCGATTGGCGAGATAGGCGTCGGGGAACTGGTCGCTGCTGGGGTGGGTCAGCAGGTCCAGCTGGGTGCGCATCAGCGGCTCGAGATGGCCGGGGACGGCTGCGGCCACGAGGTCGATGACGGTCTCACGCAGCCCGGGAGCGTGGCCAGCGGCGTCGATGCGGGCGCCCAGGAAGCGGTCGACGAGGTGGGTCGCATAGCGCCGGGGGTCCTTCATGCGCTGTCCTCGCTGCTGAGATCGGCGGCGATGGCGTGGGCAAGTGTCGGATGGGCCGCGGTTGCCGGAGGGGAGGGCGGCTGATGTCCGGCGAGGGTGAGGACGGCGGAGGCTTCCACCCGCACGGACAGCATGTCGCTGGTGCACAGGGCCACGAGCTGCTCATGCAGAGCGGCATCCAGGGGCCCGTCCGGCAGATGGCTGTGCAGGACGGTCAGGAGCCAGGTCAAAGGCCCGGCGCCGAGGTCGAAGGACAAGACGTGCGCCAGCGCGGCCTGTGTCTGGCGGGGGCGGGCGGCCAGCAGGACCGTCGCCGACAGCAGGGCGCGGCGCTTGTCGCCGCGTTCGGGCAGGGCGATGGTGGCCACGGCAAGGCGGCACAATGCGGTGTCGATGTCGTGCTGTGCGGTCGGCTCCGGCACTGGCTGGTAGGCGCCGTCGCTGAGGCAGGCATCGCCGGGCAGACGGTGGGCGATGACGTCATACGCGGCGTCCCAGCAGGCGAGCGCGTCGGCAGCCGGGGGCCGGGAGACGTCTGGGGGCTGGATGGCGAACGCCGAGACCAAGGCCTGGCTGACGCCGACGGTGCGTCCGTAGGACGGGTTGGCGACGGCGCTGGCCACATGGTCCGCGAGGTCTTGCCTTGCGACAGCGGCATCCGCGGTGTGCGCCTGCTGCCATAGCTCCAGGCGGTCGTTGCCGGCGAAAGACCGCCATCCGCCGCCGCCTCGGATCTTGGTGTAGGCGAGCATGCCGGCCGTCGCGGCGAGCGGGCCGAAGACGTCGGGGGCGATGCCACGGCGCAGATGAAGCCCGGCAGCCACATCGGCGAGGACATCGACGGGGCCAGAGGCGCTCATCTCCTGGGCGATCCGGTGCAACAACTGGGCGGCCTCGTCGGGACCCTGGCGTTCAGTGACCTCCACCAGCCGCCATCCGACCGCGTTGGCCAGCGCATCGGCCGACCACCGGGGCCCCGTGGGATCGTCGTACGCCTTGCTGCTGCAGTCACGGACCGCGGCGAGGACACCGGCCGCGCCTTGCGGCAGCACGGGGCGCTGCTGGGCGTGCAGAAAGGCGCCGGTGGGGTAACGCCTATGGGAGCCGGACCAGTTGCGGGAGGATGTGCTGGGCACGGGCCTGGGCGTCCAGGGCGGGCCGCCCTCACCGCCCAGACGCTGTGCCGCCGCACGCAGGGCAGGACTCGGCGTGTCCCCGGCCAGGTGCGATGCGTGGATCAGTGTCTGGTCGTCGTAGGTGGAGGTGATCGCGTTGGCGAGCACCGGCAGGAGACGCAGAGCATGGGCTGCGTCGTCGCTGGGCAGGTCGGCGAGCCTGCCCAGCAGGGCGATGTCGGAGTCGAGGCTGCGGCCACGGGAACCTGCGGCGATACGGAGCGCTGCCAGGACGACGGGGTCGGCTGAGTCGGCCTGCATGGCCAGCAGCTGCTGGTGGGCCGCGTCCACCCGGGCATCGGGCAGTCCCGGCTCGGTCAGCAGCACCAGGGCGGCCAGCTGCGAGGCGGCTCGCGGATCCAGGCGCGCGAGAAGACGCCACCACTCCTGTGGTGTTCCCGCCGTGCCCCGTCCGTCGGTGCATTCTGCAACGAGATACACGAGCGGCTGCGTACGTGCCAGCCGTACCCGTGCCTGGACGGGGTCGGCCTGCACAAGCTGGGGGAGTGGATCCAGCAGTTCCTCGATGGTGATGTCCTTGTGGCCGCCATAGGCGCCCATGTAGCGGGCGGCACGTTCCCAGCAGCGCCGCGCCTCGTCCGGGTCGTCGCAGGCGAGACTCACGCGGGCCATCTCGAGTTCGAAGTCGGCGTCCTCCGCATACATGGAACGGCGGTCGGCCTGCGCCGTGCGCAGTGTGCGCATCAGCTCGTGGATGATGTCGGACCCGGCCTGGCCCACGCTGTGGGCCAGCAGGGACAGCAGCTCCGTGGTGATCAGGGGACCGGACCCGGCCATGCCCATCAGGGATGTGGTGGTGCCTCGGCTGACGGTCTGCAGGGACGTGATGCTCAGGGCGACGTCGTTGCCGCGCAGCAGGGCGACCGCCTCGTGCAGCACCTGCCGCACGAGGCGGTGGATGTCGCCAAGCTCGCTGGCATTGGGTTGGCCCGTGAACGCGGCAGCGTGCTGGGCCAGTTGCTCAAGCGCCACACGGGCGGCAGTGGACGCACGCTCGGCGGGGATCCGGCCCGCATCGACGTCGCGGCCCAGACCGAGCGTGGTGACAGTGAACCGCAGCCAGGCACGATAGAAACCCTCGCCGTCCAGGAGGGCCAGCAGCCGGGTGGGCGCCTGCGGATCAGCGGCCTGGGCCACCTCCAGCAGCTCCAGCCACCTGCTGACCGGCCCCGACAGATCGCCGTAACGGCCAGTCAGCACCGCGTGGGTTGCTTCCTGAAGCACCGTGGTGACGTCGTCCCCGCGGAAGACCTCCTCGGCCAGGTCAGCCACCGGCACGCCCTGGTCCAGTAGACGTCGTAGGCCGCACGGAGCGCTGGCCCAGGCCGCGACGGCCAGTGTGCGCGCCGACGGCAGTATCCCGCCCGCGCCGTCGTGGGCGTCGGCGAGATGCAGCAGAAGGGCCGCACGCCGCTCGGGACGCTCGATGAGCGCCGCGCTCTCCAGCAGCGGCTCGGCGCCGAGGCAGTCCAGCAGCACACCGAGCGCCGGTTCGGGGGAGTCCAATGCCTCCTGATCAAGGAACCGGGCCACCCGCTGAGCAAGCGTGAGCGGGTGGCCTTCCGGCGACTCGCGCTTGTCGGTGCCATGGCCAGGCAGCCTGATCCGCCCACGCAACTCCGCCAGGAACACCGCCTCATCGCCCGCGGAACCGTCGTGGCCAGACTTACCACCGCGATCCTTGTCCCAGGCCGTCAGATACGCCTCCCACGGGGCGGCGAACCCGGCCCGGTCGACCGCTGCACACAACTGCAGGCCCCACCGCGCCGACAGCGTTGGCACACCCTCATACAGCAGGCCCGCCGCCGCATGGTCGGCTCCCGACAGCGCCACCAGCACATCCGCATACGGCACCAGGGAACCTGGCAGGCCTTCTTCCTCATAGGTCGACCGCGCCCGGCTCAGTTCGATGCAGCGCACCAGCGTCGGCCAATCACGGCACGCCGCCGCCCGCCGGGCGACGACGGCCAGGGTGTGGACGATGGCCTGCGGAGGCTGCAGGCCGGCGATCGCACGGGAGAGGAAGTCGGGCCCGATCAGCAGGGCCAGGTCCTCGTCACGGCCCAGAGCGGACAGGAGTTCGGGCAGGTGCCGGAAGGCACGCGCGTCCGTGAAAAACCCGCGCTGGGAAAGCCACTGGGCGGCCTGGGTCCGGACCTGGTCCACCCATCGGGAGTCACCCTCGGCCCGGCGCACGAAACGGCTGAAGCTCTCGTGGTGGATCTTCAGCCCGCCGATCCCCGGCTGCTGAGCGATGATCGGTGCCACCCTGGTCAGGGCGGCACCGATCATCATCGCCGGCATCGGGAAGATCTCCCCGAGCTCGTCCGCGCTGACAGCGAAGTCGCAGACTGCCAGCGTGCTGACCGCGTAACGCTGCTCGACCGTCAAAGTCTGCAGCAGATAGGCGTAGTAGTCGTCCAGGTCGTGCGCCGATGACGGAACCGCGCGCAGCCGCTCAAGGGGATCACCCACAGCGCCCGGCGCAAGCGATGCGCCAAGACCAGGAGCCGGGCCCACGGCCTGACGGCACAGATACGTGGCGTAAAGAGCGTTGCCTCGTGAGCGCTCCTCGATCAAGGTGACAGCGGCCTCAGCATCCGTGGCAGCCCCCAGAGCAGCAGCCGACGGCGCCAGCGCCGACAGCACACCCAGACGCTCCGCCAACGCACCCAGCTCGGCGCGGTCGAGAGGGGGAACGGTCAAACGGGCAGCCCGGGCGTCGACCGCCTCCAGATGAGGGCCGGGCTGACTGGCCAGGACCAGAACGGCGCCGGGCGGCAGGCTGAGCGAGGTGAGTTCCTCGACCAAGCAGGCCGCCGGATCCACCGGCCCACCGAACGCGCCGCCACTGTTGTGCCCAAGGACCCGGCTGACGTGATCGATCCCGTCCACGACCAACGCGACGGGCCGATCCGGGAGCAGGCCGCGCACAGCCGTGACCGCTGCCACGAGCGTCTCCTTGGTGGCCGCGTAGCGGGGCCTGACCTGCGCCACCGCCTCCGGTGCGGCGCTCTCCAGCTGCCGCAGCAGGCTGCCGATCACCACCTCGGTCAGCACCCGCTCACCGCGGTCGGCATCCGCAGCGCCGAGCCAGCAGTGATGCCGTACCGCCAGCCAGGTCTGGGCCAGTGCGTCGCCGAGCTGCTCGCACAACCACGACTTGCCGATGCCGGGAGCGCCGGTGACCACTACGACACCGCCCAGCTGCGCGGTGTCCTCCACGGCCGTGACCACTTTTGTGAGCACGGCGGGGCGGGCCACCTCGGTGGCCCGGTCCACGGGATGGCCCTCACGCACGGCCCCGAAGTCGGTCTCCAAACCCAGGCGGGGAAGCAGGTCCTCGACCGTCACGGTGCCCGTCCGGCTGCGGGCCGCCTTGGCCGTCTCGATGAGAGCCAGCGCCACGTCCTCGGCTGTACGGGTCCGGTTCGGCGGCCGTCCGGCACCGAGTTCCTCGGTGATGCGGTGCAGCAGGGCCGCCTCGGCCGACCCGGGCTCGCGGATGTTGAGCGAGCACGCCGCAACACCTGTGTCGACAATCAGACAGGCACAGGCACGCTGGAGCACCTCATCGCTGACAGTGGCGAGCATGGATTTCCACGGATCGTGGGCCCGAAGCGCAGCGGCGTCGAACCGGAACCGCTTGCTGCCCAGGCCGTGCAGCGCCGGGCCCGGGTCGATGCCGCTACTGACTGGCTGCAGCACCCGCATCAGATCAGGTTTGTCCGGCTCGGTGTCGCGGACCACGAGACGGTGTGAGGTAGCGGGCTGTGAGGTGAGGTCACGGTCGATGGAGGAGAAGAGGAGATCCAGGCGCAGACCCCGGCTGTCCTTGATGAAACTCTCCGCCGACAACGCGCGGTCGTGATCCGTGTGCTTGATCTGCAATCGCTCACGGCTGCCGGTGCCCCACTCGCACGTGATGTCATCGAACCGGTCCCCGGCGAACATCTTCGTGTCCACGGTCACCGACCTCGCACGTCCCACCGCCAGATCCACCAGACGCAGCGCGGTGAGTAGATCCTGGTAGGCGTAACCGAGGTGTGTCGGGCGCAACCCCATGGTTACCTCCAGCGTGGCGTGTCTGCGCACGCCACCCCCCGGCGCCCGCCACACTCACCCTAGGCGCTTCCGGTCACCAAGACCGAAACCGGCCGCGCGGGATGCGCGGACGCGGTATAGCGGCTCCCAGGCCCGGCTTGATCTCAGGGCGCCCCCTGGGCTTGCCCTCGATCTCTCACAGCGGCCATGTCCAGCGACGCGAGCCGTAGGTACCTCATCTTCAGATGGGAAAGGAAGCCAAGCCGCACACCGTGGCCGATGCGGTCACCTGACCGGGCCCTGACCTCAACCCGCCTGCGCCAGGGCGGTCATGGGCTGGCAGGGGGGTCTTTGTAGGCAGCCTCGATCGCACCGGCGTTGATCAACGCGATCCGCAGCTGTTCATGTTCGGCCGCGCCCTCCGCGGTGCTCTGGGCAAAGAGCAGGGCCGCATGCCCTTGGATCTCCTGCCGGTGGAAGACGTCCACCTGTGCGCCGAGCATGGCCGCGGCGATCAGCAGGGCATCGGCCGAATCGGGGTGGCGCGCTGCGCGCTCGGCGACCGCGTAGGGCGCCTCCACCTCCGGCTGCCGGGCAACGGTGCGGGCGGTCAGCTCCAGCCAGACGGCATCGTCGAGCCGGTCGGCGTAGGCAAACCGCCCCGCGCCGGTGAGAGCAGCGGGCTCCAGCTGTGCCTCGAGCGCACAACGCCACAACGCTGCCGCCCGCTCGGGCCACGGGCTTGTTTCCTCGCAGCCGATCACGGCCTGGGCGAGGCGGGACAGCAACTCGGACACCGCTTGGGGCCCGTCGGCCTGCGCGCCGAGCTCGGTCAATAGCGCAGGGGCCGGGCCCAGGGCTTCCGAGCCAGTGAGGAACGACAGGATGATCTTGTCGAGAGTGGGGATGCCGTCTGGGCCGGCCGCCGTCTGCAGCAGCGCAGTGCGATCCAGGCGCGCCAGGATGCCGCTGTGCGGGCGCCCATGCTGCAGCCAGGTAGCGGCGGGCCGCCAGGGAGCGTCGAGCGTGCAGAGCTGGTCGGCCTGCTCCTCGGCCCAGGCCGCATCGACGTGCACCAGTTGGCCGAGACAGAAGCCGATGACCGACAGGGCCTGATCATCTGGCTCGCCCTCCAGCAGCCGGGCCAGCACAGCACGGACCGGGTCGGTCAGCTCCTGGCCGGTGCGCTGGGCCTGCTGGAGGCCCCAGGCGATCAGCGACAACAGCGCCGCCCCGCCCGGCTGATCGATCGCTGCCAGGAGCGGTTGCTGAGTGTCGGTACGGGGCTGCGTCCAGCCGGTGACCAGGCCTTCCAGCCACTCGACGGTGCCCTCTGCCGCACCCGATGAGTCCTTCAGCAGCAGGCCGTTCTCCCATGCCCGGTGCAGCAGGTTGCAGATCACCCGCTCCAACTGCCGTGCGCCCGGCGTGTCCTGCCCGGCTGCCGGCCGGGTGGCGAAGGCGGCCTCGGCGATCGCAGCGAGCTCCGCGTCTGTGATCTTCCCTTCACGGGCGGCCCGGTGCAGGGAGTTGAAGTAGGCGGCCAGCACGGCCGGGTCGCCGGCCGCGGCGGCCGCCACGCCGCCCGGGGCGCGGGCCCACAGCTGCGGATCCTGGGCCACCAGGTCACTGAGCAGGCCGGCGCGAGCGTCACTGGCGTCGACGTCGGTGCGCTCGACGGGTGCGGTGGTCAGGTGGCCGGCCGCGGCGGCCGGACCTTCCTCCGCCGCACGGGCAGCGATCACGTCCGCTGACAGACCGCCGTGGCTCTCGACCCAGGACGTGATGTGCATGACCGGCTCCGGACGCGCCGGCGCGGGCTGCCCCGCCAGCGCGGTGAGCATCTCCAGCAGCGGCCGCCACGGCTCGAGCACCTCCGGCGCCAGGACCGGGGACAGCTCCCAGACGGTGCGCCAGGCAGACGGCAGCGAGACATGCGCCGTCTCGTATGTGTCCTTCCAGTCGGCGATCTCCTGCGCGGACGGTGCCTGTCCAAGACCCTGGGCCAGCACGCTGTGCAGCCCGGCGCGGTGCTGGTCGGGGCAGGCGTCCTTGAGCAGGGCGAGGAAGTCCGCGACATCAGCGCGCGGGGACCCGGCAGCCGCAAGCCGACCCGCCAGTGGGACGGCCTGCTCCCACCAAGGGCCGGACGACGCCGCGTCTGTCCGATCGCGGTCGTAGCTCTCCAGCAGGACGACGGAGCGCAGCCGGTCGGCCACCGGGCCGGCCGGCAGCTTGTTGTCCAGCCCCCGCAGCCGCACGGACAACGGCACGCCCAGCCGGGCGTCCTCGCGGGCCAGGTCGAGCACGGCGCGCATCAGCGTGAACAGCACGCTGTCCGGCGGATCGGCCAGAGAGATCTCCCTCAGATCGTCGACCAGGCTGACCTCCCACTTGTCAGCTTCCGATAGGTGCACGGCGAGCACGGACGCCAGGGCGGACCGGATGATCACTCCCAACCTGTCCCCGTCAGAACGTAGTTGGCCCTCAAGGTGTGCGGTCTGGGCCAGAGCGCCCGCCAGTTGCGCCGCCTCCCAGGACTCCTGGGCGCCGAAGGACGGCTGACGCAGCACGTCCTCGACGACGCGGACCCACTGCCCGGTACGGTCGGACACCGGGACGTCCCGAGCCCAGTAACTGATGCGCAGCAGCACATGGCGGTCCTGCCGTGCCCTGGCGATCTGCTGCAACACCCCACACGCCTTCATGCCCGCCTCGGCCACCAGGCTCACCGCCATGCCGACCGCGCCCGGGCCGCGCGCCTCGATCGTGGCACGATGCTGCTCCACCCAGGCGCATACTCGCGCCGGGTCGGCTGCGAGTTGGCGCCGCAGGTAGGGCAGGGCCGGCCAGCGTGACGCCTCCGGCAGCAGCCGGTCCAGCGGCAGCAGGCCAAGCCAGTTCCGGCTCACTGCCGCTCGGAAGAAGTAGCTGCCGGCACGCGGGTCCGACATCGAGGCGATCTCGGCGGCATCCTGCGTCGAGGGCTGCTCGCTCGACGCCAGCTGCCGCAGCCGCCCGGCACGCTCCGGAAGTCCCAGGAACAGCTGCTCAAAGGCCACCACCACGCCCTCGAACCGCTCGCGGGACTCCTCGGGCGTGGCGCCCGACCCGTGCACGACGCCAGAGGTGTCCCGGTAGAACCGGGTCCAGGAGTTGCGCACCGCCTCGGCTTCCGCCAGCCCCATCTCCTGCCGGGTCAGCTCCTGCACGAGGTGGCCGATCTGGCGTATGCGCCGTCCGCCCGGATTGCCCTCCTCCGCCCGCAGGGCATCGACCGCGGCGGCCAGGACGTCCAGCAGCTCGTCGGGGACCTGCTGGTCTGTGCGCCAGACATCGACGGCCGCATTGGCGGCATCCGTGACGGCTCTCGTCGCAGCCTCGATGCCCTCGATGTCTTTCGGCGCCAGGTTGAGGATGCTGTCGATCGCCCCCCTGCAGCAGGACTGGGCGACCTCGTACGGAGCGTTCCACCGAGGCGGATCGGACAGGACCGCAGCCGCATCCCGCAGGAGGTTTAACGCCCGCTCACCGTGAGGCCCTTGAGCGGTCAGCGCCATGGACAGTTCCGTAGAGACGGTGAAGGCGCTCTGGCTGGCAGTGCCGCCCGTCGAGCTGTTCGCGACAGTCACTCGGCCACCGTAGCGGTCCACGTGCCGGACACTCCCAGGAGGCGTACCGTGCCTGCCGCACTAGCGGCTGCAGTAGACGGTGAAGTCGCCGGCGCTGGTGTCCCGGACGAATTTCTCCGCGCCTGCGAGCAGCAGGAGTTGCTCGTTGGTGGCTTTGCTGGCCTGCAGGCCTGGCTGGGCGATGATTGTGTGGAAGCGGGGTCGTAGCAGGCGTGCCTGGTCACGGATGGTGAACAGGGCTCTGGGGCCGCCGACTTCGTAGGGTGAGATACCGCCGTTGCGATGCGTGTACTGGATGGCCCGGCTGTGCAAATGGTCCAGCAGTGGCAGAGCGTTTCCGCGCCGCCACTTGGCACTGCGCATGGCCTGGCCACACACCTCGTACAGGTCCTCAACCCGTCTGCCCGGAGTAGGCGCGTGCGAGTACTTGCAGTGCACGAGCGTCACATCCAGATGGCGGCCGTCGACCTTGAGGCCGACGAGGTCGGCAGCCTCCCCCGAACCGTCGTCGTCGACAAGGACGTCGAAGGAGCCGGTGGCCTGCAGGTGGGCCGACATGTAGTACTGGATGGAATCGGTGCGGCGCTCCGCCCTCTGTGACTCCTTGCTCAAGTCCACATGCCGCCAGTCCAGCGGGGTGAGCAGGGACGGGTCGTAGGGGCGGCGGGTGTAGTTCGGGGCGATGAGTTTGCCTTCCTCATCGATGAGGCGATCGCCCTCCAGGAAGAGATCAGGCTTGTGCGCGTTCAGCCATTCCTCCAGCGGCTGCGGCTCGGCCCTGGGGCCGCTGGAGACGATGACGGCATCTTGCTCGCGCGGCCGGTAGACCAGACCTTTGGCCTCGTAGTCTGCCTGGTAGGAGACGCGCCAGGCGGGGGTCGTCAGGGAGAACCGGAAAGGGCCGGTGGGGGAGAAGTCATCGACCTCGAAGTTCACGTCGATGAGGATATAACGAACATTTTCGTAGGTGAGGGTGTACCGGTCACGGGAGCCTAGGAAGACCTGCTGGTGCCACCCCACGCCCAGCAGTGCATACGGCGGCCGCGCGGTGATGTCCTTGGGGATGATGAACCCGTCGAAGATCTGCTCCAGGTTGATGGTGCTGTCCAGCAGCTTGGTGCCCTGCTGGTCGCACCAATCGGTCCAGGCTTTCAGGCTCGGCGCGGTGCTGGGGGACCAGAAGCGACCCGAGTGCGCCGCGCAGATCGAAACGCTGTCACCGTCGTCGAAGCCGGACGTGGCGATATGGGTCTGACTCTTGTGCTCCTGGGCGGTGGTGAAGCCCTGCGAGACATCGCTGCCGACGTGGAGGGAGAAACGCGTGAAGTAGTCGCGGGCGTCTTTGAGGCCCACGTTGGTGGGGACCAGCCGGTCCAGGCGGGCCAGCACCCGGAAGGTGCGCTTGCCGTTGATCAGTTCGCAGTCCTCGCCCAGCATGGCCTCGGCCAGATCCTTGTAGGTACTCGACTTCTCCGAGCCGTGGATGTACAGCAGCCGCCTGGTGGTGTCGAAGTAGAGCACGATCAGTTCGTAGACGACCTGTTCCAACTCCCGAGGTGCGCCCCAGCGTACGGGGGTGCGGCGTTCGATGACGTACCAGGCCACGGGGGAGTCCTTGCCGCCCAGGGCCATAGCATCGTCTAGGACACGCTCGTTGTCCTTACACAGCGCGAGGGCGGCCTCGGGTCTCCACTGGGCGGTGGCCGCGCGGTAGGCGACCGCGCTCATCTTCGGCTCCAGCACGCTGACCGCCACGTCCTCGGGCGCACCGGTGAACGTGGTGTCGAAGGCGCTGGTCTCCTCCGCGGCCAGGGTGGCGCGGTCGGTCAGATCGCGCAGCAGATGATTCCAGTCGGCGTCCTCGCGCAGCAGGCGGCGCAGCGGTGAGGTGCCAGTGCCCGGTTCCTGCGCGACGAACACCGTGGCCTCCCCCAGCCCGTCGGCGGCCCGGGTGAACCGGCCGATGAACTGGATCATCGGGCTGAGGCTCTTGCGGGCCGCATGCATGGCGGCGATCTTCAGGGCGGGCTCGTCGAATCCCTCCCCGAGCATGTCGACGCAGATGATGATGCGGCACTCACGCTTCCGTAGTGCCTGCACGGCCGCCTTGCGGCGCGCGACGCCCACGTTCTGGTGGACCACGGTGGGATGGAACTCAGGCGCCAACTGCTGGTAGAGCGAACCGAGTTCCTCGGCCTTCGGGATGCTCTCGGCCCGCGCCATCAGAAGGTGGTCCTGCCCGGCTTCCCGATCGGCGCGCAACTGGCCCACGGCCAGTTCCGCCAGTTCCCGGTCGACGTCCTCGACACCGAATACCGCCCGGTAGTTGATTTGCCGGAAGTACTCCAGCCGCTGGGCCTCCCGCAGAGGAAATCGGAACACGGTACGGCCTGGCAGGCGGCGCCCGTCCTCCCGAAACGGGGTGGCGGTGAACAGCAACACCGGCCGGTCGGAGAAGTCATCGATCACCCGTGCCCACGTGTCCGCGGGGGAGTGATGCGCCTCGTCCACGATCAGATGGGAGAACGACGACAGCAGCGCCATCCGCACATTCCCCACGCTCCTGCTGAGGATCTGCGGGGTGGCGACGACGACGTTGCACGCCTGAACGAAGCGAGCTGCTTCTTCCGCGTCCTTGAACCCGTGCTCGAGTCGGCCCACCCGGGGCCGCAACGCGGCAGGCGTGACGATCTCCTCCTGCTGCAGGATGCCGAGCGTCTCGAACTTCCCCGCGATCTGGTCCCGCAAAGCGGCACTGGGCACCAGCACCAGCAGCCGCTCCATCCGCGCGGCCACCAGCAGGGCCAGCATGGTTTCCGTCTTGCCGGTGCCGGTGGGCATCACCACGATGCCCGGATCGCCAAGGCCCGAGGCCCAGTGCCCCAGCACTGCGTGCAGGGCACCGATCTGCGGGCGGCGCAGGCTGCGGGGCTCGCCGTGCGGGCGGAATCCTATGGCTTCCCGATACGACTCGACCACCGCATGCGGCGGGTGCGCCGTCCGGCTGCCCTGCCAGTGCACCTCCTGGCCGGAACGGTCGGGCAGCACAGCGGTCAGCCCGTCGGCCGCCTCCGCTGCCGCGTGTACCGCGGGCCAGCTGCCGTAGACGTTGGACACCCGCAGAGCCCCGGCCTCGCCGCTGGCCTGCAGCGTGCCGCCGGGAACCAGCAGTTGGCGGACCTTGTTGCGCTCGTATCTCTCTTCAGCCCATACGGGCTGCGTGCTCACGTTCATCCAAGTGCTCTCTGTTGCAGATCCGGGCGCGAACCCGTGGCGATGTGAGTGCAGAAGGCGAAAGGGTCACGACACCGGTCGATGTCGCTAAGACCCGTGCCAGCGTTTCAGCGGAGGTGTCCGCGCTCGAGGGAGTGCGCAGGGACGTTGAGGAAATCCTGGACCCAGCTGTCCGGGTGCAAGGCGGTCGGGACACTGGCGGGCGCCCTGTCCCCGAGCTCACCGGTGACTTCGCTGTACTTGCGGTCGTACAGCCACAGCACGTCGTGGTGGAAGGGGCCTTCCGCAGTGCCGTGCAGCTTCAAAAGTGGAACCCACGGCCCGGCCTGCCCCATTTCCCGTCGTGTCAGCTCCGGCAAGTGAGAATTACCGGCTGTCGCTGCGGCCGATGCGGATGTCGTCCAAGAGCCGTCTGGTGATGGCTTCCGGTGTGGTGTCGGTGGCGGTTTCGATGGCTTCCTGGGCGGCCTGGCAGATCAGGTCGCTAAGGGAGGCGATGTAGCCGCCGGTGCGCTGGTGGAGGTAGCGAGAGAGTTTCAGCAGGGAGTGAGGCTTGTGGTCGTACAGGCACAGGTCCTCGTCGAAGCCCTGGACGACGCTGTGCCAGTCCTCGCCGTAGGGGATGGTGCCGGCCCACAGCACTGGCAGGTCGCTGAAGTAGGTCTTGCCCTTGACCGCGTCGGGCAGATTCTTGCGCCGCTTGTCGTAGCGGGCTTCGTGGACGATCTCACGGGCGCCAGTACCGCAGAAGACGAATGTGGTGTTGGTGCGGTCCTGCAAGGCTTCGAAGTAGCTGAAGGCGGCCGCGATCTCGTTGTCCTGGATGCGGTTGATGCCATCGATGAGGACGAGCCGGGTCTTCGCCTGGCGCATCACGTGGGCGACGGGCTCGGTCATGTCGGCGGTGCGGCGGTTGCGGTCGTCCGGGTGAAGGGTGTGGTTGAGGCCGAGGAACTCGGCGAAGGGCAGCGACCAGTGCAGATTGCTCTCCCGCTCGGGCGGGACGGTGATGTAGATGACGGGGATGCGGTTGGGGTCGGGGCCCAGGTCCGATTCGATGAGGCCCTGAAAGCCGCGGCCGATCTGCACCAGCAGTGTGGACTTGCCAGTGCCCCGGTCCCCGTCGATGATCATGTCCGTGGCGCGTCCGACGCTGCGGAAGCGATTCTTGCGCAGCTGGCGCCGTGCGTCCAGCAGGCCCCGCCACAGCGCCGGTGTGGCCACCGGGAGCATCTCGGCGTGGTACATCAGGCGGGGATCCCGCGGGCCGACCTTGGTGCCCTTGGGAGCCCAGTCGGCGCGCTTGGGGGCGGCCAGTTGGCGGGAGGCTGTCTGGTTCCAGCCCTCCCGGGTGGTGAGCTGTGGCGGGTCGATGGACTGGGTGACGGCTTCGGCCACGCCGGGGCCGAAGGTGTGGACCAGGTTGTCTCGGCTCACGGGTTTCCTCCGTCGTCTTCTTCGTCACCCAACGCGTCCGGGGATCGGGCGGGGGAGTGGATCATGCCGAACACCTCGGCTGCGCCGCCCCGCAGGCTGAGGGCACCGCTCCTTTGCGTGTGGGCGGATCCTCGCGGATCGTCGTCGGGGCCCGCAACGCCTCCAGCGTCGGCTGGTTCGGATTCCGGGTCCTGCCTGGTTTCGGCGTCAGGCGGACCAGCCGGCGGGGGAGAGGCGGGCCGCGTCGCATGCATGAGGTGTTCGGCGGCCATGGTGAGGGCCGGTGCGCGGACGACGGTGGCGGGGTCGGGGTCGGGGATGCCCTCGTACGGGTCGACCACCGGCACGTCCAGATCCAGTGCGGGCCCGGTGAACAGCTGCGGTACCCGCGGGCGCGGTACGTCGGGACCGCGGCGGGCCCGCTCGCGCAGGGCGGACACCTCGCGGGCGATGCGCCGCTCGTCCTCCTTGCGGCCGCCGTCCTCGAGTACGTTGAGGGTGGCCTGCTCCCACGTCCACTGGGTCCACTCGTCGCTGATGAGCCGCTGGTGGATGAATTCCGCCTCCACCCAGTCGTCCTTGGTGTGGTCCCACAGCCACACGAACCGTGGGGCGTAGGGGCTGTAGCGGATCTGCCAGCGCTTGCCCTGTCCGGCAATCCCGGTGTGCCGGCCCTTGTACTCCTGCAGGGCCTGGTTGTTATAGGTGCGGTTGCCGATCCTGACGCCCTTGTCGGTCACCTTCAGATGCTGGAACGGCAGCAGCTTGCGGTTCTCGTGCGGCGTCAGCGTCAGTGGCACATGGCCCTCGGCGGCCACCAGAGTGGCGTACATCCGGTTCGGGCTGATTGTCAGGCCGGGCAGGAACGGGCTGCGCAGCCCGTCGTGCGGCTTTTGCTGCCAGTCCAGGGCGATCCACTCGTTGAGGAGGTCCTGCAGCTCGTTCAGGCTCCACAGCGGTCCGTCGGTGACGTGCTTGCCGCGCCGCCTCAGGTCGGAGCCGGTGTAGCCGGCGACGTGCTGCGAGAACCGCCGTTTGATCGCGTTGAAGGTGCTCTCGATGATGGCCTTGTCGGTAGCGGTGCGCTCCCGGGCCGGACGCACCTTGATGTGCAGCATCCGGCACACGTCGTCGAAGTGCTCGCTGTTGAAGATCTTGCCGTGGTCGACGACGACCATCCTGGGGCGGATTACCGGCCGCGCGGCCGCACCGACCGTCCGCGGATCGCACGCCACCAGATCCGCGTACGGCATCTCAGAGCGCTCCGCCAGCGCCTGCGGTGACCATCCGGGCCGAGCGGGCATCGGGGCCAGGGCCTGGGCCAGCATAAGTACCGCGTCGAAGGAGCGGGTGGCGCGTCCGCCCAGCCGCCGCCCCCGCGGGCCGCGGCCCGGCACCTTCGGCACGATCATCGCGCCGATGATGGTCCTCGATGCCACGTCGATCGCCGCGGTCAGCTCCACCTGTACGGGCCGTCCGTCGTCGCCGATCGCGATGATGTCCAGGCCGGTGGAGTCGATCTGCACCTGCTCGCCCAGCCGCCGCGCGATGGTCGGCGTATACGGGGGCACGGCGCCATTGGCCTCGTCCAGGCGCCGATCGGTGGGCCAGTGCAGAGCGTCCACGCTGACGTCCAGACGCTTGAGCAGCCGGTAGAAGGTCGCCCGGGACACCATCAGCTGGTCGTACTCGGCTTTGTATTCGCGTTGCACCGCTGCCTGCAGCCGGTCATACAGCCGGCTGGCGTCCCCGTCGGATTCCCCGAGCCCGGCCTTGACCTCCGCCAGCAGCAGCTTGACCACCCGCTCGTCGGTGCGCCCCCAGGGCGAGCCCGGCACGATCTCGCGGATCAGCCCGAAAACGCCGCGCGCCTGATACGCGCGGCGGCGCCGCTCGATCGTGCCGGCCGAGGCGTGCTTGAAGCCCAGCGTCTTCATCTCTGCTGCCTTGACGGCCAGACGCTGGCGCACGGTGAAGAGGTGGGGGTCGTAGCCGGGGCGTGGTACCGCGCCCTCGTCGGCATCCGGGGGCACCCCCTCGTCGATCTCCCGCAGATGGCGTTCCCAGTCCCGCACCAGCTTGGAGTCGGCTTCCGACAGGAGGGACAGACGGCTGGTGTCCGTCACCTGTTCCCGCTCGAGTTCCTGCAGGTCCGCGTCCAGGAGAGCGAAGTCGTCGGCGCCGACCACTGCCTCGACCAGGGCTCGGGCATCCGCTCCCTGTTCGTCCAGGCAGCCCAGCTGCACTTCTGCGCCCTGCAGCACCAGGACCCGGTAGGTGCCGCCCTGCCAGCGCAGCCTCGCCCCGAGCCGCAGCCCGGCCTGCTCTTGTGTGTCCGTCTGCCTCACGGCTGTTGCCATCGCCTTCGTGCCTCCTCGGCATCAGCAGTCTGGCTAACCCACACCGGCGAGGTCGGCAGCAGCGGCTTGGTCCAGTCACCCGTCAGCTCGCCCGTCCGCACCAGATGCCACGCATACCCCGTCGCTTTCAGCCCAAGGCCTGAGGCAAGGGCCCCCACCTGCAGCGGACGCGGAAGGGCGAACACCTCCAGCAGGACCCGGCGGACGTGATCGTCGGGGACGAACTCCGGGCCGCTGAAGTGCGCGGCACTTTCCAGCGAGGACTGCAGCACCCCCTGCGGCACCTGCAGCGGGCGTATCTCCCAGCCCGCCTCATCACCGGTCTGCCGCAGCACCCGCTCCTCCACGCCCGACTCGTTGCGGGGCGGACGCGCGAAGACCAGCCTGCGGGCATCGCGGGTGCGGGCGACGAAGGCAGGCTCCACGGTGCCGCGCCGGCCCTTCAACTCCCAGTGCACCTGCACCACACCAGACTGGAAGCACACAATGTCCGCATCGAAGTCGAGAAGCATCGCCGCAGCCATCTGCACCGTGCTCGTGCACAACACCACCTGCCCGGTGGTGGCCGAGACCCATTTGGTCAGAATGGAGCGGCGGCCCTGGTAGGCGCGCGGCTCGGACAACCGCCGCCGCTCCTCCAGCGGCACACCCCGCACCCCAGCCGGCTCAACACGGCACGTGCGCCCTGCCGCGCTGCGGTACTGCACCTGTATGTCCATCGGCCAGGACGTGCCCCTTCCGTACCTGCCTCCCACAAGCCACGGCGGGAACGGCACTGGACCGATGCTAGGCGACACGCAGACGTTGTGGCAGTTCATCCCTGCCATTTCTGCCCGGGCAGTGGCTGCAGAGTGGTTCCCTCACCGTTGCGCTGGCTGGGCGGCACCGGCGTTGCGGATGCCATTCGCCTGTATGCGGTCAGCCATAGAGGCGGGGGCCACGGGCCAGCATCTCCCAGGGGAGGCAGGTGAGTTTGTCCACGGGGGCCATCTCGGGCACGGCGGGCTGGTGGGGAAGGCGGGGCTGCTGGTAGTGCCAGGAGGGCGGGCGCGGCGCACGGGTGAGCGGCAGCGGAGGAGGCTGCAGCGGCTGATGCTGCTCGCTCCATGCGTCCAGGGCCAGACTGAGCTGCAAAGTCAGATCGCTGCGGGCCTCCTCGCGCCAGCGACGGTAGTCGTCGTATACCAGCCGGTCCTCCAGACGCAGCCGCTCAAGCCTGGCCATGCGGTACGCGACGGCGACCGCGATGGGCAGCAGACGCAGCGGTGCGGTCCGGCTGCTGCCCAGCCTGGGCAGGCGCATTGCAGGGTGCGCCAGGACCGCGAAGGCGTCGGCGATCAGCAGTCGGCCCACCGGGCCCAGCTTCCTCACCAACTGGAGTCTGCGCATCTCGGCCCGCAGGACGTGCGGGCCGGGGGACAGGTCGATGAAAGGATGCCGGTCGCTGGGGGAGAAGTCATGGAAACGGGCGTGCTGGACGCAAATGTGCCACGGGTCCGGGCGGATGAGCCACACCGGATCCAGCACACCTCGACGGGCCGCGCACAGTGCACACCCGCGTACCAGGAACCCGCTGAGCGGCCGCCACGGCCATCTGTACGCTGCAGCCCCCGACCCCACGGGCAGCAGATGCTCTTCCCGCAGACTCGCCAGCGCCCGCACCAGCTGATCCAGTGGGCGCCCGACCATCTCAGCTAGCCGCTGGCGCGCAGCGGCGTTGAAATACAACTCGCTCACCCAGGGATCGACATCGGCGGCGGACCGACCCTTGCCCACCGTGGCCAGAAGGTGGGAGACGGACTGCCCGTGACGAGCCGCCAGCCGCGTCACGAAGGAACCGGTCGACTCGCCGTCCACCAGAGGCACCCGGTACGGCAACGGCCGTATGCGCTCCACCACTCACCCCCTCCGCACGCCGTGCCGCAAGACGCGCCCCGGAGTGAGAGCGCATGTGATCTCGGTAACGACTTTCCCGATTAGCCTTTATCAGCTGACGCGGCTGACGCAAGGTCGACCCAGAGCCCGCTGCACGGCCGCCTGAGGAGTGCGGCCGGACCGTGCTGCCTACCCCGTCGAAGGGAGCCCAGGCTGTGGCCGCGGCTAAACACCTACGGGTCCACCAGCGCGAGGCGTACGACGCCGCAGTGCGTGCCCTGTCCCGCATGTCCCGGGCCACCATCATCTCCGCCACCGGCACCGGGAAGACGATCACCGCCATCCGAATCGCCGAGCATTTTACCGAGCAGGGCAACATCCTCGTTGTCGTCCCCTCCCTGAACCTGGTCGGCCAGACCGCCCGGCACTGGAACGCCGACAGCCACATCGACCGCATGCTCGCCGTCTGCACACTCAAAGACACCATGGTGAACCGTTCCGGGAACCGTCTCGCCGTCACCACTAACCCGGCCCGCATCGCCCGAACCCTGGCCGTCTCGTCTAGTCCGGCCGTCGTGTTCACGACCTATCAGTCCCTCCCCGCGATCGTTCGCGCCCACCGGCACCACCAACTGCCACCCTGGGAGATCGTGATCATTGATGAGGCGCACCGCAGCAGCGGCAGCAGCACAAAGCAATGGGCGCTCATCCACCACGACCACGAGATCCCCGCAGCCCGCCGCCTCTACATGACCGCCACCCCCCGCCTGTGGAAGCCCGAAGACGAAACAAAACCCCGCCACCGCACCCAACAGCCCGACGAACCGACCGAACCGCTCGCCTCGATGGACGACCCCTCCATCTACGGTCCCGTCGTCTACAACCTCGGCCTCGCCGACGCCATCGACCGCGGCATCCTCGCCGACTACCGCATCGTCGCGCCAGTCATCACCGACGACGACCTACGCGACATCCTCAACACCAACGACATCACCCGCCGCCCCAACGGCCTGCGCCTGGCCGCCCTCCAGGTCTGCCTCCTGCACACGATGAGAACCCACCGCATCCGCCGCGTCATCAGCTTCCACAACCGCATTGCCTACGCCCGCCAGTTCAGCGAGACACTGCCCCGCACCGTCGAGGCCGCCGCCCCCACAACCCGCATCCGCCGCCTGTGGGCCCGCGCCCTCTACAGCGACCAGCCACCCCGCTTGCGTGCCCGGCTCCTGACCGAGTTCGAAGACACCCCCCTGCTGCGCCGCCGCTCCGGCCCCGCCGACCACGTCGATGGAGCCGTGCTATCCAACGTCCGGATCCTGGGCGAAGGAGTTGACGTACCCGATGCGGACGCCGTCCTGTTCGCCGACCCCAAACGCAGCGCTTCCGACATCATCCAGTCCCTCGGCCGCGCCCTGCGCCAGCCACCCGGTATCGGCAAAATTGCCGTCCTGATCATCCCCGTCTACATCGGCCCCCGCCAAAAAACCGAAGAAGCCATGAAATCCTCGGAGTTCGCCATCCTGTGGGAAGTCCTCAACGGGCTGCGTACCCACGACGCCCACTACTGGCGGCGTCTCGGCGGCGGCCACACCAATCTCAAGCGCATCATCCCCCGCCCACCACCGCCCGAACGCGCGGGAGAGGTTGCCTCCGCCACCCAGCTGCGCACCCACCTGGTCGACACCGGACTATGGGAGATCGGCTGGCAGGCCGCCGTCCGCTTCTTTGAACGCCGCAGACACCTCGACGTGCCCAGCGAATACACCGACCGCACCGGATACCCCTTGGGCCTCTGGCTGGGCCAGCAGCGCTCCCTCTACGCCCACGGAAGCCTCGACGCCCAGCGTGCTCTCGCCCTGACCAGCCTCAACATCTCCTGGCCGCACCCCGAAAACAGCTTCGAAGCCCACCTGGAACAGGCCATCACGTTCGCCGCCCGTCACGGCACCCTGGCCGTCACCCACGCCCCCACCCCGCGCGAGCGGCCGCTCCTGCGCTGGCTGGCCCGACAACGAGAATTGGCCGCCGACAACAGCTTGCACAGCGTTCGTATCGACGCACTCAACGCAGTCGACCCCTGGTGGAATCCGCCCTGGGGTGTGGCATGGCAGCACGACTACACCCACCTCACCCTCACCCCACACAGTGACCCTCCGACTCGCGCGCCAGTCTCCGGGCATGAGGCCGGCACTTGGCTGGACCACCAACTGACCCAACTGCACACCCTGCACCCCCAGCAGCGGCGGTTGCTTGCCCAACTAGCCGCCCAGCAACCGCACGTGCACCCTCACTCCATGTTGCTGCTGTCCGATCCCGCACCGCGCGCCCGCGCCTTCAGTCGCGGTCTGGCAGCGGCTCGCCAGTACCAGCAGCGCGAAGGCCACCTGAACGTCCCGTATAGCCACCGGGAAGACGTCCACGGCGACGAGGTCCGCCTCGGTCAGTGGTTGCGCAAATGCCGCGGTGACACCGCACAGATGACCGCGCCGCAGATCACAGCGCTCACCGCGCTCGGCATCGACCTGGCCCCCGTATTCCAGCCCGCCCACACCGCTCTGAACCACACCGACGACACCACGGACGACGATGCCGGGTGGCACGGACAGGATCTGTCGTGGACCCGACCACCTCCTGTTGCCCTTCGATGAGGGCACCGCACTTGCCCTCCACCCTCCGCCGGATTGCACGGACTTGTCGCCCGCCATGCGCATTCCCTGCCGCTGCACCGTGTCGGGACTGTAAAACGATCGGTGTAACTCCTGATCAAGGAAGATGCATCGATGACCAGCGACAACGTGACCGAGGCCGAGTCCGCCAAGGCCGCTGAGCCGCAGCCGGCGAGGAAGGTGGACGACCAGCCCATCGATGAGTTGGTCGGCCGGGCTCAGGCCGAGGGCCTGCAGCTGACCGGCGAGGGTGGGCTGCTGCAGCAGCTGACCAAGCGGCTCCTTGAGTCCGCCCTGGAGGGCGAGATCACCGACCACCTCGGCTATGACAAGCACGACCCGGCGGGGAAGAACGGCGGCAACAGCCGCAACGGAACCCGTGGCAAGACCGTGCTGACCGATGTCGGCCCGGTGGAGATAGCCGTGCCCCGTGACCGCGAGGGCTCCTTCGAACCGAAGATCGTCAAGAAGCGGCAGAAGCGTCTGCCGGGCGTCGACGAGATGGTCATCTCTCTCGCCGCGAAGGGGCTGACGACCGGCGAGGTCCAGGCTCACCTGTCCAAGGCCTATGGCGCCGAGGTGTCGCGGCAGACGATCTCCACGATCACCGACAAGGTCCTCAAGGGCATGGCCGAGTGGCAGAACAGGCCCCTGGACCCGGTCTATCCAGTGATCTTCATCGACA
>NZ_NWVL01000090.1 GCF_002382885.1 Streptomyces sp. WZ.A104
TGCGGGGCGGAGGGCGCCGGGGCGGCGGGCTGGAAGGCGGGCGGCAGCGGCGGCAGCGCGCCGCCCTGCGCGGGCGGTGACCACGGCACCGGCGCGGCGGAGGGCTGCGAGGCGTCCGCGCTGGGAACAGGAGCGTCCTGAGGCACGGAGTCCTGAGGCACGGAGTCCTGGGGCACGGAGTCCTGCGGGGCAGCGTCCTGGGGGGCGGTGTCCGCCGCGGCGCCGGGTGCGTCGTCGGAATCCGAGGCATCCGGGGCGACAGAGGTGTCCGTCGAGCCCGTCTCCGGGTCCGTACGCGAGGGAGTCGCGGAACCCGTGTCCGTACCGGTGGCAGAGACATGGGAGTCCGTACCGGAGACAGAGACTTCGGAGTCCGTACCGGAGGCAGAGGCAGAGTCCCCGGCGCCGGCCTTCGCCCCGGTCTCGGCCTCGGTCTCGCCTGCGCCGGCGGCATCGGCGTCAGCCTCGGCGTCGGTCTTCGCTTTCGCCCCGGCCCCGCCCTCGGCGGCGGCCTTGGCGTCGCGCTCCGCGATCTCCCGCCTGAGCGCCGCCGACGAGAACCGCATCGTCGCGCCGCTCTCCACGTCACCGCCGCCGAACGTACCGGGATCACCGGGATCACCGGACTCCTCGGCCGAGGCGGCCGGACCCACGGAGCTCGCCTGCGCGGGGGGCGTCTCCGGTGCTACGGGGGCCGCCGGGGCGGCGGGCTCGACAGGGGCGGGGGGTGCGGCCGCCCAGTTGGGGTCGAAGCCGCCGTGGGGAGGCAGGCCGGGCGCCGACACGGGTGCCCCGTTCGGCGGCGGAGGCGGCGCCAGGTGCGATCCCGCTCCCCCCGACGAGTCCCCCGCCGCGTTCTGCGTGTACCAGGCGGGAGGGGTGTAGTCGATGGTGAACTCACCCGTCATCTCGGCGGGATCCGCGTCGGACGACTCGTCGACGGGCGTGTTCCATCCGCCGCGGATCTCGTCCCGATCGCCGTTCACTTTGCCTCCTGATGTGGTCGAGCACCCTTGTGCCGTGGTGGGTGGGGGCGACCGTTCCCGATGTCCGGTCCGCCCGGCTCTCCCCCTTGCGACGCGCATCACCTGCTCGCAGGTTCTCTGCCGCGCCCCCACCCACCCTAATCGCCATCGGGGGAACTCAGGCAGGGCGTATCGCACGTCAAAGGCCGCCCCGAAGACCAGGTGTCGCTTCTCGGCTGAACCAAGTGCGACAGGAGGAGTGCCGGCGAGGCGGTCAATTCAGTTCATGTGCGGACATCGTTCGTCCGTTGTGTGCCCGTATGAAGGGGGGGCGCGTTACGGCAGCCCATCGCGGCGGCCCGTGCGGCGCCCCCTTCGTGGGCGTCGTGCGCCTACGGCGCGCCTACGTGAGGTCGAACTCACCGTCGCGCGCACCCAGGACGAACGCCGTCCACTCCGCCTCCGTGTACCGCAGAACGGTGTCCGGGTCCAGGGAGGAGCGCATGGCGACCGCACCGCCCGGCAGATGCGCGATCTCGACCCGCTCCTCGGCGTCCTCGGTGCCGGGTGCGCTGAGCCACTTCACATCCGAGATGTCGAGAGCGTAGAGCTCGTCCTTTTCCTGCTGAGTGCCCATGACGACGTCCCTTCGGTCGAACGGTTTCCTTGCGTGATCCATGGTCCCTGGCGAGAGGAGCGTCCGTGGCCCGAACGGGCCAGGAATCAGTCCATCCGGCGAGCGTCGCCCAGCAGACCCGTCTCGGCGTCCGTACCGCTCGTCATCACCCAGTGGCGCTCGCGGCCCGCCACCCAGAGCGTGACGCCGTCCGCGAGGGTGGGGAGCGCCTCGTACTCGGCCCGCGTGAGCCCCAAGATCCGGCCGATCTGCTCGGCCTCGGCGGGCGACACCCGCTGGATGCCCACCAAGGCCGACGCACGCATCAACCGCGGTGCGACGGGGCTCAGATAGGGGAGCAGGGTCAGCACGGACTGCCAGGGCGAGGACACCACCCGGCCGCGTGGTGGCCGCATGCCGCAGTCCCGCACCACGACCACCGGGCTGCCCACGGTCGCGCCCGTCGGCGGAACGCGGCCCACGTCGTACAGGGACACGCACTCCAGCCCGGCGCCCGCCGCCTGGGCGAGCGTCGTCCAGGCCTGGACCCGCCCGGTCTCGACCGCCACCCGCGCACCGGTGCCCGCCGCGCGCAACGCCAGCACCTGCGCGGTCCACAGGCCGCCGATCAGCGTGACGTCGTACGGAACGGGGCGGTGGAAGCCGATCAGCTGCGGGCGCCCGTCCGCGTCGTTGCCGATGATCACGCCGTCGTCACCGACCGGCAGGGACAGAGCGCCGAGGTGGTCGGCGGCCACGGTGTGGCCCGCATGGCGGGGGCCGCGCAGCCCGCGCCGGGGCTCGGTCCTTCTGCTCACTGCGCGCCTCCCAGCGGGAGCGTGGCCAGGGCGCCCGGCAGCTGCTCGCGGTCCAGCCGTGCCAGGCCCACCTTGGCGTGCCGGGCGGCCTGCTCCAAAGTCCTTCGCACGCTCACCAGTTCCGTGTCCGAACCACCGGTGACCCGCACATGACCGGCCACGCTCGTCGAGCCCTGCCGCGCCCCGCGCCGCACGGTCAGACTGAACGTAGTCGCGTAGGCGGGCACCGAGGTCAGCAGCGCGACCAGCTGCGGCAGCGGCGTCGCACCACGGCCCAGCTCGGGCCAGCGGTCCACCGCGTACGTGGTGTGCCACCGGTCGTCGCACCGCCAGACCCGAGAGGTCTCCGTCGTACGGCGCTGCGGCGCGGCGTCAGGCCGGCCCGCCCGGCCCGACAGGATGGGGTTGGCGCATGCGGAAGTGGCCACGGCGGAGTTCAGCTCGTCCTGGTCGAGTACCGCGGCCCGGAAGCCGGCGCCCGTGATCCGGCTCGCCACATGGTCCGCGACCCGCACCAGACAGCGCTGCGCGCCGTCCATCCCGCCGCCGCGCGCCTCGATCGCCTCGCGGCACAGCTCCGGATCCAGCTTCACCGCCACCCACGTCAGGCGCAGAGCGGGCGCACCGGTCTGGTCCTGAAGCGGCGCGTACGAGAGCCGGGCCACCGACTGCCGCGGCAGATGCGGGGCCGGTGCGCACCGCACCTGCTGCACCAACTGGGCGGACTCCAGGACGATGTCGTCCACCTGGAGCGCGTCGCCCAGTAGCGACAGCGGGAGCGACCGTGCGCCGAACGCGGGCCGGAGCGACTCGCCGCTCGCCTGCACGCGCACCACGGCGGTCAGGAACGTACCGTCACCGAGCATGCCCACCGTCCGGTGGGCGCGGTCCACATGGACCTGCGGGCCGAATCCGGGAACGTTCTCCGCCACCGGGGCGAGCATCGGCTCCCCGTCCGAGGGCGGCGCGGCGGCGGCCCGCCGCCGGGCCCGGAGCGCGAGAGCGGTCGACAGCCAGTCCTGGAGCGCGCGGCCCCGACGGCGTACCACCGCGAGGGCGAACAGCAGACAGACGAGCACGAGAGCGGGCACCAGCCACGCCCCGCCGAGCGCGGCGCCCACGGCGGCCACCCCGAGAGCCGCCTCGATGATGACCAGCTGCCGCAGCACGGGACGTACCCGGCCGGTCCGCGAGATCGAGCGGAGCGTCGTCGCGGCGGGCGCGTTCTGCGCGGGGGCGGCGGAGGGCGGGGCGGCGGGCGTCGGGGAGGGTTCGTTGCGGCGTTGCCTCCGGGAACTGCCGGAGGCTCTACGGCTGGCTCGCCCGGCACGCTCGCGCGTAGCTGCACCCATTGCCGCGTTGCCCCCCTCGTGTCCGTATTCACCGTTTTTTGCACGGGTGTTGATCGGGTCGTCACCCTACCTGAGCACTGGCGGCGGAGCTCCAGCAGGCATAGTAGGGCCCGGTACGGCATCGGGGGCCGACGGTGCGTGTGGGACCCTGGTCGATCACTGGGGAGAAGAGGCAGCGGACACATGGCATCACGGCGGGATGAGCTCAACGCCTACACCTTCGCGAAGCGGAGGTTGATCGCACAGTTCCTGCAACCCAACCCGACCGGTTCCGAGGAAGGCGCCCCGAAGCCGCTGCGCGCGGTGCTGCCCGGAGCCATCATCGCCGTCGTGATTCTCGCCGCCTTCGGCGCCTGGGGCATGTTCAAGCCGGTGGCCCCCCAGAAGTGGGACACCCCCAAGGAACACGTCATCATCGCCAGCAAGTCCACCACCCGGTATGTGGTGTTGACGACCGACGGCAAGAAGCAGCTGCACCCCGTACTGAACATGGCCTCCGCCAAGCTCCTCCTCGCCCCGGACAAGGGCACGGTCATCAACGTCGACGAGTCGGTCCTGGACAGCGGCGAGATCCCGCACGGAGCGACCCTCGGCATCCCGTACGCCCCCGACCGGCTGCCCGACTCCAAGGTGGCGGGCACGGCCAAGCGCTGGGCGGTCTGCGAACGGCCCGGTGAGGGCGGCCGGGCCATCCAGAAGGCGGCCTTCATCTTCGCCGAGCGCGAGGAGAACAAGACCGAGGGGAAGAACCGCCTGCGTGGTGGTGAACTGATGTACGTCGAGGGACCGGACCGGACCCGCTACATCGTGGACGCCGAGGGCAAGGCCTACCCCGTCAAGAAGGACGAACTGCTCCTGCGCACCCTGGTCGGCCAGAACGCCAAGCCCCAGCGGGTCTCGGCCTCCTGGCTGGCAACGCTCCACACCGGCGACCCGATCACCTTCCCGACCGTGGACGGACGGCCGGGCGACCCCGCCGACGCCCCCGGGAGCCTGGGCACGCGGACGAACCGGGTCGGCATGGTCCTGGCCGCCACGGCGGGAACCAGGACCCAGCAGTACGTCGTCCTGCCGGGCAGGGTCGCGCCGGTCTCGGACTTCACCGCCAAGCTCCTGCTCAGCAGCCGCCAACTGGTCTCCCTCAAGCAGGCGGGCAACGCGCAGCCGGTGAGCGCGGCCGAGCTCGAACCGGGCGCCCCGTTCGGCCAGGGCAAGGACTGGCCGGTCAGCGAGCCCGAACCCGTCAACTCCCCGAACGTCAAGAAGGGCAGCCGTAACACGGTGTGCAACGTGCTGCGCGGAGTCGACGCGGACAACGGCGCCACCACGCTCAGCACCTGGGTGGGTACGAGCTTCCCCGCGACGCTCCCCACCGGTTCCAGCAGCGCCTACGTCACCCCCGGATCGGGCGAGTTCTTCCGGCAGTTCAAGGGGTCGACGACGGACGCCGGTTTCCTGTTCCTCGTCACCGACACCGGGCTGCGCTACGCGATGCAGTCCAACAGCGACAGCGGCCAGGACGCCTCCGGCATCGGTGAACCCAGCTCGAAGGAGGAGCGGGAGGAGCAGCAGGCGGAGGCTCAGAGGGCCCAGAACCGGCTCGGCTACAAGGACGTCGACCCGACCCCCGTACCGGCGGCCTGGTCCGAACTCCTGCCGACCGGACCCCGCCTCTCCACCGGCGCCGCCAGCCAGCCGCAGGGTTCGTGAGGAGGGGCACGGACGTGGAGACGCACCCCGTACATACGGAGACGCCTGCCGTGCTCCAGGAGACGCCTGCCGTGCCCGAGGGGACGCACCCCGCGCGGAGGGAGACGCTTCCCGCGCCAAGGGAGACGTTCCCCGCCCGCCGCATCCTGACAGCCGTGGCGGCCGCAGCGGTCCTCCTCGTCACCCTGCCGGTGGTTCCGGCGGCCGCGGCCGACACGACCCGGTGCACCTTCCCCTCGAAGAAGTACCCGGGCCGCCCCTGGGCGCTGCAACGCGTCCTGCTGGACGAGCTGTGGAAGCAGTCCACCGGCAAGGGCGTTCGCGTCGCGGTAATCGACACCGGCGTCGACGTCAAGAACGAACAGCTCAAGCCCGCCGTGGACGTTCGGGCGGGCCGCAACTTCCTGCCGAAGGACCTCAAGGACGAGGACGGCAGGAAGATCGAACGCGGCAAGGAGAACGGCACCACGGACAGGGTCGGCCACGGCACCAAGGTCGCCGGCATCATCGCCGCGCGCCAGGCGAAGGGCACGGGCTTCACCGGCCTGGCCCCCGACGCGGTCATCATCCCGCTCCAGCAGAACGACGCCGAGGGCAACGGCACGACCAAGACCCTTGCCGACGCCATCCGCTACGCCACCGGGACGGCGAAGGCGGACATCATCAACATCTCGCAGGACACCGCCGACGCCGTGAAGCCGTCGGAAGACCTGAGGCAGGCGGTGAACGCCGCCCTCGCTCAGGACATCGTGGTCGTCGCCTCGGCGGGCAACGACGGACTCGGCGGCAAGGTGAAGGAGACCTACCCGGCGTCCTTCGACGGTGTTCTCGCCGTGGCCTCCTCGGACCGGAACAACGAACGGGCACCCTTCTCCCAGTCCGGCGAATTCGTGGGCGTCGCCGCGCCCGGCGTGGACATGGTCTCCACGGTCCCCGGCGGCGGACACTGCGCCGACCACGGCACCAGCTTCTCCGCCCCCTACGTCGCCGGAGTCGCCGCGTTGATCAGGGCGAAGCACCCCGACTGGACGCAGAAGCAGATCGTCGCGCAGATCCAGCAGACGGCGGAACGCTCGGTCGCGGGCCATGACCGGCTGGTCGGCTGGGGTGTGGTCGACCCGGTTCGCGCGCTGACCGAGGACGACAAGCCGATCGACCGCCCGGTGGCACACGAGGGCGTGAGCAAGGGCAAAGCCCCCACACCCGCCGAACTCCACCTGGGCGAAACGGCCGACGAACGAAACGCGCGTCTGGCGACGTACGTGGTGGTCGGCGGAGGCGTCCTGGTCGCCGCCATCGCGGGGGCGGCTGTGGCGGTACGCGACAGGCGGCGACGCATGATGCGCCTTCCGGCCAACACGTAGTGACGGGACAGGGGAAGGCGCCGCCATGACACAAGTCACGTGGCCACCAACTCGATTGGCGCTGTCCTACGCAGTGACTACAGTTGTCGGGATGAGATCAGACCGGATCACGCAAGTGCGATAGCAACGCGGGGCCATCTGAGCAAACGGGGATGCGGAACGGGGAGGACGGCATTGTGACCGATCCAGGTGGCGGTGGCGGAACGGGTGACCTCAGGCGCGGAGTGGGCGCGCTGGAGAAGTTCAAGAAGCGCGTCGACGCCCTGCTGGCGGACTTCGAGGGTTCCGCGGCCGGCAAGTCGAAGGTGGCCGACCAGAAGGTGACACGCGCCTCCCTGAGCGGCCAGAACGCCCGCTTCGCCGAGGCGGACGGCCTCTACACCCAGTACAACCGGGTCCACTCCTCCCTCGTCTCGCTCTCCAAGTCGCTCGGCGACCAGATCGAGTACCTGAGCCTGGGCGTGCACGCGGCGGCCGTGGGCTTCGACAACGTCGAGGACGACATCAGGCGGCGCTTCTACGAGATCCAGGCGCGTATGGACCAGGAGCGCGAGAAGGCCGCCAAGCCGGAACCGACACCGACCAACAACGACAAGCAGTCGGACGCCGGGTGGGCAGCGGAGTGAGCGACAAGAAGCAGCAGAACCTGACGCCTGCGGAGCAGCAGAAGCAGGACGAGGGACGCGTCCAGGCCCAACTGACCGTCACGGACATGTCCGAGACGGCCGGCCGGATCATGGAGTCCTTCGGCTTCGGCAACCCCCGCAGCGGAGGCCGTACCTCCTTCGAGGGACACGAGCTCAACGCCATGATCGACCTGGTGGAGAACTCCAACCCGGAACACCTGGAGAGCGCGGGCGAGGCCCTCTGGAAGGCCAGGGACGCCATCCGGAGCGCGGCGAAGGAACTGGGCGACCACATCGACGCGGTCGACTGGCAGGGCGAGTCCGGCGACGCCTTCCGCAAATGGGGCAAGGGCCTGGTCGCCCACGCCACCAGGCTGAGCGACTTCGCGGAAGCCGCAGGCACCCAGATCACCGTCGCAGGCACCGGCCTGGCCTCCGTCCGCAGCGCCATGCCCCCGCGCGACGGCCGCCTGGTACGCAAACGTCCGGACGACATCGAGTTCCCGGCTCGCATCGAGGGCAACCCGGAGTACGAGGCTGCGCTCAAGGTGGAGAAGAACCGCCAGGAGGCGATCAACCAGGTCAACCGGCTGGCGTCGTACTACTCGGTCTCTGAGGAGGTGCTGGCGGGGCAGGAGCCGCCGCGGTTCGAGGAGAGGCTCAAGGTCGACATGCCGAGGCCTGACGCGGGCAGGGGCCCCAGCCCCTCTCCTGAGCCATCGCCCCAGCGCACCGAGATCTCAGGCGGCAGCACGGCACCTACCGCTTCGGGGCGTGCTGTCCTGGGAGAAGCTGAAGCCGTGGCCGCTGGAGATCGCCGCACTCCGGTCGGAGCCGTCGGGTCTGCGTCTGTGCCTGAGAAGAGCATTTCGACAGAGATCAACAGTGTCGTAACCCCGCCAGCCCCGACGACCATTACTAGTGTGGCACCGACGCCCATGCCTACGAGTACGGCAGGGCCGGTCGGAGGACCGACGCCGCCTCCAATGACAGCCTTCGCGAGTCCTGTTCAGGCGAGCTCGCCACGGCCGACTGGGCCCTCAGGCCTACCGCGTTCTGCCAGCCAGCCGGGCCCAGGCAAGGCCCAGGCTATCGGAGGAGTTCCTACCGCGAACGGCCCGGCTGGTAGTGCGGTTGGTCGCCCTGGGACCATGGGAGGTGCGGCTGGCCCCCCGGGGGTGACCGGTGGCCGACCGACAGGCGGTCCGGGCGGCACGTCCGCGGTTGGCGCTCCTCGCACCGGAAGCGGCAACGGCATCGTGGGCGGAACCCCCCAACGAGCTACGTCTGGGCAGGTGCCTGGAGCTGCTGCGGCTCGAGGAGTGTCGCGCGGAACGGTGATCGGTGCTCCAGGAGCGCCTCAAGGTAGGGCCGGTGTATCCGGTGGGCGAGCCGTTCCTGCCACAGGTGCCAATGGAGTCGTCGGTGCTCCCCGCAACGCTTCAGGGCCCGGCGCGAACGCCAAGGGCTTCACGACCGGTGGCGCAGGGCTCGTCCGTGGTCCGGCGGGCGGGCGGAACTCCAGCCGGGACAACGAGGAGAACAAGGGCTCGTCCCGTCCTGACTACCTCACAGAAGACGAAGAAACATGGAACGTCGGTCGGCGCGGAGCAGTGCCGCCGGTGGTCGAGCAGTAGTCCCCCAGGGAAGGTTCGGAAGTCGGGATGACAGCAGGAACGAGCCGGGCCCGGTTGCGTGTGCGCGGCGCACTGGCTCTCGCTGCCTCGTTGAGTGTGGTCCTCGTCGGTACGGCGCAGCCTGCCGCAGCTGCGGATGTGCAGTCGAAGCAGTGGTACCTCAGTGCGATGCAGGCTGAGGACATGTGGAAGGTCACGACAGGTGAGGGCATTAAAGTCGCTGTCATTGACACAGGTGTGAAGTCGTCCACCCCGTCGCTACAAGGACAAGTTCTCGCGGGGGTCGATGCCACTGGTGCTCCGGGGGACGAGACTGACGACTACAACGGACATGGCACGACCATGGCTGAGTTGATCGCTGGCACGGGGAAGGGCGGCGGTCTGAAGGGCCTTGCCCCAGGAGCCCGGATCGTTCCCATGAGGGTCTCGGACACCGATTTCAGGAACAAGCACTCGTCCACTGTGTATAGCTCTGCCGATGCCATCCGTGCCGCCGCAGACAGTGACGCGAAGATCATCAGCATGTCGTTCGGCAGTGAGTTCCCCATGGAGCGCGAGCGTGCGGCCGTTGAATATGCTGGCAGCAAGGGGAAGCTGTTCTTTGCGGCTGTGGGCAACGAGGCGAAAAGGGGAAAGAAGGAGGACTATCCTGCTGCATACCCTGAGGTTGTAGGCGTTGCCTCGGCGGACCGCGCAGGCAAGGTTGCTGAGTACTCTCAATATGGTGCCACCGTGGACATCGCCTCCCCCGGCAACGACATCCCGCGCTGGTGCGACAACTCCTTCCAGCGCTACTGCGACGGCGACGGCGGCACCAGCGCAGCCACCGCCATCGCCTCCGCCTCCGCAGCCCTCGTCTGGTCCGCCAACCCTGACTGGACCGCCAACCAAGTGCTCAACGTCCTCTTCGACACCGCCAGCCGGGACTGGGAGAAGGGCGAGCGCAGCAAGTACCTCGGTCACGGTCTGATCCGCCCCTCGATGAACATCCTCAAGGGCAAGGGAGACCCCGGCGCCCCGGACATCAGCCCGCTCACCAAGGAGAAGACGACCGGCCCTGCCGACTCGTCCGCGCCCGGTGATTCGTCCGCGCCCGACGCCTCCGCCACACCGCAGCCCGCCAAGAACGACGGCAAGAGCGATGAGCAGGTCGCAGCGGCGGAGGAGACCAAGTCCTCCGGCTCCTCGGGCGGCGAAAGCCAGTTGGGCCTGATCATCGGCGTGTCAGCAGGGGCGGCCGTGCTCGCAGGTGTGGCCTACGCCGTGATGCGCAGGCGTCGCACCGCCTGACCGTACGTTCCGCGTGCCCCCGGTCGGCCAGCCCCGCCGGGACCGTACAGAACCAACCGAAAAGGAAAGAGAATCATGGCGGATCAGAAGATCTCCGATGCCACACTCCTGAAGCTGGAGGGCGACCTCACCCTGAAGTTCAACTCGGTGAAGGGGCAGCTCAAGCAGCTCCACGGGACCATCGACAGCCTCGAAGGCAAGTGGAAGGGCATCGGCGCCAACCAGTTCAACGCCAAGCAGGAACAGATCAACCAGCGCATGGTCAGCCTGGCCAAGCAGCTTCTCCGGTTCCAGGAGGCCATCAAGGCCGCGCGTACGATCTCGGGCAACACCGAGGACGAGATTCGACAGGCCCTCCAGGGCGTGGACGTCGTCGATGGCTACTCCAGCAAGGAGACCGAAAGGGCGTCCAGCCTGAACAGCTTCTGACCCTCACTTCTCAGACGACTACAGCGGAGGACCACATGGCGAACAACAACGACGGTACGACGGTTGTCACTTATGCGAGCCTGGATCTCGCGGCCGGTGAGATCGAGCGGCAGAGCAAGCAGCTCGCCCAGGACCTGGACGAGATCAAGACCATGGTCGCGTCGGTCTCGGAGCTGTGGGAGGGCGAGGCGAAGGAGGCGTACCGCTTGTCCCAGGTGAAGTGGAACGAGGACGCGGGGTTCATCCGGGACAACCTCAAGGACATCGCGCAGAAGGTCCGTGAGGCGGCCCCTCTGTACCGCAGCGGCGACAAGCGCTCCGCAGCGAACTTCTGATCTCTGGCAGAGGTCAACGAACAGCACATACACACGTCAGGGTGGGCACGCGCGGGAGGTGCCCACCCTGACGTGTGTCGTGTACGCGGATGCGGACGCAGGTACGGAAGCGCAACGGGTACGCAAGCTGATGCGGACGCAGGTACGGAGACGGAAGGGTAAACAGGTACGGAGACGGAAGGGTAAACAGGTACGGAGACGGAGGGGCAAACAGGTTCGGAAACGGGAAAGCGCACCAACCCCTGCCGCCCTGTCGCTCCGCCCCGCCGCCGCCCTCGCCCTACCCCTCCCCGCCGACAAGCCCCGTCTGCACCAACGGGTTCCCCCGCCGCCGCGTCACGAAGATGCCCCGGCCCGTAGGCATCGGCCGCGCCCGTACGTTGCCGATGATGTCGCCCTCGTTCGGGTCGCCCGACAGCACCACGCCCTGCGCGCCCAGCTCGATCATGCGCTGGAGGAAGGGCTCGTACAGCGCGCGGCTCGCGCCCGCCGTGCTGCGGGCGATGATGAAGCGGACACCCACATCGCGGGCGAACGGCAGCATCTCCGTGATGGGCGCCAGTGGGTTGCCGCTCGACGTGGAGACCAGGTCGAAGTCGTCGATCACGACGTACACCTTGGGGCCCTGCCACCAGCTCTGGTCACGCAGTTCCTGTGCCGTGACATCGGCGGAGGGTGTGCGGCGCTTCATCAGGTCGTGCAGGGCCACCATGTGATGGTCCATGTTGTTGGACATCGGGATGTACTCCGCCAGGTGCGAGGGCGGGGTCACATCCAGCAGCGAACGCCGGTTGTCGATGACGAAGAGCTTGCAGGAGTCCCCGTCGTAGCGCTCGGTCAGCTGCTTGATGATCAACCGCAGCAGGTTGGACTTGCCGGACTCGCTCTCGCCGAACGCCAGGAAGAACGGGTCCTGCTCGAAGTTGAGGAAGACCGGCTCCAGGTTGTTCTCGTCGATGCCGAAGGCGATGCCCCGTTCCGGAACCGCGTACCCCGCCGGAAGCTCGCTCGCCGGGAGCGAACGCGGCAGCAGACGCACCGCAGGTGCGGGTGCCGCCGTCCAGTGCCGGGTGACCTCCAGGTTCATCGCCGCGGTGGCCTCGGAGAGGTCGCTGTCGGAGTTGATGCCGTCGATCCGCGGCACCGCCGCCATGAAGTGCAGCTTCTCCGGGGTCAGGCCGCGGCCCGGTACCCCGGCGGGTACGTTCGCCGCCACCTTGCGGTCCAGTTCGGAGTCCATCACATCGCCGAGCCGCAGCTCCAGGCGGTTCATGAGGTGGTCCTTCAGGCTGGCCCGGACCTCCATGGAACGCGACGCCGTGACGATCAGGTGGATGCCGTAACCGAGTCCGCGGGCCGCGATGTCGGTGGCCGCCGTCTCCAGCCCCTCGTAGTCCGTGCGGAAGCTGCCCCACCCGTCGATGACCAGGAAGACATCACCCCACGGCTGGTCGGTCACCGAGATCTCACCGCGCGCCCGCATCCGGCGGAAGGTGGCGATGGAGTCGATCCCGGCGCTGCGGAAGTACTCCTCGCGTCGCGCCATGATGCCGTACACCTCGGCGACCGTACGGCGCACCCGCTCGGGGTCCAGGCGGGACGCGACGCCGCCGACATGCGGCAGACCCGCGATCGAGGACATACCGCCACCACCGAAGTCGAGTCCGTAGAACTGGACTTCCTCCGGGGTGTGGGTCAGGGCGAAACCGGCGATGAGTGTCCGCAACAGCGTCGACTTGCCGGACTGCGGCCCTCCGGTGATCTGCATGTGACCGGCGGCGCCGGAGAAGTCCCGGTAGAGGGTGTCGCGCCGCTGCTCGAACGGCTTGTCGATCACCCCCAGGGGGACGACCAACCGGCCCGAGCCCTCGAAACCGGGCTGCGTCAGCCCCCGGCCCCGCACCGGAGAGAGCCCCGGCAGCAGCTCGTCCAGCGACGGCGGATTGTCCAGCGGCGGCAGCCACACCTGATGGGCCGAGGCACCGCGCCCCTCCAGCCGGCGCACGATCACATCGAGCACCGTGTCCGCCAGCGCGTCGTCCTCCGCCGCACGCTGCTCCGGTACGCCACCGGGCTGCGGCACGGGCTGAACGTACTGAACCGGCACCGGGGCGGCCGTGAACGGAACGGGCCTGCGGTCCACCGGAAGCGGAGCACCCGGCGCAGCGGCCCGGTTGGCGCCCGAGCGGTACACACCGGAGACGTACGCGGCCTTGAACCGGACCATCTCCTCCGTACCGAACTTCAGCAGCCCGGAGCCGGGAACATTCGGAAGGTGGTACGCGTCGGGCACGCCCAGCGCCGCCCGGGACTCGGCGGCCGAGAAGGTCCGCAGGCCGACCCGGTAGGAGAGATACGTTTCCAGACCGCGCAGCCGCCCCTCCTCCAGGCGCTGCGAGGCCAGCAGCAGATGTACACCCAGGGAACGGCCGATACGGCCGATCTGGACGAACATCTCGATGAAGTCGGGCTTGGCGGTGAGGAGTTCGCTGAACTCGTCGATGACCAGAACGAGCGAGGGAATCGGCTGCAACGGCGCACCCGCCGCGCGTGCCTTCTCGTAGTCGTGGATGTTGGCGTAGTTGCCCGCGTCGCGCAGCATCTCCTGGCGCCGGTTGAGCTCACCGCGGATGGAGTCACCCATACGGTCGACCAGGGTCAGGTCGTCCGCGAGGTTGGTGATCACGGCCGCGACGTGGGGCATCTGCGCCATACCGGCGAAGGTGGCGCCACCCTTGAAGTCGGCGAGGACGAAGTTGAGCGTCTCCGACGTGTGGGTGACGGCGAGGCCGAGCACGAGCGTGCGCAGCAGCTCGGACTTGCCGGAGCCGGTGGCGCCCACGCAGAGGCCGTGCGGGCCCATGCCTTCCTGCGCCGCCTCCTTCAGGTCCAGCATCACCGGGGCGCCGCCCTCGCCCACGCCGATCGGCACCCGCAGCCGTTCGGCCTGGGAGCGCGGGCGCCAGGTCCGGCCGACGTCGATGGAGGCCGCGTCCCCGAGGTTCAGCAGATCGGTGAACTCCAGGTTGGCCAGCAGGGGCTCGTCGTCGTCCCCGCCCGTCGCCATGTGCAGCGGGGCCAGCTGCCGGGCCAGCGCCTCGGCGGCCTCGTAACTCAGCAGGTCGGGAACCCCGTCGTAGACCAGCCCCTGCCCCGACTCCAGCTGCAACGACTTCGGCTGCACCACGATGGACAGGCCCCCGCGGGCCCCGGTGACCTCGCCCGGTACGACCTCGATGACCGTCACACCCTGAAGGCCCTCGGCCGAGGCGAGCACCGACATGGGCGGCACCGACTCCCCGTCCAGGACCACCACGATGTGCGGCTGGTCCACGAGCGGCTGCCCGCCGGGCTGGAAGCGGGGCCTGCCCTCCAGCCGACCCGCCAACAGCTCCTCCAGGGCCAGGGAACTCGTCGTGATGAGCCGCCGGCTCCCGGCGCCGTCCCCCGGCCCGGAGGCCTGCGCGTGCGGGAGCCACTTCGCCCACTCCCACTGCGGTGCCGCCTCCGCGCCCGTCGCGACCGCGATCACCAGGTCCTCGGGGGAGTGCAGGGAGGCCAGCCCGCCGACCACGGAACGCGCCGCCGAGCGCGCGGAATCCGCGTGACCGCTGATCGTCAGGTGGTAGAACGCCCGCAACGAGACGGCCATCGGCAGGCCGTCCACCGTGGAGTGTGTCGCCAGGAACTGCTGCATCGCACCGGCGGCCAGCGGCTCCAGCTCGTCGACGGGCGCCGTCTCGGGGGCGATGAGCGGCGTGGCCAGTTCCTGACCGCCCAGACCGATACGCACCTGCGCGAAGTCCGCGTCACCGGCCCGCCGTTCCCACACCCGGCTGCCCTCGGCCACGAGCGCCCACAGCTGCTCGGGAGAGGGGTGGAGGTAGAACTGCGCGTCGCGCTGCTTGCGCGCGGTCTTGAGCACGGTGCGCCTGGTCTGCGTCAGGTACTTCAGATAGTCGCGGCGCAGATCGGCGAGCTGCCCCTGGGTGCCCCGCCGGTACCGTACGAGCATCGCGATGGCCATGGCGACCGTCGACGCGATCATGATCATGCCCATGATGCGCATGATCGGGTTCGGCGTCATGAAGAAGAAGACGACCGAACCGCCCATGCCCAGCATCGGCAGGAGCTGCATCAGAGCGCCCTCCTGCTGGCCTCGGGGGAGCTCCGGCGGAGGTTGCAACTGCACCTGTTCGACCGGCACTTCGGTGGGCAGGGCCCGCGGTGGGCGCTTGACGACGATCTGGCTCACAGCTCACCAATTCCCTTGCCGGACGGAAGTGTTCCTATCGGCGCCCCCGTGGCGACGGGCCCCATCCGCGGGATGGATCCTACTGGCGTGGCGAGCACCCCATGGCGGTAGGGTGTCGCGATGCGTGTACGCATCCGCTAACTGTCGCGTGAACACGGTCATTCGGGACCGGCGGAAGCGCGCGCGGCAGCAGGCCGGGGCACGCGCGGGCGTGGCAGGAGCCAGGGCAGCGGAAGAAGCGCGGCAGAAGCAGCAGGAACAAGCAGGGGGAGCAGCAGGTGACGATGACGGCCCAAGCGGCAGCCACCGGACCCGGTCGGCAGAGTCACGGGACGCCGTCCGGCGGCGGAACCGGATTCTGCCGGGTCACGGTCGTCGCACCGGACAGCCGTGTCGACGTGGCCCTGCCCGAGGACATCCCCGTAGCCGATCTGTACCCCGAGATCCTCCGGCTGTCCGGACAGAGCCCCACCCCCGGTGCCCCGGTCGGCTACCACCTGGTGCGCCGCGACGGCACCGTCCTCGACAGCGCCCGTACGCTGGCGGGCCACCGCATCCTCGACGGCGAGCTGCTCTCGATGCGGCCGTTCTCCGAGTCGCTGCCCCCCGCGGTCTTCGACGACGTCTCCGACGCCGTCGCCACCGCCGTGGCCAAGGACCGCACGCTCTGGGGCGACGAGCTCATGCGCGGAGCCGGCCTCTTCGGCGGCTCCGTCCTGCTCGCCCTGCTCGGCTTCGTGCTGTGGACTGCCGACCCGCGCCACGACATGCACGGTCTGCCGGGCATCCTCGCGGCGGTCGTCGCCCTGCTCCTCCTCGCCTTCGCCTGCGTCCGCGCCCGGGTGTACGAAGACCGGGGCTCGGCCATCGCGCTGGGCACCGGCGCCCTGGTGAACGCGGCGGTGGCCGGCTCCGGTCTGCTGTCCCTGAGCAGCGGGCAGGGCGTCGGGCAGCTGCAGTTCCTGCTCGGCTGCGCCGCGGTCCTGGTGGTCGCCGTGATCCTGATGATCGTCGCGCCCGGCGGCGACGCTCCGTTCGTCGCGTTCGTCTTCGCGAGCACCGTCGGCCTCCTGGTGACGTTCACCGCGATCCTGACCGGCATCGAGCCGATCGAGGCCGCCGCCGTGTGCTCCCCGCTCGCCGTGGGCGTCCTGGCCTTCCTGCCCGGGCTCTCGACCCGCTTCGCCCGCCTCCCCATCGGATTCGAGCCGCCCCGCACCACGGTCGGCGACTACGGGACGTCCGAACCGGCGCCCCAGGGCCCGGTGGACGCCGAGCGCATCGCCGCCCAGGCGCGGCGCGGCCACGAACTGCTCCTCGGCCTGGTCGGCGGATGCGCCCTGGTCGCCGTGGCGGCCGCCGCGGTGCTGGGATTCTCGGACAACGTCTGGGGCCAGCTGCTCGCCCTGGCCACGGGCGTCGCCATGCTGATGCGCGCCCACCTGTTCCGCTACACGGCCCAGGTCGGCTGCGCGCTCGCGGCGGGCCTCGGCGCCCTTGTCCTCCTCGGCCTGGGGCTGTCCCTCAACCCGCCCACCGCCCTGATGCAGGACGCGCTGAAGGGGGACGGTGCCGCCCTGGACATCCGTACGGTATGGCTCGCCGCCGCCGTCGCGGGCGTCGCCGCCCTGATCACCGCCATCGGCCTGATCGTGCCGCGCAAGGGAGTGACCCCCTTCTGGGGCCGCTTCCTGGAGATCGCCGAGGCGGTCGTTCTGCTGACCCTGCTCCCGCTCTGCCTCGCGGTCTTCGACGTCTACCACTCGATCCGGGCCCTCACCAGCTGATCAGCGGCGGGGCGTGACCCGAACGGCTGGTACTCTGATCAGTGGCCGTTTGTGTACGCGTCCTCGGATCATCCTGGGGACTGCGCTCATCGGACCTTCGCCTCCGAGTCACGGAAGCTCCCCTGAGATCAAGACCAGGGGCACTCGTGGGCGCTTCGAACATCAAGAGGAGTACGCGTGCCGCTCGACGCCGCTACGAAGAAGCAGATCATGTCCGAGTTCGCCCAGAAGGAGGGTGACACCGGATCCCCCGAGGTCCAGGTCGCCATGCTCTCCCGCCGGATCTCGGACCTGACGGAGCACCTCAAGACGCACAAGCACGACCACCACTCCCGTCGTGGTCTGCTGATCCTGGTCGGCCAGCGTCGCCGCCTCCTGCAGTACCTGGCCAAGAAGGACATCCAGCGCTTCCGTGCGCTGGTCGACCGCCTCGGCATCCGCCGCGGTGCGGCCGGCGGCGCCAAGTAAGGACGCTGTGGAGAGGGAGCGGTTCCCGCGGTTCAGGGGACCGCTCCCTTTGCCGTACGTGCACGACCGGTGTCAAGCTCAGTAACCTGGGCGTACGACACCAGAGCAAGTAGGGAGAGGCGCAGCGACGCCGCCGCCGGTCCTCGGTAGTGGCCCCCGGGAAAACGCCCGGGAGCTTCGATCGAAGACCGGCCCGCATCCACGGTGCGCTTCTCCCGCACCGTCCTCCGCCACACGGGCGGCAGGACGAAAGACGACGAGTATGGAGAAATCACTAGTGGAGAACGAGACCCACTACGCCGAGGCCGTTATCGACAACGGAACCTTCGGCACCCGCACCATCCGCTTCGAGACGGGCCGCCTGGCCAAGCAGGCCGCAGGCTCCGCCGTCGCGTACCTGGACGACGACACCATGGTGCTGTCGGCCACCACCGCTTCCAAGCGGCCCAAGGACAACCTCGACTTCTTCCCCCTCACGGTGGACGTCGAGGAGCGGCAGTACGCGGCCGGAAAGATCCCCGGATCCTTCTTCCGCCGCGAGGGCCGCCCCTCCGAGGACGCGATCCTCACCTGCCGTCTGATCGACCGGCCGCTGCGCCCCTCCTTCAGGAAGGGCCTGCGCAACGAGATCCAGATCGTCGAGACGATCATGGCGCTCAACCCCGACCACCTCTACGACGTGGTCGCGATCAACGCCGCCTCCTGCTCCACGCAGCTCGCGGGCCTGCCCTTCTCCGGCCCGATCGGCGCCACCCGCGTCGCCCTGATCAAGGGCCAGTGGGTCGCGTTCCCGACGCACACCGAGCTTGAGGACGCCGTCTTCGACATGGTCGTCGCCGGTCGCGTCCTGGAGGACGGCGACGTCGCGATCATGATGGTCGAGGCCGAGGCCACCGAGAAGACCATCCAGCTCGTCAAGGACGGCGCCGAGGCTCCCACCGAGGAGATCGTCGCCGCCGGTCTGGACGCCGCGAAGCCCTTCATCAAGGCGCTCTGCAAGGCCCAGTCCGACCTGGCCTCCAAGGCCGCCAAGCCGGTCGGCGAGTTCCCGGTCTTCCTGGACTACCAGGACGACGTCTTCGAGGCGCTCGCCACCGCCGTCACCTCCGAGCTGGCCCAGGCGCTCACCATCGCGGGCAAGCAGGACCGCGAGGCCGAGCTGGACCGCGTCAAGGAGATCGCCGCGGAGAAGCTGCTCCCGGCCTTCGAGGGCCGCGAGAAGGAGATCTCCGCCGCGTACCGCGCGCTGACCAAGAAGCTGGTCCGCGAGCGCGTCATCAAGGACAAGGTCCGCATCGACGGCCGTGGCGTCACGGACATCCGTACGCTCGCCGCCGAGGTCGAGGCCATCCCGCGCGTGCACGGCTCGGCGCTGTTCGAGCGTGGCGAGACCCAGATCCTGGGCGTCACCACCCTCAACATGCTCCGGATGGAGCAGCAGCTGGACACCCTTTCTCCGGTGACCCGCAAGCGCTACATGCACAACTACAACTTCCCGCCGTACTCCGTCGGTGAGACCGGCCGCGTGGGCTCGCCCAAGCGCCGCGAGATCGGCCACGGAGCGCTCGCCGAGCGCGCCATCGTGCCGGTCCTCCCGACGCGTGAGGAGTTCCCCTACGCGATCCGCCAGGTCTCCGAGGCGCTGGGCTCCAACGGCTCGACGTCCATGGGCTCGGTCTGCGCCTCCACCATGTCGCTGCTGAACGCCGGTGTGCCCCTCAAGGCCGCCGTCGCCGGTATCGCCATGGGCCTGATCTCGCAGGAGATCGACGGCAAGACGCACTACGTCGCCCTCACCGACATCCTCGGTGCGGAGGACGCCTTCGGCGACATGGACTTCAAGGTCGCCGGTACGAAGCAGTTCGTGACCGCGCTCCAGCTCGACACCAAGCTCGACGGCATCCCCGCCTCGGTCCTGGCAGCGGCGCTGAAGCAGGCCCGTGACGCGCGTCTGCACATCCTGGACGTCATGAACGAGGCCATCGACGTCCCGGACGAGATGTCCCCGAACGCCCCCCGGATCATCACCGTCAAGATCCCGGTGGACAAGATCGGTGAGGTCATCGGCCCCAAGGGCAAGATGATCAACCAGATCCAGGAGGACACCGGCGCCGACATCACGATCGAGGACGACGGCACCATCTACATCGGTGCCCAGCAGGGTTCGCAGGCCGAGGCCGCCCGCGCCACGATCAACGCGATCGCCAACCCGACCATGCCGGAGGTCGGCGAGCGCTACCTGGGCACGGTCGTCAAGACGACCACCTTCGGTGCGTTCGTCTCGCTCATGCCGGGCAAGGACGGTCTGCTGCACATCTCGCAGATCCGCAAGCTCGCCGGCGGCAAGCGCGTGGAGAACGTCGAGGACGTGCTCGGCGTCGGCGCCAAGGTCCAGGTCGAGATCGCCGAGATCGACTCCCGCGGCAAGCTCTCCCTCATCCCGGTCGTCGAGGGCGAAGAGGCCGACGAGAAGAAGGACGACACCGACAAGTGACGTCCCGTAGTTCCGCGACGACGGCCCGTGCCTCCTTCGAGGCGCGGGCCGTCGCCCGTACCCAAACGCTTCTCAAGGGCAAGGACGGCATCGGCACCGTCCGCCGCACCGTCCTCCCCGGCGGTCTGCGGATCGTCACCGAGACCCTGCCCTCCGTCCGGTCCGCCACCTTCGGCATCTGGGCCAACGTCGGATCACGCGACGAGACGCCCACCCTGAACGGCGCGACCCACTACCTCGAACACCTCCTCTTCAAGGGCACCGCCAAGCGCACCGCCCTCGACATCTCCTCCGCGATCGACGCGGTCGGCGGCGAGATGAACGCCTTCACGGCGAAGGAGTACACCTGCTACTACGCGCGGGTCCTGGACACCGACCTGCCGCTGGCCATCGACGTCGTCTGCGACATGCTGACCGGCTCGCTGATCGCCTCCGAGGACGTCGACGCCGAGCGCGGCGTCATTCTCGAAGAGATCGCGATGACCGAGGACGACCCGGGCGACTGCGTGCACGACCTGTTCGCGCACACCATGCTCGGCGACACCCCCCTCGGCCGCCCGGTCCTCGGCACCGTCGACACGATCAACGCGCTCAGCCGCGGCCAGATCGCCCGCTTCTACAAGAAGCACTACGACCCCACGCACCTGGTCGTCGCCGCCGCCGGCAACGTCGACCACGCCACGGTCGTACGCCAGGTCCGCCGCGCCTTCGAGCGCGCCGGGGCCCTCTCCCGTACGGATGCCGTCCCGATGGCGCCCCGCGAGGGCTCCCGCACCCTGCGCACCGCGGGCAAGGTGGAGCTGCTGAACCGCAAGACCGAGCAGGCCCATGTGGTCCTCGGGATGCCCGGCCTCGCCCGCACCGACGACCGTCGCTGGGCACTCGGCGTCCTCAACACCGCCCTCGGCGGCGGTATGAGCTCGCGACTCTTCCAGGAGGTCCGGGAGAAGCGCGGCCTGGCCTACAGCGTGTACTCCTACACCTCGGGCTTCGCCGACTGCGGCCTCTTCGGCGTCTACGCGGGATGCCGGCCCAGCCAGGTCCACGACGTCCTGAAGATCTGCCGCGACGAACTGGACCGGGTCGCCACCCACGGCCTGGACGACGACGAGGTCGCCCGCGCCATCGGCCAGCTCTCCGGCTCCACCGTCCTCGGCCTGGAGGACACCGGCGCGCTGATGAACCGTATCGGCAAGAGCGAGCTGTGCTGGGGCGAGCAGATGTCCGTCGACGACATGCTCGCGCGCATCGCGGAGGTCACCCCCGACGACGTACGGGAGGTGGCGGGCGAGCTCCTCACCCGGCGCCCCTCGCTCTCGGTCATCGGCCCGCTCAAGGACAAGCAGGCGGACCGCCTCCACGAAGCGGTCTCCTAACCCCTTAAGGAAGACAAGATGAGCAAGCTGCGCGTAGCCGTTCTCGGTGCTCGGGGCCGCATCGGCGCCGAGGCCGTACGGGCCGTCGAGGCCGCCGACGATCTGGAGCTGGTGGCGGCCCTGGGCCGGGGCGACAAGCTGGAGACCCTCACCGACGCGGGTGCCCAGGTCGCCGTCGAGCTGACCACCCCCGCATCGGTGATGGACAACCTCGACTTCTGCGTCCGGCACGGTGTCCACGCCGTCGTCGGCACCACGGGCTGGACCGACGAACGGCTCGCGCAGCTGACCACCTGGCTGGAGAAATCACCGGGGACGGGCGTCCTGATCGCCCCGAACTTCTCCATCGGCGCGGTCCTGACCATGAAGTTCGCGGAGCAGGCTGCCCGCTACTTCGAGTCCGTCGAGGTCGTCGAACTGCACCACCCGAACAAGGTCGACGCCCCCTCCGGCACCGCCACCCGCACCGCCCAGCTCATCGCGGCGGCCCGCGCCAAGGCGGGCAGCGCCCCCCAGCCGGACGCCACCACCACCGCCCTGGACGGCGCCCGCGGCGCGGACGTCGACGGCGTCCCGGTCCACGCGATCCGACTTCGCGGACTGCTCGCCCACCAGGAAGTGCTCCTCGGCGGCGAGGGCGAGACCCTCACCATCCGCCACGACTCCCTCCACCACAGCAGCTTCATGCCGGGCATCCTGCTCGGCGCCCGCCGCGTGGTGACCACTCCCGGCCTCACGTTCGGCCTGGAACACTTCCTCGACCTGAACTGACTGAGCCCACCATGCGCGCAAAGATCACCTACATCGCCACGGCAGCCGTCCTGGTCTTCTACTTCTTCCTGGTCGGCAGCCGTGGCCTGATGCTCATCCGGCACGGCACGCTGCTCACGATCACGTTCGGCGTCGCCGTCCTGATCCTGCCGGTGATCGGCGTCTGGTTCCTCTGGAAGAACACCCAGTTCGTCCGCCGGGCCAACGCGCTCGCCGCCGAACTGGAAGCGGAGGGCGGCCTCCCGGTCGACGACCTGGCCCGCACCCCGTCCGGCCGCATCGACCGGGACGCCGCAGACGCGGTCTTCACCAAGCGCCGCGAGGAGACCGAGGACGCCCCGGACGACTGGCGCGCCTGGTTCCGGCTGGCGGTCGCCTACCAGGACGCGAGGGACACCCCCAGGGCCCGCAAGGCCATGCAGCGGGCCATCGCGCTCCGCGCCTCCAGCCAGGCTGCACCCTCAAGCCCGCCCCCGGTTTCCAGCCCGTCCGGCGACTGAGGAGATCTTTCAGCCGTACGCAGGTGAGCCCGGGACCCACATGGGCCCCGGGCTCACCCGTACAGCCGATCGTTCACGCGAGCCGATACTCATCCGCCCAAGCCTCGACCGCGTCGGTCGCCCGCTCGAACGCCTCCTCGCGCCCGAGGAAGTCCGCGTTGTGATCGGTGACCAGCGGCGGCAGCGCTTCACCGTTCTGCCGGACCACGACGAGCGCCTGACCCTGGACCGTACGGGGAAGGCCCATCCACTTCACGGGCTGCTGGACCGTACGCACCGTCGACGTGCCGCTCCACGCCACCGTGGAGGTCCGGAAGAACGCCACGCGCCGGACACCGTGACGGCTGACCCACGCGCCGACACGCAGCAGACGCAGCGCGGCGGCGATCACCGCACCGGCCAGCCCCAGACAGACGGCGGCTCCCGAAAGCTCTCCGGCCGCACCGGTGATCAGGGCCGCGAGCAGCACGAACGAGGCCAGCAGCAGGAGGGTGGCCGCCGCCGCGACCCGCCAGGGGCCGGGGCGGTAGGGCCGACGCCAACTGTCGTGGTCGTCGAACGGCAGCGCAACGTCCTCCGCGCTCGCATCGAATGCGCGGTCGGCCGTCAGAAAGGGCAGGGGCACGACTCATCCTCACTCACAAGCACGCTCGATTGCTGTGCCCGGTGAGGCTACCGAGGGTGCCACCGGCCCGACCACCCCAGGGGGTCCGTACGAGTCAGCGGCCCTGGGACGCCTCGGACTGCTTGCCGTGGGCCGGGGCCTGGCCGGAGTCGAGCGCCGGGAGGCCCAGCAGCAGTGACCCCACGAGACCGGCGACCACGGTCAGCCCGATGAGGGACCGCCCCAGCAGCTCGGGAACGGTGGCGCGGGGGGCGGGTGGAGGAGTGACATTGCTGCGGAACCGGTCGGCCTCGGCGACGAACGAGAACGGGACGGATTCACGCCGGCGGAACATGAGGAAGCTCTCCTTGCTCTGAGTGACGGGTGCTGCTATTGAGTCAGACGTACGACGGGCCGAATCGGTGCCCGAATCGCCGTACTTGTTGGGGGAACTCCACGAACGGCTGCCCGAGGCGGCCGGGTGCAGGCCCCGGCGCACCCGGCCCATGGAGCCCCGTAAAGTGGTCGCCGCCCGAGCGACGCCGTCGGGCCTCCCGCACCGCCCCTGGAAGGACCCCTGTCGGTGACCGACACCCCCGAACCCGCAAAGCCCCACTTCCGCAGCGATGTCACCGTCGAGCTGGTGAAGAGCGACGCGCACGACGCGGACGTGCTGTTCGCCGCCCGGGTCTCCACCGCCGGTGAGCAGTCTCTGGAAGAGGTCACCAAGGATCCCGAGCGCTCCAAGGGGCTCATCAACTACCTCATGCGGGACCGGCACGGCAGCCCGTTCGAGCACAACTCGATGACCTTCTTCATCAGCGCCCCGATCTTCGTCTTCCGCGAGTTCATGCGGCACCGCGTCGGCTGGTCCTACAACGAGGAATCGGGCCGCTACAGGGAGCTGGATCCTGTCTTCTACGTCCCCGGAACCTCCCGCAAGCTGGTCCAGCAGGGCCGCCCGGGCAAGTACGAGTTCGTCGAGGGCACCCAGGGGCAGTACGACCTCACCACCCGCACCATGGAGGAGACCTACCGGGCCTCCTACGAGGCGTACCAGAAGATGCTGGCGGAGGGCGTGGCCCGTGAGGTCGCCCGCGCGGTGCTCCCGGTCGGCCTCTTCTCCTCGATGTACGCCACGTGCAACGCGCGCTCCCTGATGCACTTCCTCGGCCTGCGCACCCAGCACGAGCTGGCGAAGGTCCCGTCCTTCCCGCAGCGCGAGATCGAGATGGTCGGCGAGCAGATGGAAGCCCACTGGGAGCAGCTCATGCCGCTCACTCATGCGGCCTTCAACAAAAATGGACGCGTCGCCCCATAGGCGGTGTCCGTATTGCGGCGTTTCGAGAAGTTCATCTAGGCTGATCAAACGGACCCGGCACTGCTTGAACCCCCGAGCAGGCAGTGCCGGGCTCCTCTTCCCCGTCCCCCCGAGGGGACCCCGCGCGCTGAGCAGCGAGTAGCGTGTTACCCATGGCTCCGATCTCCACTCCGCAGACCCCCTTCGGGCGGGTCCTCACCGCTATGGTCACGCCCTTCACGGCGGACGGCGCTCTCGATCTCGACGGCGCCCAGCGGCTCGCCGCCCACCTGGTGGACGCAGGCAATGACGGCCTGATCATCAACGGCACCACCGGTGAGTCCCCGACCACCAGTGATGCGGAGAAGGACCAGCTCGTACGGGCGGTGCTCGAAGCCGTCGGCGACCGAGCCCACGTCGTCGCGGGCATCGGGACCAACGACACCCGCCACAGCGTCGAGCTCGCCCGGACGGCCGAGCGCACCGGCGCCCACGGCCTCCTCGCGGTCACGCCGTACTACAACAAGCCCCCGCAGGAGGGCCTGCTGCGGCACTTCACGGCCATCGCCGACTCCACCGGCCTGCCCGTGATGCTGTACGACATCCCCGGCCGCAGCGGCGTCCCGATCGACACGGAGACCCTCGTACGGCTGGCCGAGCACCCCCGGATCGTCGCCAACAAGGACGCCAAGGGCGACCTGGGCCGCGCCAGCTGGGCCATCGCCGAGTCCGGGCTCGCCTGGTACTCGGGCGACGACATGCTCAACCTGCCGCTCCTCTCGGTCGGCGCCGTCGGCTTCGTCTCCGTGGTCGGCCACGTGGTCACCCCGGACCTGCGGGCCCTGATCGAGGCCCACCTGAGCGGCGACGTCCAGAAGGCCACCGAGATCCACCAGAAGCTGCTCTCGGTCTTCACGGGAATGTTCCGCACCCAGGGCGTGATCACCACGAAGGCGGCCCTCACCCTTCAGGGCCTCCCGGCGGGCCCCCTGCGCCTGCCCCTCGTCGAACTCACCGCCCAGGAGACAGCCCAGCTCAAGATCGATCTCGCCGCCGGCGGGGTACAGCTGTAACCACGGACTTCACAACTGAACAGCCGAACAGGCGAGGCGACTCGCCCGAGCACCACCCAAGACAACAGCAAGTGCACGAATGACATGCGCGCCACGTGCCTCAGCGGTACGTGGCGTGCGTGGTAAGGAGAGTCTTTTGAGTCATCCGCACCCTGAACTCGGTACGCCGCCGAAGCTCCCGAAGGGCGCGCTGCGGGTCACCCCGCTCGGCGGCCTGGGCGAGATCGGCCGCAATATGACGGTCTTCGAGTACGGCGGCCGCCTGCTCATCGTCGACTGCGGCGTGCTCTTCCCCGAGGAGGAGCAGCCGGGCATCGACCTGATCCTCCCGGACTTCACCACGATCCGGGACCGCCTGGACGACATCGAGGGCATCGTCCTCACGCACGGCCACGAGGACCACATCGGCGGCGTCCCCTACCTGCTGCGCCTCAAGCCGGACATCCCCCTCATCGGTTCCAAGCTCACCCTCGCGCTGATCGAGGCGAAGCTCCAGGAGCACCGCATCCGCCCCTACACCCTTGAGGTGCAGGAGGGGCAGCGCGAGCGCATCGGCGCCTTCGACTGCGAGTTCATCGCGGTCAACCACTCCATCCCGGACGCCCTGGCCGTCGCCATCCGCACCCCCGCGGGCCTGGCCGTCGCCACCGGTGACTTCAAGATGGACCAGCTCCCGCTGGACGGCCGCCTCACCGACCTGCACGCGTTCGCACGGCTCAGCGAGGAGGGCATCGACCTCCTCCTCTCCGACTCCACGAACGCCGAGGTCCCCGGCTTCGTGCCGCCGGAGCGGGACATCTCCAACGTCTTGCGCACGGTCTTCGCGAACGCCCAGAAGCGCATCATCGTGGCGAGCTTCGCCAGCCATGTGCACCGCATCCAGCAGATCCTGGACGCCGCCCACGAGTACGGCCGCAGGGTCGCCTTCGTCGGCCGCTCGATGGTCCGCAACATGGGCATCGCCCGCGACCTCGGCTACCTCAAGGTCCCCGGGGGCCTGGTCGTCGACGTCAAGACCCTCGACGACCTTCCGGACGACGAGGTCGTGCTGGTCTGCACGGGCTCGCAGGGCGAGCCGATGGCGGCCCTCTCCCGGATGGCCAACCGGGACCACCAGATCCGGATCGTCCCCGGTGACACGGTGATCCTGGCGTCGTCCCTGATCCCCGGCAACGAGAACGCGGTGTACCGCGTGATCAACGGCCTGACCCGCTGGGGCGCCAACGTCGTCCACAAGGGCAATGCCAAGGTCCACGTCTCGGGCCACGCCTCGGCCGGCGAGCTGCTGTACTTCTACAACATCTGCAAGCCGAAGAACCTGATGCCGGTCCATGGCGAATGGCGCCACCTGCGGGCCAACGCCGAACTGGGAGCCCTCACGGGCGTCCCCAAGGACCACATCGTCATCGCCGAGGACGGCGTGGTTGTCGACCTCATCGACGGCAAGGCCAAGATCGTCGGCAAGGTCCAGGCCGGTTACGTCTACGTCGACGGCCTCTCCGTCGGCGATGTCACCGAGACCTCCCTCAAGGACCGCCGCATCCTCGGCGACGAGGGCATCATCTCGGTCTTCATCGTCGTCGACAGCTCCTCCGGCAAGCTCGTGGGCGGCCCCCACATCCAGGCCCGGGGCTCCGGCATCGACGACGGCGCCTTCGGCGCGGTCACCCCGAAGATCCAGGAAGCCCTGGACAAGTCGGCCCAGGACGGCGTCATGGAGCCCCACCAGCTCCAGCAGATGGTCCGCCGAGTCGTCGGCAAGTGGGTGTCCGACACCTACCGTCGACGCCCGATGATCCTTCCGGTCGTCGTCGAGGTCTGACCCCTCCACGCCGCCCGACCTGGAGCGGGGCCCTCGATTTGCATCGGGGCGCCCCGCTCCAGTACGTTTACGTCTCCGCCTGAACGGGAAACGCCGCGCGCACTTGTGCGCCCGGGACACCCGAGTGGGGCGGGAATTCCGACTCAGAATCTCTGATAAAGTCGGATCCGCCGAAAGGCAAAGGCCCTCCACAGGCCACCGGAAATCGAATTCGGACCGGAAACGGAACGGAAAAGAGTCTGGTAAAGTTGGAACCGCCGGAAAGGGAAAACGCGAAAGCGAAGAACCTCGAAAGCACCCCGCTTCGACCGGGAATCGGACACGAAAGAGTCTGATAGAGTCGGAAACGCAAGAACGAAGGGAAGCGCCCGGAGGGCCCCGGTGAAACGGGACCGAAGGAAGCG
>NZ_NWVL01000091.1 GCF_002382885.1 Streptomyces sp. WZ.A104
CCCGGCCCCGGCCCCGGCGAGGCCGGGCCCCAGCGCCGAGGCGCGGAGTCCGCCCGCGTCGGCCGCGACCGCTCGGGCCCCGCGCGGCCGGCGTCGGCGCATGACGGTGAGGCCGGGAGACCCCGAGGGCGACGTACAGGACAGGCTGCCGGACGGGGGGCTCGTTCCTGACCGCCGACCTCGGCAGTGCGGGTCCGTCGCTGCCCGAGGGAGCGACCTGTCGGCACTTGGTATCCGACGACGCCGATGACGCCACGAGATTCGGGTTCCGCTTGAGTGGCGGAAGGCTGGTCAGGATGCTGACGTTCAACGGGGAACTGCTCTGACGTGCTGTGGGGCCGGTGCGTGTGCGCACCGGCCCCACAGCCGGAGTGTGCCGGTCGAGCAGATCAGTTCAGGTCGAACCGGTCGAGGTCCATGACCTTGGCCCAGGCGGCGACGAAGTCCGTCACGAACTTCTGCCGCGCGTCGTCGCTCGCGTAGACCTCGGCAAGGGCGCGGAGTTCGGAGTTGGAGCCGAAGACCAGGTCGGCGCGCGTGCCGGTCCACTTGACCTTGCCGGTCGCGTCGCGGGCCTCGAACTCGTCCTGCGCCGACGACGTCGACTTCCAGGTGATGCCCAGGTCGAGCAGGTTCACGAAGAAGTCGTTGGTCAGCGTGCCCGGGCGGTCGGTGAGGACGCCGTGCTTCGAGCCGCCGGTGTTGGCGCCCAGCACCCGCAGACCGCCGACCAGGACGGTGGTCTCCGGGGCGCTCAGCGTCAGCAGGTTGGCCCGGTCGAGCAGCAGGTACTCGGCGGGCAGTCGGGTGCCCTTGCCGACGTAGTTGCGGAAGCCGTCGTACGCGGGTTCCAGGGCGGAGAAGGACTCGATGTCCGTCTGCTCCTGCGTGGCGTCGACCCGGCCCGCGGTGAACGGCACCTGTACGTCGACTCCGGCGTCCTTGGCCGCCTGCTCGACGGCCGCGTTGCCCGCGAGGACGATCAGGTCGGCCAGCGAGACCTGCTTTCCGCCCTTGGCGTTGAAGGACTCCTGGAGACCTTCCAGGACGCGCAGGACCTGGGCCAGCTCGTCCGGGTCGTTCGCCTCCCAGCCACGCTGCGGCTCCAGACGGACCCGGGCGCCGTTGGCGCCGCCGCGCTTGTCGCTGCCCCGGAAGGACGCGGCCGAGGCCCAGGCCGCCGAGACCAGCTGCGCCACTGTCAGGTCCGTGGCGAGCACCTGCTCCTTGAGCGCGGTGATCTCCGCGGCGTCCAGCGGCTCCTCGGTGCGCGCGGGCAGGGGGTCCTGCCACAGCAGCACCTCGGAAGGTACCTCCGTGCCCAGGTAGCGCTGGATCGGGCCCATGTCGCGGTGCGTCAGCTTGTACCAGGCGCGGGAGAAGGCGTCCGCGAACTCGTCCGGGTTCTCGTAGAAGCGGCGCGAGATCTGCTCGTAGGCCGGGTCGAAGCGCAGCGACAGGTCGGTGGTGAGCATCTGCGGCTTGTGCTTCTTCGACGCGTCGTGCGCGTCCGGGATGGTCGCCTCCGCGTCCTTGGCGACCCACTGGTGCGCACCGGCCGGGGACTTGGTCAGCTCGTACTCGTAGGCGAAGAGGTTGTGGAAGAACTCGTTGCCCCACTTCGTCGGGGTGCTGGTCCAGGTCACCTCCAGACCGCTGGTGATGGCGTCCCCGCCCTTGCCCGACTTGTACGAGCTGCGCCAGCCCAGGCCCTGCTCCTCCATCGGAGCGCCCTCGGGGTCCGCGCCGACGCTCTCGGCCGGGCCCGCGCCGTGTGTCTTGCCGAAGGTGTGGCCACCGGCGATGAGGGCGACGGTCTCCTCGTCGTTCATCGCCATCCGGCGGAAGGTCTCGCGGATGTCGCGGGCGGCCGCGATCGGGTCCGGGTTGCCGTTGGGGCCTTCGGGATTGACGTAGATCAGGCCCATCTGGACCGCGCCGAGCGGGTTCTCCAGTTCACGGTCGCCGGTGTAGCGCTCGTCGTCGAGCCAGGTGGTCTCCGGGCCCCAGTAGACGTCCTCCTCCGACTCCCAGACGTCCTCGCGGCCGCCGGCGAAGCCGAAGGTCTTGAAGCCCATGGTCTCCAGGGCGACGTTGCCGGTGAGGATCAGCAGGTCGGCCCAGGACAGCGCCTGGCCGTACTTCTTCTTGACCGGCCACAGCAGACGGCGGGCCTTGTCCAGGTTGCCGTTGTCCGGCCAGCTGTTCAGCGGGGCGAAGCGCTGCTGACCGGCGCCCGCGCCACCGCGGCCGTCGCTGATGCGGTACGTGCCCGCGCTGTGCCAGGCCATCCGGATCATCAGCGGTCCGTAGTTGCCGAAGTCGGCGGGCCACCAGTCCTGCGACGTGGTGAGCACCTCGGCGATGTCCCGCTTCACCGCGGGCAGGTCGAGCGACTGGAACGCGGCCGCGTAGTCGAAGTCCGCACCGAGCGGGTTCGCCACGGCGGGGTTCTTGGCAAGGATCTTCAGATTGAGGCGGTCCGGCCACCACTGGCGGTTCCCCCCGCCCTGAGTGGGGTGCGCCGCGCGGCCGTGGGCCACGGGGCAGCCGACCGCCTGCGCCTCGGGCACCTCCGGGACGGCCGTCTCGGGCGAATCCGGGGTGACGGGATCAAAGACATGCGACTCGTGATTGTCGGTCATGGGAAATCCTTCCGGACCCGGCGGGTCGTGGGGGCGCTGAACGGGGGAGGAGGATTCGGGCCGTGCAGGTGGGGGCACGCTGTTTCCAGGATCTCGCGCGGGCCGTCCGAGTGCCTCGCGGACCACCGGACCGGACGGTCCCGGCCGTGCGACGAGGGCGGTGCTCGACCGGCGGTCTCCCGTCACGTGTCTCTGCTGCCGTACCGGAGTCTTCCTGTCTCTATCTCTTGGATGTCGCCGAGATCGATCCTACAATGGACTTCGTCCAAGTCAAGAAGTGCGCTAAAACCATAACGGCCGGGGCGTGGCGTCACCGGATCCTGCCGGGGGCCGCGTGTCTCCAGGTGTCTCCAGCGAAGCGAAGCAGGTGAAACGAGATGAGCGACCTCCTTCAGCGGCTGCGCGGCCGTGGCTGGCGGCTGACCTCACAGCGGCGTGTCGTCGCGGAGGTCCTCGACGGCGACCACGTGCACCTGACGGCGGACGAGGTGCACCTGCGGGCCGCCGCGCGACTGCCCGAGATCTCCCGCGCGACCGTCTACAACACGCTGGGGGAGCTCGTCGTGCTCGGCGAGGTGCTGGAGGTCTCCACCGTGGGCCGGGCCAAGCGCTACGACCCGAACGCGCGCCGCCCCCATCAGCACCTGGTGTGCTCCGGCTGCGGCACGGTGCGCGACGTCCACCCGTCCGGCGACGCCATCGGTGACCTGCCCGAGGCCGAGCGGTTCGGGTTCGCCGTCGGGTCGGTGGAGATCACCTATCGCGGCTTGTGCCCGGCCTGCGCCTGACCGCGGCGGTGTCACGCCCCCAGGGGAACCCGGCTACACAGCAGCATCGACAGTGCCGACAGCCGACGGTGCCGACAGCATCCGGGCACTCGGGCGCTCGGGCAGCTTTCGGGTGGCCGCCGGCCGCTCCCGCTCCCACCGTCCGCGCGGCCGGGGGCGCATGACGCAGGCTGTCACACACGCCCGGGCGTGCGTGAGGTGTCGCCCCTGCCCGACGTGCCGGAGGGAGTCCTGCCCCATGGCGCCACCTCCGGCAGTGCCGCGATACTGCGGGCCCAACCGTTCTGTGGAATCTCTCGAAAGGGCCCACGTGACGCACCGGTTTCCCGCAATCACCCGGCTCGGCCTCGGCGGCGTGACGCTCCTGCTCGTTCTCGCGGGCTCCGCCCTGCCTGCCACGGCGTCGCCTGCCACAGCGACCCCCGCCGGCGCCGACCGCAGCACCGTACAGCCCACCGTCGAGGAGCAGCGCCTCGACCGGGCCGCCCCGCAGGAGATCCTGCGGCGCAGCGGATTCGACGTCCTCGCCCCGCGCTTCGCCCGTGCCCTGGAGGGCACCCGCAGCTACGCGCGGACGGAGCGGCTGGTGACGCGCCACGCCTCGGCGCTGTGGCGGCGGGCCGTGGACCGAGCCCAGGGCCGCGGACCCGCCAGGGGTGACCTGAGCCGGGGCGATGACCGCCCGTTGTACTGGGCACGGCTCGCCCTCAGCCGCGAACTGCGTACATGGACACCTCGGTTCGGGCTGGACGACCAGCAGCGCAGGGCCCTGCTCACCGCGCTGGAGACCTCTTCGCGCGGCGAGGAGGACATCCGCCATCCCGGCCGTCAGGTGAAGCGGGTCCTCATCACCGGCTTCGACCCGTTCACGTTGGACAGGGACGTCCGGATCGGCAATCCCTCGGGCGCCAGCGCGCTCGCCCTGGACGGCACCCTGGTGCACACCGCCAAGGGCCCGGCCCGGATAGAGGCTGTCATCTTCCCGGTGCGCTGGACGGACTTCGCCGAGGGAGCGGTCGAACGGGCCCTCGCCCGGCACCTGCCGCACCTGGACGCCTTCACCACCATCAGCCAGGGCCGCCCGGGCCGATTCGACGTGGAGCGCACCAACGGCGCCTGGCGCGGTGGCTTCCCGGACAACGAGAACCTCGTCCGCACCGGGACCGTCCCCGTCACCGACCCCGCGTCGCAGCCGCAGTGGACCTCCACCACCCTCCCGTACCGTCGGCTCACCGAGGCGGACACGGGCCGCTTCCCGGTGTACGACAACACCGAGGTCACCGAGATCCCGGCGGGCGCGACCCAGCCGGTGACCAGGCGGGAAGGGCCCACTCCCGGTTCCACCGCGCGGGCCGGGGGCGGGGGCGACTACCTCTCAAACGAGATCGCCTACCGGGCCACCCTGCTGCGCGACCGGATGGGGCTCTCGAAGCTGCCCGGCGGTCATCTGCACACGCCGGTCCTGACCTTCGGAGCGGGGAACGAGAACCCGGCGACGGGCGGTGTCACCGACCCGGACTTCGAGCGCAACCGCTCGGACATCGTGCGGCAGATACGGGCACTGGTGAAGACGGCGGTGAGCGCGGCCCCTTGAGCCCGCGCCCCCTGCGGTCCAGCCGTAGCGCATCGGCAGCGCCACCGGCGGCCGTCCAGCAGTACCCGTCGACGTAACCATCGCTGGGAGGGTGGCGGTGCCGGTGGGGCCGACAACTGCGATGATCCAGGGGTCCACACATTCCCCCTGAAGCACGTTCCCGCTCTCATGGGGCGGGGCTGACCGGAGGCACGCTGACATGACCGGGAAACGGGACCGCTGGGCGGAACTGACCGGCGGACGGGCCGGAGAGCAGTACGCCCGGCGTTTCGCGCGGCTTGCCGAATCGGGGCACGACATCCACGGCGAGGCCGCGTTCTGCGACGCGCTGCTGGAGCCTGCCGCCCGGGTGCTCGACGCCGGCTGCGGCACCGGAAGGGTGGCGATCCGGCTCGCCGAACTGGGTCACCGCTGCACCGGCGTGGACGTCGACTCCTCGATGCTCGCCGTCGCCCGCCGCGAGGCCCCCGCGCAGGAGTGGCTCCTCGGGGACCTGGCCCGCACGGACTCCCTCGGGCTGGAGCCGGATTTCGACCTGGTGCTCGCCGCCGGGAACGTCATCCCTCTCCTGGCCGCAGGCACCGAAGCGGATGTCATCGGGCAGCTGTCCGCCCTGCTGCGGCCCGGCGGGCTGCTGGTCACGGGGATGGGACTGGACGCCGCGCACCTGCCCCTGACCGAAGCGCCCTTCGGTCTCGCGGACTTCGACGAGTGGTGTGTGCGGGCCGGACTGGCCCTGCGGCAGCGCTACGCGACCTGGAGCGGCGACCCCTACGTCCCGGGCTGCGGTTACGCCGTCAGTGTGCACGTCTGCCCTGCCCGCGAGGGTGGTGTCGCTTGATCGTTCCCGGACGGGGTAGCGAAGCGGTATGACCACTGACAAAACCTCTCCCGCTCCCGGCGGCTACACCCAGCCGGAGCTCGACGTCCGGGCGCTGACCGAGGTGCTCGACGGCGAGTACGCCGAGGTCCGCGATCTGGTCCGGAGCAACCTGGTGGCGCACGCCTCGGTTCTCGACGAGGCCGACGAGCTCGGCATCGACGCGTACCGCGAGCGGGTGCGCGAACTCGTGGTCGAGATGGCGGCCACGGGGCAGACCGGTATGGGCTTCCCGAGGCAGTACGGCGGGGGCGGCGACGTCGGGGCCTCGATCGCCGCGTTCGAGACGCTCGCCTTCGGCGATCTGTCGGTGCTGGTGAAGGTCGGTGTGCAGTTCGGGCTCTTCGGCGGCGCGATCCTGCATCTGGGCACCGAGCGCCACCACGACGCCTATCTGCCGGACCTGATCACCGGGAAGCTGATGGGATGCTTCGCGATGACCGAGACCGGGCACGGCTCGAATGTGCAGGCGCTCGGCACGGTCGCCCGGTACGACGCCGCCGAGCAGGAGTTCGTCATCACCACCGAGGGCGACCAGGCGCGCAAGGACTACATCGGCAACGCGGCCCGCCACGGTGAACTGGCGGTCGTCTTCGCCCAGCTGGAGGTGGGCGGGGCGGCCGAGGGCGTGCACGCGTTCGTCGTACCGATCCGGGTCGGCGGCGAGGTGGCGCCCGGCGTCGGCATCGAGGACGACGGCCGCAAGATGGGCCTCAACGGCGTGGACAACGGGCGCATCCGGTTCGACGGTGTGCGGGTGCCCCGCGAGGCGCTGCTCAACCGGTTCGCCGACGTCACTCCGGAAGGCGTCTACCGGAGCACGATCGACAACCCCGACCGCCGCTTCTTCACCATGCTCGGCACCCTGGTCCAGGGGCGGGTCAGCGTCGGCGGCGCCGGAGTCGGCGCCGCGAAGGTCGCCCTGGCGGTCGCCACGAAGTACGCCCTGCGGCGCCGCCAGTTCGCGGCGAGCTCGCAGGGGGAGGAGCAACTGCTCCTCGACTACGGTCTGCATCAGCGCCGTCTGCTGCCGCTCATCGCGCGTACGTACGCACTGCACTTCGCGCAGGATGTCGTACGCACGCAGCTGCACGACGTCTTCTCCGGCATCGAGGACGACCCGCAGGCGCGGCGCCGCCTGGAGTCACGGGCCGCCGGAACCAAGGCGCTCGGCACCTGGCACGCCACCCGGGTGATCCAGGAGTGCCGCGAGGCCTGCGGCGGCGCCGGCTATCTCGCCGTCAACCGGTTCGCCGCTCTCAAGGCCGACAGCGACATCTTCACCACCTTCGAGGGCGACAACCACGTCCTGCTCCAGCTCGTCGCCAAGGGCCTGCTCACTGACTACGCGAGCGAGTTCGAGGACCTGGACCAGCTCGGCATGGTCCGCTACGTCACCAACCTCGCCGTCGAGACGGTCATCGAGAAGACGTCGGCCCACAAACTGCTCGAACGGGTACGTGATCTGCTGCCCGGCGGCGACGCGTGGGACCAGGAAGCGGGCCTGCTCGACTCGGAGTACCAGCTCGCCATGGTCCGCTACCGCGAGGAGCACCTGCTCGCCGGGGTGGCCCGCAGGCTCAAGAGCGGAATCGACCGGAAGCGCGATGCGGGCGCTGTCTTCTCCGAGGTGCAGGACCATGTCATCGCCGTCGCCCACGCCCATGTCGAGCGGCTGGTGCTGGAGGCCTTCGTCGAGAAGGTGCGTACGCTGCCCGAGGGCGGCAACAAGGTCGCGCTGGGCCTGCTGTGCGACCTGTTCGCCCTGTCGACGATCGAGGCGGACCGGGCGTGGTTCATGGAACACGGCCGGCTGACCGTCCAGCGTTCCAAGGCGATCACCCGTGAGGTGAACGACCTCTGCCGCAAGGTCCGGCCCCTGGCGGGCGCCCTCGTCGACGCCTGGGGTGTCCCGGCCGTCATGCTGCGGGCTCCGGACCTGGTGGGCTGAACCGGAACACAGCGGTGGCCGTGGCCCCGGGCCCGGGAGGGCGCGACGAGCGGCACCGCCGGTCGGCGGCTCCAGCGCGTGGGCGGCGGGGACTCATGGGCCGCCAACCGTACTGAGGAGGAAACCGGTTGAGAGGGGCGTCGATCAGTCCGTCACCGTGCTCACTTCCGGTGAGCGTGAGGCGCCCGCGCTGCCCGTACCGCCTGCCGGGGAGGGCTGCTCCGGGGACGCCGTCGCCCTGAGCACCAGCGTCACGCAGTACGCCTCCAGCCGTTCGCGCGGCACGTCGAGCGTGCCGTGCAGCCACCCCGCGAAGAGGTTCGCCAGGCCGCCGACCAGGGCGTGCGCGGCCATGCGGCGTTCGATGCCGTCCCCCGTGCCGGAGAGCTGACCGCCCACGAGGCCGGTGAACACCGGCACGAGCCGATGACTGCGGGCCCCGAGGACCGGGTCGGCGAAAGGTTCCAGGAGCAGCAGGCGGCCCTTGTGCGGCGCGTCCAGGACCAGGGCGACGAAGGCGGAGACAGCGGCCCGGGCCCGGACGTCGCGCCGTGGCTCACTGAGCGCCACGGCTTCCTCCAGGGCCCGCCTGGCCTCGTCGGCGACCCGCTCGAAGGCTGCGAGGAGCAAGTCGTCGCGTCCGGTGAAGCTCTCGTAGAAGTAGCGGTCCGTCAGGCGCGCCCGCCTGCACACGGACCGGACCGTGACGGCCGCGCACCCCTCCTCGCCGGCCAGGCGTTCGGCGGTGTCCAGCAGGATCCGGCGGCGGGCCGCGCGACGGTCGGCGAGTTTCGTCCCGCCCCAGCTCCGTTCCGTCAACTCCGGCCCTCCCGTTCTCCGTCGCTCGATCTCCGGTGACCCTCCTCGCCGGTCGATTGACGACAGCCGTCCGCGGATTCTAACCTGATGACAGGTGTCCTCAGTATCGGAGGTGCACGGGACAGTGCCAGCTCACGGACCGGACCCGACCCACCCGACCGAACCAACTGAACCGACCGGCCCGAGAGCCGTGGAACCCCTCGGCCCCGACTCCCTCACCTGGCGCTGGTTCGGCGACTGGAGGGGCCTTCTCCTCGCCCCCTGGGCCGGATCCATGCAGAACATGCACCCCGAGCTCGGCGCGGGCGTCGCCGAGCACTCGCGGTTCTTCGAGGAGCGCTGGGAGCGCCTCCTCCGCTCGTTGTACCCGATCGGCGGAGTGGTCTACGACGGCCCGCTCGCCGCCCGTACGGCCCGCCAAGTGCGCGGCTACCACGCCTCGATCAGCGGGGTCGACCGGCGCGGCCGCCCGTATCACGCGCTCAACCCGGACACGTTCTACTGGGCGCACGCCACGTTCTTCATGCTGACCGTGCAGGTGGCCGAGCGCTTCGGCGGCGGGCTCACCGAGGCGCAGCGGCACACGCTCTTCGACGAGCACGTCCGCTGGTACGCGCTGTACGGCCTCTCCATGAAGCCCGTTCCCCGAAGTTGGGAGGAGTTCCAGCGGTACTGGGACCACATGTGCGCCGACGTCCTGGAGGACAACCGGCCGGCCCGTGACGTCCTGAACATGCGCCGCATCTCCCGGCCGCCCCTCCTACGGTGGCTGCCGTCGCCGCTGTGGGCCCTCGTCCGCATCCCGATGGTCCGGCTGATGGTGTGGGTGACGATCGGCATGTATCCGCAGGCCGTAAGGGAACGCCTCGGGCTCCGCTGGACGCCCCTGGACGAACGGCTGCTGCGCATGCTGGGCCGACTGGTGCACCATGCCTGGCGATGCGTTCCCGAGCGTCGCCGCTTCCACCCGCGCGCCCGTGCGGGCTGGGACCGCGAGCGGGGCCGACCGACGAAGGGCCCTGTGGAGACGCCCGCCCGGAACCTGCCGCCCGAAGGGCGGCGCGGGCTTCGGCAGCACTACGTACCGGAGAGCTGACCGCCCGCGCCCCCCCGTCGGACCGCCCCGGCGGGTTCCGGGCCGCCCGTCCGGGTCAGCCCCGCGTCAGCACGGTGGCCTCCGTGCCCCAGCCGAGTGCGACGGTCCGCACGACCTCCCAGCCCGACCGTTCCGCGAGGGCGGCGATCGCGGCCGAGTCGCGCAGCGGGCTGCCGGTCGCGGCGTACGCGAGCAACGCCGCCTCGGCCGCGTGCGGGCTCAGGCCGTCGGGGCGGGAGGCCTCGACGAGGACCACCGTCCGGGTCCAGCCGGCGAGCCGGGTGAGGAGCTGTGCGGCCTCCTCGTCGGTGCGGTGGGCCAGCGCCTTCGCGGCGACGGCGACATCGGCGGGCCCTGCCGTCCAGTCGATCCGTTCCGGCGCGGAGACGTGTCCGCGCAGCACCGCGGCCGGTGTGCCGTCCTCCACCACGCGCAGCCGAGGCCGCAGCCCGGCGTCGTCGAGAGCGGCGACCATCGAGGCGCTGCCGGGACCGGTCAGGAGGCAGCTCCCGACGCCCTCCCAGAGCGGGTCCGCCGTCAGGCCGTTCAGCAGGAAGACCAACTGTTCGCACTCCCCGACCAGTTCGCCGTAGCGCTCCGCGTCGCGGGTCACCGCGTCGTGCAGGGTGGTGCCCGAGGCGAGCCGCCAGGGGGACGTGGCGTTCCGGAGCGAGGGGGCGAGGTGGGTGAGGGCGAGCAGCAGCTCGGCCTCGTGGCCGGTGTACTCCTCGCGCTCGTGGTCGTCGAGCAGTTCTTCGCCCGCCGCGCCGAGGCGCAGCCCGGTCTCGTCGTCGGCGCCGATGACCACGTCGTACGAGGCGAGCAGCGGAAGCAGTACGTCGATCCCCGCTCTCGGCACGCCCAGGCGGGTCGCGAGCGCGGCGGGCGAAAGGCCCGGCGCGTCGGCCACCGCGTCGACGAGACCGAGTCGCAGTGCGGCCCGAGCGACCAGCCACGGCAGCGGCGAGGGGATCGGACCGGCGGCGGCGCCCTGCGCGCCGACATCGGCCGCGCCCTCCGCCTCCGGCGTCGTCGCCTCCTCGCGGTGCCAGTAACCCGTGATGTTCAGGCGGTCCTTCGGGAGATTCCGTTCGCGCTGGAGATACCGGCGTACGGGAAGCAGCGCCCGGCTCTCCGCCGCGGCCCAGGCGTACCCCTCACCCGCCGGCACCGGCAGCGCGCGGACCGCGGCGTCCAGTGCCGCCGCGTCCCCCGGCTCCGCGACCGCCCAGGTGACCGTGTCGCCGTCGCGCAGGGCCAGTTCCTGGCGGGCCGAGTCGTCCGAGACGGTGACCAGGACATGGGCCGGGGCGTCGAGCGGACGCTCGTCGAGGAAGCGGCCGATCGCGGGCAGTGCCGTCTCGTCCCCGATGAGAAGGATCCAGTCCAGCTGTTCCGGCAGCCGGAGCGACGACTTGGGCCCCACGAACCACAGCTCGTCGCCCTCCCGCGCCGACGCGGCCCAGGCCTCCGCGGGCCCCTCGCCGTGCACCACGAAGTCGAGGTGCAGCTCTCCTGCCCGCTGGTCCACCCGCCGGGGCGTGTAGTCGCGGGTCAGCCGGTGTTCGGCCGGGGTCCACTCGATGCCGTGCGGCAACTGGGCGGGGAGCGCCGCGTGGACGTTCCCGTCGGCGGCGAGGATCAGCTTGATGTGGTCGTCGAACCCGGGCGCGGCGAAGGCGGGATGGTCGGTTCCGTCGCGGGTGAAGGCGGCGAGGTCCTCGCCTCCGAGGACGACGCGCCGCATTCGGGGGGTCACCTCATGGACACGGCGGACGGTGACCCGGCGCAGGACGAGGGGGTGCGTCGTGTACGCACGCTGGGCGGCCATCAGGAGAACTTCTTCTCGATGACGTCGAGCAGGGCCATCGACTCGTCGTAGTCGCCGCGCAGCACCCAGTACGGCAGGTCATAGGCGTGGTTCGTCTTGAAGGCGGGCAGCGCGCTGTAGACGGGGTTCTTCTTCAGCGTGGCGACGTCGGTGGTGTCCGCGTTGAAGCCCATGACGAAGACGGACGGCTGGGTGATCGTCTGACCCACCTTCTCGGTCGACAGTTCGAACATGTCACCGCCCTGCCCGTACACCTTGAAACCGCCCTTCGCGAAGACGGGCGCCGGCTCGATGCCGACCTTCTTCAACTCGGTGGGCAGGCCCACGCTCTCCACCAGGCCGTAGGCGGTGCCGTCGCCGGTGAGGGCGAGGAACGACACGGGACCGGGCGGCGGTGTGATCGACTCCTTCACCTCGGTGATCCGCTTGTCGTACGCGGCCAGGTGCTTCTCGTAGACGTCGGCCTTGCCGAACACGTCGTCGGCGAGGAAGGAGAACTGGCTCCGCCAGTCGCCGAGCTTCTTGCCCACGAGCACGGTGGGAGCGATGCCGGAGAGGTCGTCGTACACCTTCTCCGCCTGGAACAGCGGGAAGCCGATGCCGCCGCCGACGATGAGGTCGGGCTCCAGGGCGAGGATCGCCTCCAGGTCGAAGCCGTCGACGCTCCACGGCAGGAAGGTCGTGCCGTCCTCCTTCGCCTCCTTCTCCCAGTACGGGGAGAACTCGCCCTTCCCGTCGGCGTCCTCGGGGATCGTGGCGCGCACCGGCACGTCGAGGTCGTAGAGGTACCCGGCGAGAGCGTGGTTCAGCACGACCACGCGCTTGGGCGCGGTCGGTACCTTCACCTTGCCGTAGTCGGTCGTGACGGTACGGGACTTGGCGGCGGACCCCTTGTCCCCGTCGTCCGACGGGCCGGAGGCCGAGCATCCGGTGAGGGCCAGCGTGGCGACGAGCGCTACGGCGAGAAGGCGGGCAGGAGCAGACATGGGACCTCATGTGGCTGGGCAGGCTCGAACAGTCGAGCTGTATTGGTAAGGTGAGGCTAACCTCGCTGGTTCCGCTGCGTTGATCCGAGTGCGACATCGCTGGTGACGGACACGACGCATCGCACACAACGGGAGGCACGCTTGCCGATGACATCCCTCGGCACCGTGGTCGCCGAGAACGCCATCCGCTTCCTCGGTCACGACACGCATCAGCACGACGAGCCGCACCTCGTCTACGTGGTCAGCGGCAACGCCCGCCTGTCCGCCGACGGTGAGGAGTGGCGGCTCGGACGCCACGAGGCCCTCTGGCTCGCTCCCCGCGTACCGCACGCGCTGCGGATAGAGCCGGGCGGTATGGCGCTCGGCCCCTTGCTCAACGCCTCTGACCAGCCACGATGCCGGGTGCAGCCGCTCGGGGCGGTCCCCGCGATCGTCGAGGTCATGACCACCACACTCGGTGCCGCGCCGACCACGGCGGAGCAGGTCGGGCCGTTCCGCCAGGCGCTGGGGCGTGTGCTGAAGGGCATCTCCCGGCAGTACTTCCCCGTCGTGCTGCCCGCCCATCCCGCAGTGCGCGCACTCGCCCGCGAGGCCCTGCGCACCCCCGCCGTGACGCTGGAGGAGCTCGCCGCACAGCACCGGATGAGCGCTCGCCAGGTGCAGCGCGTCTTCCTCGACGAGACCGGACTGCCCTTCACACGGTGGCGGAACAGGGCCAGGATGAACGCCGCCGTCGAACACCTCCGCGGCGGAGGTGAGCTGACGGCCGCGGCCAGAGCGGCCGGATACGCGACCCGGGCCGGACTGCTGCGCGCGCTGAGCCGCGAGTCCGGGGTGCCGGTGAGCGCGCTCACCACGGACGCGGTGGGGGCGCTCGGCGGCCGCTGAACCGGTAGCCGGGCAGTCGGTTCGAGCCGTTCAAGCAGTTCAAGCAGTTCATGTACGTCGATCACGCACGGCACTTCCGGCTGTCCGGTGGCGGATCGCTCAGGGAGGTTCGATGCCACAGGCGCTCGCGACGACGACCGCGCCCCCACCACCCACCGTGTCGTCGTGGTCGTCGCGTCGCAGGGCGCACCGGCTCCTCGGCCTGGGCATCGCCGTCGGCGCGCTCCTCGTCGCGGTGGTGCTCAGTGTCGCGATCGGCTCGGCGATGCTTCCCCTCGACGTGGTGTGGCAGGCGCTGACCGCCCCCGACGGCTCCGCCTCGCACGCCACGGTCAGCGAAGCCCGCGTGGACCGCACGCTGCTCGGCATCGTCGTCGGCGTCTCCCTGGGCGTGGCGGGAGCGCTCATGCAGGCCCTGACCCGCAACCCGCTGGCCGACCCGGGAGTCCTCGGCGTCAACGCGGGCGCGGGATTCGCCGTCACTCTGGGCGTGGCCGTCTTCGGCCTCACCCGCATCGAGCAGTACCTGCCCTTCGCCTTCGTCGGCGCCGTCGCCGGTTCGGCGGTGGTCTACCTCGCCGCGAGCGGCGGACGCGGCGGGCCCTCGCCGCTGCGGCTCACCCTCGTCGGGGTGGCCTTCACGGCGGTGCTGGCCGGGGTTTCCCACACCCTCGCCCTGATCGACACGGAGACCTTCGACCGTATGAGGTTCTGGGGAGCGGGCACCATCACCGACCGTCCGACAGGCACCGCCGGTGACATCGTGCCCTTCGTGCTGGCGGGCCTGCTGGTCGCTGCCTGCTGTGCGCGCCCGCTCAACGCGATCGCGCTCGGCGACGACGCCGCGCGGGCGGTCGGGCTGCGGGTCGGCGCCACCCGGTGCGGTGTGGTGATCGCGGTGGCCCTGCTGTGCGGTGCCGCGACGGCCGCCGCGGGCCCGCTGATGTTCGTCGGCCTCATGGTGCCGCACGCCGTGCGGTGGCTCACCGGGCCCGACTGGCGCTGGATCCTTGCCTACTCCGCCGTCCTCGCCCCGGTGATCGTGCTGGCCGCCGATGTGCTGGGCCGGCTGATCGTGAACCCCGCCGAGCTGCCGGTCGGCGTCATGATGCCGCTCATCGGCGCGCCCGTGCTGATCCTGCTGGTGCGCGGAAGCCGGGTGAGGTCCCTGTGAACGGGGTGTTCGTCCTCAGGGCGGGGCCCCTGAGCCTGAGAGCGACGCGCCGCGCGGTCGTCGTCTGCGGGCTGCTGGGCATCACGCTGGTCGCGCTGGCCCTGTGGGCCTTCACCCTCGGCAGCTACCCACTGAGCCTCGGCGACCTGACCGCGGTGATGTCGGGCACGGCCAGGAACAGTGTCCGTACCGTCGTCCTGGAGTGGCGGGCGCCGCGCATCGTCGCCGCCGTACTGTTCGGCGCCGCCCTCGCCGTCGGCGGCGCGATCTTCCAGTCCCTGACCCGCAACCCGCTCGGCAGCCCGGACGTCATCGGCTTCACCACCGGCTCCTATACCGGTGTCGTCGTCATGCTGCTCGTGGGCGCGAGCAGCTACCCGGCGCTCGCTGCGGGCGCGCTCGCCGGCGGACTCGTCACCGCCCTCGTCGTGTATCTGCTGGCGTTCCGCCGGGGTGTCCGGGGCTTCCGGCTCATCATCGTGGGCATCGCGGTCGGTGCGCTGCTGTCCTCGGTCAATACGTGGTTCTCGGTGAAGGCCGATGTGGACACCGCGCTGAGGGCCGCGGTCTGGGGCGCCGGCTCCCTGAGCGCCATCGGGTGGCCCGCCGTCATGATGGCCGCCGCCCTGACCGCGGGCGTCGCCCTGGCGGCCCCGGTGGCCCAACGCCGGATGCGCAGGCTCGAACTGGGCGACGACACGGCGACGATGCTGGGAGTGCCCGTCGAACGCACCAAGCTGCTGCTGGTCGTCCTCGGCGTGACGGCGACAGCGGCGGTGACCGCCGCGGCGGGCCCCATCGCCTTCGTCGCCCTGGCGGCGCCGCAGATCGCCCGCCGCCTCACCGGGCGCGGAACCTCCGTCGACCTCGTCGGCTCGGCGCTCGTCGGCGCGGTCCTGCTGCTCGGCGCCGACATCGCGGCGCAGCACGCGATTCCGGGCGTGATACTGCCTACCGGCGCGGTCACGGTGTGCGTCGGCGGGGCGTATCTGCTGGTACTGCTGGTGCGGGAGTCCAGACGGGGGCTGTAGGGGTGTCGTGCCCGGTTGAGTTCCCCGTGCGGGACCCGCCTGGCTCCGCCGTACCGCCCTGCGGCTAGTTTGTGTGCAGGCCAGGCAGGCAGGACGGGCAGGCAGGCGAGTGATGGCGGAGGAGCACGGGGAGCGGGAGGTCGGAAGAGTGTCGCTGCGCGGAGGTGATCCGGCCGAGATCGGCGGCTATCCCCTGGAGGCACGGCTCGGGTCGGGCGGCATGGGCACGGTCTTCCTGGCCCGTACGAGTTCGGGGCGGGCTGTCGCGATCAAGCTGATCCACCAGCAGTTCGCGGGGGACGACGAGTTCCGCATCCGTTTCCGGCAGGAGGTGGCGGCCGCGAGGCGGGTGAGCGGCGCGTTCACCGCCGCCGTGGTCGACGCCGCTCCCGAGGCCGAACAGCCGTGGATGGCGACCACCTATATCGAGGGGCACACGCTCGCCCAGCGCATCACCGTGCAGGGCCCGCTGGACGGAGCGGAGCTGAGGCGGCTCGCCATCGGGCTCGCGGAGGCGTTGCGCGACATCCACCGAGCGGGGGTCGTCCACCGTGACCTGAAGCCCTCGAACGTCGTGCTCTCGCCCGAGGGACCACGCGTCATCGATTTCGGCATCTCGCGCGCCGTGGACCAGCAGACGCTGACGATGACCGGGCGGGTCATCGGTACGCCGCCGTTCATGTCGCCGGAGCAGTTGCAGGCGCCGCGCGGTGTGGGACCGGCGTCCGACGTCTTCTCGCTGGGGACGCTGCTGGTGTACGCGGCGACGGGCCGCGGTCCCTTCGACGCGGACAGCCCGTACCTGACGGCTTACCAGGTGGTGCACGAGGAACCCTCGCTGGGCGCCGTACCGGCGGCTCTGCGCGCGGTCGTCGAGCCGTGCCTGGACAAGGAGCCCGAGGGACGCCCCTCGGCGGACGAACTCCTCGTACTGCTGCGGGACCTGCCGACCGAACTCGGCGGGACCGGCGCCGACGGGGCCGGAGCGGGCCGCACCCGCGACATGATCACCGAGCACGACCTCGCGACGAGGGCCGCCTCCGAGCCGACCGCCCCGGCCCCGACCGCCCCGGCCGATACCGGGAAGGGGAGCTCCGGCTCTCCCGTCGGCCGCCGTCTGCGCAGCCGGTGGCGGCCCGTGCTCGCCGCGTCGGTCGCGGTGGTGGCGATCGGCGGCGGGGTCGCCGTGCTGAAGACGGGCGGCTCCGGGGGGCACAGCGGCGGCGAGGGCAACGGCAAGGGAAACAGCGTCGCGGCGCCGGGGCCCGCGCTTTTGGACGGCTTCGAGCCGTGGCGCCGGACCGTGCGGGGCGGTCGTGCGGACATTCCCGACGAGCTGCGGTGCGTCGCGCGCGGCGACGCGCTGTTCTGCGGGGGCGGCGGTGTCGTCGCGACCCGTATCAGGGCCCAGGACGGCTCGCAGGTGTGGACGGCGAAGAGCCCGGGCGTCCCCGTCCAGGGCATGCACCTGGTGGGCGCCACCGACGACACGGTGCTCGGCTACCGCTTCGCCGCCCAGGACGCCCAGCGGGACCCCCACAGCGAGGTGGTGGCCATCGACGCGAAGACCGGCCGGGAGCTGTGGTCCGTACCGTCCGGCGCCCAGTCGACCGCTGTCACCGGCCGGACCCAGGACGCCGTCGTGGCCGGCACCGCGGTGGTGACGGTCGACGCCTCCAACTCCCGCTTCGAGGCCCGGGACGCGCACAGCGGTGAGGTCACCTGGACGTCGTCGTTCCCGGCGGGCACCCGGTGTGCGCCCGTCCCGGTGGGCCGGGAGCTCCTCGCGATGTGCGCGACGGAGGCGGAGTTGGACGCCACGGAGGTGCGCCACCCCACCCTGCACACCGTGGACCTCGCGTCCGGGGCACTGGGCAGGCCCATCGCGGTCAACGGCCCCGCCGTGCCGACGGGTGTGGCAGGCGGCAGGCTCGTACTCCTCTCCAGACACATGGAGGGGGCGGCACGGGCCGGGTACGACGGGGTGGTCCGGGTCGACCCGGTCTCGCGGAAGGTCACGTACTCACGGCTCGGCAAGACGTACGAGGGGACGCCCGGCATGGCGGACGGCACCGTCTACGTGAGCGGGCAGGCCGGACTCGTCACGGCGCTCGACCCCGCTACCGGCCGGGAGAAGTGGTCGCGGCAGACGGGCGTTGAGGGAGCGTCGGGTCCGGCGGCGGATGACGGCGCGCTGTACTTCAGCTCGGCCACCGGCCGGGTGGTCGCGCTGTCGCCGGGCGACGGCGCATCGCTGTGGACAACAGATCCGCAGGCCGATGGGCTGACGGGCGAACAGGGGGCGAGCCCGCGTGTGACCGTCGCAGGGCGTGTGCTGTTCGTGGCCGCGGACGCGAACACGCTCTTCGCCTTCGACACCCGGAGGCCCCCGAAGTCGGGCTGACCCCGGCGCGGCGCACGGAGCACCAGCCGCATGCTCAGCGCGCGGGCGTCGCGCGGCCGAGGGCGAAACCGGGCGGTGCCGGGCCGCACCTCGACCAGGTCGGCAGCCGGTTCGCCCGGGGCGGAGGTCCCCGAAACCGCCGCCGCCCGGTAGCCCCGTCTCGTAAGGCCCCCCCGGGGCTCCCTCTGGTGCCGCTTCCGCGCTGCGCCCGTTCCCGGCGCTGGTTAGCGTGAGCCGTAGGACCCGCCTCGATGAGCAAGGAGCACAGCGATGCCCGCATCACCGAAACCGGCCAGAGGCGACCTGGGCCGGCGCATCGTGGCACGGCGCCTGCAGCTCGGGCTGTCCCGGCAGGACGTGGCGCTGCGGGCGGGCGCCGCACCCGGCTATATCGAGTACGTGGAGGAGCAGTCCGCGACGCCGGGCATCGGCTTCCTGCTCCGGCTGGCCGACGCGCTCGAAACCACGGTCCAGGAGCTGTCGGGAGGGACGGGCGAGCTGCCGCCGGGCCTCGGTCGGGGAGCGCGCCGGGCCCGGCTGGTCGAACTCGACGTCGCCATGTGCTGGGTGCTGCTGGGTGACCACGGCGTCGGACGGGTGGCGCTGACCCACGAGGGCGGGCCGGTCGTGCTGCCCGTGAACTACCAGGTGCTCGACGGTGAGGTCGCGTTCAGCACGGGTGAGGACTCCCCGCTGGCCACGGCCGTCGGCACGGAGATCGCCCTTGAGACCGACCACATCGACGATGCCTTCAGCAAGGGGTGGAGCGTGCTGCTCGTCGGCCCCGTCCGTGCCGTGGCGGACGAAGAGGACGCGCGGGAGCTCAGGGAGGCGGCGTACGCGACACCGTGGGCCGGGGAGGGGCGCGAACACGTCATGATTCTCACGCCTCGGCGGGTCACCGGACGCAAGATCATCGTGCCCGACGCCCCGGGCGACACCGACTGATCCCGCTGTGCGGCCCGGCTGAGGGGGCGGCCGAGTTCCCGGCGCGCGCTCAGCCGAGAGGGGAGGGGCACGGCGACCGGTGCGGTGCTGTGGTGGATCACGGCGTGGGCCACGTGGCCTGGCCGGGGGTCCAGCGGGCGGTCTCCGCGCCGTCCGACGACGGCGTCGGCCTCGTGCCCGGCGGCCGACGCCGCGGGCCGCGGAACCTGGCCGAGCGGGCTGAACGGGCCGGGCGCCCCGGCGGCACGCTGTCTGTCCGTGCCGAGCGCCCGGGCGGCACACCGTGCGTCCGCGCCGAGCCGGTTCGGCGCCGTGGCGCCGCGCTGAGTGACGGGTGCCGCTGCTTCCTGGACGCGGCTGACCGGCTCCTCGCGGTCCCCGTACACGTCCCCTTCGATCGAACGACGCGTGTGGTTGACCGGCTACCGCCGGCCCCTGTACGCGGGTGACGCGTCACCGTCCCTGCTGCCGGTTCTCCCGTACTTCCGCCGTGATGACCGGCCGCCCGCATCCGCCGTTCCCCCCCGGAGCTTCCCGCGTAGCTGGGAAACGTGGTTCTTGACGGTCTTCTCGGACACATGCAGTCGACTGGCGATCTGCCGGTCGGTGAGGCCCTCGCCGATGAGGTCGAGCACGGACCGTTCGCGCTCGGACAGGACAGAGGGCCTCTCGTCCTCCCGGCGTACGGCCTCGTGGTCAGCGAGGAGGAAGACCCGGATCGGCGGTGCCGGAGGCGGGTGGTGTGCCGGGCGCCCGCGGGCCGAGGTCGCGCAGGACGGCGAGGACCTCCTCGTCGCCGACCTGGTCGAAGTCGTCGTACCACTCGCCCACCGCGCGGAAGCCCGGAGGCTGGTGGAGGCAGACGAAGTCATCGGCTTCCGGGCGTACGAGGTCGGCGCTGCCGGGGGCGGCGACGGGTACGGCGAGAATCAGCCGGGCCGGACCCCGGCGGCGCAGACCACGCAGGGCGACACGCGCGGTGACGCCGGTCGCGAGCCCGTCGTCGACCAGGATCACCGTCCGGCCCTCGACCCGGGGCGGGGGCCGACCGCCCCGGTAACGCTTCTCGCGCCGGTGCAGTTCCGCGCGTTCCCGGGCCACAACAGGGCCCAGCTGGTCCTCGCGCAGGCCGAGCAGATCGAGGGAGGGCCCGTCGAACAGCGGCGGGTCGTCGTCGATGATCGCGCCGATGCCGGTCTCCGGGCGGCCGGGCAGCCCGATCTTGCGGACGATCAGGACATCGAGCGTGGCGCCGAGCGCTCGCGCGACGGGCGCTGCCACGGGGACGCCGCCCCGGGGCAGCGCGATGACCACGGGATCGGCCACCTGGCCGTCGGCCGACCGTTCCAGGAGCCGGTCGGCGAGTTCCCGGCCTGCGTGGTGGCGGTCGCGAAACCGCATGTCCGGCTCACCCCTTTCCTTCCGTATCCGCCATGATCCGCTCGGATTCGCCATGATCCACTCGGGGGCGCGGTACCCGCAGGCGTACGCACGCCGGACTGTCTCGATGTTCGTGTGAAAAGTTCGTAATGCGGGGTATCTCCAATGATGTCGGAAAATCCTTCCCGACCGGAAAGGAGACGGGCCGTGACGGACTCTCGGTCACCGCTGCCAGCAGCGCACGCTTTCTCCGAGGGCCCGCGACCGCTGGACCGGAGCCGAGGTGAGGGCCACGCGGACCCCGACCGAACGGCAGCCGGGGAGCCCTTCCGGACGAGGAGAGATGAACCGCTCAACCGTGGAACGACTGATGACCGCACAGGAGGACACGATGCGTGACGTAGGCAGGCTCTTGCGCGCCAAGGTCCTCAAGGTCCGGGGACTGGTCAAGGAGTCCGACGGCAAGGCACTCGACGACCCGGCCCGCAAGGACGACGGCCGCCGTCAGCAGGCTGAAGCGCGTCGGCAGGAGCAGGAGGGCCGCAACGAGCAGCAGGGCCGCCAGGAGCAGCAGCACGGGCGGCCCGACGCATCCTCTGGCCGTTGAGCGAGCCAGGGGTGCGGCTGCCCGGGGACGAAGGCGGCCCCAGCACGCGGCAGGCACTGCCGCCGGACACACTCGGTGCAGCCCCACGGCCGCGCAGACTGGTGTGTCTGCCCGGGGTGTACCGCCCGCAGGCCGACACACTTCTGCTGGCCACCGCCATGCGACGCGAGGGAATCCGCGCGGGGATGGACGTGCTGGACCTGTGCACCGGAAGCGGCGCGCTGGCCCTGCACGCCGCCCGGCTGGGCGCCCGCGTCACGGCCGTCGACATCAGCCGCCGTGCCGTGGTGTCGGCGCGGCTGAACACCGCGCTGGCCGGGCTGCCCGTGAGGGTGCGCCGGGGCGACCTGCTCCGTGCGCTGCCGGGGCGTACGTTCGACGCTGTCGTCAGCAACCCCCCGTACGTGCCCGCCCCCGGTCTCCCGGTGCCCCGGCACCGGGCGGGCCGCTCCTGGGACGCGGGCCTCGACGGCCGGTTGATCCTCGACCGCATCTGCGCCGACGCTTGCGTCGCGCTGCGCCCCGGTGGCCTGCTTCTGCTGGTCCAGTCGGGGCTGAGCCGCCCCGAGGAGACCGTGGACCGGTTGTCCGGTGCCGGACTCCACGTCTCGGTGACCGACCGGGTGATGATCCCGTTCGGTCCTGTCACCCGGGGCCGCTCGGCCTGGCTGCGGGCCCGCGGACTGCTGCCGGCCCGCCTGGACAGGGAGGAGCTGGTGGTGATCCGTGCCCGGAAGGAATGAGAGGCCCCGGCGGGTGGTGGTGGGCCGGAACGGCCCGATCCTGGTCGAGGGGCCGGTCGTCGTCGTGAACGACGACGGTACGACGACCAGGTCCGACCGTTTCGTCGCCGCGATCTGCACTTGCCGTCGCAGCCGCACCTACCCCTGGTGCGACACCAGCCACCGCCGTCGCGTGCCCGCCGGGCCGCCCAGACCCCACCCGGACGACGGTAGCCCCAGGCCGGACGGCCGCGACACCGGGGAGGGCGACCGGGACCCCCGGGAGGGCGACCGCGACCCCCAGGAAAGCGACCGAGATCCCCAGGAGGGCGAGGAGGAAACCCGGCCATGACGACCCCCGCCACCACCCCCGCCCAACGGAATCCCGCCGCGCCCCCGCCGCTCCCGCAGGCGCGCGGGCCCCTGAGCGGGAGCGTCCTCGCCGTGCTGGCAGGCCGCGGAACCCGGCTGCCCGACGCGGGGACGGTCCGCCGCGCCCACCCGTACGGCGACGACCTGCACCTGCTCCTGTACGTCCTGTACGAGCTCCACTACCGGGGGTTCGCCGGTACGGACGAGCGCCTGGAGTGGGACCCCGCCCTCCTCGCCGCACGCGCCGCCGCCGAGGACGTCTTCACGGACGCCCTGCGCCGGGACAGCGGGACGGGCGGGCAGGACGTGGCGGAAGCGGTCGACGCGCTGCTGGTGGAACCCGTGGGCGACGACGGGCACAGCGTCAGCCACCACCTCCAGCGGGAAGGGCAGCTGTGGCACCTGCGCGAGTACGCTGCCGTGCGCTCCCTGTACCACCTCAAGGAGGCCGATCCGCATCTGTGGGTGGTCCCCCGGCTCCGCGGGCGGGCGAAGGCGGCGATGGTGGCGGTGGAGTTCGACGAGTTCGGGGCGGGGCGGGCCGAGGACATTCACGCACAGCTCTACGCCGACCTCATGGCCGACCTCGGCCTCGATCCGCAGTACGGGTGCTACCTCGATGCCGCGCCCGCCCAGGCCCTGGCGACGGTGAACGTGATGTCCCTGTTCGGGCTCCACCGGAGGCTGCGGGGCGCGCTGGTCGGGCACTTCGCCGCCGTGGAGATCACCTCGTCCCCCGGCTCCCGGAGATTGGCGGCGGCGCTGCGCCGGGCGGGCGCGGGCCCCGCCGCGCAGCGGTTCTACGACGAGCATGTGGAAGCCGACGCGGTCCACGAGCAGGTGGTGCGACGCGACGTGATCGGCGGGCTGCTGGCGGACGAACCCGAACTCGCGGCTGACATCGTCCTGGGCATCGCGGCCACCGGGTATCTGGAGGGCCGCCTCGCCGACCACCTGCTGTCGGCGTGGCGCGAGGGGCGTACGGCACTGCGGACACCGCTGACGGGCTGAGGGGCAAAGGGCACGGGGCGGCCGGTCGGCGCCCTCAGGTCCTCAGCGGCGCAGCCGGGCCTCCACGCCCCCTGTCGGCCGGTCGTATGGTCGCGCCGCATCCCGGGTTTCACCGCCGCTCCCGCACGGGAAAGGCCAGGGGGTGCTTCGGAGGTGAGCCACGCCCCGGCGAGGGACGCGTCGCGGGTCATCACGGACACTCGGCGCGCCCCGCCGCGCCACCCTCCCGGCGACAGAGACCCCGTGCGGCGAGGAGCTGAACGCCCCCATGGCCCTGGAAAGCCGTTATGCCGACGACCCCGACACGGCGGCACTCTTCCGCCGACTCGTCGAGCTGCCCGAGGGGCCCGGGCGGGAGCGACTGCGTGGGGAGATCATCTGCGCCTGGCTCCCCATGGCCCACCGTCTGGCCGCCCGCTACCGCGGCCGCGGTGAGACGCTGGAGGACCTGCGGCAGGTCGCGGCCGTCGGTCTCGTCAACGCCGTCGACCGCTACGACCCCGAGCGCACCCGGGCCTTCGCTTCCTTCGCCGTACCCACCATCACCGGCGAGATCAAACGTCACTTCCGGGATCGCATGTGGTCCGTGCACGTCCCCCGCCGCGTCCAGGACCTCCGTAACGTCGTACGCCGCGCCACCGCCGAACTGGCCGCCGCGGGCACCCAGCCGTCACTCGCCCGGATCGCCGAGCACACCGGACTGACCCAGGTGGAGGTGCGGCAGGGGAGCGAGGCGCTCCACGGCTTCAGCGCCCTGTCCATCGACGCCGAGGCCTCCGTCGGCGGCAGCGGCGTGCTGCTCTGCGACAGTCTGGGCACCGTTGAAGGGGCCTACGACCTGGTGCTCGACCGCGAGGCGGCCAGGCCGGGGCTCCGGAACCTGGCGGAGCGCGAGAAACGGGTGCTCTATCTGCGCTTCTTCGCCGGGATGACGCAGAGCGCCATCGCCGCCGAACTCGGTGTCTCCCAGATGCATGTGTCCCGTCTGATCAGCGAGTCCTGCCGCCGGATCCGTGAGGACGCGGCCCGCGAGCCCGCCCGGCGGAAAACGACCCGCGGCACCGCACGACCGCGCCCCGTCTGACGAGCGGCCGCCGCGAAAGGGCTGTCGTCGAGACATGTCATCGCCACGTGCGTCCGCGGGCATGTCCCACTCCTTCCTGTCTCGCGTGCGGCCGGGGTCGGCCCACGGGGGTCTCAGCGTCCGAGAGCCTTCCGAAGCTCCGCCTTGTTCATGGAGGAACGCCCGTCGATGTTCTTCTTCTTGGCCTCTTCGTAGAGCTGGTCCTTCGTGGGGCCCTGCGCGCCCCGGTGGGAGCGTTCGCCGCCCCGCTGATAGGCGGACTTCTTGTCCCGCGTCGAGGTCTTGCTCGCCGTCGTCGACTCGCCGGACCGGGCCCGCTCCTTGTTCACGGTCCTGGCGGCGATCTCCTTCGCCCGCCGCTCGGAGGCGCCCCGCTCCTCCTGGCTCTCCTTGATGTGCTCGTACTGCCGCTCGCGCTTCTTGTTCGATCCAGCCGGCATGTCGTGCTCCTTGGCTCTGTTCCGAGGGAGATGGGGGTGGGGAAAGGAAGGTGTGCGGCGCCGAGGGCTGTTCTCCCAACCGGTCGGCGCCCGAGTTTCCTGCGTACGCCGGATACCTGCCACCCGGAGTACCCAGGGAGCAGCCGCTAAACATGCCGGATCGCCTCAGGCCGTCGGGGTGCATCGCGCACACGGTGGCGCCGTGTGCATCGCGTACACACGATGTAGCCGTGTGTACCGGGTACACGTGATGCCACCTGTGCACCGGGTGCACATGGTTGCCCTCTGAACACGTCGGAGTCGAGAAGGGCCCCGGAGGTCCAGCCGGGAGGCGCCTGCTTCTGCCGTGGGAGCTCGGGGCCGGGCGGGAGGGGGAGCTGGGTGAGCCGTGTCTCACCCGGGCTCCACGACTTGTCTATGAAACGAGTTGCATAGAAGGATTCACGGTATGGCCCTCGACCACGCGATCCTCGTCTCCCTGCTGGAGAAGCCGGGCTCCGGCTATGAGCTGGCCCGGCGCTTCGAGCGGTCCATCGGGTACTTCTGGACCGCCACCCACCAGCAGATCTACCGGGTCCTGGGGCGCATGGAATCCGATGGTCTGCTCCTCGTCCGCGAGGTGCCGCAACAGGGCAGGCCGGACAAGAAGGAGTACTCGGTCACCGGTCCCGGCCGCACCGTGCTCGCCGAGTGGCTGCACAAGCCGATCGAACCGGAGAGCCTCCGGCACGATCTCGCCGTGAAGATCCGGGGCGCCGCCTTCGACGATCCGGCCGCCCTGATCGACGAGGTCGGGCGGCACCGTCAGGTGCACCGGGACCGGCTCGCGCACTACCTCGCGGGGGAGTCGCGTGACTTCACCGGGCCCGAGGCGCCCGCACCGCGGGACGCCGGTCAGGAACTCCAGCACGTCGTACTGCGAGGCGGCATCGCGTACGAGCGCATGACGATCGCCTGGCTCGACGACGTACTCGACACCCTGCACCGCCTCGGAGCCACTGGCCCGGGCGCCTGAACGGCGCGCCGCCCGCCACCTCCGTACCACCGAAGAAGACCCTCACCCTCCCGGAAGGCACCCTCCATGGCTGAGTCCGCGTCCTTGCTGTTCAACCCGCGCACCTACGACCCGCAGCACTTCGACCCGGAGACCCGCAGGCTGCTGCGCGCCACCGTCGACTGGTTCGAGGAGCGGGGCAAGCGCCGGCTGATCGAGGACTACCGCTCCCGCGCCTGGCTGGGCGACTTCCTGGCCTTCTCGGCCAAGGAGGGGCTGTTCGCCACCTTCCTCACCCCGCTCTCCGCGGCGGGCGACAAGGAGCGGCGCTGGGACACCGCCCGGATCGCCGCCCTCAACGAGATCTTCGGCTTCTACGGGCTCGACTACTGGTACGCCTGGCAGGTCACCATCCTCGGCCTCGGGCCGGTGTGGCAGAGCGACAACGAGGAGGCGCGTGCCCGGGCGGCCGAACTCCTGTCCCAGGGCGAGGTGTTCGCGTTCGGCCTGTCCGAGAAGACGCACGGCGCCGACATCTACTCCACCGACATGCTGCTGACGCCGGACAGCGACGGCGCCGGCGGCTTCCTGGCCTCCGGCTCCAAGTACTACATCGGCAACGGCAACGCCGCAGGGCTCGTCTCCGTCTTCGGCCGACGCACCGATGTCGAGGGCCCCGACGGCTACGTCTTCTTCGCGGCCGACAGCCGCCACGAGGCGTACCACCTGGTGAAGAACGTCGTCGACTCCTCCAAGTTCGTCAGCGAATTCCGCCTGGACGGCTATCCGGTGGCCCCCGCCGACATCCTGCACACCGGTCGCGCCGCCTTCGACGCCGCGCTCAACACCGTCAACGTCGGTAAGTTCAACCTCTGCACCGCCTCGATCGGCATCTGCGAGCACGCGATGTACGAGGCCGTCACCCACGCCAACAACCGCATCCTCTACGGCCGCCCCGTCACCGCCTTCCCGCACGTGCGCCGAGAGCTGACCGACGCGTACGTCCGGCTCGTCGGGATGAAGCTGTTCAGCGACCGCGCCGTCGACTACTTCCGCTCCGCCGGCCCCGACGACCGCCGCTACCTCCTCTTCAACCCGATGACGAAGATGAAGGTGACCACGGAGGGCGAGAAGGTCATCGACCTGATGTGGGACGTCATCGCCGCCAAGGGCTTCGAGAAGGACAACTACTTCGCCCAGGCCGCCGTCGAGATCCGGAGTCTGCCCAAGCTGGAGGGGACGGTCCACGTCAACCTCGCGCTGATCCTGAAGTTCATGCGGAACCACCTGCTGAACCCGGTCGACTACCCGGCCGTCCCCACCCGCCTCGACGCGGCCGACGACGACTTCCTGTTCCGGCAGGGGCCGGCGCGCGGCCTCGGCTCCGTGCGCTTCCACGACTGGCGCACCGCCTTCGACGCCTACGCCGAGGTGCCCAACGTCGCCCGCTTCCGTGAGCAGGCGGACGCCCTGTGCACGTTCGTCGAGACAGCCGCCCCCGACGAGGAGCAGAGCCGTGACCTGGACCTCCTCCTCGCCGTCGGGCAGCTGTTCGCCCTCGTCGTCCACGGCCAGCTGATCCTGGAGCAGGCCCGGCTGACCGGCCTCGACCAGGACCTGCTGGACGAGCTGTTCGCCGTCCTCGTACGTGACTTCTCCGCGCACGCCGTCGAGCTGCACGGCAAGGACTCCGCCACCGAGGACCAGCAGAACTGGGCGCTGGGCGCGGTGCGCCGCCCCGTCGTCGACGCCGCCCGCTCGGCGCGGATCTGGGAGCGTGTGGAATCGCTGTCCGGGGCCTACGAGATGGCGCGGTAACCCCCTTACGTGCCGCCCCTCCTGACGGCTTGCCAGCAGCCGTCAGGAGGAGTGCTCGGCCGGTTCGGGCTCCGGTGCGTCCACCTGGTCCGGGTCGCCGGTCGGGTCGGTGGGGGTCTTCACGGACTCCAGGAGGAGCTGGGAGACGTCCACGACCTGGATGGACTCCTTGGCCTGGCCGCCCGCGGCGGAGCCGCTCGCCGACTCAGCCTTCTTGCCGTTGACGGAGTCGGTGAGCATGACGAGGCAGAAGGGGCAGGCGGTGGAGACGATGTCCGGGTTGAGGGCGAGGGCTTCGTCGACGCGTTCGGTGTTGATGCGTTTGCCGATGCGTTCTTCCATCCACATCCGGGCGCCGCCGGCGCCGCAGCAGAAGCCGCGTTCCTTGTGGCGGTGCATTTCCTCGTTGCGGAGGCCGGGGACCTTCGCGATGATCTCGCG
>NZ_NWVL01000092.1 GCF_002382885.1 Streptomyces sp. WZ.A104
TGTGGACGGTTCACGAGTGAGAATGCAGGCATGAGTAGCGATACACACGTGAGAAACGTGTGCGCCGATTGACTAAGGGTTCCTGGGTCAAGCTGATCTGCCCAGGGTAAGTCGGGACCTAAGGCGAGGCCGACAGGCGTAGTCGATGGACAACCGGTTGATATTCCGGTACCCGCTTTGAAACGCCCAGTACTGAATCAGGCGATGCTAAGTCCGTGAAGCCGGCCCGATCTCTTCGGAGTTGAGGGTAGTGGTGGAGCCGATGAACCAGACTTGTAGTAGGTAAGCGATGGGGTGACGCAGGAAGGTAGTCCAGCCCGGGCGGTGGTTGTCCCGGGGTAAGGGTGTAGCCCGTGTGGTAGGTAAATCCGTCACACGTTAAGGGTGAGACCTGATGCCGAGCCGATTGTGGTGAAGTGGATGATCCTATGCTGTCGAGAAAAGCCTCTAGCGAGTTTCATGGCGGCCCGTACCCTAAACCGACTCAGGTGGTCAGGTAGAGAATACCGAGGCGTTCGGGTGAACTATGGTTAAGGAACTCGGCAAAATGCCCCCGTAACTTCGGGAGAAGGGGGGCCATCACTGGTGAGAGCACTTGCTGCTTGAGCTGGGGGTGGCCGCAGAGACCAGCGAGAAGCGACTGTTTACTAAAAACACAGGTCCGTGCGAAGCCGTAAGGCGATGTATACGGACTGACGCCTGCCCGGTGCTGGAACGTTAAGGGGACCGGTTAGCTGACTTTCGGGTTGGCGAAGCTGAGAACTTAAGCGCCAGTAAACGGCGGTGGTAACTATAACCATCCTAAGGTAGCGAAATTCCTTGTCGGGTAAGTTCCGACCTGCACGAATGGCGTAACGACTTCTCGACTGTCTCAACCATAGGCCCGGTGAAATTGCACTACGAGTAAAGATGCTCGTTTCGCGCAGCAGGACGGAAAGACCCCGGGACCTTTACTACAGTTTGATATTGGTGTTCGGTTCGGCTTGTGTAGGATAGGTGGGAGACTTTGAAGCGGCCACGCCAGTGGTTGTGGAGTCGTCGTTGAAATACCACTCTGGTCGTGCTGGATGTCTAACCTGGGTCCGTGATCCGGATCAGGGACAGTGTCTGATGGGTAGTTTAACTGGGGCGGTTGCCTCCTAAAGAGTAACGGAGGCGCCCAAAGGTTCCCTCAGCCTGGTTGGCAATCAGGTGTTGAGTGTAAGTGCACAAGGGAGCTTGACTGTGAGACCGACGGGTCGAGCAGGGACGAAAGTCGGGACTAGTGATCCGGCAGTGGCTTGTGGAAGCGCTGTCGCTCAACGGATAAAAGGTACCCCGGGGATAACAGGCTGATCTTCCCCAAGAGTCCATATCGACGGGATGGTTTGGCACCTCGATGTCGGCTCGTCGCATCCTGGGGCTGGAGTCGGTCCCAAGGGTTGGGCTGTTCGCCCATTAAAGCGGTACGCGAGCTGGGTTTAGAACGTCGTGAGACAGTTCGGTCCCTATCCGCTGTGCGCGTAGGAATATTGAGAAGGGCTGTCCCTAGTACGAGAGGACCGGGACGGACGAACCTCTGGTGTGCCAGTTGTCCTGCCAAGGGCATGGCTGGTTGGCTACGTTCGGAAAGGATAACCGCTGAAAGCATCTAAGCGGGAAGCCTGCTTCGAGATGAGTATTCCCACCCTCTTGAGGGGTTAAGGCTCCCAGTAGACGACTGGGTTGATAGGCCAGATGTGGAAGCCCGGTAACGGGTGGAGCTGACTGGTACTAATAGGCCGAGGGCTTGTCCTCAGTTGCTCGCGTCCACTGTGTTGTTCCCGGGTTGCGAACAGTTATCGCTCCGGTTGAACAGTTTCACTACTTAATTGAAGAGTGTGCTTGTTCGCTAGAACCCGATAGGGTTTCGGTGGTCATTGCGTTAGGGAAACGCCCGGTTACATTCCGAACCCGGAAGCTAAGCCTTTCAGCGCCGATGGTACTGCAGGGGGGACCCTGTGGGAGAGTAGGACGCCGCCGAACAATCTTTCAAGGACCCCTGGTCCCAGCGTTCACGCTGGGACCAGGGGTCCTTTTGTTTTTGTCGAAGCGCGTCGGAAGGTCGGCTGCGCGAGAATGTCTGTGGTACCCGACGACAGGAGTCACACCCATGTCCACCAACTCTCCCGACGACCGTCCGGAGCGCGAGCCGCGTCGCCGGGACGGCGGTGACAGGGGCGGTTACCGCGGTGGTCGTGACGACCGGTCCGGTTCCGGCGCACCTCGACGTGACAACGACAGCCGTGGCAACGACCGCGGTGGCTTCCGCCGCGACGACCGGGATCGCGACCGTGACCGGGGGCCGCGTCGTGATGACCGTGGTGGGCGTCCCAGTGGTGGCTTCGAGCGGCGTGATGACCGGCCGCGTGGCCCGCGTCGTGACGATGATCGGCCCTCCGGCGGCGGTTTCCGCCGTGATGACAACCGGGGCGGTGGCTCCGGTGGTGGTTTCCGGCGTGATGACCGTGGTGGGCGTCCCGGCGGTGGCTTCGAGCGGCGTGATGACCGGCCGCGTGGCCCGCGTCGTGACGATGATCGGCCCTCCGGCGGCGGTTTCCGCCGTGACGACAACCGCGGCGGTGGCTCCGGTGGTGGTTTCCGGCGTGACGATCGTGACCGGGGCCGTGACGGTGACCGGGATCGTGGGTTCCGGCGTGATGACGACCGTGGTGGGTACCGCGGTGGTCAGCAGCGTGATGACCGTGGTGGGCGTCCCAGTGGTGGCTTCGAGCGGCGTGATGACCGGCCGCGCGGTCCGCGTCGTGACGATGATCGGCCTTCCGGCGGCGGTTTCCGCCGTGATGACAACCGTGGTGGCGGTTCGGGTGGTGGGTTCCGCCGTGACGACAACCGCCCGGCTGGTTTCCGCCGTGATGACAACCGTGGCAGTGGCTCCGGTGGTGGCTTCCGCCGTGATGACCGTGACCGGGGCCGTGACGGTGACCGGGATCGTGGGTTCCGGCGTGATGACGACCGTGGTGGGTACCGCGGTGGTCAGCAGCGTGATGACCGTGGTGGGCGTCCCAGTGGTGGCTTCGAGCGGCGTGATGACCGGCCGCGCGGTCCGCGTCGTGACGACGACCGGCCCTCCGGCGGCGGTTTCCGCCGTGACGACAACCGTGGTGGCGGTTCCGGCGGCGGGTTCCGCCGCGACGACCGGGACCGGGACCGCGGCGGCTACCGTGGCGGGCAGCGTGACGACCGGGACCGTGGTGGCTTCCGCGGGCGTGACGACCGCGACCGGGACCGTGAGCCGATCAAGCGGCTTCCGATCCCCGATGACGTCACCGGCGACGAGATCGACAAGGATGTACGCCAGGAGCTGATGAGCCTGCCGAAGACCCTTGCCGAGGATGTCGCGCGCAACCTCGTCATGGTGGCCCGGCTCATCGACGAGGACCCCGAGCAGGCGTACGCGTACGCCCGGATCGCTCTGCGGCTCGCCTCGCGGGTCGCGGCGGTGCGTGAGGCGGCCGGGTTCGCGGCGTACGCGACCCAGAAGTACGCCGAGGCGCTCGCGGAGTTCCGGGCGGCCCGGCGGATGACCGGGTCCGTGGAGCTGTGGCCCGTCATGGCGGACTGCGAGCGTGGACTCGGGCGGCCCGAGCGGGCGATGGCCATGGCCGGTGAGCCCGAGGTGCAGAAGCTGGACAAGGCCGGGCAGGTCGAGATGCGGCTGGTGGCCGCCGGAGCCCGCCGGGACATGGGCCAGATCGACGCCGCCATCGTGACCCTCCAGAGCCCCGAGCTGGCGTCCAACTCCGTCCAGCCGTGGACGCCGCGTCTTCGCTACGCGTACGCCGACGCCCTGCTGGAGGCGGGGCGCGAGGACGAGGCGCGGGAGTGGTTCGGCAAGGCGATGGAGGCCGACAAGGACGGCGCGACGGACGCGTCGGACCGGCTGGCCGAGCTGGACGGTGTGGAGTTCGTCGACGCACTCAGCGACGACGAGGCCGACGACGTCGCCGGTCTTGCCGGTCTCGCCGGGGAAGCGGCCGAAAGCCGCGAGACCGCGCGGGACGACGACCGTGAGGACGGCGAGGACGGTCCCGTGGACGGTTCCGTCACGGGTCAGTAGGCCACGAAGTCGGTAAGCGATGACGAAGGGGGGCGGCACTCCGGCCGGAGTGCCGCCCCCCTTCGTCATGTCCGGCGTCAGTCGACGGTGAGGCTCCGCATGACCAGGCCCGTCGCCGGCTTCGGACCGAACGAGGTCGACTTGCGGGGCATGGTGACGCCCTGCCGGGCCAGGTCCCGGACGACCTCTTCGCGTACCGGATGCATCAGTACCGCCGTCGCGCCGAGACGTTCCGCCTGCTCGACGGCTGCCGCCGTGTCGTGGATGTAGCCGATGTGCTCGGGGGCGTCGGGGATCCGCCACACCTCGTCGAGCAGCGCGGAGTGCAGGACCGTCGCGTCCAGGGTGCGCCAGGCGTCGGGCCGGTCCGCCCGGACGGTCCTGGCCAGCAACGCCGGGTCGGGCCGGTCCACGAGATGGAAGCCGCCGTCGCCCGCGAGGAGGAACGCGTTGCCCTGCGCCGCCGCGTCGGCGAGCGCGTCGAGCGCCCGGGGAAGCGGCCCGTCCACCGGGGTGACGCGGAAGAGGCCGGTCAGCGCATCGAGGGCGCGGGAAAGCGGCAGGCCGCGCAGCAGCCGGTGGATCGCCCGGACCTGGAGCGGGTGGCGGGCCGTGTCCACGAGGAGGACGAGGCCGTAGTCCCACGGGCCGGGAGCGGTCTGTTCCCGCTGGAGCCGGAGGTAGGTGGCCCAGCGGTGGTGGCCGTCCGCGATGAGAGCCTGGTGCCGGGCGAGGTCTGTCTCGATCTCGCTCCGCTCGGCCGGGTCCGTCACGGCCCACAGGCGGTGCCGGAAGCCGTCCTCCGTCGTGGTGGCGAGCAGCGGCTCGCCCAGGACCGTGCGCTCGATCACCGCTGCCGCGCCGGTCGGTGTGCCGTCGTCGGAGCGGTCGTCGCCGCGGTAGGTCAGCAGCAGCGGTTCCAGATGGGCCCCCGTCGTCCGCATCAGCTCCGCGCGGTCCGCCACGACGTCGTCCATGACGTCCTCGTGCGGGAGCACGATGCCCTCGGAGGCTGGGGAGAGCGCCAGGGCGCCGATCAGGCCCCGCTGGAGGATCTCGTCGTTGCGCTGCTCGTAGACGTACAGCACCGGGTCCGGGTCCGCGGCGATGACCCCCTCGGCCAGCCAGCGGTCCAGGGTGGCGGCCGCCTGTCGGTGCCGTTCCCGGGCCGTGTCGGCCTGGGGGAGGATGAGGCGCACGATGTTGTGCGGATCCGCGGACTCCAGGTGATGCAGCCCGTCCGGCCGGACCACCACGTCGTACGGGGGCGAGGTCACGGCGGCAAGGCTGCCGACGCGCTCGGGCACGTAACGCAGTCCGCGGAACGGGATCAGCCGCAGCCCCTGGGCGTCGGGACCTGAAGTGTTCATCAGGGCATCGTATGTGTGCCGTGGGCATACGCGATGATCGGGTCAGAAGCATGGAAGAGGAGCGAGCCATATGAGCCACCAGCAGGACAGGACCCGGCCGTCGGGGAGCAGTACGGCGCTGAGCGAGGCGTACGACACGGCCCTCCTCGATCTGGACGGAGTCGTGTACGCGGGCGGGGAGGCCATCGCGTACGCCGTGGACTCGCTGGCCGCCGCGCGGGCCGGGGGCATGCACCTCGCGTACGTCACCAACAACGCGCTGCGCACTCCGGACGCGGTGGCGGAGCACCTCACGCGGCTGGGGGTGCCGGCCGAGGCCTCCGACGTGATCACTTCCGCCCAGGCCGTCGCCCGGCTGGTGGCCGATCAGCTGCCGCCGGGGGCCCGGGTGCTGGCGATCGGCGGGGAGGGGCTGCGGGTCGCGCTGCGAGAGCGCGGGCTGGTGCCGGTGGAGTCGGCGGACGACGACCCGGCCGCGGTGGCCCAGGGGTACGGCGGGCCGGACCTGGCGTGGGGGCGGTTCGCGGAGGCGAGCTACGCGATCCGGCGCGGGCTGCCGTGGTTCGCGTCCAACACGGACCTGACCATTCCGAGTGCCCGGGGCATCGCGCCCGGCAACGGGGCCGCCGTCGAGGTCGTGCGGATCGCCACCGGGGCCGAGCCGCAGGTGGCCGGGAAGCCGTTGCCGCCGATGCACCGCGAGACCGTGCTGAGGACCGGGGCGAAGCGGCCGCTCGTCGTCGGGGACCGGCTGGACACGGACATCGAGGGCGCGTTCAACGGGGACGTGGACTCGCTGCTGGTCCTGACCGGGGTGACCGACGCCGCCGAGCTGCTCGCCGCCCCGCCGCAGCACCGGCCGACCTATGTGGACCGGGACCTGCGGGGGCTGCTGACCGGGCAGCCCGAGGTGACGGGGGACGGGGAGACCTACCGGTGCGAGGGGTGGAGGGCTTCCGTGCACGGGGACACGCTGGTCCTGGAGGGCGAGGGCGACCCGCTCGACGGGCTGCGGGCGCTCTGCGCGGCAGCCTGGACCTTCGCCGGTGCGGGCGGGTGTGAGCTGGAGACGGGGAAGGCTGTCGCCGCACTCGGGCTCTGAGCGGTGTCCCGGCCGCTGCCCGCTGTCCCTCGCGTGATTCTCCTTGCCCGGCGGGGTGTTGCGGGGGCGGGGCGGCGGTCCGGGGCCAGTGGCGTGAAGAGGGAGATAGGTTAACCTAACTTGGTGCTGCTCGGTGGTCTGCTTGTGCCCGGCGCCGCGCACTTCACCTCACCTCACCAAACTCCGGGAGTACCACCATGCAGCGCCTCACCGCAGAATCGGTGACCCTCGGCTACGACCAGCGAGTCATCGCCGAGAGCCTCTCGGTGGAGATTCCCGACAACTCCTTCACCGTGATCGTCGGGCCCAACGCCTGCGGCAAGTCGACCCTCCTGCGCGCGCTCGCCCGGATGCTGAAGCCGAGCCAGGGGCAGGTGCTGCTGGACGGGCAGGCCATCCACCAGCTGCCCGCCAAGAAGGTCGCCCGCACGCTGGGGCTGCTGCCGCAGTCCTCCATAGCCCCCGACGGGATCACCGTCGCCGACCTCGTGGCCCGAGGCCGCTACCCCCACCAGGGGCTGCTGCGGCAGTGGTCGCCGGAGGACGAGCGGGTGGTCCAGGAGTCCATGGAGTCGACCGGGGTCGCCGAGCTGGCCGAGCGGTACGTCGACGAGCTGTCCGGCGGTCAGCGTCAGCGGGTCTGGATCGCCATGGCGCTGGCCCAGCAGACCCCGCTGCTGCTGCTCGACGAGCCGACGACGTATCTCGACATCCAGCACCAGATCGACGTACTGGATCTGTGCGCGGAGCTCCACGAGACGCAGGGACGCACCCTGGTCGCCGTGCTGCACGACCTGAACCACGCCGCGCGGTACGCCACGCATCTCATCGCCATGCGGGACGGCGAGATCGTCGCGGAGGGGGCGCCTTCGGACGTGGTCGACGCTGAGCTGGTGGAGCGGGTGTTCGGGATGCGGTGCCAGGTGATCGACGACCCGGAGACGGGGACGCCGCTCGTCGTGCCCGCGGCCCGGAAGAGTCGGAAAGTGGCCGTCTGAGGCGTGCGAAGTGGCGGTCCGAGGTGTGCGGGGACGCCTGGGCGGCGGTTCGCCCTCCATCGCCGGACGGGCCTGATCTCGCCGCCGGCCGTCCTTGGACGTGCGGCCGGGCGCGCTTGATCGGCTACAGCAGCGATCTCAGTTTCAGCAGGTCCCTGAAGCCCGCCTCCAGGCGTACGCGGCCCGACGCCCACGCCTTCGCGAAGTTCAGGTCGCCGTCCACCAGGGCCACCAGGTCGTCGCTCGTCATCGCGAGCCTGATTCCGGCCTTCTCCCGGGGCGGCCCCTGGACCGTGTCCTGCACCTGGATACGGCCATCGGCCAGCAGGCCGGTGAACGTGATGTCGAGGTCCTTGATGTGACAGCTCAGCGAGCGGTCGAGGCCGGCGGCGCTGCGCACGTCGCCCTCGGCGGCTGCGAGGTTGTCGGAGAGTCTTCTCAGTGCACTGCGGCACTCCGCCTTGGTCGCCATCGTGCTCGACGGTACACCGGCCCGTCGATGTAGCGTTTCGGCATGAGCGACAGGATGCCGGAGACGGGAACGCCGCCCGTGAGCACGCCCGGGGAGCCGGACGCGTCGGCGACCGGGGAGCCCGCCGGGCCCGCGCCCCTCGGGGTCGTACGCACCCCCACCGGCCGGGCGGAGGTCGACGGGCCGCTGGAGCGTCTGGCCGATGCGGACCACCTCCCGGCGGACGGGCACATCGAGGTGTACGAGGATGTACACCGTGGGCTCAAGTCCGCGCTGACCTCGCTGGACGCCCGTCCGGCCGCCGTACCCGGCCCGCCCGGGCCCGTACCGACACCCGCGTACGACACGCACGACAACAGGAGCTGAACCGAACGTGGCAGGAGTGGCACGTCGCCGCCTCGACGCCGAGCTGGTACGCCGCAAGCTCGCCCGCTCGCGCGAGCACGCGAGTCAGCTGATCGCCGCGGGGCGGGTCACCGTCGGCCGCACCACCGCGACCAAACCCGCCACGCAGGTCGAGACGGCCGCCGCGATCGTCGTCACCAAGGACGACGACGACCCCGACTACGTCTCGCGCGGCGGGCACAAGCTGGCCGGGGCGCTCGCCGCCTTCGTCCCGCTGGGGCTGGCCGTCGAAGGGCGCCGGGCGCTGGACGCCGGGGCGTCGACCGGCGGGTTCACCGACGTACTGCTGCGGGCCGGGGCCCGGCAGGTCGTGGCCGTGGACGTCGGGTACGGGCAGCTGGCCTGGTCGCTCCGGTCCGATGAACGGGTCGTCGTCAAGGACCGTACCAACGTGCGGGAGTTGACGTTGGAGGACATCGACGGGGAGGCGGTCGACCTGGTGGTGGGGGATCTGTCCTTCATTCCGCTGGGCCTCGTGCTGCCCGCCCTCGCCCGGTGCGCGGCGCCCGACGCGGATCTGGTCCTCATGGTCAAGCCGCAGTTCGAGGTGGGCAAGGAGCGGCTCGGCAGCGGCGGGGTGGTGCGGAGTGAGGAGCTGCGTGCCGAGGCGGTACGTGAAGTGGCGCGCCGGGCCTGGGGTCTGGGCCTCGGGGTGCGGGGGGTGACGGCCAGTCCGCTGCCCGGCCCGTCGGGGAACGTCGAGTACTTTCTGTGGCTGCGGGCCGGTGCACCTGAGCTGGATCCCGCGGATGTCGACCGTGCAGTGGTGGAGGGGCCTCGTTGACGACGAATGCGGCACGAACAGTCTTTCTTTTGGCGCACACCGGCCGTCCGGCCGCGATCCGCAGCGCGGAGCTCGTCGTACAGGGGCTGCTGCGCAACGGGCTCGGCGTGCGCGTCCTGGCGACCGAGGCGGCCGATCTGCCGCTCCCGGACACCGTGGAGACGGTCACGGACACCAGCCCCGCCGCCGTGGACGGCTGCGAGCTGCTGATCGTCCTCGGCGGTGACGGCACCCTGCTGCGCGGTGCGGAGTTCTCCCGCGCCTCCGGGGTGCCGATGCTCGGCGTCAACCTCGGCCGTGTCGGCTTCCTCGCGGAGGCGGAGCGCGACGACCTCGACAAGGTGGTCTCCCGGGTCGTCACCCGCGACTACGAGGTCGAGGAGCGCATGACGATCGACGTCCTGGTGCACAGCAACGGCGATGTCGTGCACACCGACTGGGCGCTCAACGAGGCGGCCGTGCAGAAGGTGTCGCCCGAGCGGATGCTCGAAGTCGTCCTGGAGATCGACGGGCGGCCGGTGACCGGGTTCGGCTGCGACGGCATCGTGTGTGCGACCCCGACCGGCTCGACCGCGTACGCCTTCTCGGCGGGCGGGCCCGTGGTCTGGCCCGAGGTCGAGGCCCTGCTGATGGTCCCGATCAGCGCCCACGCCCTGTTCGCCAAGCCGCTGGTGACCTCCCCGTCCTCCGTGCTCGCCGTCGAGGTCCAGCCGCACACCCCGCACGGGGTGCTGTGGTGCGACGGGCGGCGGACCGTGGAGCTGCCCGCCGGGGCGCGGGTCGAGGTGCGGCGCGGGGCGGTGCCCGTACGGCTGGCGCGGCTGCACCAGGCCTCGTTCACGGACCGGCTGGTGGCGAAGTTCGCGCTGCCCGTCTCGGGGTGGCGAGGCGCGCCCCACTGACGGTTCCCGCGATGCCCTGCGGCCCCCGGCGGTCCCCGGGAACGCTCAGGAACGCTCGGGAGAGTGAATCCGGGAGCGGGGGCCGTCGCGCGCGCGGCCCGGGACCTCGTAAGGTCATGTCCGTGTTGGAGGAGATGCGGATACGGTCGCTCGGAGTCATCGACGACGCGGTGGTGGAGCTGTCACCCGGTTTCACTGCGGTGACGGGTGAGACCGGCGCGGGCAAGACCATGGTCGTCACGAGCCTCGGGCTGCTGCTCGGCGGGCGCGCCGACCCCGCCCTCGTACGGGTCGGGGCCAAGGCCGCGGTCGTGGAGGGCCGGATCACGGTGTCCGAGGGGGACGCGGCGGCGCTGCGGGCCGAGGAGGCCGGGGCGGAGCTCGACGACGGTGCGCTGCTCATCAGCCGTACCGTTTCGGCGGAAGGACGCTCACGGGCCCATCTCGGCGGCAGATCCGTGCCGGTCGGGGTGCTCACGGAGCTGGCGGACGAGCTGGTCGCCGTGCACGGGCAGACCGACCAGCAGGGCCTGCTCAAGCCCGCTCGGCAGCGGCAGGCGCTGGACCGGTACGCCGGGGACGGCGTGGAGGTCCCGCACGCCAAGTACGCGGCGGCCTACCGGCGGCTGCGGGCCGTGGCCGCTGAGCTGGAGGAGCTGACCACCCGGGCACGGGAGCGGGCCCAGGAGGCGGATCTGCTGCGGTTCGGGCTGAACGAGGTCGCCGCCGTCGAGCCGTTGCCGGGCGAGGACGTCGAGCTGGCCGCCGAGGCGGAACGGCTCGGGCACGCCGAGGCCCTCGCCTCCGCCGCCTCCCTCGCGCACACCGCGCTGGCGGGCAACCCCGAGGACCCCGAGAGCATCGACGCGACGACCGTCGTGGCCGCCGCCGGGCAGGCCCTGGACGGGGTCCGGGCCCATGACCCGGCGCTGGCCGCGCTGGCCGACCGGATCGGGGAGATCTCGATCCTGATCGCCGATGTGTCCGGCGAGTTGGCGGGGTACGCCGACCAGCTGGAGGCCGATCCGCTGCGGTTGGCCGCCGTGGAGGAGCGCCGGGCCGCGCTGACCGCCCTGACCCGCAAGTACGGCGAGGACATCGCGGCCGTGCTCGCCTGGGCGCAGGAGGGTGCGGGCCGGCTCACCGAGCTGGAGGGCGACGACGAGCGAATCGGCGAGCTGACGGCCGAGCGGGATGCGTTGCGGGCTGAACTCTCCGTGCTGGGGCAGGCGTTGACGGATGCGAGGACGGAGGCGGCGGCCCGGTTCGCGGAGGCGGTGACCGGGGAACTGGCATCGCTCGCCATGCCGCACGCCCGGGTCTCCTTCGCCATCCGGCAGACCGAGTCGGCGGACGAGGAGTCCGGCATCGACATCGGCGGGCGCAGCGTCGTCTACGGCCCTTCGGGCGCCGACGAGGTGGAGCTGCTGCTCGCCCCGCACCCCGGGGCCCAGCCCCGGCCGATCGCCAAGGGCGCTTCGGGCGGTGAGCTGTCCCGGGTGATGCTCGCGGTGGAGGTCGTCTTCGCGGGCTCCGACCCGGTGCCCACGTACCTCTTCGACGAGGTCGACGCGGGCGTCGGCGGCAAGGCGGCGGTCGAGGTCGGGCGACGCCTCGCCAAGCTCGCCCGGTCCGCGCAGGTGGTCGTCGTGACGCACCTGCCGCAGGTCGCGGCCTTCGCCGACCGGCAGCTGCTCGTGGAGAAGACCGTGGACGGCTCGGTGACCCGCAGTGGTGTCACCGTCCTGGAGGGCGAGGACCGGGTCCGGGAGCTGTCCCGGATGCTGGCGGGCCAGGAGGACTCGGAGACGGCCCGCGCCCATGCGGAGGAGCTGCTCGCCACGGCGCGCAAGGACGGGTAGGGGCGGCGCTCGGCGGGGCCGGACGGGGGAGGCTCCCCGCCTGGCCCCGCAGGCGTATCCACGCCTCCCTCCTGGGTGAGTACGTGGGGAGGGCCGCCGTCGCAGGTCGCGTCGGTGCGGAGTTGCCGCTTCGGCAGCCGCGAGGTGTACGCGGCGCTGAGCCGCCGCACGGATGCCGCCCGGCGGCGGACCAACCGCGCCGGACGGACCGTCACCCTGTACGCCCGACCGGCGGCCGCGCTCGGTGCCGCCGCCGGGATCGCCGCCGCGCGCCCGGCCCGGGCATGTGCCGCCGGAGTGTTCGCCGTGCGGGCCGTCGGCGTGGTGGCGCCGTGGCGGACGGACGGCGACCGGCGGCAACAGTGCGACGTGATGTTCACCCGTAAGGGTGGTGCCGTGTGGCCGGTTGTCGCTGCGGGTGCGGCAGCAACGTTCCGGCGGTCCCGGAACGCGCCTACGGACTGGCATCCTTGGCGCTGTACTTACCGCCGACTCGGTGACCCCGGGGAGCCAATCAACGTGTCACAGCTGCGTACGGTCCAAGTTCTGGGCGGCGGCAGCGCGGGCAGCAGCGCGCACGTCAGTTCGCTGGCCGCCGGGCTGGTGGCGCGCGGGGTTCAGGTGACCGTCTGCGCCCCGTCCGCGGTGGACCGGGCCTACGACTTCGCGGCGGCCGGAGCCCGCTTCCTTCCGGTGCCCCGGCGCAGCGACCCGGCCGCCGTCGCCGCGCTGCGGGCCGCGTGCACCGGCGCCGACGTCGTCCACGCGCACGGGCTGCACGCGGCCTCCCGTACAGCCCTGGCACTGAGCGGGCGGGGCGTGCCCCTGGTCATGACCTGGCACACCCGGCGGTACGCGGAGGGCGCCCGCCGTCAGATCCTGCACCTGCTGGAACGGCGTGCCGCACGGGCTGCGGCCGTGGTCCTCGCGCCCTCGTCGGACCTGGTGGACCGGGCCCGGGCGCGGGGCGCGCGCGATGCCCGGCTCGCCCCGGTCACCGCCCCGCTCCCGCGCTTGGCCGGGGGCGCCGACGAGAGCAAGGTGCGGGCCGAACTGGGCGCGGTCGACCGGCCGTTGCTGATGGCCGTCGGCAGCCTCGTCCCGCACCACGGCTTCGACACCCTGCTGGACGCCGCCCGCATCTGGCGCCGCCTCGACCCCGTACCGCTGCTCGTCATCGCGGGGGAGGGGCGCGAGCGTGCGGCCCTGCAACAGCGGATCGGGGAAGAGGAGTTGCCCGTCTGCCTCGTCGGCTGCCGGGACGACGTGGGGGAGCTGCTCGCCGCCGCCGATCTCGCTCTGCTGCCCAGCCGGTGGGAAGGCCGTTCCCTGCTGGCGCAGGAAGCGCTGCGGACGGGCGTGCCGCTGGTGGCCACCGCCGTCGGCGGCGTGCCCGAGCTGGTCGGCGAGGCAGCGGAGCTGGTCCCGTACGGCAACGCCGAGGCGCTCGCCCGCACGGTCGTCCGGCTGCTCGGGGACCCCGGCGCGCTCGCCCGGCTCGCCGAGGCCGGGCGGGTCCAGGCGGCGGGCTGGCCCACCGAGGACGACACGATCGCCCATGTCCTGAGCGTGTACGACGAGTTGGCGCAGCCCCTGGCCCCGGGGCGCGGTCGCTGAGAAGGCCTTACGTCGTGTGGCGGCGGGCCCGCAGCGCCAGGCTGAGCGCCAGCACCGCCTGCGGGTCGTCCAGGTCCGTGCCCAGCAGCTCGCCGATCCGGGCGAGGCGGTTGTAGAGGGTCTGGCGGTTGAGGTGCAGCTCGCGGGCGGTCTCCGCCTTGCGGCCCGCGTGCGCCAGATACGCCTGGAGCGTCGGGAGCAGCGGCGGGCGCGAGGTGCGGTCGTGCTCGCGCAGCGGACCGATCGCCCGGTTCACGAACGCCGCCAGGTCCGGATGGTCCCGCAGCCGCCACAGCAGCAGGTCGATGTCGAGCCGCCGCGCGTCGTACCAAGGCCGGTCGTCCAGGCCCTGCGCGGCCGTCGCCGTCTCCGAGGCATGCCGCAGCCCCGCGCCCGCAGCGGCCCAGCCGCCCGCGACGCCGACCACGACCACCGGCGGATGCGAACCGGTGCGGTCCAGCCCCGCCCGCACCACGCCCGCCCGTAGGGCCGCCGCGACCCGGTCCGCGACCGCTGTGCGTTCCCCCTCCGAGCGCAGCCCGAGCAGGAGCGGCACCCGTCCCTCGACCGGCCGCACCCCCAGCAGCACCGGAACGCCGACCGACGCCAGCTCCTCCAGGACCGCCCGGGCCAGCAGTGCCCAATTGCCGGACGGGGACAGCTCGGGGGCCAGCCGCATCACGACCGGGAGCAGCGGGGTGTCCCCGGGCCGGAAGCCGAGCACCCGGGCCTGGGCGGGGGCGTCCTCCGGGGCGATCCGGCCCTCCGCGAGGTCGGTGAGGAAGTCGCCCCGGCCCCGGGCGGCCAGCTCCTCCTCCTGCCTGGCCTGCATCAGGACCACCGCGAGGAGGCCCGCCGCGCGCTCCGCCGCCATCCGGTGCACGGTCGCCAGCGGCCCGGACACCGCGAGGAGCACGAGCCGGGCCCGTACCGCACCGGTCTCCGGACCGCCGCCCGGCACATCCACCAGGACCGCACCCGACGGCGGGCTCTCCCGGGCCGCCCGGTCGCCGCGCATGCCCTCCCAGACCTGGAGCGGGTCCGCGCCCACCGGGCCCGTGCCGGTGGAGGCCGCGTACAGGAGCTGGCCGTCGGGCGTCTCCAGGAAGACCGGGTTGGCGGTGAAGTCGGCGAGGATCCCGAGCACCTGCGGCACCCCGCCCCCGTCGAGCAGCGCCCGTGTCGCGTGCCGGTGCACCTCCTCCGCCTGCTGGAGCAGTGCGTAGTGGCCGTTGACGATCTCGGTGTGCACCTCCTCGGTCACCGCGACGAACGGGACCTCGCGGTGCAGCTGGACCAGCGGCAGACCGGCAGTGCGGGCGGCGTCCACGATGGCGGCGGGCAGCCTGCCGAAGCGCGGGCCGAGCTCCACGACCAGGGCGGCGATGCCCCGGTCGGCGAGGCGGCGGACGAACGCGCGCTGTTCGGCGGGGCGGGTGCCGAGGCCCAGCCCGGTGGTCAGGAGCAGCTCGCCGCCCTTGAGGAGCGAGGCGATGTTCGGGACCTCGCCCGCGTGCACCCAGCGCACCGTGCGGTTCAGCCGGTCGGCGCCCGCCACCACCTCCGGGAGCCCGGCGCGCAGCCCCGGCAGCTCCAGCGCCCGCTGCACGGTGATTCCGCTGTGGCTCTCCACGTACCCGGCCCGCTTCCCCTTGTTTCCGCTGATTCCGCACCCGATACCCCGGGTGGTCGTCCTGTTCAGGACGCTACCGCCCGGGGTACGCGGTGCGCATGGCAGGGGAGGCGGGATCGCCGTGCTCAGGCGGCGTCCCCGCCGATCGCGATGCCGCCGACCTGCCAGGGCCGGCGCCGGTGCTCTTCGGGAGCTCAGCCGACGTACGCGCCGCTCGCCGTCAGCCGCAGCGCCGTGTCGATCAGCGGGACATGGCTGAACGCCTGCGGGAAGTTCCCCACCTGGCGCTGGAGATTGGAGTCCCACTCCTCGGCCAGCAGGCCCAGGTCGTTGCGGAGCGACAGCAGCTTCTCGAACAGCTGACGCGCCTCGTCGACCCGGCCGATCATCGCGAGGTCGTCGGCCATCCAGAACGAGCAGGCCAGGAACGCGCCCTCGTCGCCCTCCAGACCGTCGACGCCCGCGTCCTCACCCTCCGTGGGGTAGCGCAGGATGAAGCCGTCCTCCGTGGACAGCTCCCGCTGGATCGCCTCGATCGTGCCGATGACGCGCTTGTCGTCCGGCGGCAGAAAGCCCATCTGCGGGATGAGCAGCAAGGAGGCGTCCAGCTCCTTGGAGCCGTAGGACTGGGTGAAGGTGTTGCGTTCCTTGTCGTAACCGCGCTCGCAGACATCCCGGTGGATGTCGTCGCGCAGCTCGTACCACCGCTCCAGCGGGCCTTCGACGTCCCCGGACTCGACCAGCTTGATCGTCCGGTCGACCGCGACCCAGGCCATCACCTTGGAGTGCACGAAGTGGCGGCGCGGGCCGCGCACCTCCCAGATGCCCTCGTCGGGCTCCTCCCAGTGCTTCTCCAGGTACTCGATCAGCTTGAGCTGGAGGCCCATGGCGTAGTCGTTGCGGGTCAGGCCCGTCATGTGCGCCAGGTGCAGCGCCTCGGTGACCTCGCCGTACACATCCAGCTGGAGCTGGTTCGCCGCGCCGTTGCCGACCCGGACCGGGCCGGAGTTCTCGTAGCCGGGCAGCCAGTCCAGCTCCGCTTCACCGAGCTCGCGCTCGCCCGCGATGCCGTACATGATCTGGAGGTTCTCCGGGTCACCCGCCACCGCCCGCAGCAGCCACTCGCGCCAGGCACGGGCCTCTTCCCGATAGCCGGTGCGCAGCAGCGAGGAGAGGGTGATCGCGGCGTCGCGCAGCCAGGTGTAGCGGTAGTCCCAGTTCCGTACGCCCCCGATCTCCTCGGGCAGCGAGGTGGTCGGCGCGGCGACGATGCCGCCGGTCGGGGCGTACGTGAGGGCCTTGAGGGTGATCAGGGAGCGGACGACCGCCTCCCGATAGGGCCCGTGGTACGTGCACTGGTCGACCCATTCGCGCCAGAACAGCTCGGTCGCCTCCAGGGACCCCTCGGGGTCGGGGAGGGCCGGCGGCTCGTGGTGCGAGGGCTGCCAGCTGATCGTGAACGCCACCCGGTCGCCGGGCGCCACGGTGAAGTCGGAGTACGTGGTCAGATTCCGGCCATAGGTGTCCGCCTCGGTGTCCAGCCAGACGGAGTCCGGTCCGGCGACGGCGACCGTGCGATTGTCGACCTTGTGCACCCACGGCGTCACCCGGCCGTAGCTGAACCGCATGCGCAGCTCGGAGCGCATCGGCACCCGGCCGCTCACGCCCTCCACGATCCGGATGAGTTGCGGAGCGCCGTCACGCGGGGGCATGAAATCGGTCACCCGTACGGTGCCGCGCGGTGTGTCCCACTCCGATTCCAGGATGAGGGAGTCACCGCGATATCGCCGCCGGTCGGCGGAGGGTGGCTCGGCTCCCTCCGCTCTCGCGGGGCCCAGGCGCCAGAAGCCGTGCTCCTCGGTGCCCAGCAGTCCTGCGAAGACGGCGTGCGAGTCGAAGCGGGGAAGGCACAGCCAGTCGGCCGTGCCGTCCCGGCAGACCAGCGCCGCGGTCTGCATGTCTCCGATGAGTGCGTAATCCTCGATGCGCCCGGCCACGTGCGTCTCCAGTCGAACGGCCATGTCGCCCCGTCAAAGGGCGCTTACTGCGGGTCAAGAGGGTCGTAGGGTCTTTCACCCGGGAAGATCCGACGAGTCCTGTACCGGTGGGCGGCCTGGGTGGTGCCGCCGCCCGGCCGTCTCGGCAGAGAGTGTTTGAGCAGGATACGACGCACCGCGAAGATCCGCGCGACGGTCCCCGCAACATCTCTGAGCTGATCGGGTGGGACGTGAAACGACTGGGGTGATGGTGTGAGGCCCCTGTGCAGGGTGTGGCCGGAAGCAGCCTCCCCTCGTCGCTGTTACCCTGGTAGCCCGTGGACCGGTGGTCGTTCGCGAGAGCGGACGAGGCCCCCGAACCGCAGCGACGGCACCCCCGGAATCCCCGGTTCGGCGGCCGGTACGCACCTCAGAATCGCGACCACGGGAGCCCCCTTTGGCTATGCAGCCCACATCCACGACGACCAAGCACATCTTCGTCACCGGGGGTGTCGCCTCCTCCCTCGGCAAGGGTCTGACTGCCTCCAGCCTGGGTGCCCTGCTCAAGGCACGGGGCCTGCGGGTCACCATGCAGAAGCTCGACCCCTACCTCAACGTCGACCCCGGCACGATGAACCCCTTCCAGCACGGTGAGGTGTTCGTCACCAACGACGGCGCCGAGACCGACCTGGACATCGGTCACTACGAGCGCTTCCTCGACGTGGACCTCGACGGCTCCGCCAACGTGACGACCGGCCAGGTCTACTCGCAGGTCATCGCCAAGGAGCGGCGCGGCGAGTACCTGGGCGACACCGTCCAGGTCATCCCGCACATCACCAACGAGATCAAGCACCGCATCCGGCGCATGGCCACCGACGACGTCGACGTCGTCATCACCGAAGTCGGCGGCACGGTCGGCGACATCGAGTCGCTGCCGTTCCTGGAGACCGTCCGCCAGGTCCGCCACGAGGTCGGCCGGGACAACGTCTTCGTCGTGCACATCTCGCTGCTGCCCTACATCGGCCCCTCCGGCGAGCTGAAGACCAAGCCCACCCAGCACTCGGTGGCCGCCCTGCGCAACATCGGCATCCAGCCCGACGCCATCGTGCTGCGCGCCGACCGCGAGGTCCCCACCTCCATCAAGCGCAAGATCTCGCTGATGTGCGACGTCGACGAGGCCGCCGTGGTCGCCGCGATCGACGCCAAGTCGATCTACGACATCCCCAAGGTGCTGCACACCGAGGGCCTGGACGCCTACGTCGTGCGCAAGCTCGACCTGCCGTTCCGGGACGTCGACTGGACCACCTGGGACGACCTGCTGGACCGGGTCCACAACCCCGACCACGAGGTCACCGTCGCGCTGGTCGGCAAGTACATCGACCTGCCCGACGCCTACCTCTCGGTGACCGAGGCCATCCGCGCCGGCGGCTTCGCCAACAAGGCCCGGGTCAAGGTCAAGTGGGTCACCTCCGACGACTGCCGCACCGCCGCCGGCGCCGCCGAGCACCTCGGCGACGTCGACGCGATCTGCATCCCCGGCGGCTTCGGTGAGCGCGGTGTCGACGGCAAGGTCGGCGCCATCCGCTACGCCCGCGAGAGCAAGGTCCCCCTCCTCGGCCTCTGCCTCGGCCTCCAGTGCATCGTGATCGAGGCGGCGCGCAACCTCGCCGAGATCCCCGACGCCAACTCCACCGAGTTCGACGCCGCCACCTCCCACCCGGTCATCTCGACCATGGAGGAGCAGCTCGCCTACGTCGAGGGCGCGGGCGACCTCGGCGGCACCATGCGGCTCGGCCTCTACCCGGCCAAGCTCGCCGAGGGCTCCCTCGTGCGCGAGGCCTACGACAACGAGCCGTACGTGGAGGAGCGCCACCGCCACCGCTACGAGGTCAACAACGGCTACCGCGCCGAGCTGGAGAAGAAGGCCGGACTGGTCTTCTCCGGCACCTCCCCGGACAACAAGCTCGTCGAGTACGTCGAGTACCCGCGCGAGGTGCACCCCTACCTGGTCGCCACCCAGGCGCACCCGGAGCTCCGCTCCCGCCCGACCCGCCCCCACCCGCTCTTCGCGGGCCTGGTGAAGGCGGCCGTCGCGCGCAAGGTCGGCGCAGGCGAGTAGCCGAGAGGCACTACGGTTGGCCGGGGTACGGGTCCTTCACGGACGCGTACCCCGGTTTCTCGTTTTGTACGTGGGAGGACGCACATGGGTATCCAGGACACGCCCGAGGAGTGGCAGGTCAACGCGACCGTGACCCCCTTCACCGGCAACAAGACCAGCGTCCGCACCGACCAGGTGGTGATGCCCGACGGCTCCGTCCACGGCCGCGACTACCAGGTCCACCCCGGCTCCGTCGCGGTCCTCGCGCTCGACGACGAGGACCGGGTCATCGTCCTGCGGCAGTACCGCCACCCGGTACGCCAGCGGCTCTGGGAGATCCCTGCCGGGCTGCTCGACGTCCCCGGCGAGAACCCCCTGCACGCCGCCCAGCGCGAGCTGTACGAGGAGGCACACGTCAAGGCCGAGGACTGGCGGGTGCTGACCGATGTCTACACCACGCCCGGCGGCTGCGACGAGGCCGTACGGATCTTCCTCGCCCGCGACCTCTCCGAGGCGGAGGGCGAGCGGTACGCGGTCTCCGAGGAGGAGGCCGACATGGAGCACGCCCGGGTACCGCTGCCCGAGCTGGTCCGCTCGGTGATCGCGGGGGACCTGCACAACAACTGTCTGGTCGTCGGGGCACTCGCGCTCACCGCCGTCCTCGCGGGCGACGGGATCGACTCGCTGCGCCCCGCCGAGGCGCCCTGGCCGGCCCGGCCCTTCGAGGCCTGACAGGCCGTTCGTTCCCTTTCCTCACCCCCCGGTCGGTCGATCGTAAGAAATGCCGATCCGAAGACATGCTGATCCGATCGGGGGATGTTCCCCCGCCCTCCGCCCCGCTCCGCGGTGATCCTCGCCACCGCTGAACTACGCTCGAAAGGCCCCGACCGGAGATCCGGCGGGCACTGCGTGCAGCGAAGTGGGAGCGTGGCTCGTGACCGATCAGGCGGTGGACACCAGCGGCCTGGCAAAGGCCCCGGCGACCGAGGAGCCGTCCGGTGCCGCTCCGCCCCGATTCTTCGGCCGCGAACGTGAGTTGAAGGCCCTGCGCGAGGACATCGAGCGGGCCGGACTGGACACCCTCGCGGGCCGCAAGACCCCCCGCGCCCGGGTCCTGCTCATCGCGGGGCGCCCCGGCTCCGGCCGCAGCGCACTCGCCGAGGAGCTGGCCGGAGCCCTCACCGGAACCGACACCGCCGGGCCCGCCGCCTCCGCAACGGGCGCGCTGCCGTGGGCCGTTCCCGGTACGGGTTCGGGCGACTACCCCGACGGGGTGATCCGGGTCGGCCTCACCGACCCGGGCGGCGAAGGCGTCCCCACCGAGCGCACCGCCGGGGAGATCCTCGGCCTCCTCGGGGTGGCCGTCCCGCCCGGCGCCGATCAGGACGAGCTGTCCGAGATGGTCCGCGAGGCCCTCGCCGTACGCCGGCTCGTCCTGCTGCTCGACGACGCGGCCGACGCCGAACAGGTCGACCCGCTGCTCCCGGAGAACCCGGACTGCCTGGTCGTCGCCACCGCGACAGGACCCCTGACCGGCATCCCCGGCGTGCGGCCCTGCACCCTCGGCGGACTGGAGGCGGGCGCGGCCGTGCAACTGCTCGCCCGCGCCATCGGGCAGGTCCGCATCACCGTCGACCCCCGCACCGCCCAGACCCTGGCAGAGGAGTGCGGGGGGCAGCCCGCGGCGCTCACCCTGGTCGGAGGGCTGCTCGCCGCCCACCCGATGGCCTCGGTGGCCGACGTCGCCAAGCAGCTGCACGAGCTGCCCGACTCCGGCGAGCAGCAGCCCACCGCCGCCCGCCCGCTGGCCCGCGCCTTCCGGCTCGTCCACGACTCCCTGCCGGGGGCCGCCGCCCGGATACTGCGTCTGCTGGCCCTCGCGCCCGCCGGGCTCGCCGACGCCCACACGGCCTCCGCGCTGGCGGGCTGCTCGGTCTCGGCCGCCCGCTCGACGCTGGACGACTTCGTGCGGCTGGGCCTGTTGCGGACGGACGGCGCCGCCCACCCCCAGTACGCGGTGCCCGGCTGCCTCGCCCCGATGCTGCGGGCCCTCCTGGAGGACCGGGACCGGCCCGCCGAGATCCAGCTCGCCCGCGCCCGGATGCTGGAGCGGACCGTGCGCCGCCTCCAGTCCTGCCGGGCGGTCACCGAACCGGAGGGCTCCACAGCCCGCCGCAAGCTCGCCGGGCTGCCCCGCTCGCTGCGCTTCCCGAACGCGGAGGAGGCGGGAGCCTGGCTGCGCAAGCGGCAGCCCGCCCTGCTGGCCTCCGCCCGGCTCGCGGTCGCGGACGGGGAGCTCGACACCCTGGCCCGGCGGCTGGTGGCCGCCCTGGTGCGGGCCCTGGCCGTGCACCGGGGGACGGAGGCGGCCGCCCCCGAGCTGTACGGGCTGCACGGCCTGGTCCTGGACGTGGCGCAGCGCCGCGAACTGCCCCGGGAGCAGGCGGCCGCCCTGCTGAACCTCGCCGATCTGGACGCCCGCACCGGTCGCACCCGCGAGGCGCTGACCCGCTACCGGGCCGCGCTGGACGCCGGAAGGACCGCGAAGGACCTGTACGCCACCGGCCGCGCGATGGAATCCGTAGGCGGCGCGTACGAGGAGCTGGGGGACTACCACCGGGCCGCCGACTGGTACGGCCGGGCGCTCTCCCAGCGCCTCACCCAGGGTGAGCGGGCGGACGAGGCGCGCCTCTACGGGCGGCTCGGCGCCGTGCACACGTACGCCGGGCGCTACGGCGAGGCGCTGCGGAACTGGCGGGCGGCCGCGGCGGGCCACCGCAGGCTCGGCGACCCGGCGGCGCAGGCACGGGCGCTCAGCGAGGCGGGCCGGGTCCAGGAGTACGCGGGCCGGCCGCACGACTCGCTCCAGACCTGCCGGGAGGCCGTCGAGCTGGCCCGGCGCGCCGGTGACGTGCGGCTTCAGGCGGCGCTCCAGCTGCGTCTTGCCGACACGCTGGACCGGCTGGGGGATCCGGCGGCGGCCCGGCTGCACCGGGGCGCGGCCGACAGATTGCTGGGCGAGGAGGGCTCCGCCTGCGAAATCCGTAGTGCTTCGACAGAAAGTTAATGCTTTGTAAGGCTAGACAGCGCGAAGTCCTTCATTAGACTGGCTCTGCCGCGTTCCTTCGTGGCGTCTCCATTTATGCTGTATATGTCCGGGTCTGCACCGATGTGCCCGGATGACCCTCCGAGCCAAGGACCGTGATCGACGTGAAGGTCGGCATCCCCCGCGAAGTCAAGAACAACGAGTTCCGGGTGGCGATCACCCCCGCCGGAGTGCATGAGCTCGTCCGCCACGGCCACCAGGTCGTCATCGAGCAGAACGCCGGCGTCGGCTCGTCCATCCCGGACGAGGAGTACGTCGCCGCCGGTGCGCAGATCCTGCCCACCGCCGAAGAGGTCTGGGCCGCCGCCGACCTGCTGCTCAAGGTCAAGGAGCCGGTCGCCGAGGAGTACCACCGCCTCCGCAAGGACCAGACGCTCTTCACCTACCTGCACCTCGCCGCCTCCCGCGAGTGCACCGACGCGCTGCTGGCCTCCGGCACCACCGCCATCGCCTACGAGACGGTCGAGACCGCGAACCGCGCCCTGCCGCTGCTCGCCCCGATGTCCGAGGTCGCGGGCCGCCTGGCCCCGCAGGTCGGCGCGTACCACCTGATGCGCTCGGTCGGCGGCCGCGGTGTGCTCCCCGGTGGCGTCCCCGGCACCCACGCCGGCGAGGCCGTCGTCATCGGCGGCGGTGTCTCCGGCTGGAACGCCACGCAGATCGCCGTGGGCCTCGGCTTCCACGTCACGCTGCTCGACCGCGACATCAACAAGCTCCGCGAGGCCGACAAGATCTTCGGCACCAAGGTGAAGACCGTCGTCTCCAACGCCTTCGAGCTGGAGAAGGCCGTCGTCGAGGCCGACCTCGTCATCGGCGCCGTGCTGATCCCCGGAGCCAAGGCCCCGAAGCTGGTCACCAACGAGCTCGTCGCCAAGATGAAGCCCGGAAGTGTCCTTGTCGACATTGCGATCGACCAGGGCGGCTGCTTCGAGGACTCGCACCCGACCACTCACGCCGAGCCGACCTTCCGGGTCCACGACTCGGTCTTCTACTGCGTCGCCAACATGCCCGGCGCGGTGCCCAACACCTCCACCTACGCGCTCACCAACGCCACGCTGCCCTACATCGTGGAGCTGGCGAACCGCGGCTGGGTCGAAGCGCTGCGCCGGGACGCCGCACTCGCCAAGGGCCTCAACACCCATGAGGGCCAGGTGGTTTACCGCGAGGTGGCCGAGGCGCACGACCTCCCGCACGTCGAGCTGAGCACCCTCCTCGGCTGACGGGTCAACCTCTTCCGTCAACATCGCACGTCCGGCCGGACCTTGCCGAGCAAGGTCCGGCCGGACGTGCGTCGGGCCCGCCGAGGCCCTTGCGCAACTCGCCTCGAACGTAACCCTTTACCCGTTTCGTGCAGCGGCGAAATGTGCGGCTTGGACGCTGTGCACCCTTGACAGCGAGACGTTCGATTGCCGACACATCGGGCCGGGTCCGGCGGATTGTGTTGCTGCGGACCGGTGACACGCCATAGAGTCGCCAATCGTCGGCATGGTGCCACGCTGACCTATCGATAAGTTTCCTGGTCACGTCCAAGGAGGTAAGACGACTTGTGAATGAGTCGACAATTACTCCCGGGGGTGGTCAACCAGGGATGCCCGCACGGGGTCTGAGCCCGATCGGGCTCGAAGCTGTCGGCTCCGTCGCTGTCCGCACCTTCGCCACCCAACAGCACATGACGACAGCCCCCCAGATGATGGACGGCCCACACGTGAACGCCACGGCCGGCAACGAGAGCAGCCGGGACACCGACAGCTTCGCCGACTTCGCCGAGGTGCCCGAGGGGCACTTCTACGACCCCGACGCCGAGTACGAGCCCGACCCGGAGTACGCGGCCACCCTCGCGCCCGACGCCGCGCGTCAGCGCCGCGAGCGCATCGGCCCGACCGGACGGCCCCTGCCGTACTTCCCGATCCCGGGTCCCCTGACCGACCACGGCCCCGCGAAGATCATCGCGATGTGCAACCAGAAGGGCGGCGTCGGCAAGACCACGTCGACCATCAACCTGGGTGCCGCCCTCGCGGAGTACGGACGCCGGGTCCTGCTCGTCGACTTCGACCCGCAGGGCGCCCTCTCGGTCGGCCTCGGGGTCAACCCGATGGAGCTCGACCTCACCGTCTACAACCTGCTCATGGAGCGGGGCATGGCGGCCGACGAGGTCCTGCTCAAGACCGCGGTCCCCAACATGGACCTGCTGCCCAGCAACATCGACCTCTCCGCGGCCGAGGTGCAGCTCGTCAGCGAGGTGGCCCGCGAGTCCACGCTCCAGCGCGCCCTGAAGCCGCTGATGGCCGACTACGACTACATCGTGATCGACTGTCAGCCCTCGCTCGGCCTGCTCACCGTGAACGCCCTGACGGCCGCTCACAAGGTCATAGTGCCGCTGGAGTGCGAGTTCTTCGCGCTGCGCGGGGTGGCGCTGCTCACCGAGACCATCGAGAAGGTCCAGGAGCGGCTCAACCCGGAGCTGGAGCTCGACGGCATCCTCGCCACCATGTACGACTCCCGTACGGTGCACAGCCGCGAGGTCCTGGCGCGCGTCGTCGAGGCCTTCGACGACCACGTCTACCACACGGTCATCGGGCGCACGGTCCGCTTCCCGGAGACCACGGTCGCCGGTGAGCCCATCACCACGTACGCCTCCAACTCGGTGGGCGCCGCCGCCTATCGCCAGCTCGCCAGGGAGGTGCTCGCCCGGTGTCACGCCGAGTGAGTCTGCCCGGTGCCGACGAACTGTTCCGTACCACCGGAGGCGGGATGGGCCTCCAGCCCTCCTCCCCGGCGGACCGGCGGCGCAAGGCGAACGCCGAGCCGCGCGTCCCGGCGCCCGCCGGAGAGAGCGATCCCTCCGGCCGGGCCGCGTCCGCCGACCGCGAGGAGCACGCCGCGGCCGACGCCGACGGCGACGACACGCGCGGCCGGGGCGAGGGCGAACGTTCCTCCTCCGCCAAGACCGCCTCCGGCGAGCGCCCCGCGGCTTCCGCGGCCCCGGCGGAGCAGCCCCCGGCGGTCCAGCCGCAGCGCAGGCGCGGCGGCGGACGCGGGGCCAACCGCCGCCCCAGCGGCCGGGAGCGGCACGACGAGAAGATCACGGTCTACGTCTCCGCCGAGGAGCTGATGGACCTCGAACACGCCCGGCTCGTCCTGCGCGGTGAACACGGCCTCGCCGTCGACCGCGGCCGCATCGTCCGTGAGGCGGTGGCGGTGGTCCTGGCAGACCTGGAGTCCCGGGGCGACGCGAGCATCCTCGTGCGGCGGCTGCGCGGCCGCTGAGCGGCACGGCGCGGGTAGCCTGCCGGTTGGGGCCCGCCGACCGGCGGGGCCCGTACCCGCCCCGCCCCACCCCTGGACCACCATGCCGACGCCCGCCGACCCCGCCGTCCCGCGACGCCGTGCGCTCGGGCGGGGGCCGGGGGCGGCAGCGGCAGCCGTGGAGGCGGTGGCGGCGGCTCCGGAAGCCGTACGGGGGCCGGAAGCCGTTGCCGAAGTACCGGCGGCCGAGCCGGAGCCGGTACGGGAGCCGGAAGCCGTCGCCGTAGCACCGGAGTCCGCGGCTGAGCGCACGGCGGCCGACGACAAGCGCTTCACCGTCCGGCTGGTGAACTTCGAGGGCCCCTTCGACCTGCTTCTCCAGCTGATCTCCAAGCACAAGCTGGACGTGACCGAGGTCGCGCTCTCCAAGGTCACCGACGAGTTCATGGCGTACATCCGCGCGATGGGCCCCGACGGGGACCTCGACCAGACCACGGAGTTCCTCGTCGTCGCCGCCACCCTCCTCGACCTCAAGGCCGCCCGGCTGCTGCCCGCCGCCGAGGTGGAGGACGAGGCGGACCTCGCGCTCCTGGAGGCGCGGGACCTGCTCTTCGCGCGGCTGCTCCAGTACCGGGCGTACAAGCAGATCGCCGAGATCTTCCAGAGCCGTCTGGAGTCCGAGGCCCGCCGCCACCCCCGTACCGTCGGCCTGGAGGACCACCACGCGGAGCTGCTGCCCGAGGTCGTCATCAGCATCGGACCGGAGGGCTTCGCGAAGCTCGCGGTGAAGGCGATGCAGCCGAAGCCCAAGCCCCAGGTGTACGTGGACCACATCCACGCCCCCCTGGTCAGCGTGCGGGAGCAGGCGGGCATCGTGGTGGGGCGGCTGCGCGAGGCCGGGGCGGCGGTGAGCTTCCGCACGCTTACCGAGGACGCGCCGGACACCCTCACCGTGGTCGCCCGCTTCCTCGCCCTGCTGGAGCTGTACCGCGAGAAGGCCGTCACCCTGGACCAGGACGAGGCGCTGGGAGACCTGCTGGTGGCCTGGTGCGGCGGGGCGGACGCGGAGCCGGTGGTGACGGACGAGTTCGACCAGGAGATCCAGGAGATCCAGGAGATCCAGGCGCTGAACGGGACCCCCGGAGAGAAGGACGTACGGGAATGAGCGAGCAGCCGACTCAGGCGGAGGGCGAGGGGGCGGTCGCCGCGCTCGACCTGAAGCCCGCCCTGGAGGCGGTCCTCATGGTCGTCGACGAGCCCGCCACCGTCGACCAGCTGGCCAAGGTGCTCCAGCGGCCCCGCAGGGCCGTGGCGGACGCGCTGCGGGAGCTGGCCGACGAGTACACCGTGCAGCGCCGCGGCTTCGACCTGCGGCTCGTGGCGGGCGGCTGGCGCTTCTACACCCGTCCCGAGTACGCGGCGGCCGTGGAGGGCTTCGTCCTGGACGGCCAGCACGCCCGGCTCACACAGGCCGCGCTGGAGACCCTGGCGGTGGTCGCCTACCGGCAGCCGGTGAGCCGGTCGAGGGTCTCGGCGGTGCGCGGGGTCAACTGCGACGGCGTCATGCGGACCCTCCTCCAGAGGGGCCTGGTGGCCGAGGCGGGCGCGGAACCCGAAACAGGTGCGATCCTGTACAGGACGACGAACTACTTTCTGGAGCGAATGGGCCTGCGCGGCCTGGACGAGCTCCCGGAGCTCGCGCCCTTCCTCCCGGAGGCGGACGCGATCGAGGCTGAGACGCTAGAGGGTGTGCCGTCGTTCGATCCGGACGCACCGGACACCCCGGATACTCACGCAGACGACAAGACGGAATTTTGATGCGAAGCAGTGGCAGGAACAGCGGAAGCGGCAGCGGCGGCCGGCCCCCCAGGAGTGGGAACGGCGCGGGCGGAGGCGGCCGCGGCGGCGGCGGGTCCTTCCGCCAGGGCCAGAGCGGTGGTCAGGGCGGACGCCCCGGTGGCCAGGGCGGACGCGGCGGCGCGCAGGGCGGTCGTTCCGGCGGCCAGGGCGGCCGTCCGGGCTTCCAGGGCGGTCGCGACGAGCAGGACAAGGACAAGCGTCCTCGCCGTCCCCGCCCCGAGGAGCGCCGCTACGACGTGGGCAACGACGCCCCCGGCGCCCGGCCCGAGCAGGACGGCCCCCGCAAGGGGCGCGGCGCGGCGGCGCGCGGCGGCGCCAAGGGCGGCCCCAAGC
>NZ_NWVL01000093.1 GCF_002382885.1 Streptomyces sp. WZ.A104
TCGCGTCCCGCTTGAACTCCTCGGTGTACCGCTTCGTGTACTTGCTTCCCACCTGGTGCTACTTCCTCTGGAACCTCAGGTCCCAGTCTCCAGGTGTCCACGATCAAGGGGAAGCTTCAAGTCACGTCCTGTGCCCGTTCCCCAACAGGTGGGGGAACGGGCACAGGAGAGGGGAATGAGGCTGACAGGTCAGACGCAGATGCTGCCGGCGCAGATGTTCACGTCGACCGGCAGGATCGCGATGCCGAACTTGGACAGGTAGGTGGTAACGGCGGTGCTCTCGAGGTTGAGAAGCTGGACTGTCACCGGCAGGTTCACGTTGTTGTCGGCGACGTTGACGAGGGCGACCTCGAGATCGTTGAGCTGAGTCCCGGACAGGACGTTGACGTCGCCGATGTTGACCGTCGTGCCGTTGAGAACGTTGTTCACGGTGATCAGGCCGGAGCAGTTCACCGTGTGGTTGGGACCGCCGCCCTGGTTGGAGCAGCTGTAGGGATGGGGCGTGGTCGCATTGCGGGTGGGCGCGGCGGATGCTGCGGGCGTGAAAGCGCCCACCGCCAGCGCGCCGGCGAGGGCGCAGCCTGCGGCCTTGCGAAGAATGCTGGACACAGTAGAACTCCCTTGTCTGGAAGCCGCCCGGCCTGATCGGGCAGTGACGGCTGGGACGGGGCCGGAGGGTTGGTACCGGACTCCCTGAAGCTGCGGTGCCCGACCATCCTCACCGCTTTGCTCCTGCCGCCCACAGAGCGTTTTCGGTCCACTCGGCCACCAGGAGCGCGCAGAAACGTCGTTGCCCCGCCCTACCTGCGGACTCGATTACCGAACTCGAGTTCACGCGGATCATTTGTACGGCGCATTCCACGCACCCTGCGGGCGCGGCCGATCTCCCCTTCCGGCAGGTCATACACTGCGTGCCATTAACCCCAGGGTGAAAGACGCAGAACAGCAGCTGCAAGCTCCTGCTGGTTCGACGTAGGGTTCGCGTGGCGTGAATTTCGGTCCGGAAATTCCCCTCAGGAAACAATCCTGCGATCAGATCCTCAACACCGCTGCGGTCCTGGCCACGCTCAACAACCCCGACGCTCCTGACAGCAGGGCCCCGGCCCGAAAGCTGCGGAACTCGGTCGCGGCCGCAGGGGTGGCGCCCCTCGAGAAGCAAGGTGAACTCGAGTATCGCGATGAAGATGACGCAACAGACGTCTGGCTTCGCGTGGCTAACGGCGTGCGGTGAACCGTCCGTCAGGGCGTTTGTCCATGGCGTCCTCGTGCGGAGCAGAGCCGAACGAGTACCCGGCTGGGATTCTTGACCTGGGCTGACACGACTACAGCGTTGAAACAGCGGCTGAGCGACGGGGCTGCCTTTAAGGGCTTGCCGGGAAACAAGTCGTGGCTTCCAGCTGTGGGGCTCATTGGTCTGGTATGGGGAGACCGGAGGGGATCGAGGCCGTTCTGGCGGCGAAGTTCCATGTGTTGTTGCCGCATCTGGATGAGCGTCAGCGTCGGCTGGCCATAGGGGCGGAAGCACTGTCGCTGGGGCATGGCGGCATCAGGATCGTCGCCGCTGCAGCCGGGGTCCGGGAGGCCACGGTCTCGCGTGGGGCAACTGAACTGGATTCCGGTCAGGCCCCGTTGGGGCGGGCGCGCCACCCCGGTGGAGGGCGGAAGAAGGCGGCCGAGCTGGACTCTGGGCTGCGGCCGGCACTGCTGGCGCTGGTCGAGCCCGATGAGCGGGGCGACCCGATGTCGCCGCTGCGCTGGACGACGAAGTCGACCCGGAAGCTGGCGGTGGAGCTCACCCGCCAGGGGCACCGGGTCTCCGCCGACACCGTCGCCGGCCTGCTGCGGGAGGAGGGCTTCAGTCTGCAGGCCAACGCCAAGACCATCGAAGGTGCCCAGCACTCCGACAGGGATGCCCAGTTCCGCTACCTCAACGAGCAGGCACGAGAGCACGGGGACGCCGGTGACCCGGTGATCAGCGTGGACAGCAAGAAGAAGGAACTGATCGGCGACTACAGGAACGCCGGGCACGAATGGCAGCCCGCAGGACAGCCCGTGAGGGTCAAGACCCACGACTTCCCCGGCCAGGCCGCCAAGGCGATTCCCTACGGAATCTACGACATGACGGCGAACACCGGCTGGGTCAGCATCGGCACTGATCACGACACGGCGGCGTTCGCCGTCGCCTCGATCCGCCGCTGGTGGCAGGCGGTCGGCCAACACGACTACCCCGGCGCCCGCCGGCTGCTGATCACCGCTGACGGTGGCGGCTCCAACGGCTACCGCACCCGGGGCTGGAAGACCCAGCTCGCCGATCTCGCCGCCGAGACCGGCCTTGAGATCACGGTGTGTCACCTGCCGCCCGGCACCTCGAAGTGGAACAAGATCGAGCACCGGCTGTTCTCCCACATCACCATGAACTGGCGAGGCAGGCCACTGACCAGCCACGAAGTCATGCTCCAGACCATCGCCGCGACCACCAGCCGCACCGGCCTCACCGTCCAGGCCGAACTCGACAGCGGTGAGTACCCCACCGGCATCCGCATCAGCGACGACGAGATCGCCGCCCTGCCCATCACCCGCCACCGCTTCCACGGCGACTGGAACTACACCCTCCACCCCCAGCGCCCGACGGACACGGCGACCACCACCAGCACACAGGACGAGGCCCTCGCGGACGGACCGGCCCGCCTCACGCGGCGTTCGCTACAGGACCCGGAACTGACCGGGATGACCCGTCGGCAGCTCAACGAACTCATCGACGTGCTGACTCCAGCGATGGAGATTCAACGCGAGCAAGTGCTCCGCACCCGCAGAGGCCACGAACGCCTGGTGGCCCCTGGCACAGGCGCCAAACCCAAGCTCACCTCAGCCGACCGGGTCCTGGCCACCGTGCGGAAACTCGCGACCATGGACCTCCTGGGCCAGCTCTTCAACACCACCGCAATGACCATCAGCCGCGCAGCGAAAGACGTCCGCCCACTCCTGGAAGCCCACGGAGTTCACATCCCAGCCTCGACCGCCCGCTTCCGCACACCGACTGACATCGCGAGATACCTCGACCTCGACAAAAACAAGATCAAACCGACGCGTTAATTCCCGGCAAGCCCTAAGCGCCTCACACGGGCCGACGCGAGGGAAGGGGGCGTCCGCTGGGGACTGTGCCGGAGCGACGCCTTGATCAGTCGCAGAAGCTGCAGACTCCCACTGCAGGCCCAGCAGCAGGCGACGTGGGCGGCCATCTGCATACGGTTCGCACCGGTGAGCTCCCCGTCGGCGTACGCCTCCACCTCGCCGCGCAGCCGCACATGCCGGACCCTCTCCCGGCACTCGGCCCACATTCGCCCTGGCCCAGGAACACGCTGCCTTGTCATGCAGCGGAAACCCCTCCAGTCGTACGCGGCATTCCAGCTTGCGCTGGGCTCCTCGCCCGGCCCCTTCGGTCCACAACGGCATCGGTGTGACCGAAGGACATAAGAAGAAGGAAGAAGATGGAATGCGGGTCCAGGCCGAAGGGGTTTCCGCCGTGTGGAAGACCAAGTGACAGCGCCACCGGATCCTGCGGACCCGCAGGGCCAGGCGTTCGCCGCCCATGTGCTGCCGGAGGTGGAGGTGCTGCTGCGGGTGGCGATGACGCTGACCGCGCAGCCGGCGGACGCCGAGGACCTCGTGCAGGACACCTTGCTGCGCGCCTACCGGGCCATCGACGGCTTCGACGGGAAACATCCGCGCGCGTGGCTGCTGACCATCATGCGGCAGGCGGAGATCAACCGGCACCGCCGTCGGCGTCCGCACCTCCTGGACGATCCGGACGCCGATCTGGACCGCCTCAGCTCCACGGGCCCGAGCGGATCGGCGGAAGAGATCGTGGTGGGTGAGGCGTTCGACGAGGTGGTGGACGAGGCCCTGGGCGCGCTGCCGGACAAACACCGCCAGGTGGTGCAGTTGGTGGACATCGACGGCCTCACCTATGCAGAGGCCGCGCACCTGCTGGACGTGCCCGAAGGCACCGTGATGAGCCGGCTGCACCGGGCGCGCAAACGGATACGGGCGCGACTGGCCACAGCAGGACTGGCACCGAAGCGAGGTGTGATGTGAACAAGCGTCCATGGTGGCGGCGTCCAGCGGCCGAGCGCCGAATGAACTGCCTGCAGGTCGCGCGAGTGCTGCAGTCCTACCTCGACGGCGAAACGAACGAGGTCACCGCGCGCCGGGTCGCCGCGCACCTGGAGGACTGCCGCCGCTGCGGCCTCGAAGCGTCCGTCTACCAAGAGATCCACGACGCTCTCGCGCGCCGGGCAGAGCCCGACAGCCAGGCGGTGGAGCGCTTGCACGCCTTCGGCGCGTCGCTCCTGAGCGATCCGCAGACCGGGGACGACGACGCCGAACACGGCACCACGCCCCCGTCAGGCGCCTAGCTCGATGACGCTGGACGCCCCGCTCGACCTCGGCCGCATCGGCACGGGCATCGGCCACCAGGCTGGGCAGCTCTGCACGGTGCATGCCGTGCCCGACCTACCTTCTAACCTGCCTCGGCTCCGGGTCCTGCTGGGGCATTTTTGAAAGCCCTCGTCCGAGCCGAGCGGCGGCCTCGGTCGCAGCCGTCGCGACGCCCGAAAGGAGGCGGCCACCTCCCCCTCTCGTGGCTGCTCCGCAGCCGCGAGTGGGCTTCCGAGTCGAGCAGCAGCGTGGCCACCGCGGCCCCACGCCCGTGATGCTGTCCCGACAGCGAACTGGGCATAGATGTGGAGTGACCCACTGGTGCCCATGCCAGCCGCACGATCGACCATCGTCTGAAGCGCGTGCGGCGGTTGTGGGACCCTTACAGGAGCGTTGGGAAGCGCACCGATCGGTAGCGGCCGCTCCACCCGCGCAAGCAGATGGTCGCTGACAGCCACACGGAGACGCGCTCCGGTGGACAGCCGGTGGACAGACGCCTTTGGACGAGCCAGTACGAGGCCGCACGGGGGAGGCTGCCGCACATGGTCTGATCAGGAAGAACGTCACCCAACAGCACCGCGTGGCACCACCCGGCACGATCGCTCTCGGTCTCGTAATGCGTAGGTCTCGGGTTCGAATCCCGAAGGCGGCTCAGTAAAGGCCCAGGACAGATAGCCTCTGACCTGGGTCTTTGTGCTTTTCTTGATCCATTCTCGGTGGTGACGTGTCCCGCTCGGGGCACCATGATCGCCACCGGTGGACAGGCGTGCAGCGGGCGTGCAAAGCGGTGGACAGGCGTGGGGAGGCCGACCGGCAACGGGGAGGCAACTTCAAGAGCGCATCTGCGGTCCACGGGCCGCGATCCCTTGTGAGCGCTCTTGGGGGGTTCCTATAAACCGACGTTGTCACCGCGCCGCCTGGTTGTCCCGTCGCATCGAACCGCGGCTTGTCGCACTGATCTGTGCGTTGAGCCTGCGGTACGAGGGGCGGGACAGGTTTGAGTGAGACGGTGTCCCGCTTTGGGGTGGCTCTTGTCTCGGTTCAGGTGGCTTGCCTCAGAAGCTGTTGTCTTTCCGGACGTGATCGACGCGTTTCCGCTGGTCGGGGATAGGAGTGGTGGTTCCGTGGGAGTGGTGGCCTGTCGGGTCGTCGTTCCCCGGGAGGTTGCGGATGCCGTCGGTTGTCGGACTGCTGGAACAGCACGAGCTCGCCGCTCGGCGTCGAGTTGACGGGCTGCGGGAGGAGGCCGACCGCATCCAGGCCGAGCTTGCCGCGGCCGAGCTGGAATGGCAGGAGTGGGCGATCGCCCGCAGGCGGGTCGACACGGTGCTGGCTCCGGACGACGGCGCCACCGTCGAGGCGGAGGTTATCCCGGATCCGCGGAATGCTGAGGTGCAGTCGACGCTGCGGGACGCGGCGAAGTCGCAGGTGCCGGTGTGGCGACAAGGGCTGGCCTGGTCGGCGCTGTCGGCCGACTACCAGCACATCCTCAAGACACTCGCGGACCGGGCCCGGCTCCATCAAGGGCCGCTGACCTGCCAGGAGATGGCCGCCATGTTCGGCATGGATGTGGTGCCGGCGCGGGTGGAGGCACTGCGGTCGAAAGCGAAACGCCTGGTCGCGCGCGGCTGGCTGGCCGAGCAGCAGCCGGGCCGGTTCACCCTCGCTGCGGGTGTGACCGGGCCAGGCGACGGGTCATGAGCCCGGTCATCGACCAGTAGACCATCGCCTCCGCGCTGGTGGTGCGCCGCTCGAAGTCGCGCACCAGACGGCGACTTCGCATCAGGTGGGCGAAGAGGCGCTCGACGATCCACCGCTTGGGCAGGACCACGAACCCCTTCTGGTCGTCGCTGCGTTTGACGATCGCCAGGACCAGGGCGAACGTGGCCAGGCAGTACTCGACGAGGCTGCCGGTGTAGCCGCCGTCGGCCCAGACCAGTCCGAGGCGGTGGTGGACGTCGGCGACCTGCCTGAGCAGGACCTTCGCGGCGGTGCGGTCGCCGACATCCGCGGCGGTGACCATCACGCCCAGCAGCAGGCCGAGGGTGTCGACCACGACGTGCCGCTTGCGGCCGTTGACGAGCTTGCCGCCGTCGAAGCCGCGGCTGTCCGCGCCGACGACGGCGTCCGCCTTGACGGACTGCGAATCGATCACCCCGGCGGTCGGCTGCGCGTCCCGTCCCAGCTCCTCGCGGACCCTCGCGCGCAACCGGTCGTGGAACTCCTTGACCAGCAAGTTGTCGCGCCAGCGGCGGAAGAATGCGTAAATGCGGTCCCACGGCGGAAAGTCGCCGGGCATAGCCCGCCACTTGATCCCGTTGTCCACGAGATACCGGATCGCATCGAGCATCGACCGGTGGCAATACGCCTCCGGCCGGCCGCCCCGGCCACGCATCCAGCCCGGCACCGGCAGCAGCGGCAGGACCCGGGCCCACTCCGCGTCCGTCATGTCCGTCGGATAGCGCGGCTGCCGCGTCCCGTTGTCGGCGGCGTTTCCGAACCGGTGAGCCAGACAGTCACACTCCCAGGTGACCGCGCTGGACTGCCCGGCCATCGGCACGTAAGACTGCTGCACCAGGGCCTCTTGCTGCTGCTCGGTGATTCGACACCAACGAGCTGTTCAGGAGGCCCTGTTCGCACGCGCCCCGCGCCCCGCGACCAACCGATCGGGACCCCCGTTCGACGCGCATCTCCCAAGATCGAAAAGACAACAGCTTCTCACCTCTCCTCAGCGCACCCGGCAGGCCACTCGGGCGATCCCGGGCTGGGGTGTACCCGGGTACACCCCAGCCCGGCATCCAGCTGCAATGGCTGCGACCTCGCGGACCGGCATCGTCGTGACGAGTCCACCGGACGAATCCACTCGACCTGACAAGGGGCATACGACATGCGGAGAGCCGTTGACGAGGCTGAGGAGAACGTGACGGGGCACAGCTCCCCGGGCAACGGCTCGACACGGCCAACTGCCGGACCAGCAGGCCGGATCCTCCCGAAGGCCGCCGTGTTCCTGACCGTCGCGTTCGTGGCCGCCGGCGTGCTGGGCGCGCTGCAGCCCACGACCCGCATCCCCGCCGAGGTGATCCAACTGACCCAGTTCGGCCCGGCGTTCGCCGTGGCGGTGGTCGCGCTCCGGCGGCCCGGATGGGCCCGGTCGCTGCCCGCCGTCCGAGCGGCGAAGGACAGCCGTGGCCGCGTCCTGTTGCTCGCCACCCCGCCACTGATCATCGCTCTCTGCGCAGCCGCGTACGGAGCCATCACCGGCGATGTGGGCTTCACCGGCCCAGGTTCCTTGCCGTACCCCTTCGTGCTGATCGCCGCGGCCCAGTTGCTCGGCGCGTGCGCCGAGGAGCTCGGCTGGCGCTGTTTCCTCCAGCCGCTGCTGCGCACCCGCTACAGCCCGTTGCTCGCCTCGGTCATCGTGGGGCTCGCGTGGGGCGTCTGGCATGTCCAGGTCCTGGCGCAACACCCGGCCTACGCGGGTGGGTTCCTGCTCGGCACGGTGTCCATGTCGGTGGTGCTGGGGATCGCCCTGGACAGGGAGCGAGGCATGGGCCCGGCCCGGCTGCTCCTCGCGGGCGGCTTCCATGCGCTGATCAACCTGGGCATGCTCCTGTTCATGGACGAGGAGTCCGGAGCCGTGCTGCCCATGGTGCTGTTCGGAGCCGCGTGCCTGGTGGCGGCAGTGCTGTGGGGCACAAGGCGAAGGCTACGATCCACGGGACCCACGACCGCATTCGTTGATCCGGCAGGCAGCCATGCCATCAGCCCGTCCCGGTGACCGGGCCACCGCTCAGCGGCTCATCTCCTGGAAGGCCAGGAGTGCCGCCCTCGGACAGTGCCAGCTGGCGAGTCTGCTCGCCCTGGCTCTGCCAGTCGTCGGCGCACTTGTCGTACTCGCCCTCCTGCTGCTCCCGGTCGGCATCGGCTTCTGGCTGCTGCCGCCCGCTGCTCGGGCACTGAGGGCCCTGTCGGACCGCTCCCGTCGGCGGGTCGGCCGGTGGACAGACGTCCGCATCAGCCCGCCTGAGCCTCTGGCCAGTTCCGGCGATGTGTTGGGTACACCTGCTCGAACGCGCGCGGTGCTCGCCGACGCAGGGTTCTGGCGCGATGTGGCCTGGGCCTGGCTGGAGCCGCTGACCGGCGGGCTGCTCGTCGCCGCCCCGCTCGCCCTGGTCGAGTACGGCGTGTTCGGAGCGCTGGTGCAGCCGTTCATATGGCAGCTCATCGACGACGGCAACTGGTACGCGTTCATCCCCGTCATCAGCACGACTACGATGCTCGCCGCGGCCACCCTCGGTCTGGGTTTCGTGGCCGCCGGAACACTCCTGGCCCCCGAGGTGTTGCGCCTGCACGCCCGTTGGAGCCGTCGGCTGCTGTCCGCGCCGCGCAGCACCGAACTCGCCCGGCGCGTCAACCGCCTCACCGCCACGCGGGCTGACGCACTGGATGCCCAGGCCTCCGAACTGCGGCGCATAGAACGAGATCTGCACGACGGCGCCCAGGCCAGCCTTGTTTCCCTTGGCCTGTCCCTGGACAGCGCCACCCGGCTCCTCGACACCGACCCGCAAGCCGCCCGCGCGCGGCTCCTTGAGGTGCGCGAGACCTCCGCACGGGCTCTTCAGGAACTGCGGGACCTCGTGCACGGCGTCCTTCCCCCCGTGCTCGCCGACCGGGGGCTCGGTGACGCCGTACGGTCGCTGGCGCTCGACAGCTTCCTCGACGTCCACGTCGATATCCGGCTGCCCGGTCCCGGACACTGCCTCCCCTCCCCGGTCGAGTCCGCCGCCTACTTCGCGGTCAGCGAGCTACTGGCGAACGCGACGAAGCACGCGGGGGCCAGCGAGATCCACATCGTGGTGGAACACACAGAGCACGCAGAACACACGCACCGCACTGAGCACGCAGAGCAAGCAGAGCAAGTAGAGCAAGCAGGCCGAAGAGGGACGCTGCGCATCACCGTCACCGACAACGGAACCGGGGGTGCCGACGCCTCTCAGGGGACCGGACTGCGCGGTGTCCGGCGCCGCTTGGATACGTTCGACGGCATCCTCGTCCTGCAGAGCCCGCAGGGCGGGCCGACCACCGTGACGATGGAGATTCCGTGCGCGTTGTCCTCGCCGAAGACCTCTTCCTGCTGAGGGACGGGCTGATGCGGACCCTTCGGGAACACGGCTGTGAGGTGGTCGCTGCCGTCGACAACGGTCCGTCCCTGCTCCGTGCGCTGATCCAGGGGCGTCCGGATGTTGCGATCGTCGACGTACGCCTGCCCCCGACCTTCACCGACGAGGGGCTACGGGCCGCGCTTGAGGCGCGTCGCGTCCACCCCGGCCTGCCTGTCCTCGTTCTGTCCCAGTACGTCGACCAGCTGTACGCCAACGAACTGTTGGCCGACGGTGAAGGAGCCGTCGGCTACCTCCTCAAGGACCGGGTCACTCACACCGAGCAGTTCATCGACGCGGTCCGCCAGGTCGCCGCAGGCGGTACGGCGATGGACCCGAAGGTCATCGCGAAGCTGCTGGCCCGCAGCGATGCCCGGGGCGGCACTCAGAGCCTGACTCCGCGCGAGCACGAGGTTCTTGAACTGATGGCCGCAGGCCGCTCCAACGCGGCCGTCGCCCACCGACTCCACATCAGCGAAAGCGCGGTGGCCAAACACACCGCGAGCATTTTCAGCAAGCTCGGCATCGCCCCGTCCGCAGACGACAACCGCCGTGTCCTGGCAGTCTTGGCACACCTCAAACGCTAGGGGCGCCTGTGTCCGTTTCAGCTTGACGCCTCGATCGGCGTGCCGCCTTGTCCAGCCTGTGCCACCGCGTCCGCTCACGCATCGCTCACGCAGCAGGCCGGCCGAACAGAATCCGCAGTCGGCGGCTCGGACATGCGCGGAGTTGGCCATCGGCCCTTCCTCCAGGCCGTGATCATCATGATCGAACGATCACGAACCGAGGGAGACCGGGCTCAATATCCACTCAGTGTGCCGAATCTGACTACAAACGCGGTCTTCGGATCCAGCGTTCAGGCAGCAGCGCCGCGATGGCGGCGACGCCGGCCGCTCCCGCCCCGGCCGAGACGAGTAACGACCAGTCCACCTGCGGATGGGCGATCGCTCCGGCTATGGCGCCGGTAATGGCGCCGAAACAGGCCGCGTCCGTCACGGCACGAATCCGGATTGATCCCACGGCTACTCCTCATTGAGCTGTCCGGTGGCCGGATCCGACGGGGCATTGCCGGATCCGGCCACCTGTGAGGCTCGGCGATGCGCTATCGCATTGCCCCTCGGAATGGGGGGGCATCAAGGGGCCGGGCCGGTGAGCCCACTCACGACACCCCCGATGGTCGCACCTTCGGGGGGATCCTCATGTGTGTGCTGCCGCAGTGGCTCCGCCAGCCGCGCCTCCCCGGAGGCCCGCTGTGTGTCGCTCAACGATGGTGTCCACGGCATCGAAAAACACGCTGCGGATGGACTCGGTGACGAGGTCCTGCGTGACGGAGTCGGTGTCCGGGGTGAAGCAGGTAGCCCCGCAAGGGCGACGGCAGCAAGCCGCAGAGCAAGTCGCACACCCACGGAACTGATGGCATTCGAGACCACAACTGAGACCGCCAACACTCGTGCCTCGGCACGCGTCCGTTGGCGGCTCGCCACAGCTCAGTACCACCGATCAGCGCGATGACGTGCCCGCAATCCGTGACGCACTCATGAGCCCGCGCCGCCTCTCACAGTTCGGCGACGGCCGGGCTGACGCTGGAGGTGATCCGGGGGCGACGCCGGTGGCGGTGAAGGATGTGGCGGGTAACTCGGTCCGCAGCTGCCCTTGTACCCCGGTCGCCCCTCACGAGGTCGCGTGGCAAGATCCTCGGATGCTGAAGCTCACCGATTTCATCATCGACTGTCCCGAGCCCATGGAGCTCGCGGCGTTCTACGCCGAGGTCACCGGCGAATCCGTCAAGCCCGACAGCGACGACAACTGGGCCGGCATCAAGTTCGGCAAGATCGAGCTCGCCTTCCAGCGCGTTGACGACTTCCGCGCCCCGAACTGGCCCGACGACGAGCACCCCAAGCAGTTCCACCTCGACTTCGAGGTCGACGAGTTCGAAGCCGAGGAACAGCGCCTCACCGCCCTCGGCGCCAGCCTCCGCAAGGACTTCGTCGGTGAGGAGGGCTACGGCTGGCGCGTCTATACCGACCCGGTCGGCCACCCCTTCTGCCTGTGCCGCAACAGGCGCGTGCAGTGGATCGACGGCGATCCCGTCTGGCTCTGAACAGAAGAAGGGCCCGTGACCAGCATTTACGCTGGTCACGGGCCCTTGCTCTCCGTGTCGCGGCGCCAGGATCCGAACCTGGAAAGGCCGAGCCGGCAGATTTACAGCGAGCTCCGTTCAATGCCTCCGACCTGCGGCGTTCCGCATTCCGCCTCAGGTGAGCCGTGGCAGGAGTGCGATGTCGTGTTCGCACGACCGGACGGCCGGCCGCTGGACCCGCGGCGGGACTACGAGGAGTTCAAGGAGCTGCTCGCGGAGGCCGGCATCGATCCGGCTCCACAGGGCCCCGAACAGGCCCGCACTGAGTGGATGTTGGAGCCGTAGGCCGCGTACCAGACCCGCCCGGCCCGCAGGCCGTCGGGGACGGCCGCGCCGAACCCTCCCACGACGGTCACGCGCCGCCCGCCTCCCGGTAGGCCGCTCCGAGCGCCACCAGGCTCCGGCCCAGGTCGGCGCAGTTCACCGAGGCGTAGCTGACCACGAGGGCCGGGGGGCGGGTGGTGTCCGCCAGGGTGTAGAAGCCGCCGCCGCGGACCAGGACCGAGCGGGCGCGGGCCGCGCGGACCAGGGCCTGTTCGTCCACGTGCGGCGGGAGCTGGAGATATGCCTGGAGGCCGCTGTCCCGGCCGAGGATGTGGGCGCCGGGCAGGTGGGCCGCGACATAGCGCCGGATGACTCCCCTGCGTTTGTGGAACTCCGTGCGCATCTTGCGCTGGTGACGGTCGAGGGCGCCGGTGTCCACGAACCGGGCGAGGGCGAGCTGTTCGATGCCGGAACAGCCGATGTCCCAGCCAGCCCTGACGTGCTCGACCGACGCCATCAGCTCCGAGGGGGCGGCCAGCCAGCCGAGGCGCAGGGCGGGAGCGAGGATCTTGCTCGCGCTGCCCGCGTAGACCACCCGCTCGGGGGCCAGGCTCTGGAGCGCGGGCACGCGGTCGGAGCGGTGCAGGAAGGCGCTGTCGAAGTCGTCCTCCAGGATGTAGCCGTCCACCCGGCGCGCCCAGTCGATGAGCCGTCGGCGGCGGGCCTCGCTGAGCCGGGAGCCGGTCGGGAAGTGGTTGGCGGGCGTCATGAGCACGGCGCGTACGCCGCTGCGCTCCAGGAGGTCCACGCGCAGTCCGTCCTTGTCGACCGGTATGCCCACCGGACGCAGCCCCGAGCTGGTGACGAACTCGCGCTCGCCCGGGTGCCCGGGGTCCTCCACGCCCAGCGCCCCGTGGCCCCGGTTGATGAGCACGTTGCAGATGAGGGCGAGGCCCTGGGCGAAGCCCGCGGTCAGCATGAGGTCCTCGGGGCGTGTCCGCACGCCCCGGACCCGCCCGAGGTAGCCGGTCAGGACGTGCCGGGTCAGCGGCACGCCGGACGGTGGCGCGTAGCTCAGCTCCTGGCGGCCCGCGTCGTTGACCACGGCGGTGACGCAGCGGATCCAGTCCTGGCGGGGGAAGGCCGCGATGTCCGAGGTGCCGGTGCGCAGGTCCCACATCGATCCGGCGGCGTCGCGGTCGCGGTCGGGCGACACGAGCGTGGGGACCGCCTGGGAAGTGGGCGGCTCCGCGATGGTGGTACCGGAGCCGCGCTTCGCCAGGAGGTACCCCTCGGCGGTGAGCTGCTCGTACGCCTCCACGACGATGCTGCGGGAGACCCCGAGATCCTGGGCCAACTGGCGCGTCGAGGGGATGCGGGTGCCAGGGCGCAGGGTGCCGTTCTCCACCGAACGGCGGAGTGAGTCACGTACCTGTACGGCCAGCGGGAGCCGCGACGTCCGGTCCAGGGGGAGTGCGAGCTGCCACGACAAGTGGTCTTCTCTCTGACGGTCGAAGTGGTATGGCCAGGCATTCTGACATCTGATGAAGTCGTTCCGCACACAACATTCGCCGCTCCGGGGGGAACTGGGGCGGTCAGTGGTGGCACGGGGGGACCGGTGCGAGCCGGTCATGCGGGACATGCGACATCCAGCCCGACCGCTCGCTGCGCACGTAAGCGTTGCATCCTCCGAGCCCCGATGGTCCGTCGGACCAGAAAGGCTCTTGCTGTGTCTTTGTTGTCAGAATTGACCGTGCCCGGATCCGGCGGTGTGCCGGATCCAGAGCGGCGGGCCGGGGAGCCCGCGCATGCGGGGGGCGTACGGGTCCGGGTGATCTCCACCGAGCTGCCCGCCACCGATCCGCTCCGGCTGTACGAGGCCCTGCTCCGTACCCGTGAGCAGGACGACGCCTATCTCTTCGAGAGTCTGGACGGGCCCGACCAGGACCGGCACTACGCCGCCGTGGGCTATGGACGCCTCGCGGAGCTGCGCGTCCACGCCGACCGGGTCGAGTTCGAGGCGGCCGGGGAGCTGGGTGTGGCGCTGGCCTCGGCTCTCACCAGGGCCGTCGGCGCCGTGCGAAGTGAGCACGGCGACCTGCGGCAGTGGGCGGCGCGGGGTTCCGAGGACGTGTGGCGCATGCTGCGCGCGCTGCAGGGCGCCTTCGTGCTGGACACCGAGGTGCCCACCGGCACCTTCGCCTTCGGCTTCCTGACCACGCTGTCGTACGAGGCGGCCTGGCTCATGGAGGAGCTACCCGAGCAGTGGGCGGCGGCAGATCAGCCGCGCTGCACGCTCACTCTGTTCCGCAGCACGGTCTGGTACGACGTGCGTACTGGCAGGGCCGTCCATCTGACCGCGCACGGCGCGCAGTTGCCCCCAGACACCGGACGCCCGCTGTGGGAGGCGCTGACCGAGGTGGCGGGCGAGGAGCCGGTGGCCGCCCCGGTGCCCGAGGCGCCCGCGCCCCTGTTCGTGCGGGACAGCGTGGACCGGGAGACGTTTCTCGCGCGCGCCGAGCGGTGCCTCGGCCACATCGGCGTGGGCGACAGCTATCAGATCCAGATCGGCCACCGCATCGACGTCGGTACGGAGCTGACGCCGCTCCAGGTCTATCAGCGGCTGCGGCACCGCAACCCGTCGCCGTACATGTACCTGGTGCCGTGGGCGGGCCGGACGGTGATCGGCGCGAGCCCCGAGTTGTTCGTGCGCGTGCAGGACGGCGACATCTCCATGCGGCCCATCGCTGGCACCGCGCCGCGCGCCGCCGATCCGGCCGAGGACGCCCGTCTGGTGGCCGGGCTGCGGAAGAGCGCCAAGGAGCAGGCCGAGCACGTGATGCTCGTCGACCTGTGCCGCAACGACATCGGCCGGGTCTGCGTGCCCGGCACCCTGAGCGTGGACTCGATGATGGAGGTCGAGCCCTTCGCCTACGTCCACCACCTGGTCTCGACCGTGTCGGGCCGGGTCAGGGAGGGTACGGACGTGTGGGCGTCGATCTGCGCGACGTTCCCCGCCGGGACCATGACCGGGGCGCCGAAACTGCGCGCCATGGAGATCATCAGCGAGATCGAGGAAAGCCCCAGGGGCATCTACGCCGGGGCGCTCGGCCTGGTCGACGTGCGCGGTTTCACGGTGCTCGCGCTGTGCATCAGGACCGCCGTCCACGACGGGGAGCACTACAGTACGCAGGCGTCGGCCGGGGTGGTCGCCGACTCGGAGCCCGCCGCCGAGTGGCGCGAGACGCTGGCCAAGATGAGCGCCACCTACTGGGCGCTGACCGGAGAGGAACTGTTGAAGTGAGGGTCCTGCTGGTCGACGCGTTCGACAGCTTCAGCCACATCATCGACCAGTACCTCCGCACGCTGGGGGCCGAGACGGAGGTGGTGCGCTCCCGCACCCGTACCGTCGGCGAACTGGTCGGCTCGGCGCCCGACGCTGTGGTCCTGGGCCCCGGCCCCGGGCATCCGGCCGACTCCGGCCACGTCGAGCTGGTGCACGCCTTCGCCGGGCGGGTGCCGCTGCTCGGCGTCTGCCTGGGCCACCAGGCGATCGGCCTGGCGTACGGGGCCGAGATCACCGTCGCCAGGCATCTGATGCACGGCAAGACGAGCCCGGTCGAGCACGACGGACGCGGGGTGTTCGCGGGCGCCGTGACGCCGCTGGACGTCACCAGGTACCACTCACTGATCGTCTCGCAGCCGCCGCCGGAGCTGGCGGTTACCGCGACCTCGCTCGACGACGGCTATGTCATGGGGCTGCGGCACCGGACGCTCGCCGTCGAAGGGGTGCAGTTCCACCCGGAGAGCGTGACGACCCACGACGGTCTTCGGCTCTTCGAGAACTTCCTGGCGGGGGCCCGCGACGTGCGCCCCACGCCCGCGGTGCCCGCCCGCTGACCGGGCGGCACGACACGGGGAGGGGGCAGCAGGGCATGAATTCGGGGGATGAAATGCAGCATCACGAGGAGCCGTTGGCGGTGGTGACCGGTGCCGCGGGAGGCATCGGCCGGGCCATCACGGCGGAACTGGCGAGAACCGGGCACCGCGTGCTCGCCGTCGACGTCACCGACGACGCCGACCCGGCCGCGCACGCGACGCTCACCGCCGACCTCGGTGCGCCGGAAGCGGCCGAGGAGGTGTTCAGGGGGATCGAGGACCGGTACGGACTGCCCGGGGTCCTGATCAACAACGCGGGGATCTACGAGGCCAGGGACTTCCTGGACTACGACGCGGCGAGCTACCGCCGGGTCTTCGACGTCAACGCCGGTGCCGCCTTCTTCTGCACCCAGTCGCTGACCCGCCGCCTCATCGCCGCCGGGCATCCGGGCAGCATCGTCAACGTCGCCTCCATCAGCGGTCAGAGCGGCAGCCCCGACGCGGCGTACGGCGCGTCCAAGGGCGCCGTGATCGCACTGACCCGCGGACTCGGGCAGTCGCTCGCCCCGCACCACATCCGCGTCAACGCCGTCGCGCCCGGCCTGATCGACACCCCGATGGCGGCCCGTATCCCGGCCGACCGGGTGGCCGACTACCGCGCGCGCATCCCGCAGGGGCGGTTCGGCGTCCCGGCCGAGGTGGCCGCCGCCGTGTGCTGGCTCGCGGGTCCCGCAGCCGGATATGTCACCGGGAGCGTGCTCGACGTCAACGGCGGCCTGCACTGAGGCAGGCGGCACGGCACCACCGCCCGTAGCGGCACCCTGCCCGCAACGGCACGACCGCTGGGAGCGGCACCCCGGCCCACCACCACACCTTCACGCGCGTCCACGCGCCGGAGCGGCCGCACGCCGCTGCCTTCCGGCCTGCGCGCTCTTCCTTCCTTCCTTCCTTCCTTCCTTCCTTCCTCCCGAGAGGACCCATCGCCCATGTGGCTGCCCACGAACGGCCCCGCGGCCGACTTCACCGCCCGCTACCTCGCACTCCACCAGGCCTTCTACGCCCGCACGCTGAGCGAGCGCGACCTCGACGACTGGCGCGCCCGCCAGCTCCGTACCGTGCTCGAACAGGTCAGTACCGGCTCGCCGTTCTACGCGACTCTCCTGAAGGACGTCGACCTCGGCTCGGTCACGCCCGGCAATCTCGAGGCGCTGCCCTTCACTACCAAGGCCCAGTTGCGCGAGGAGATGCTCGACGTCCTCAGCAGGCCGCTCACCGACGCCCTCTTTTTCTACGAGACCACCGGCACCACCGGCGCGGCGACCCCTTGTCCCCGCGACGGGCGCGAGATCGTCGCGAGCAACGCCCACATCAGCGAGTCCTGGTCGTCCATCTTCCGGCACCACTTCGGCGACCATGCCCCCCGCATCGGCCTGATGGGCCCGACCGAGGTGCACTCCTTCGGCGACACGCTCGGGGACATCGCCCGCAACGTCGGCTCGCTCAACGCCAAGATCTGGCCCTACTCCCCGGTCATCGGCTTCCCCAAGGCCCTCCAGCTCATGAAGGACCTGGAGCTCGAGGTCGTCTGCTGCACCCCGGGCGTCGCCCTCACCCTCGCCAAGGCCGCCGAGTACTACGGCTACGACCTGCGCCGCGACTTCTCCGTGCAGCTGCTGCTCGTCACCGGCGAGATGTGCACCCCGGCGCTGGCGCACAACCTGGAGACGGTCTGGGGCGCCGACGTCTACAACATCCTGTACGGATCGCAGGAGGCCTTCGTCATGGCGACGGCCTGCCGTAACAAGCGCATGCACCTCTCGCAGACCAACTACCTCATCGAGGTGGTGGACCCCGAGACCGGCGAGTCCCACGGTCCGCGCGGCAGCGGCGAGCTGACCGTGACGATGCTGATCGACGGCGTGAAGCCGCTGGTCCGATACCGCACTGGGGACGCCGTGGTGATCGAGGAGCCGGACTGCGACTGCGAGATGCCGGGCGATCTCGTACGGATCGTCGGCCGCACCCTGGACCGCCTCGAACTGGGCGGCCGGCGCTTCACCGCCGGGCAGATCGAGACGGCCGTCATGACCGGGGTCACGGGGTCCGCCGGATACCAGGTGGTGATCGAGCGCGACGACGCGGGACAGGACCGGCTGACCGTCCGGCTCGAACTGCTCAAAGGTCTCGTCGAGGACGCCGCCGCGCTCGCCGATGCCGTACGGGCGCGGGCCGCCGAGGCGCTCGGGGTGCCCGTGACCGTCGAGCTCAGCGACGGGCTCGACCCCATCGTCAGCACCGGCGCCTTCGTGAGCTGGAAGGCCGCCCGCATCGTGGACCGGCGCAGCACGCCCGACCACGAGTCCCGGGTGGCCCGGAAGATGGCGGCGAACCGTGGCTATGAGCGCTGACGCCGTGGCCCTGCCCGGGCCGCTCACCGAGGAGTACACCGCACGCTGGAGCGAGCTGACCGGGCGCTGGGCCGCGCGGCCCGGCACCGTCCTCGGCACCCTCGGCCCGGACGGCACGTCGAGCCAGCTGGTCGCCGAGTTCCTCGCCCGGCAGCACGGTCTCTCCGTCGAGCTCTTCGCCACCTTCGACGAGGTGCTCGCCAGGATCGTGGCCCGCGAGGTCGACTTCGCCCTCGTCCCCAGCGCCTACCAGGGACTCACCCGCTTCCACTGGCACCGCGACCTGCGGCTCCAGGCCTTCTTCCCGCAGGCCACCCCGGAGTACGGGATCGCCGCGCCCGCGGGCCAGGAACCGCCGGCCGACGGCGAGGGTCCCGTCACGGTCGCCGCCATGTGGGAGGTCCGCCGCATCTACGCCGAGCTGGTACCCGCGGCGCTGGGCGACCGCGAGGTGCGCTGGGTCGACGCGGCGTCCACGCAGCACGCCGCCGAGATCGCGGCCGCGGGCGGCGCCCGGCTCGCGGTCACCAACGCCCCGGGGGTACGGGCCCACGGCCTGCGCTGGGTGGCCACCCGGCCGGGTGCGGAGATCCTCTGGACCCTCTTCGGGCACGCGGACGCAGCCGAGGTGCCCCTCACCGCCTAATGGGACTTGCCGGGTTGTAGGAACTTGGTGCCGTAGCCGCCGGCAGGTGAGCACGTACATCGCCTGAAGCACGTGAGTTCTGAGGTCAGACCGTGCCCCTGCTGGTCGGCCGGGAGGCCAGACCGCTGATGGGGTGGGGTGCCCGCCGAGTGGGGCGTGAGCACTGGATCCACTAGGCCGTGTGCCGTGTCTTCCGCAGACTGCGCGAGATGTGAAGTACCTGACCAGGAGAGTGTATTGCTACTGATCGGTGATGACTGGGCCGAGGACCACCACGACGTCGAGGTCCAGGACGCGACCGGCCGGAAGCCGGCCGCCGCGCGGCTGCCCGAGGGCGTGGACGGCGTCGCCAAGGCGCACAAGAGCTACGCCGGCACCAGCCCCATCACCCGAGCCTCCGGCAAGAGCCACAGCGTCCAGGCCCGCTTCGTGCGCAACAACCGGCTCGCCGACGCCCTGCGGACCCAGGTGTTCTCCGTCCTGCGGGCCTCACCCGGCACCCGCCGCTACTACGACAAGCAACGCGCCCGCGAGGCCGGCTACAACCCCGCCCTGCGCCAGCTCGGCAACCGCCTCGTCGGCATCCTCCACGGATGCCTCAAGACCCGCACCCTCTACGACGAAGCGACCGCCTGGCAGCACCACACCCACACCCCTGCCGCTTGACCTCGTACGACATGGGGTGTCTGACCGGCCGCGTACGCCCCACGACTTCGAACCACTCCGTCCGAACTGGAGATTCCCGACGTGTCCCGCAAGACCCTGCTCCACCGTGCCACCGTCCAGGAGGGCCTGGGCAAGGCCTCCCTGCCGCACCACAGCGTGCTGATCGACGGCGACCGCATCGAGGCGGTCATGCCCGAGGGCCTGGCCCCCGTCCACGCGCCGGACGTCGACGTCCTCGACCTGGCGGGCCGCACCGTCATGCCCGGCATGACGCTCGGGCACACCCACATCGCCTACCTCGACGTCCTCGACGGCCGCGAGATGCTCTTCAAGTACTCCATTCCCGAGGTCACCCTCGGCGCCGCAGCGAACACCACCAACCTCCTGGGCCTCGGCTACACCGGCTTCGTCGGCGCGGGCTCGGTCTCCGGCATCGACATGGCCCTGCGCAGGGCCGTCGACTCCGGGCGGCTGCGAGGCCCCCGGATCACTCCGTGCAGCCGGGACCTGATGGTGTCGGGGCCGCCCGAGCGCCGCAACTCCGAGGTCAAGAAGCGCATCCCGTCCGATCTGATGCGGCTTGCCGACACCCCCGAGGAGATGGCCGAGTACGTCGCCGGGGAGATCGCCCAGGGCGCGGAGATCGTGAAGGTCTTCTCCTCCGGCGACGACACCTTCCCCAACGGCCGGTCCCACGAACTCCTCTTCACCGCCGAGGAACTGGTCATCGCCGCCCGTACGGCGCACGAACACGGCGCCAAGGTGCGGGCCCACTCGCGCGGCCTCGGAGGCATCCGCAACGCCATCGCCGCCGGGGTCGACGTCATCGACCACGCGACCTACGCCGACGACGCGGCGCTCGACGCCATCGCCGAACGCGGGATCTTCGTCGTGCCGAGCCTCTACCAGCCGCACATGCTGCTCACCACCGGCACCGAGCACGGCAAGACCCCCGAGTATCTGGAGACGCTGGAGTTCGAGGCGGAGGTGGAGAACACGCTGCGCATCCTGCCGCTCATGGTGGAGATGGGCATCCCGGTCGTGGCGGGCGACGACTTCGGCTTCGCCTGGACCCCGCACGGCACCTACGCCAAGGAGTTGGAGCTGTACGTGACGATGGCGGGCATCCCCGCTCCCACCGTCCTGACCTGGGCCACCGCCAACGGCGCGCGCCTCGCGGGCCGTGGCGGGACGGCCGGGACCGTACAGCCGGGCCGCCTCGCCGACCTGGTGGTGACCGACGGCGACCCCGCCGAGGACATCACCGTGCTCAGCCGTCCCGGCGCCATCGAACTGGTGCTGCTCGGCGGCGTGGCCGTCGCGGGCGGCACCGCCTCCTTCCTCTCCTCCGCCACCTCAGGAGCCGCGTGATGTCCCGCACGAAGCCCTCGCTGCCCGTGCTCCCCGTCCTTGCCGTCGGCGCCTTCGCCATCGGCACCGACACCTTCGTTGTGGCCGGAGTGCTGCCCGAGGTGGCCGGAGACCTGTCGGCGACCCTCACCGACGCCGGCTGGGTGAGCACCCTCTTCGCCCTCACCTACGCCGTCCTCGCGCCGGTGCTCGGCGCGCTCACCGGACGCCTGGAACGCCGTACCGTCCTGGTGATCTCGCTGCTCGTCTTCGCCCTCGGCAACGCCGCGTCCGCGCTCGCCCCCGGCCTCGGCGCGCTGCTCGCGGCCCGGGTCGCTACCGCCGCGGGCGCCGCCCTCTACATCCCGGCCGCCTCGGCGTCCGCCGCCGCGCTCTCGGCGCCCGAGCGGCGCGGGCGCGCCATGGCCGTGGTCCTCGGCGGGCTGTCCGCCGCGACGGTCGCGGGCGTGCCCTTCGGCACCTGGCTCGCCGCCGACCTGGGCTGGCGGTCCACCTTCTGGCTGCTCGCCGGGCTCGGGGTGCTGTGCGCCGCCGCCGTGGCCGGGGGCCTGCCCGAGGTTCGACTGCCCGCCGCGCCGGGCCTCGCCGCGCGCCTTGCCCCGGCGCGGGACCCGCGGGTGCTGTTCACCGTGCTCACCACGCTGCTCTTCATGACCGGCGGCTATCTGGCGCTCACTTACATCGGTGCCGTCCTCGCCCCGGTGACCGGCGGTGACGGCGGCGAACTCGCGCTGCTCCTGCTCGTCTTCGGGGTCCTCGCCGTAGCCGGTACCACCCTCGGCGGCCGGGCCACCGACCGCTGGGGCGCGACCCCAGTCCTGCTCGCGTCGGTCGCTGGGCTCGCCGTGGTCCTCGGCACGCTGCCGCTGACCCGCGACCGGACCCTGTCCGCCGCGCTGGCCATGGCGGCCTGGGGCGTCACCGCGATGATGACCCAGCCCCCTCAGCAGTACCGGCTCTTCGCCGTCGCGCCCGCCTCGGGGCCGCTGCTGCTCTCCCTGAACTCATCGGCAACTTTCACGGGGATCTCGCTCGGCGGCTTCATCGGCGGCCGGGTGATCGCCGACGGCGGCGCGGACGAGGTGGACCTGCTGGGCCCGCTCGGCGCGGGCCTCGCGGTCCTCGCCCTGGTCACGGCGGCCATCGGCGTACGGGTGGGGCAGCGCGGCCCAGGTGCCGGGGAAGACGCCGAACCGGCCGCAGGGACCGGTGCCTCGGCCGCCGAACCCGCGAGTAAGCGGGGCTGACCGGGCGGACCGGCTCTCCGGAACCCGCCAAGTGGCCTCCCGGAATCGCCGGGAATTGGCCACAGCCGGACACCCCCGGTCTCCCTACTGTCGGACGCGTCATCAGCGGTCCTTGGATCACGGACCGACAAAACCCACGGCCACCACGCCCGGCCGCAGAGCCCCAGGCCGACGGACAAGAAGGACCCCTCTCCATGGATAGCACCACCCCCGGCACGGACACCCTGACCGTCACGGTCGACGCGCGGCTGACCGCGCGTGTGCCCGGCTATGTGCTCGGCCTGATCGCCGTACCGGACATTGAGGTCGTCAGGGCCGCGGCCGCCATGGACGGCCTGCTCACCGCGGCCGAGGACGCGCTGCACGCCAGGACGCTCAGCAAGGCGGACGTCTCCGCGCTGCCCACCATCGCAGCCTGGCGCGACGCCTACCGGGCCGTCGAGGTGAACCCCAACCGCTTTCCCTGCGCCGCCGAGTCGGTACTGCGCCGGGTGGCCAAGGGGGACCGGCTGCCGCGGATCAACTCCGTCGTCGACCTGTGCAACGCGGTGTCGCTGGCCAGCGGTCTGCCTGTCGCCTCCTGCGACGTGGGGGACATCGAGGGGGAACTGTCTGTGCGGCTCGCCGACGGCGACGAGACCTATCTGCCGCTCGGCGCCCCCGACGCGCCGGAGCACCCCGAGCCCGGCGAGGTCGTGTACGCCGACGGGCGGGGCCGGGCGCACTCGCGCCGGTGGAACTGGCGGCAGGGCGACGTGGTCAAGACCGGCCTCGGCCGGCACAAGCTCCTCCTCACCGTCGAGTCCGCGCACGAGGGCGGCAGGGACGACGTCGAGGAGGTGCTCGGCCGGATCACGGAAGCGCTCACCGGTCTCACCGGGAGCGTCGGGCGACCGCTGGTGCTCGACCGGTCCACGCCGTCCGGGGAGCTGTTTGGTGCCCCCTCGGCCGCACCGGTCCGCTGAGCCCGTACCTGAACCCGACCCGTAGGAGGAGATCCGCATGAGCCGTTCGATCCTGGTGGTGTACCGCCCGGCAGCCGGCCGCTACACGGCGCAGTTCCGCAGTGTCGTCGAGGCCGCCGCCGAACTCGGCGTGGCGACCGTGGTGCTGCTGCCGACCGGTTGGGAGGCGCCCGAGACCAAGGGGCTGGCCTGCTACCACGCCGATCTGGACGACACGGCCGCCGTACGGGCCGCGGTCGACGACATCCACGCCGAGCACCCCATCGAGCGGATCTTCCCGCTCTTCGAGGGCGACGTGCTGCCCGCGAGCCGCAGCCGCCGCGACCACGGCATCCCGGGTCTCACCCCGGACCAGGCGCTCAACTTCCGCGACAAGAACGTCATGCACCGCAGGGCCGAGGAGCTGGGCGTGCGGGTGGCCCGCTCCTGCCGCCCCGACACGGTGACGGCGGTCGCGGAGTTCGCCGAGGAGGCGGGCTACCCGGTCGTGATCAAGCCGTACGCGGGCTGGGCCTGCGGCGACACCTACCGGGTGGACAGCCGCGATGACCTGGACCGGGTCTGGGAGGCGATGGGCGACGACCGGCACGAGTACCGGGTCGAGGAGTTCATTCGCGGCACCGAGTACCACGTCGACTCGCTGTTCCAGAACGGCGAGGTGGTCTTCGAGCAGCTCTCCCAGTACACGTACTCCGTCCTGGAGTACCTCGACGAGCCGGGCGGCACCATCTCCCGCAAGCACGGCCTGAGCGAGCGCGAACAGCGCATCCTCGATCTGAACGCCGTGGTGCTGCGCGGGTTCGGGCTGTCCACCGGTGTGGTGCACGCGGAGTTCTTCCTGCCCGACGACGGCGGCGACCCCGTCTTCGGCGAGGCGGGCGCACGCGCGGGCGGCGGCTCGATCGTCCCGGCCATCGAGGCGGGGCGCGGCATCAACCTGGCGGGCGAGTGGTGCCGCCTCGAACTCGACCCGGACCACCGGCCCGCCGCCCGGCTCGGCCCGGAGATCGGCACCGAGTACCTCGGCTCCCCGAAGTACGGGCGCATCACCGCCATCACCACACCCGAGGAGCTGACCGCGCTCGACACGGTCCTCGACGCCGATGTGTGGAAGAGCGTGGGCGACGTGCTGGCCGCGCCGACCGCATCCAACGACGTCCTCGGCTGGTACGTGTGCGAGGGCACCGACTTCGAGGACGTCCGGGCCCGCTTCAAGACCGTACGGGACGCGTTCCGTGTAGAGACCGAACGGAGCTGACGGGATGCCGAGTTCCGGAGAGGTGGGTCGAGCCATGTGGCTGACCCGGTTCAGAGAACTGCCGCTCGCCCTGCGTGTGCTCTTCCTCGCGTCCTTCGTCAACCGCGCGGGCATGTTCGTCTTCCCGCTGCTCGCCGTCTACCTGGTGCGCGGCGAGGGCCTGAGCCCCGGCGAGGCCGGACTGCTGATCTCCATCGGCAGTACGGGCCTGCTGGTCGGCAGCCTGCTCAGCGGACCGCTCTGCGATCTGCGCGGCAGGCGCACAGCGCTGCTCACAGCGCTGCTCCTGAACGCGGCGGGCTATCTCGGCCTCGCCGTCCTCGACGGGCCACCGTGGACGTACGCGGGACTGCTGTTCATCGCCCTGGTCGGCATGGGGATGTTCAGCCCGGCGTCCAACACCCTGGTCGCCGATCTCACCACACCCGAACAGCGGCCCTTCGCGTACACCCTCAGCTATGTCGGCAACAACCTCGGCATGGGTGTCGGCCCGCTGCTCGGCGGCGTCGCGGCGGCCTACTCGTACCACGTCATGTTCGCGGGCAACATCCTCGCCGGCCTCGCGTGTGCGGCGATGATCGTGATCTGGGTCCCGCACGACCGCCGCACCCCCACCGGCGGACCCCGGACCAAGGACCGTGCGATCTCCCTGGGCCACGGTCATGTGCTGCTGATCGTCCTGGTCTCCTTCTTCTACGTCGCCCCGCTGATCGGCCTCGAATACGCGCTGCCGCTCGCGGTCACCACGGTCCTGGACGAGTCCGCGGGCCTGGTCGGCGCCGTCTACACCATCAACAGCGTCGTCGTGGTCAGCCTCGGCCTCCTCATGGAGAAGCGCATCAGCGCCTACGGCACCAAGCCGCTGCTGCTCGTCGCGGGGCTGCTGTGGTCGCTGGGCCTGGCCATGATCGCCTTCGCATTCTCGCTGCCCGCCATCCTGCTCTCCACTGTCGTGTGGACACTCGGCGAGATCATCGTCTCCGTCGTCGTGCCCACGTACATCGCCGACCACGTCAACGAGCGCCGCGTCGGCAGCTTCATGGCGCTCAACGGCCTCGTCCTCGGCCTCGCCCGGCTCGTCGTGCCGGTCGGCCTCGGCGTCATCTGGACGGCCCACGGTCACGGGCCCGTCTTCCTCACCCTGCTCGCCGCCCCGCTGCTCGGCATGGCCGTGTTCGCGCTGCTGCGCATCAGGCCGTCGGCCGCCGTACCCGCGGCACCGCCCGCACCGGAGCCCCAGGCCCTTCCCGTGGAGCCGCTCGACGCCCCACGAGGAACCAACTAGCCACCTACGTCCACACGTTCACCGCACACGGAAGCTTTCCACCGCACCGAGTCCGAACAGAGAGTGTTCATGTCCCAGACGAAGTTCCTGCTGTCCGAAGACCGCCTCCCCACCACCTGGTACAACGCGGTCGCGGACCTGCCCAAGCCGCTGGATCCGATGCTGCATCCCGGTACCCGCGAGCCGCTCACCCCGGCGGACCTCGAGCCGCTGTTCCCCGCGGAGCTGATAGCCCAGGAGTTCTCCACGGACGCGAGCGTGGACATCCCCGGCGCCGTGCTCGACGTCTACAAGCAGTGGCGCCCGAGCCCGCTGGTCCGCGCCCGCCGCCTGGAGAAGGCGCTGGACACCCCGGCCCGCATCTACTTCAAGAACGAGGGCGTCAGCCCGGCGGGCAGCCACAAGCTCAACACGGCGATTCCCCAGGCGTACTACAACAAGCGAGCCGGAGTGGAGCGGCTCACCACGGAGACCGGCGCGGGCCAGTGGGGCAGCTCCCTCTCGCTCGCCAGCCAGTACTTCGGCCTCGTCTGCGAGGTCTACATGGTCAAGGTGAGCTACCAGCAGAAGCCCTACCGCCGGGGTCTGATGGAGACGTTCGGGGCGAGCGTCACCGCGAGCCCCAGCGACCGCACCGCGGCTGGGCGCGCCGCGCTCGCCGCCGACCCGGACTCGCCCGGCAGCCTCGGCCTCGCCATCTCCGAGGCGGTGGAGGCGGCGGTCAGCAGCAACGGCACCGCCAAGTACGCGCTTGGCTCGGTGCTCAACCACGTGATGATGCACCAGACCATCATCGGCCAGGAGGCCCAGCTCCAGATGGAGCTGGCCGAGGACTACCCGGACATCGTGATCGGCGCCGTGGGCGGCGGCTCCAACTTCGGCGGCCTCGCCCTGCCCTTCCTCGGCGAGCAGCTGCGCGGCGGGCGCCCGGTCCGCGCCATCGCCGTCGAGCCCGCCTCCTGCCCGTCGCTGACCCGGGGGAGGCTCGAGTACGACTTCGGCGACACCGCCGGGCTGACCCCGCTCACCATGATGCACACCCTCGGCCACGACTTCGTGCCACCGAGCATCCACGCGGGCGGCCTCCGCTACCACGGCATGTCGCCGATCATCAGCGCGCTCAAGGACCTCGACTACCTGGAGGCACGCTCCGTACCGCAGACCGCCTGCTTCGAGGCCGGCGTCACCTTCGCCCGCCACGAGGGCATCGTGCCCGCGCCGGAGTCGACGCACGCGGTGCGCGTCGCCATCGACGAGGCGCTGGCCTGCAAGGAGTCCGGCGAGTCGAAGAGCATCGTGTTCTCGCTCTCGGGCCACGGCCACTTCGACATGCAGGCCTACATCGACTACTTCGCAGGCAAGCTCAAGGACTGAGCCGCACGGGGGGAGGGAGGGCGGGGCCGTCCGAGGCCCCGCCTCTGGACAACATGAGTTCTGGGGGAAGTTCATGCTGGACACGCAAAGCACACGGCCGGTCATTCTCGGGATATCGGGGTCCGAGAGACCCGGCGGCAACACCGATCTCGCACTCGACTACGCGGGCGAGCTTGCGGAGAAGCGTGGGGTCGAGTTCCGCACGATCCACCTGCGCGACCACCGCATCTCGCCGTGCAGCCCGTGCGGCAACTGCAACGCGCGGACCGTCCCGTGCGGGCTGCGGGACGACATGCCCGGCATCGTCGAGGAGATGAAGCGGGCCGACGGCATCGTCTACGCCGTGCCCGTGCACGGCTTCGGCCTGGCCCATCTCATGCAGATCTTCATCGAGCGGGCGGGCGTCGGATTCCTGCGCTTCGACCGTCCGCTGGCCAACAAGGTCGGCGGGATCATCGTCACGAGCCGCCGCTACAGCGACGCCTCCGTGCACGCCCAGCTCGTCGACAATCTGCTGCTCAACCGGATGATCCTGGTGGGCAGCGGGTTCCCCGCCATGCTGCGCAACGCCGCCAGGGAACCGGGCCTCACCGACGCCGAGGGCCTGGACGCCCTGGAGCGGATGGTCCACCTCCTAATGATGTTGTCAAGCCGCCGTTGTGACCGGGAGTGCGTGTTGGAAGCACTTTCCGTCACGGATCAGGGCCCACAGGACGTTCACGCGCCGACGGGCCAGCGCGAGGACG
>NZ_NWVL01000094.1 GCF_002382885.1 Streptomyces sp. WZ.A104
AGCTTGGCCCACACTCTGGCCTTCGACCACTCCGAGAACCGCCGGTGTGCAGTCGCTCCGGACGGGCCGAACGACGCCGAAGGCAACTGCTGCCAGGTGCAACCCGACGTAGCCACGAAGACGATCGCGGCCAGCACCTCCCGGTCACCGTGTCGACGCCGACCACCGCCCTGAGGCCGCGACGGCGCCTCCGGCACCACCCGCTGGAACAGCTCCCACAACTCGTCCGGCACCAGCCGCTCAACGATCCCCACCATGACTCACAGACTACCGAGTCACCCAAATGAGATGCTCTCTAAGGTCGCCGCGCGGCTCGAACGGCAGAAGCTGCTGACCCGCAGGCCGCTGCCCGACATCAGCTTCGTCCTGGAGATGATCGTGCTGACCCGTCCGATCGGCGGCCGCCGCGTGATGAAGGCCCAGCTCCATCACCTCGCCGACGTGGCGCGGCTCCGGCATGTACGCATCCAACTGATGGACCCGGACCGCGAGGATCACGCGGCGCTGAACGGCCCCTTCGTCCTGCTGGAGACCGACAAGCGCCAGCAGCTCGCCTATATCGAGGGGCAGGGCGGCAACTTCTTCATCACCGAACATCCGGAGCTGGGCGACCTGTTCGGCCAGTATGGCGTTACGCGGGCCCAGGCATACACTCCGGAGAGGACGCTGGAAACAATCGAGAAGATGGCAGAGGAACTATGAGCACCGGTCTCCACTGGTTCAAGTCCAGCTACAGCGGCAGCCAGGGCGGCGACTGCGTCGAGGTCGCGCTCGCCTGGTCCAAGTCCACCTACAGCGGCAGCGAGGGCGGCGACTGCGTCGAGGTGGCCGCCTGCCCCCACACCGTCCACATCCGCGACTCCAAGGACCTCACCGCCCCCGCACTCGCCGTCTCCCCCACCTCCTGGACGTCCTTCGTGGAGTTCGCCGCCTCCTGAAGCCCCGGTCGCTCAGCCGAATCCGGCACCCAGGAGGAACGGGGCAAGGGTCAGCCCCACCGACACCGGCCAGTACGGGTACGGGCACGGACGCGGGTACGGCTGCGCATCGGTGAACAGCCTGCGCCGTATCCACAGGTTGATCAGGGTCCAGATCCCGCCGAAGCAGGCCACCACCGGCACGACGATGACCAGCCACAACAGCATCCCGTCGTCCTCGTTCGGGTCCCGTTGGGTCCATCCCAGCTCGGCCAGGGGCCCGTTGGACAGGAAGTACCAGGTCAGGAAGGTCGGCACGATGGCCGGAACCCCGAGCAGCAGGTTCACCGCCACCGGAACGACCGGAACGAAGGACTTCCGACGCCGCGCGTTCTTCACAGGCCCTCCGGGCTCAGCCGGGACGCCTCCGCCACCAGCCGTTCGAGGCTGGTGGCGGAGGTGATTCCGGTACGGAGCAGGCTCGTCTACGTCTAGTTGGCCGGGGGCGGGGAGACGAAGGGGGTGCCGAAGCTGCCGTTGCCCTTGCCCGGGTAGGCGAGGATGTTGCCGTTCACGTGCAGGGCGACGAGGTCGTGCTTCTTGTCGGCGTTGAAGTCGGCGGAGTCGACAAGGCGAATGTTCTGCCAGCCGGAGCCGGTCTTGACACCGCCGTGGAAGGTGCCGTTGCCCTTGCCGGCGTAGAGGTTCAGGCTGCCGTTCTCGTGGACGCCGTAGAGGTCGATCCTGCCGTCGCCGGTGAATTCACCGCCGACCACCATGCGCATGCCGTCCCATCCGGTACCGGCCTGGACACCGGGGGCGAAGCCCTTGCCCTTACCCGCGTAGAAGTAGAGGGTGCCATTGGTGTGGACGGCCATCAGGTCGCCCTTCTTGTCGCCGTTGAAGTCACCGGCGGCGAGCAGGCGCATGTTGCCCCACCCGGTGCCGACGATCGAGGAACCGGTGACACCACCCTGGCCGTTGCCCGGGTAGAGGTAGAGGCTGCCGTTGTCGTGGGTGCCGAGGATGTCGGGCTTGCCGTCACCGGTGAAGTCGGCGGTGCTCAGCAGACGCATTCCGCTCCACCGGCCCGGGCTGACCTTGACGCGGGTGCCGAACCCGCCCTTGCCGTCGCTGGGGTGGAGGTAGAGGAACTCGTCGGCCGCGTCGACGGCGAGCAGGTCGCCCTTGCCGTCGCCGTTGAAGTCGGTGACCGTCATCCGCAGCGCCCACGACCGCTTCACGGTGGTCGCGATCCAGTCGGCCACATCGTCGGTGCGCGTGGCGACGGCGCCGGTACGGGTCTCGGTCACGCCCAGGCAGCCGCCCTGCCAGGAACGGGTGGCGACGCCGACGAGCTCGACGCCTCCCTCGGTGTCGCGGAGCATCGGGGCCCCGGTGTCGCCCTTGCACAGGGCGTCGTTGGCGGTGGCACCGCTCACCGTGAGCTCGGTGCCGGAGACCGAGCCGACCTTCATCGATGCCGTGTGGGCCGCGTCCGGCACCCATTCCGTCTTGGTACGGCCGAAGCCGACCGCCTGCAAGGTGTCGCCCTCATCAGCGGAAGAGGCACCTACGGTGAAGGGCGTGATGCCGGAGGTGGGCGTGGCGATCCGAGCCATGACCAGGTCACGGCCGGTGGACGGGACGAGCTCGACGACTTCGGCGACGTGTCCGCCGGTCCCGGTCAGAGAACTGCGGCCTATGGTCGCCATGGTCTTCAGGGCAGGCTTGCCCGCGGCGATCTGGGTGGGGTTGCTGAGGTCTGTGGCGAAGCAGGCGGCCGCGGTCAGCACCCACTGGCGGTCGACCAGGGCTCCGGTACAGGAACGGGTGGAATCGCCTTCACCGATGTGGAGGCGCGCGACGGAAGCCTGGGTGGCGGCATCGGCGGCGGAGCCGGTGGCGGCTGTCGCGGGCGCGCCGGTAACGGCGGCAGAGCCGGCGGTAGCGGCCAGGACCGTTCCGAGTATGGCGAGGCGGGTGCGTCTACGGGACACTGTGGCGATCGTCCTTGCTGTAGGTCGAGGATGACGGAGTTGGGGGCGGAATCGCCCTGCGCACCTGCACCTGCACCTGATGCGAATCGACGCGTCGACGTGAGTCCGCCGAGAGATAGCCACCCCCTGGTCCGGCGTTGCGGTCACCGAATGAAAACAGCGACATCGAGATTGCACCACGCGAAACATGCGGATGATCCACCCTAAACCCCTTTTAGCGGACGTGAGTTCCGTCACGACCCTGAGGGTTGCAGTAATTTTGCGCAGAGTTTGGATCCACATCCAGCCATGCCCGTGCCGACTTTCCCGCCAAGTTCCCGCAAAATTCCCGTCAGAATTCCCGTCAGGTGCTTTCAGCGAAAGGCCGCATAGGCTCATGGGGTCGGACGTGGGATCTCGCGGCTGCGGTCCGCACCTCATCCAAACCGGCACGCAACCGGGAACACAGCGACGCGCTTCCCCCCTCGTACGCCAACGCCTCGCCCCCGGCGGCGCCTTCGTCTTCTCCCAGCCTCCGGCCGTCCCCGGCGCGTGAGGCCCGCAGGGCATGGACAAGGGCGGCTTCACGGGCAAGGCGATGTTCACCTACCGCTACAGCTACCGCCCGGCGGTGTGGGAACGCCTGCTGACTCAGGCCGGTCAGCCCGAAGGGTGCCCCTGGTCCCCCGCAGGGCTCAGCAAGGTCGGACCTTCGAGAGGATCCGCGTCGTCCCCCATCCCGCCAGGCTGAAGACATGACGACGACAAGGCACCCCTCCCCTACGGCCTGCGGAGTGCACTCCGCAGCGAAGGACCTCACAGAGCGCAGCGTGCCGACCTGGGCGGAGCGCGTCGCGCACGCCATCCCGCTGGTCGTGCTGCCGGTCGGCATCTGGCGACTGCCGATCGGCTTCGGGTACGGCATGGGCGGGGAGCCCATGCCCTCTGCCTGGTTCAACGCGCCTTACGTCATCGGGCTGACGGTCCTCACCGAGATCCTCGCGCTGCTCAGCTTCGGCTTGGTACGCCGCTGGGGCGAGGTCGTTCCGCACTGGGTGCCGAGGATGGGCGGCCGACGCGTCCCGCCCGCCGCCGCGATCGTCCCCGCCGCCTTGGGCGGTCTCCTCATCACCGCGCTCGGCGTCCACTGGCTGTACGAGGCCGCCACCGTCGGCAGGGAGGCCTGGCCGTACGACGAGGGCTGGGACGTCCTCGCGATGACGATGAGCGGGCTGATGAACCTGTGGGGCCCACTGCTTCTGGCTCTCACCTACGCGTACTACCGACGCCGCCGGGCCTGATCCCGGCGGTCATTCATTCGTGCGCAACGGGGAGGCGGCCCCAGCCCGGCAGGCAATACGGTCGGGAGGCCCCCGCCCGGCCCCGGGGGCCTGCCCCCGGGGATCTGGCCCGATACCAGGTCCCCGGGCAGCGCTCAGCGCTTGAGCGTGAAGGTGAAGGCGTCGGAGACCTTGCCGGTCAGCCGGACTGCCGAAACGAGCTTCCCTCCGTGATCAGGCGCTCGACCTCGGCCCGCGAGAGACCGCAGCCGTCAGCGATCAGTCGCACCGGCCGGACAGGAATCCGCGCCGCGAAGCGGACCGAGACATCGATCACCTCGCGGTCCAGGTGGTCCGAACCGCCGGTGTCCAGGCACCAGGCGCCCGCCCAGTCGAGGGCGATGCGGTTACGGCGCCGCAGAGCCGGGTCCTGAAGCAACTCCGCAGTCAGTCCCGGGTCATTGGCGTGCAGCCGGTCCAGCAGTTCGGGCCGTACGGAGCGTACGTTCACCCGCTCCAGGACCGTGAGCTTCGCCGTGTCCCCGCAGGCGGTACAGAGCACGAGGAGCCAGTCATCGATTCACCGGTTTTCGGCTTCACTGAGTGCCCCTCAGGCCCTCACGGCGAGTGCGATCTTTCGCATCGCATGCCGCGGATGGTGCGCCCGCGGCGCGCCACCCCACCCCGCCGAGCGGGAGCGGGCGCCGCACGGTGAGGGTCAGTGCCGCAGGCCGAGGACGATCATGCGCATCGTGTCCTGCCCGGCGTGCGTGATGAACACGCCCGCACCCTTGGCCATGGCGGTCGGCGTCGTGGCCATCTCCGGTAGGGGCTTGGCGGCGCCGGTGGCTGCTGAGACGGAGACCGGGATCCGCGGGGCGTCTTCCCCGGCGATGCCGTATGCGGTGCCGTCGTCGCCGACGGAGGAGAGGATGATCTCCTTGGCGTCCTCACCCTTGTCGGCGCATGTGCCCTTGCCCGTCCGCAGGTCGAAGAGGTTGCCGCCCTTGACCAGATAGCGCCCGTTGGGGGAGAGCGCCGGCGGAACGTCTTCCCGGTACGTCACCTTGGGAATGCCGACGGCGTAGGAGGTGCTTGCGGTTTTGCACGGGGCAGTGGCTCGGACCTTGCCGGTCGCCATGTCGTGTACGGCGGAGATGTCCTCACTCACCGTGCCAGCTGAACTCTCCTTCCTCCCCTTGGCCCACCCTGCGATCAGGAGGTCGCCGGCGGCACCGACGATATGGCCGTTGGGAACCTGCTCCGCGGAGTCCACGACCGGGTCGAATTCGACGACCGCCTCGGCGCCTGGCGGAATCGCCTTCGCGCTGTCCCAGCCGCCGTCGACGCCGAATCCGCCTTCTCCGGTCCCTTCGTGCTTGTTGTTGGTCACCAGCCCGTCCCGGCCGGGGAACGCCATGTCGTAGTCGCCGTCCACTGACTGCCCGCCGATCCGGACCTTGGCGTCGCCGTTGTCGGTGACCTTCCCGTCGGGTGAGATCAGGAAGTTGTCGAAGTAGGACCTGACGAGCAGACCACCCGCACCGGGAAACACGTTGACCTGATCGTCAAACTCGCCATCCGGCGCTTGGACGTCCCCGGAGCCGGCGGGCGCGAGGCCCTTACCGGATGCGTCGGCCGGGTAGAAGGCCACGGAAATGGCCTGCTGGAAGTCGTGGAGCTCGTCCTTTCGCTTCTCGCCGTGTGCCCACACGGCGAAGAACTCGCGTTCGCCGCCCGTGATCAGGGAGATACGGGGGACTGCCAGTGCCGAGGTGTCGTCCGCGCTCTGCTCCTCGGTGAGCTTCGGGGCCTGCCAGGGTTTGCCAGTCGACAGCAGCTTGCCGGACGCGGCCTCGCGGACGCTCAGTACGTAGCCCTGTTTCGTCTTGTCCAGATAGGCGACCGTGCCGCTCTTCGCCGAAACCGCGAAGGGGAAGGGCTGCCCCTGAGGCAGCCAGTCGGCCTTGACCTCCCAACCCTTGCCGCTGTCGAAGGCGTCAGGAGCCGTGATCTTGCTGGTGAGGGCGACACCGGCCGTGCTGTCGGTTCCCCCGCCGGCGGCTCCGCCTCCTCGTGCAGCATCGGCGCCGTCACTGCCGGACGAGCACGCCGACAGTGCGCCAATCAGTGCGCCTGTCACCAGCATGGCCGTCTTGCCGATCCTCATCCTCAGCCCTTTCAGTTCACAGGGCGATGAGGCAGCTCGGCCGTCTCCCCCCGGTGGACGGTACGTATGCAAATGATCAAGCAGAAATCAGACGGTACAGCATCTTCAACAGCTTGCACACGGCGCTCTCTGCCCCGTCATCTCATTGTGAGGCGGGGGAAGTTGGCGTCCCGAGTAGGCGCACGATCCTGCTGGAGGGGGCGTCGTCGAACACGATGTTCGCGCCCTTGCCGCCCACCTCCAGGGTGACCTTCCTGTCAGGACCCGCGACGGAGCGCGCGAAGGCCTTGCATTCTGGACGTGGGCGCGGGCACCGGACGCGACGCCGCGGCGTTGAACAGCAGGCCGGTCAGGCCGGCGCCTGGCCCGTCTCGAAGCGGCTGATGCGGTCGCCGGTGACCGTGAAGACCCAGCGCGTCCGCATCGTGCCCCAGGTGTCATTCGTGTAGTCGACGACGAGGGTGCGGCCGTCGCCGGAGGCGTCCACGATCTTCATGCGGCCGTTCGCCTTCGGCGAGAAGATCTCCTTCTCCGTCCAGGCCGCCAGGTCCCGTTCGCTCCCGTCGTCGGACATCGTGGCGTCCTCGGTGAGCACCCCCGAGAAGAAAGCCTCCTTGTCGCCCGCGTTCACGGCGGCGACGAACTTCTCCACCACCGGGTCGCTGATCGATGTGGTCATGATGTTCCTCCTTCTCTGCGCGTCCGGGATCGCGCGTCCCGGAGATCCCTACCGAGTCTCTGTCGGCGCCCCCGTCACCGCACGTCGGGCGACGGCGGCCGGACCTCGCGCGCGTCTCCTGCGGTGAGGTCGCTCAGCGGTCGGCCGCCGCCAAGGCGCTGATCAGGCGGCCCAGCTCCCCCGGCCCCTCAAGGTGCGCCATGTGGCCCTGGCCGGGCAGTACGTGGACCCCGGCTCGGGGGACACGCCGCGCGACGTCGTCGAACGACGTTCCGTAGGGGGCCCTTCCCTGGTTGCTCCCGCCGACGATCAGGTCGACCCGGTCCGCCCGCCGGGCCGGCTCATCGGGGAGCGGCGGCCCGTACAGCGCGGCGAGCTCCGCGTACGCCGGCCTGGCCAGGCGGCACAGGGCGTCCCACGTCTCGCGGTCGGCGCGCAGGCTCTCGACGACCGCCGCGTCGACGCCCGCGATCCTGCGGTGCACGATCCCGACCACCGCGTCCCAGTCCTCCGCCGCCTCCGCCGCCTTCAGGTCCGGGAGCACGTCGAGGCCGAACGGGCGTATCACCGGCTCGTAGGCGACGACCTGGCGCAGTGGCCGTTCGCCGGCGGCCAGCAGAGCGATCAGACCGCCGTAGCTCCAGCCGAAGAGCGCCTCCGTGCCGCTGAACTCGTCGAGCACCACGCCCAGGTCCGCCACCTCCGTCCGTAGGGAGTACGCATCCGTCAGCGGGCCCGAGGGCGCCCGGCCCCGGCGGTTGACCACCGCCACCGAGTCCCAGGCGTCGATCGCCGTCGCGACATCCCGCCACGCCCGTGCGTCGGCCATCGCTCCCGGGACTACGACGAGACCGGGCGCGTCCGGGTCCCCGTACACGTCGACCGTGACCCAGCTCGCTCCGTCGCCTCCTCCCTCACCGCCGCCTCCGCCTACCGACAACCTCTTCTGGATCGTTCGCTCCATAATTCAATTATGGAGCGTCCGCTCTATAATGCAAGGGTGCCCCAGCCAGCCCGCGGACGTCCGCGCTCCTTCGACCGGGACCGGGCCCTCCTCGAAGCCGCCCGCCTCTTCTGGCGGCGCGGTTACTCGGGGACGTCCACCCGCGACCTCACCACCGCTCTCGACCTCTCCACCTCCAGCCTCTACGGCACCTTCGGGTCCAAGGCCGAGCTGTTCGAGGAAGCGGTACGCACCTACGCCGAGCGGTACCGCGAGATCCATCAACAGGCGGTCGCCGAACCGGACTTCGGGACCGTTGTCGAGCGCATCCTCATCGACTCCGTACACGAATTCACCCGGCCCGCCGACGAACACCCCGGCTGTCTGCTCAGCAGCGCCGCCATGGCCGACAGCACCAGCACCCTCGACACCAGCGCCTACTTCGCCGAACTCCAGAACGCCAACGAGCAGGCCCTCCTCGTACGTATCGAGCGTGCGGTAAAGGGAGGTGAGTTGAGCGACGACACCGACGCGGGAGCGCTCACCGGGCTCATCCAGTCCGTCTGGCACGGGCTGTCGGCGCGCGCCAATCTCGGCGCGGGGCGCGAGGACCTGCTCGCCACGGCCCGGCTGGCCCACGAGCTCATCTGCGGGCGCCTCACATAACGAACGTGGTCATGAACGTAACCACGGACGTGGGCGCGGACGTAGTCACGGACGTGGATACATGCGTAGTCACGTGCCCGGTCACGCCCCCAGTCACCCACCCTCCCAGCTCCCTGAACCCTCCCCGGTCCGGCTCAGGAACACGTCCCTCCCCGGGCACGTCGTGTGCGCGGGCCACAGCGCGTGGACCGGTACGTGCACCGGCGGGTCCAGGTCGATGACGTGGGCCGCGCCGCCCGCCGTCGGGCCCGGGGGCGACGTGACGAAGGCGAGGCGGCCCGTCGCGGTGACCGCCGTGATGGGCGGGGTGCCCTGGACCGGGTTGCGGCGGGTGTCCGGTTCGACGCCCACCTGGCGGCACAGGCCGATCAGGAGATCCGTGTACGCGGACGAGCCCGGCTCGCCCCACACCGTGAGCGGTTCCCCGCCCAGGTCGGCCAGGGCCACCGCGGTCCGGGCGGCGAGGGGGTGACCGGCGGGGACGGCGACCCGGAGGCGGTGTTCGGCGATCCGGGCCCGGGTCAGGCCGGTGTCCGCCGGCATCGAACGGGTCAGGCCCAGGTCGCACGCACCCGTCAGGAGCTGCTCGCGCAGTTCGTCGGGGAAGAGCTGGCGCACGTGGGCCCGCACGCCCTGCTCCTCCGTACCGGCCCGGGTCAGCAGCTCCACCACCTCCTCGGCGGTGACCGCCGGGGTGTGACCGATGCGCAGATGCCCCGCCTCGCCGCGCCCGATGCGGCGGGCGCGGTCCAGGGCGGCGAGCGCCTGGGCGCTGAGGGCACGGGCGTCGTCGATGAGGGCCTGCCCGGCCGGGGTCGGGGAGACGTGCTGGTGGCCCCGGTCCAGAAGCTGGACGCCGACGTACCGCTCCAGAGTGCGGATGGAGGTGCTCAGCGCCTGCTGGCTGAGGTGCAGCCGTTCGGCCGCCCGGGTGAACCCGCCCTCTTCGGCGACGGCGACGAGATGCTCCAGCTTCCGCAGGTCCAGACTCACGCGGTCCTCCCCAAGCCCTCGATATCCGTGCGGGGCGGTCAGCGGACCGTGTAGCCGCCGTTGGCGAAGATCGTCTGGCCGGTGATCCAGCCGCCCTCGGTGACCAGGAACTTCACCAGCGGCGCGATGTCCTCGATCTCCGTCAACCGCCCGCCCATCGCCTGGGACTTGTGGAACTCCACGCGCTCCGGCGTCTCCTGCGGGTAGAAGAACGGGGTGTCCATCGGCCCCGGGGCCACATTGTTCACCGCGATACCGCGCGGCGCGAACTCCTTGGCCGCCGCCCGGGTGAAGTGCTCCAGCGGGGCCTTCGCGCCCGCGTACGTGGCGTACCCGTCCGTGAACGCTGCGAGCAGCGACGTCACCAGGCTGACGATCCGACCGCCGTCGTTCAGTCGCGCTCCCGCCTCCTGGAGGAAGAAGTACGCCGCCTTGGAGTTGATCGCGAACATCCGGTCGTACTCCTCCTCGGACGTCTCGCCGATCGGCTTGCGGAGCACCATGCCGGTGGTGTTCACGGCGACGTCCACCCCGCCGAAGGCGTCCAGCGCCTGGTCGAAGAGGCTGCGCACCCCCTCGACGCGGGTCAGGTCCTCACGTACGACGACGGCCTGGGCGCCCGTGCCCCGTACGGCCTCCGCGGTCTTCTCGGCGTCGGCGGCGGTGTTCTCGCCGTGGTAGTGGACGACCACGTTCGCACCGGCCTCGCCGAGCGTTCGGCTGATCAGACCACCGAGGTTCTTCGCGCCTCCGGCGACCACGGCGGTCCTGCCGTTCAGCAACTTCTGCTCACTCATGATGGGGCCCTTCTCTCCGCTTCTCCGGCCACATTCCGATATGCGGCGTTCGTCAGACTTGCCGCTGTCCACGCTAGGAACGCACGCTCGCCCAGGGGAAACACAAAGATCGTGTCGAGCCACCAGGAAGATGAGTCGTCGCAGCTCACAGGGGGTGCGGAGGCCTCGGCCCGGTGTCCGGAAAGGCCATTGACGTACGCGTACGGGTCACGAAGGATCACCCTGTGACGATCAACGGACAGCCGTCGGCGGCCCCGGAAACGGCCCGCCCCATCGCCCTGGTCACCGGTGTCGGACGCAGCATCGGAATCGGCGCGGGCATCGCCCGGCAGCTCGCCGCCACCGGCTGGGACGTCGCCTTCACCTTCTGGACGCCCTACGACCGGCGCATGGCCTGGGGCGCCGAGGACGGGGCCGGCGCGTCCATCGCCAAGGAGCTGGAGGAGGCCGGGGCCCGGACGGCGACGATCGAGGCGGACCTGTCCGACCCCGACGCCCCGGCCCGGATCTTCGACGAGGCGGAGCAGCAGCTCGGCGGGCCGGTGACCGCGCTCGTCCTGTCGCACGCGGAGTCGGTGGACTCGGGACTGCTGGACACCACGGTGGAGGCGTTCGACCGGCACTTCGCCGTGAACACCCGGGCCAGTTGGCTGCTCGTGCGGGAGTACGGCCTGCGCTTCCGCGGCGCGCCCGAAGCGGTGGCGGGCCGGATCGTCGCGCTCACGAGCGACCACACGGTGGGCAACCTGCCCTACGGCGCGAGCAAGGGCGCCCTGGACCGCATCACACTGGCCGCCGCGCACGAGCTGGCCCACCTCGGGGTGACGGCGAACGTCGTCAACCCCGGCCCCGTGGACACTGGTTGGATGAACGACGAGCTGCGGGAATCCCTGATCCGGGGCACCCCGCTCGGCCGCATCGGCACCCCGCGCGACACCGCACACCTGGTGTCCTTCCTCTGCTCGCCCGAAGGCCAGTGGGTCAACGGCCAGTTGCTGAAGAGCAACGGCGGAGCGGCCTCCTGAAAGGGCCTGACCGGACGCCTCTCGTGGCCTCCCGGGGGCCTCTCGCGGGACCTCCCCGGGGACACATCCAGGGGGACCCACCGGGGGACCCACCTGGGGGCCCACCTGGGGGCCCACCACGAGACGTGCCGCGAGGCCTGCCGCGAGACCTGCCATGAGACCCGTCATGAGTCCGGTCGGAACATGACGGAGCGTCTAATCTGGCCTGGGCCATGGAGTTCACAGGGGGTCGGGGGCGTATGCACAGCGAAGACAGGGCGAACACACCCCGGAGTGCCCCGGGGAGCACGCCCCAGGCCGAACCTGCGGGCGGCGCGCCCCTCCTCGTGATCGACGGACGCTACGAACTACTGGAGCCGATCGGCAGCGGCGGCATGGGTGAGGTCTGGAAGGCTCACGACCGGAGGCTGCGCCGGTTCGTCGCTGTGAAGGGCCTGCTCGACCGCAACGCCATGACGGCGGGCACGCAGACGGCGGCGATGCAGCGGGCCCGGCGCGAGGCGGAGGCGATCGCCAAGATCGAGCATCAGAACGTGGTGACGGTCCACGACCAGGTCGAGACCGACGACCAGGTCTGGATCGTGATGAAACTCCTCGAAGCACGCTCCCTGGCCGACCTGCTGCGCGGCGAGCGGGTCCTCGCCGTGCCGAGGGCGGCGGACATCGGCCTCCAGATCCTCCAGGGCCTGCGGGCGGTGCACGGCGCCTCCGTCGTCCACCGTGACGTGAAGCCCGGCAACGTCCTCGTACGGGACGACGGGCTCGCGATCCTCGTCGACTTCGGCATCGCCACGTTCGAGGGCGCGGACCGGGTGACCCGCTCCGGCAGCGTGCTCGGCACGCCCCCGTACCTGGCCCCCGAGCTGTTCGCCCCCGCATCTCCTGGGCCGACGCCCGCGTCGGACCTCTGGGCGCTGGGGATCACGCTGTACGAAATGGCCGAGGGCCGCGTCCCGTTCGGCGGGCGCGAGGTGTGGGAGGTCCAGGAGAACATCCGCCAGTCGCCGGAGCCCCCTCTCCGGTACGCCGGACCGCTCGCCCCGGTGATCCAGGGCCTCCTGATCACGGATCCGCGCGAGCGCCTGGACGCGGCGACGGCGGAGGCGATGCTCCGGGAGGTCCTCGACGACCCGGCCGCACCGCGCCCCGCCACCTCCCCGGGTGCCGTCAACACGCACCCGCCGACGGCCGTGTCCACACCCGACCCGTCAACGCCCCTGCGGGGCCCAGCCGTTCCTCCCTCCGCCTCGCGCGCCACTCCTTCCGCCCCTCCCCCTCCCGTCACTCCCTCGGCGAGCGGACGGCGCGGCCGGTACGGCGGGTGGAAGGTGGCGGCGGCGGTCGTGTCCGTCGCACTGCTGGCGGGCGCGGGCTGGCTCGTCGCGCAGGGCGACGGCGGGGACGAAGCCGGTTCGGCCCAGGGCCAGAGCCAGGGCTCGGGCTCGGGCAAGGGCGGCGGCACCGAGGAACGTTGGAAGGACACCCACCCCACGCTGGAGATCGGCGTCAAGGACGACCAGCCGGGCCTGAGCATGTTCGACGAGAAGACCCGTACGTACAAGGGTTACGACATCGACCTGGCCTACGCGATCGCCGAGAGCATGGGCTACGACCGGGGCGAGGTCGCCTTCACCACGGTCGCCACGGACTACCGCAGCACCGCCCTCAAGACCAAACAGGTGGACCTGGTCATCGCCTCGTACAGCATCACGGACGACCGCAAGACCGCCTCACCGGGCGGGTACAGCGTCGACTTCGCGGGCCCGTACTACGAGGCGAGCCGGGGCTTCCTGGTCCGTGAGAAGTCGAGCAGGTACACGATCAACGACTCCAGCGATCTGCGGGACCTCGGCGTCGAGGTGTGCACGGCACGGGCGTCGACGTACGAGAAGACCCTGCCCGAGCAGGGTTTCACGATGGCCGAGTCGCAGCCCAACACGTACCAGGACTGCCTGGACCGACTGCTGGACCCGATGTCCGACGTGTACGCGGTGGCCTCGGACGACATCATTCTCGCCGGGTACCTCAAGGCCAACCCGGGCAAGGTGCGGCGGCTGGAGAACATCCAGGGCGCGGAGGGCTACGGCGTGGCGATGCGGCCGGGAACGCGGACCCTGAAGGGCGAGGTGTGCGCGGCGCTCCGCACCATCCTGGGCAGCAAGACCTGGGAGGACATGTACACGGAGAACCTCTCGGGCCTGATGGGCGACAAGAACCCGCCGGGCCGCCCGGACCTGACGGAGTGCGAGGGGTACTGAGGCGCTGCCAGGGGGCGGCTCACCGCTCCGGAAACGGCTCCCCGCAGCGGCTGCAGAAGAGGGGCGCGGGGTCGTCGGACAACCGCCCGCAGCCCGGGCAGACCCGGTCCAGCATGCAGGGGCCCTCGCCGCCTGCATGCCCCTCCCCGCCCTCGTACGCCCCGCTGCCGGACGCCTTGATCGCGAGTCCGGGGCGGCGGCGGTGGACGGTGACGTAGGCGAGCCCGTCCGGCCCGGCGGCGAAGGAGCGGCGTGAGCCGCGGGGCAGCCAGAGGAGGGTGCTCGTCCCCAACTCCAGGGCCTGGCCGTCTCCGGACCGCAGGCTCCCGCCACCAGCCACCACGAGGAGAAGGACATCGAGCACGTCCTCCTGATGCTCGCCGACCTCGGCTCCGGCCGGAAGCCGCACGAGATTGGCATCCAACTCCCGCCCAACCTCGCCGAGATGCCACAGCGCACCCCGCGCGTCGGGCCCGGCGGAGGCCAGGAGTTCATCGATGACGGCGAGGACCCGGGGAGCAGCGTTCACGCCACCCAGGTTACGTCGCACGGCAGGCACCGTAGGCTGTCCGGCTCACTGAGGGAGGCACGAAGCATGGACCGGGAACCGGACGAGCTGTATCCGCCGATCGAACCGTACGAGAGCGGCATGCTGGACGTGGGCGACGGCAACCACGTGTACTGGGAGGCCTGCGGCAATCCGGACGGCAAGCCGGCCCTCGTCGTCCACGGCGGCCCCGGCTCGGGCTGCACCCCCCGCGCCCGCCAGTACTTCGACCCGGACCGCTACCGGGTGGTTCTCTTCGACCAGCGGGGCTGCGGCCGCTCGACACCGCACGCGAGCGACCCGGCGACGGACATGGCGTACAACACGACAGCCCACCTGATCGCCGACATGGAGCGCCTTCGGGAACACCTGAGCATCGACAACTGGCTGCTGTACGGGGGCTCCTGGGGCTCCACCCTGATCCTGGCGTACGCGGAGGAGCACCCGGAGCGGGTCACGGAGGCGGTCATCCCGTCGGTGACGACGACCCGCCGCAGCGAGATCGACTGGCTCTACCGGGGCGTAGGCCAGCTCTTCCCCGAGGCCTGGGACGCCTTCCGCGCGGGCGTCCCGGAGGCGACGGGCCCCACGGACCTGGTCGCGGCGTACGCCCGCCGCATGGAGAGCGAGGACGCCGCCGTACGGGAGAAGGCCACGGCAGACTGGTGCGCCTGGGAGGACGCGGTCATCTCGATGGAGGCGATCGCGGGCCCGCCCCCGTACAGCAACCGCCCGGACCGCGACCAGCAGGCGCTCGTCCGGATCTGCGCCCACTACTTCGCCCACGGCGCCTGGCTGGAGGAAGGCCGACTGCTCGACCGGGCGCACCACCTGACCGGCATCCCAGGCGCCCTGATCCACGGCCGCTTCGACCTGGCGAGCCCCCTGATCACCGCCTGGGAACTCAACCGCGCCTGGCCGGACGCCGAACTGACGATCATCGACAACGCGGGCCACATGGGCGGGGCGGCGACGCGGCGGGCGGTGCTGGGGGCGCTGGACGGGTACGCGGGGAAGTAACGCGCATTTCAACGAACGAGCACGCAGGAATCTCAGGCAACATGAAAGATGCACTTCAGCGCAAGATAGCAGAACGCATGCAAACCAGCCACGACAACGGGAACGCTCAGCGAAAATGAAAGACTCTCCCGGACCCCCTCACACGAAATCACGTCACCGCCCGCCAGAATAAGCTGAATCGAACGCCTGATCTTCTTGGCCGAGGGATATCCGCCAAATTCCCCGAGAGGGGACTTCCCGACCACGCAGGCCCTAACTTCGCAGCCGCTCCTCAGCTCAAAAACCAGCCCGTCATTCGTTCGCACCCTTGCGATGCAACGACAAGGAACGACAGTTTCCGAAAACCAATTACACACCGTGATCGATTCATCGGACAGGAAAAGGTGAGGGCGATACGTAAGGACCCCGGACAACTATGCGATAACAACACTGGCCAATCCGCCAGCCATGGACCTACTAGCCCACGGATTACCTCCGCCACCCGGACTCGCCGCCAGAAATACCCCGCCCACACCCATGGCGACAGAGGCCGTCATCCCGAAATGGCGAACTTTACTGTAGAACTCATCGCCTTTTCGCGCTACCGCCGTGATGTCTCTTGACATCACCACTCACCTCACCGGATCCGGAGGGCTAAAGAGAAGCTGACAAGCGTCACCACGCGAGACATCCCCCAACCTTCGGCATTATCTTGAGAACGCTCACAGAAGGATGGCTACCCCCGCAGCCACAACAGAAATTGCGAACAAACCCTCTGACGTCCAGCACAGACGGAATCGAACAGTCCTCACCCCGTCACCCGCTCCCGAATGCGTGGCCCTCTGTACGTACTCCTGCACCAACGCGACAGCCTTGGGCGTGGTCTTAAAGACAGCGTCGACGACAGACCCACCGAAAGCGAAACAATGAATTTCGCGCCCGTCGCTAGTCTCGACACACAGGCCACCGGACCCTTCAGCCCGCCCCACGGAAGTAATGGACGCATAGGGAACATAGTGGGAACCGATCAGGTTATCCACTCGCATACCATCCGAGAAAAGAACCAGCCGGCAACTACCCACTCGCAGGACAACGGCCGCGGCGCCGCTCATCGATGCCAAAAGCGCCCAAGCATCCTGAACATTCCCTTTACCCATGATCGCTTGCCAGGCGGCCAGGGTGATAGCCGCCAGCAAGCCAGCACCACCCCATGTCACCCAGGGCCATGAACGACGGCGCAGAACAAAACCGCCGCTCTCCTGCGCAAAGGCATCCTGCTGCATCTCTCTCAACACGCCTCTCCTGGTGCACTTGCACCGCCAGCTCCACAGAATCCCCATGCGAGCTGTGAATTCACTCCCATATTGAGAGCAGTCCGCCCACGGTCAACCACTTCCACCGGCTGTGTCACCCAGCCCTTCCGGCCGCCTCCCGGGCCTGCCCCGTAGCCTCCTTTAGTCCGATACAACGGCATCCTCACTGTGGCTCGCCCGACAGCACCGGACGTATACGCAGAACGCCATGGAGTCCCCATCACTCGAGCCACTCCACCGGCAACCGCTCCGCCACCAACGGTCCAAGCCAGCGTCCTAAAATACCCCCCCTGTGTCAAATTGACCAGTCTTGAGTGAATCTCCCCCGTAGGCTATGGATGCACCAACCACTCCCACCACTGTGCATAGTCCCGCCGATACAACGAGACAAGCCACGAATCCACCGATGGTAATCCCGAGCTTGATCTCCTCCCAGTTGTCACTCACCCACCCACCAAGCGCCCGCGCATCACTGGCGACATTCGCCACAACTTTGCCACCGGTGCGATCCCAAATTGCTCGCAGGCCTCGCTTGACCGCACTGCCAACATCCGGCCCGTTCTGTAGATTCTTGCTGCGATAGATCTTGTTACCGGGAATGTACTTCGGGATCTTGGGCACCATGTACGTGGTCGGGCTGGCCCGGTAGCTGCTGTACCTCCGCTGCGACTCAGCATCCTCCTTGGGCGCCTGCTCCCACACCCACTTCCCGCTCTTCTTCGTGTACCCCGCCGTCATCCCCCGGTCATTCGCCCACCGCTCGTCGTTGTACGAGTTGCCGCCCACCGGGCCGTCCGGGCGCAGGCCCGTCGGGTCGGACTTGGTGAGCGGGCTGTTGTGGGCGTAGCTGTAGGCGTTCATCTGCGCCGGATCGTGGAAATCGATGATCGGGTCTACGGAGAGGAAGCGGCCCAGGACCGGATCGTACTCGCGGGCGCCCAGGTGCGTCAGGCCCGTGGGGTCGTTGATTCCGCCGACGAAGCCGCGGTTGCCGAAGACCGTTGACTGCTCGGAACGCAGACCGCCGAAGGGCAGCTGCTTCCTGCGGGTCAACGCGAGCGTGCCGACCGCGATGGCCGTCATCGCCGTGCCCTGGTGGTCGTTGATCAGGTAGGCGATGGCGTTGCCGTTGCGGACCGCGACCGTTTCACCGTTGTGCGTGTAGTAGCGCGTCGCCGTCTTCGTACCGTTCGCCGCGACGTTCAGCTGGTCACCGTTCGGGAGGGTGAGGGTGCTGGACCCGTCGCCGTTCTTCGCGATGATGCGGTTGCCGTCGGCGTCGTACGTGTAGCTGGACTTCTTGCCGCCCTCGGTGAGCGTGGCCAGGTGTCCCTCGGCGTCCCAGGTCAGGGTCTGGGCCGTGGTGCCGATGGTGCGCTTGGTGGTGTTGCCGGTCTTGTCGTACGCGAAGGTGCTCGTACGGCCGTTGTCCGGACCGCCGGTGACCGAGGCCTGCTGCACCGCGTGGGGCCGGTCGCTGCCGGGGGCCGGGTGGGTGTAGCTGGTCACGGCGTCCGTCGTTCCGGCCGAGGTCGCGTGCTCGGTCTGCTTGGTGCGGTTGCCGATCTTGTCGTAGCTGTAGCTGTGCCAGTAGGCGTCCGGGCCACCGACCGTGGAGGCCGAGGGGGCCGTGGCGCAGTCTGCCTTCGCCGTCCAGGCTTCGGTCAGCCGACCCAGCGGGTCGTTGGTGAAGCACTGCGTGTCGGTGGACTTCTGTGCGTCCTGGCCGCTGACCGTGGTGACGCCGGTGACGTTGCCCGCCGGGTCGTAGGCGTACTTGGTGTCGTCGACGCGCTGGGGAGCGACGTCCCGGTCGGTGGTCTGCCGGATGACCTGGCCGGTGTGTTCGTCGTAGACCTTGGTCTTGTAGGCCTTCTGGTTGAGAGTGGCGCTGAACTCCAGGCGCGTGGGCCGGGAGAAGACGTCGTACACCGTGTTGGCGACGAGAGCGCCACGCTGACCGCTGGTACGGAACGGCTGGTCGTCGCTGTTGTAGTTGGTCACGACCCGCTCGGATGGGATGTCACCCACGGCAGGGTTGAGCGTCCACAGCAGGGCGCCGGTCTCGGGGTCGTAACCGTACTTCCAGGTGAAGGTGCCCGCCAGGCCACCGGCGGCGGAAGGAACGGTGCTCGTCGTGGACGTCGGCTGGTAGCGGTCGTTGAATCCGTCGGTCGCCGTGGTGTACGCGGCGCCCCCGACGTAACGCGTGCTGCTGGTCAGCCGACCCTTGGCGAGGGTGTCGTAGGTCCACTTCGACAACAGGGTGTCACCCTGCTTGACCGCGGTCTTGCGGCCCAGCACGTCGTACTCGGTGGTGAGGGTGACGCCGCGCTCGTCGGTCGTGGTGACCGGCTGTCCGAGGTCGTTGTACTTCATGCTCGTGACGCCCTTGTCCGGGTCGTCGCTTCTGGTCTTCTGGCCGCGGCTGTCGAAGGTGTAGGTCCAGGTGTTGCCGTCAGGGTCCCTGACCGTGCTCGGCTCGTCGTACTTGCCGTACCCGTAGACCGTCTTCTGCGATGCCGTGCGGGCGGCGTTCGTGTACTCCAGGAGTTCGGTCGTGCGCCCGCGCGCGTCCGTGACCGTGGTGGTGGCCGTGCCGCCCCGGGGCGGGATCACGGTGGTGCGATCACCCTCGTACACGGTCTTGCTGCGCCACTGCTCGTCGCCGAACTTCACGGACAGCGCGTCCGTGACCCGGCCCAGACCGTCGAACAGGTTCTGTACTGCCGTCGGCACGGTGTTCACCGCTGCTGAGGACAGTGTCGCCGACGGTACGCCCTTCGCGTAGTAGGGGGCGTACGTCCGCCAGGCCCAGCCACGGGTGTCGTAGTGGGTCTCGGTCATGATCCGGTCCTGCGTGGCGGCGGCCGGAGCCTGCGTCTGGCGTTCGCGCAGCAGACCGTCGTAGAGCGTGTAGGCGGTGCGGTAGCTGCCGTTCTGCTTGAGCGTCTTGGTGGTCACGGCGTTCACGGCGGTCTTGGAGATCCTGTACGCGTACTCCGCCGAGGGCTTGTCCGGGTGGGAGGACTTGGGCCAGCCCGGCTCCCATACCTTCAGCACGCGGCCGAGACCGTCGTGGACGGCGTCCGTGCGCTTGCCGTTCGCGTCCACGGCCGCGGTCACCACGCCACGGACCGGGTCATGGGTGGTGGTCGCCTTGTGGTCGCGGGCGTTGGTCACGGTGACCGTCGTCGGCGCCTGGAAGGTCGCCGGGACGTAATCCGTCCTCGTCGTGGCCTGCAAGGCGTTCGTGGAGGTCTTCTCCCGGCCGTGCTGGTCGTAGGAGTGCGTCGCCGTGGTGAGGTAGCCCGTGCCCTTGGTGTCCTGCTCGTCCAGGCGCGTCACGTCGCCCCGCGACGGCGCGGTGGTCAGGCTCGTCGCCCCGTCGTAGTAGTGCCGTGCCACGGAGATGAGGTCAGTCGGAAGGGACGGTGTGGTCCCGCAGGGCTTGGCGACCGTCCGGGTCTCGGCGACCGTGGTGAGGATGTTCCGCGACGTGTTGCGGTTGTACGTGGTGGTGGTGCACTCCTCGTCGCCGGTCTTCGCCGTGTCACCGAGGGAGGACTCGGTCAGGGTCTGGCCGACAGCGTCGAAGGTCCGCTCGGTGCGGGTGGTCCGCCAGCCCGTGCCCACGGCCGTACGGGTCTGCTCGCTCTTGCCGGCCGTGGCGTAGGCGTAGCGGGTGGGCAGGCCCTCGGTGCGGGTCTCGGTGGCGGTGGCGGCCGAGCGCCACGGCTCATAGCTGGTGGTGGTCTCCAGCTTGCCGCCGTCCCAGTTGTACGTGGCCTCCTCGCGGGTCATGCCCGCGAAGGCCTCCCGGTCGGTGACGGCGATGCCCTCGTGGTCCTTGACCGCCGCGCCGTCGATGCCCCGGAAGTAGCGGTACTCCTTCAACGTCCGCTTGTCCGGCTTGACACCGCTGCGCACCTGGACACGGCCGTACCCCTTGCGGTCGCCGTAGGTGAGGTGCTTGGCGTCGGTGAACTCGTCATCCTTGGACTTGGTCCAGCCCATGCCGCCCAGGTACGCGTAGTCCGTCTGCTTGACGGGGGCGCCGCCGGTGTTGTCGGTCTCCAGGACCTGGGTGACGACGTAGGTGTGGAACCAGTCGAGATACGGCTCGTAGTTCGCCGCCGGGGCGTCCGGCGGGGACCACTTCACCGGGTAGCAGCGGCGGGTGTTCGAAGCCGGGGTGGGGACGCTGCCCGCCTTGCAGTCGGCCGCGGAGTAGGTGATCCCGATCGTTCCGCCGGTCTCGGTGTCGATGCCGTAGACGCGGTAGCGCCACAGCGGCGGGACCGGGTCGGGGTCGCCGCCGGTGGTGGCGCCTTCGACGCGGTTCGGCAGGGCCTTGCCCTTGAACGTCACGGAGGGGAGGGTGACGGACCCGGTTCCGCCGTGCCCGGTGCGGGTGATCGACTTCAGCCAGAGCGCCGGATCGCTGCCGTCGCCGGTCGCGGGGAACTGGTGGGCGAGGGCCCAGGTGTCGACCGGCTTGAAGGCCGTGCCGACGAGCACCGACGTGTCGATCTTCGTCAGACGCTTACGGCTCCAGAACGAGGGCGAGTAGCGGTCCTTGCACTCGGTGCCCTTGGCGCAGTACCGGTCGAAGGGGACGTCGGGCCAGTTCTTCGCGTGCGCCTTGTCGAAGGTTCCGCAGTCGCTCAGGCAGCGCTCGCTGTTCGTGAAGTCGATCTTGGCTGCGGGCTTGGCGTAGAAGTCGGTGGACCGCAGGCCGTACTCGATGCGCTTCAGGGAGCCGCCACGGGTGTACGGGGTCGCAGTGGAGGCCCCGGTGTTGGGGTTGACGTTGCGACCGTAGTAGTTGGTCTCCTTGTCCCAGTAGTACGTGATGGCGTCGTTGTGCGTGTCGATGACCAGGTCCAGGTTCCACCGCCAGCCCTGCTGGCACCAGGCGTCCTTGAACGACGCCGCGTAGCAGGGTTCGCCGGGCTGGTTACCGAAGACGGGGACGGTCCAGACCGAGTCGGTCTCGTCCTTGCCCGCGGCCCAGCCGCGCGGCCGGTTGAAGCCGAAGTAGTAGCGCGTGCCGTCCGGGGTCGTCACCCGCCAGTACTCGCCGTTGTTGTCGCCGTTGGCCAGGGATGTGTTGGTGAGCTGGGCGACCTTGGTGCCGTCATCGCTCTCCAGGCGCCACTCCCCGCTGTCGGTGTCCTTGATCAGTGTGTTGGACCGGCCGCCGAGGTTGATGACGGCGTTGTCCTTCTTCCAGCAGAGGTCTCCGACCTTCGCCGTGGTGGTGCTGTTCTTGGTGTCCTCGGTGCAGGAGATGTACCGGCGCTCGATGTAGCCCGGCTCCATCGACCAGCCGTCACCGATGCCGTTGGCCTGGTTGTTCGTCGCCGCGGTACGGCCGTCGACCGACTGGGAGGAGTAGCCGAGCTTCAGGTCCGGAACGGCGCTGCCCGCGACGGCCGGTGTGGTGATCGGGTACGACCAGGAGAACGCGCCGTTCGATCCACCAGCGGACCAGGACGCGGACGGGGAGAGAGAGGTGGCCTTGAAGTTGCCCGAGGAGCCCGCCGCAGAGGCGGTCGCGGCCAGCAGCACCGTTCCGCCGGCGACCGACCGCGCACCGGCCTTCGGAGCGACCGGATCGGCGCCCACGGCTCCGGAACCGGTCGATGCGGAGGCGGCGGGCAGCGGCACGGCGGCCTCGACCGATCCGCTCTTCACGTCGTTGCTGGAGGGGAGCTCCTCGCCGGTCGCACACCCCTTCTTGCCCGGGGTGGCCAGGGCACAGACGGGCAGGGTCTTCAGCGTGAGGCGGGAGGCCCAGTCACCGCCGTAGGCATTCCGGAAGCCCGAATAGTCGACCTTGACGTTCACATCTCCCTGCGCACCCGCGGTGGGGCGGAGGGCGAGCACGACCCCGTCGACGCCCAACGCCTCGGTGGTGTCGCGGTCGAGAACCTGGACCTGGACCTTCTGCGGTCCCGATTCCCGGCCCTTTCCGGGAGCGGACGAGAGAGCCGACGCCCTCCCGGACTTCGCGACCTCGGGCGCGGAGGCCCTGCCCACGCTGACGGGAAGTGAACCGGCCTTCACCTGGGCCCCGTTCGCACGGAGGGCGGAAGTCGAGGTGCCCGGTTTCGGCCAGGTGACCTTGGGCTTCTTCCACTGCTTCCCGGCCGTCTGATCAGGCCTCGGCGACCCCTCCTTCTCGACCTTGCCGGTGGGCACCGGGTCCGGCTTCTGGAGCCTCAGCAGGTCGAGTTCGGCGGCTGCCGCAACCGGTGCACCCAGCAGTCCCACGAACAGCAACGCGGCGAGGGAGGCGGCTATCAGCCGCGCCCATTTCTTCATGCGTGCCGTGCCGACGCCCCCACCCGAAACCATGCGCAGAACTCCCCCACCCGTTACCCAAAGGTCATAGCTGAGCAGGGAAGTTAGCAGGGTTTCCACAGAGTCAACACAGAAGAACCGTAACGATTTGGCCTTTCAGATCCCCATCACCGCAGATGCGTGATCACTTCATTGACACATGCACCGAAATGAAAGGAAATACCCTGCCGACGATTCGACCGACCAGGTAGACACCGCAGAGGGACCGCTTTCATCACACTTCCCTCACGTTCTAGGGTGCGACTCGAACTGATACGGGAGGGGACCTCTTCGATGGAACTTTTGCGACGCAAGGTCAGATGGAGAACAAAGGGGAGCGTCACGGGTGTGGCCGCTCTCGCCGTGGCCCTGACTCTCGGCGCACCCCAGCACCTACCGGAAGCCGCCGCCGCAGAACCCGAGACCACCTCGACACCCGCGGCGCCGAAGGCCGACGCGGAAACCGCGGCAGCCGCGGAAGCAGCGGAATCGGGTAAGCCGGTAGAAGTGCTCGCCCAGCGCACCGAGACCTCGCAGGTGTTCGCCAATCCCGATGGCACGTTCACTCAAGACACCTACGCCCTACCGCAGTTCGTACGTCAGGGAAACAAGCTCGTATCGATCGACACGACGCTGAAATCTCATGCGGACGGAAGCCTTTCCCCGAAGGCCACCGAGGTCGACGTACGCTTCTCCGGCGGCGGGGATGGGCCTTTGGCAACCGTCATTCGTGACGGCCGCAGCATGTCCTGGACGTGGCCACAGCCGCTGCCCGATCCCGAAGTCGACGGTGACACCGTGACCTACGGGGACGTCCTGAATGATGTCGATCTCAAGCTCAAGGCGGGCCCCGCCGGATTCACCAGCCTCCTGGTCGTGAAGACCGCCGAGGCCGCCGCTGATCCAGCGCTCAAACAGGTCCACTTCGACCTGGACACCAGCGGCCTGGAGGCGCGCACCGACGCCAACGGCAACTTCACGGCCGTCAACCCGGCCGGCGAGGAGGTCTTCACCGCGCCGACACCGCTGATGTGGGACAGCAGTACCGCTGCCGCGCCTGTGGCCCGCGCGGCCCGGAGCGCACGGACCGGACCGACCGGACCGCCACCGCCCTCCGACGAGTTCGAACCGGGTTACGGAGCCCAGCAGGCGACCATGGGGCTCGCAGTCACGGACGGGAAGCTGAGGCTCACTCCGGACGAGGAACTCCTGACGGGCGAGGACACGCGGTACCCGGTACTGCTGGACCCGGCCGTATCCGGCTCCCGCCACTCCTGGACCATCGCCTACAAGAAGCATCCGAACAGTTCGTTCTTCAACGGAGCGAATTGGGGTAAGAACGGCACAACGACCGCCCGCGTCGGGTACGAGAACGAGACCAACGGGCTGGCCCGCTCCTACTTCCGGATGAACTCCTCCAATCTGTGGTCCACGAAGAAGGTCGTCTCCTCCTCCACATTCCGGATCAAGAACACGTGGTCCTGGTCCTGCACCAACCGAACTGTCGAGCTCTGGGCGACCACCGCGATCTCCTCGTCCACCACGTGGAACAAACAGCCTGAGCGCCGCAAGAAGCTGGACGCCGTCAATGAGTCCCTCGGCTGGGGCCCGAATTGCCCTGCCGGCGCTCTCGCCTTCGACGTCACAGCAGCGGCGAAGGACGGCATCGCCAAGAAGTGGAACACGCTGACCTTCGGTCTGCAGGTGCCCGACAAAGATCAGTCGGATGTCTTCGGCTGGAAGAAGTTCGACGCCAACTCGGCGGCTTTGTCGACGACTTACAACACCGTTCCGAACGTGCCGAACAACGTGGACACCATTCCCAGTTCCGGCGGGTGCGACAAGGTCGCGCCGTACACCACGATCGGGAACACCGACGTCACCCTGACCGCGAAGGTCTCCGACCCGGATGGCGGAACGGTCCGCGCCCAGTTCCGCCTCTGGGGCACCAACAACCTGTCCGGCGGCAGTGAGATCTTCAACCAGATCGTCTCCGCGAGCTCCGGCACGGTAGCGAAGGTCAAGGTTCCCAAGGCCACTCTGCAGAAGCACCTGGCCGCGGCAAAGGGCAACTTCGGATGGATGGTGCAGGCACTCGACACGACCGCCAACTCCGCCTGGTACCCCGGAACGGCAACGTGCCGCTTCGACTTCGATCCCACTCGGCCCAGCACACCACCCACCATCAGCTCCCAGGAGTTCCCCGACGGCTCCGACGGCTGGCCCGCCACCACCGGCCGGGCTCGTACCGCAGGAACGTTCATCCTCGGCAACGGCGGCGTGAACGACGTGAAGTCCTATGAGTACTGGTCCGACTGGGACCCCGCTGTCCGCAAGGTCACGCCCACCACAGACCTCGACGGCGACGGCAAGATCGATGCCAAAGTCGTCCTGACCCCGCCTGCCGCAGGATCACAACGCCTCTATGTCCGCAGTCTCGATGCCGCCCAGAACCGCTCCGACCGGGCCTCCTACCTCTTCTATGCCAACGGCCTCGCCATCCCCGACAAGGCCGGTGACCTCAACGGGGACAACAACGCAGACCTCTACGGCGTCCGCAGCAACGGCGAACTGTGGCTCTACCCCGGACAGGGCAACGGCTACGTCGGAGCCGGCAACACCGCCGGCAACGGTGACTTCACCCAGGCCAGCATCACCCACCGCGGGGACTGGACAGGCGACGGCTTCGAGGACCTCGTTGCAGCCATCCCGGGCACCGACGGCAAGACGCTTCAGCTCTATCCGAACAACGGAGCCGGCTGGGCCTGTACCGCACAGAACGAACAGGCCGACGGGCACTCCCGCTCCTGTCTGTACGAGCGCCAAGAACTCGCCGTCTTCGACGAGGCCAACAACCACTGGGCGAACGCCGACCAGATCCTCGCCGTCGGTGACGTCGACGGTCCTCTGGACACCGACAATGACGGAACGCCCGATGTCGCCGGATACCCCGACCTCCTCGTCAAGGAGGGCGACTTCCTCTGGCTGTACTACGGTTCCAACTCCTTCTACTTGGACGACTCCCGCGCACCCGTCCTCGTCGGCAACGGATCGTGGTCGCACTACGACCTGGCAGCACCCGGCGACCGTACCGGCAACGGTCACGTAGACCTCCTCGCACGCCACAGGACCAGCGGAGAACTCCGCCTCTACGAAGGCACCGGCCCGGGAGGTGAAGGAATCGGCTACGGCCCCGCCGCCACGGTCATCGGAACGGGCTGGACACGCGCCCACCGTCCGCTGCTCACAGCTTTCCCCGACGCGGGCTCGGACGGCCGGGCGGACATCTTCGCCACCGGCAGCGACGACAAGCTCTACGCCCACTCCAACCTCTCCGGCCGCGGAGTCGCCGTCGGAGACAGCGGGTGGCTGGACTTCCAAGCCCTCAGCTGAGGTAATCGCGCAGTAACACAAGAGGGGCCTCCCGTCACCGCGACGGGAGGCCCCTCTGTCACTTGCGCAGGCACAACACCCGCCCGCTACCAGGCAAAGGCCTCCGGCGAAGGCCCCGGGCCCGGGAAGATCTCGTCCAGGCCCGTGAGGACGGCCTCCGGCAGGTCCAGGTCGAGTGCCCTCAGCGCGCCGGCCAGTTGGTCGGCCGTGCGGGGGCCGACGATCGGGCCCGTGATGCCGGGGCGGGTCAGGAGCCAGGCCAGGGCCGCTTCGCCGGGCTCCAGGCCGTGCTTGTCGAGCAGGTCCTCGTAGGACTGGATCTGTGCGCGGACCTTGGTGTCGGCCAGGGCGTCGGCCGCGCGGCCCGAGGCTCGGCGGCCGCCCTCGGTCGTCTTCTTGATGACGCCGCCCAGCAGGCCGCCGTGCAGCGGAGACCAGGGGATGACACCGAGGCCGTAGTCCTGGGCGGCCGGGATGACCTCCATCTCGGCGCGGCGTTCGGCGAGGTTGTAGATGCACTGCTCGCTGACCAGGCCGAGCGAACCGCGCCTGGCGGCCTGCTCGTTGGCCTGGGCGATCTTGTAGCCGGGGAAGTTGGAGGACCCGGCGTACAGGATCTTGCCCTGCTGGACCAGGACGTCGATCGCCTGCCAGATCTCGTCGAACGGCGTGTTCCGGTCGACGTGGTGGAACTGGTAGAGGTCGATGTGGTCCGTCTGGAGCCGCTTGAGCGAGGCGTCGACCGCGCGCCGGATGTTGACGGCGGAGAGCTTGTCGTGGTTGGGCCAGGACTCGCCGTCGGCGGCCATGTTCCCGTACACCTTGGTGGCCAGGACCACCTGGTCGCGGCGGCCGCCGCCCTGGGCGAACCAGGTGCCGAGGATCTCCTCGGTGCGCCCCTTGTTCTCGCCCCAGCCGTAGACGTTGGCCGTGTCGAAGAGGCCACTTTGAGAGTCGTGCTTGAATCCACCTGTCCCCAGCGTACGGGGAAGCAAGGAGAGCAAGAGTGGCAAGGGTCCTGGGCGTCGTCCGCCTGTCGAGGGTGACGG
>NZ_NWVL01000095.1 GCF_002382885.1 Streptomyces sp. WZ.A104
CGACGCCGCCGACGCCGCCGACGCCCAGGGCCGCGCCGCGCTCGGGGTCGGGGCGGCCCGGGCCGCCGCCCTGCTGGAACGCCGCCTCACCCTCGCCCGGACCCGGGCACACTCCGCGGCCCTCCAGGCACTGGGCTCCTCCCGCTTCCACGCGGTCGCCGACGCGGTGGCGCTGCTGGCCTCCGACGTCCCGCTGGCCCCCGGCACCACGGGCCGGGCCCCCGAAGCCCTCCTGGAACCCGCCGAGCTGGCCGAGCAGCGCCTCCTGGCCGCGGTGGCCGCCCTCCCGCCCGACGACGCGGCCGAGCCGTACAACGAGGCGCAGGACGGCCCCTGGCACCAGGCCCGCCTGCTGCTGCGCCTGCACCGGTACGCCCACGAGGTCGTCCTGGGCACCTCCGACCCGTCCCTGGCCGGCCCGGGGCACGCCCTCGACCTGCACCGGGACGCGGTGGAGGCGGCCGCGGCGGCGGCCGCGGCGGCCCGCACCCCCCGGATCGCCCCGGCCACGGCGTACGCGCTGGGCGTCCTCCACGCGGACCAGCGGCACGAGGTGGAGGCGGCCCGGGCGGTGTTCCGGGAGACCTGGCCGTACACAGCGGCCATGACGGCCCCATGAGCCCCACCGACAGCCGGGCAGAGCCCCCCGGCCGCACGGGCCACGCCCCCACGCACCAGGACGCCCCGCACGGCCCGGCCGAGCCCCCCGGCCCCCCGGGCAACGCCTCCGCGAAGCCCCGCACGCGAACCGGCACCATCCGCGCCGCGGGCTGCGTCCTGTGGCGCCGCGCCCCCGGCGGCGACGGCGTGGAGATCTGCCTCGTCCACCGGCCCCGCTACGACGACTGGTCCTTCCCCAAGGGCAAGCTGAAGCGCGGCGAGGAACCGCTGGCCGCCGCCGTACGGGAGGTGCTGGAGGAGACCGGTCACCACTGCACCCCGGGCACCCGGCTCCCCACCGCCCGCTACCTGGTGGACGGCCGCCCCAAGGAGGTCGCCTACTGGGCGGCCGAGGCGGCGGACGGCGCCTTCGAGGCGAACGACGAGGTGGACCGCCTCCTGTGGCTCACCCCGGGGGCGGCCCGCACACGCCTCACCCAGCCCCGGGACGTCCAGCAGCTGACCGCGCTGCTGGACACCCTCGCCGCGCCCTGATCCGCGCCTGATCAGGCCCTGGTCCACGTCCCGACCATCACCCCGGGCCGGGCCGGCCGCGCACCCGCCTGCCCGACACGGTTCACCTGCCGTTCACTCTCCCCCGTTGGCGGCTTCACCTGTTCTGCCTAATTTCGGACGTACAAGGTGCGCGGCGGCAAGCCACAGCACTCCTCCCCATCGCACGCCGTCGTAGAACGAACTGACCACGGCGGCTCCTGGAAGGAACACCCGAAAGTGAAGCTTCAGCGCAAGAACCGGCTTCGTGCCACCGCGCTCGGTGCCCTCGCCGTCTCCGGCGCCCTGGTCCTCACGGCGTGCGGTTCGGATGACAACAGCAGCGGAGGCGCCTCCGGAAGCGGCGAGAAGTCGACCGCCGCGTCGAACGTCAAGTGCGACGACGCCAAGGGCCAGATCCTGGCCGCCGGCTCCAGCGCGCAGAAGAACGCAATGGACATCTGGGTCAAGGAGTTCCAGGCCGCCTGCGCCGGCGTCGAGATCAACTACCAGCCCATCGGCTCGGGCGGCGGCATCACCAAGTTCACCCAGGGCCAGGTCGCCTTCGCGGGCTCCGACTCCGCCCTGAAGCCCGACGAGGTCACCGCCTCCCAGAAGATCTGCGCGGACGGCGGCAAGGGCATCAACCTGCCGATGGTCGGCGGTCCGGTGGCCATCGGGTTCAAGCTCGACGGTGTCGACGAGCTCGTCCTCGACGCCCCGACCCTCGCCAAGATCTTCGACACGAAGATCACCAAGTGGAACGACAAGGCGATCGCCGACCTCAACCCGGACGCGAAGCTGCCGGACACCGCGATCCAGGCCTTCCACCGCTCGGACGAGTCGGGCACGACCCAGAACCTGAACAAGTACCTCAGCGTCGCCGCCCCCGACGACTGGAAGTTCGACGCCTCCTCGAAGTCCTGGGAGGCCAAGGGCGGCCAGGCGGCCAGCGGCTCGGCCGGCGTCGCCTCCGCCGTCAAGGACATCAACGGCGCCATCGGCTACTTCGAGCTCTCCTACGCCGCGGCCAGCGACATGACCACCGTCAAGATCGACACCGGTGCCGGCGCCCCGGTCGAGGCCACCTCGGAGAACGCCTCCAAGGCCATCGCCGCCGCCAAGGTCAAGGGCACCGGCAACGACGTGGCCCTGGAGCTCGACTACGCGACCAAGGCCGAGGGCGCCTACCCGATCATCCTGGTGACGTACGAGATCGCCTGCGACAAGGGCAACAAGGCCGAGACCCTGCCCTCCGTCAAGGCGTTCCTGAACTACGCGATCAGCGACGAGGGCCAGAAGGTCCTCACCGACGCGCACTACGCGCCGATGCCCGCCGAGATCGCGGCCAAGGTCCGCGAGATCGTCCCCACCCTGTCCTGACCCGGCCGCGGCCGGCCCCCTGACCGGGGGCCGGCCGCGCCTTCCGGTGCACCGCCGCCAGGAGCCGTACGGCTCCGCAGACCGGAGACATCAGATGGAAACAGCAACCGCACCCGAGCAAGCGCCGCCACCGGAGCAGCCGACAGGCGCTCCCCGCGGCAAGGCCCGACCCGGCGACCGGATCTTCCTCGGTCTGTCCAAGGGGTCCGGCATCACCCTCCTGGTGATCATGGCCGCCATCGCGGCCTTCCTCAGCTACCGCACCGTCCTCGCGATCTCCAAGGACGAGGCGAACTTCCTCACGACCTTCGAGTGGAACCCGGCCGGCGACCCGCCCGTCTTCGGTATCGCGGTCCTCGCCTTCGGCACCATCGTCAGCTCGGTCATCGCGATGGTGCTGGCCGTGCCGGTCGCCATCGGCATCGCGCTGTTCATCTCGCACTTCGCGCCGCGCCGGCTGGCCGGCCCGATAGCGTATTTGGTGGACCTGCTCGCCGCGGTCCCCAGCATCATCTACGGCCTCTGGGGCGTGGTCTTCCTCGTGCCCTACCTCGACGGCCTGAACAAGTGGCTGGACGAGTACCTCGGCTGGACCTACATCTTCGAGCGGACCAGCGAGGGCGCCGCCCGCAACCTCTTCACCGTCGGCATCCTGCTGGCGATCATGATCCTGCCGATCATCACCAACGTCACCCGTGAGGTCTTCCTCCAGTCGCCGAAGATGCACGAGGAAGCCGCTCTGGCCCTCGGTGCCACCCGCTGGGAAGTCATCCGGATGGCGGTCCTCCCCTTCGGCCGCTCCGGCATCATCAGCGCCTCGATGCTGGGACTGGGCCGTGCGCTCGGCGAGACGATGGCCGTCGCCGTCGTCCTCTCCCCGAGCTTCGTGCTCTCCGGACACCTGCTGGATCCGGGCGGCGGCACCTTCGCCCAGAACATCGCCGCGAAGTTCAACGAGGCGGACGAATTCGGCCGTGACGCCCTGATCGCCTCCGGCCTGGTCCTCTTCGCCATCACCCTGCTGGTCAACGGCGCGGCCCGCGCGATCATCGCCCGCCGCAAGGAGTACTCGGGGGCCAACGCATGAGCCACACCGTCCAGGAAAAGCGCCCCGTCGCCGCCCCGGCGCACGCCACGCTCGCCCACGCCAGGATGCCCCGCTGGGCCCCCGCGGCCATCGCCGTCGGCTCGGTGGCCACCGGCTGCCTGATCGGGTTCGTGGCCGGGCTGGACAGCCGCACCCAGTGGGGCATGATCTCCGCCCTGGTCTTCGTGGCCGCCACCTACCTCATCACCGCGAAGGTGGAGGGCAGCCGCCAGGGCAAGAACCGTGTCGCCACGAGCCTGGTCTGGGTCTGCTTCCTGCTGGCCATCGTGCCGCTGCTCTCCCTCGCGTGGATCACCCTCAGCAAGGGCGTCACCGTCCTCGACGGCTACTTCCTCACGCACTCGATGAGCGGTCTCCTCGACACCGAGGAGGGCGGCGGCGTCTACCACGCCCTGCTCGGCACCATCGAGCAGGTGGCCATCGCGGCGCTCATCGCCGCCCCGATCGGCCTGCTGACCGCCGTCTACCTGGTCGAGTACGGGCGGGGAAGGCTGGCCCGGGCCGTCACCTTCTTCGTCGACGTCATGACGGGCATCCCGTCGATCGTGGCCGGTCTCTTCGTCCTCGCCACCTGGAACCTCATGCTCGGGTTCGGCCCGTCCGGCTTCGCCGGCTCCCTGGCCCTCGCGATCCTGATGATGCCGGTGATCGTCCGCTCCACCGAGGAGATGCTCAAGCTCGTCCCGAACGAGCTCCGCGAGGCCTCCCTCGCCCTGGGCGTTCCCCAGTGGCGCACCATCCTGAAGGTGGTCCTGCCGACGGCGATCGGCGGCATCACGACGGGTGTGATGCTGGCGGTGGCCCGCATCACCGGCGAGACCGCCCCCGTCCTGCTGCTCGTCTTCGGCACGAAGCTGATCAATCCGAACCCCTTCGACGGAGCGCAGTCGTCACTGCCGCTGTACGTGTACGAGCAGTACTCCGTCGGCACGACGGCCTCGGTCGACCGCGCCTGGGCAGGCGCCCTGGTCCTGATCGCCTTCGTCATGATCCTCAACCTGGTGGCCCGCGGCATCGCCCGCTGGAAGGCCCCGCAGACCGGCCGCTGAGGCCACCGAAAGTGAAGTGATCCCCATGGCCAAGCGCATCGATGTCAGCGGGCTGAGCGCCTTCTACGGCACGCACCGTGCGATCGACGACATCTCGATGACCGTCGAGCCCCGCTCCGTGACGGCCTTCATCGGCCCGTCCGGCTGCGGAAAGTCCACCTTCCTGCGCACCTTGAACCGCATGCACGAGGTGACCCCCGGCGGTCGCGTCGAGGGCAAGGTGCTGCTGGACGACGAGAACCTCTACGCCAGGGACGTCGACCCGGTCGCCGTCCGCCGCACCGTCGGTATGGTCTTCCAGCGCCCGAACCCCTTCCCGACCATGTCGATCTTCGACAACGTCGCGGCGGGTCTGCGTCTGAACGGCACGCACAAGAAGAGCGAGCTCACGGACGTCGTGGAGAAGTCGCTCAAGGGCGCCAACCTCTGGAACGAGGTCAAGGACCGGCTCAACAAGCCCGGCTCCGGCCTCTCCGGCGGCCAGCAGCAGCGGCTGTGCATCGCCCGCGCCATCGCGGTCGAGCCTCAGGTCCTGCTGATGGACGAGCCGTGCTCGGCTCTCGACCCGATCTCGACCCTCGCCATCGAGGACCTGATCGGCGAGCTGAAGGAGCGCTTCACGATCGTCATCGTGACGCACAACATGCAGCAGGCGGCCCGCGTCTCGGACCGTACGGCGTTCTTCAACCTGGCGGCCGTGGGCCAGCCCGGCAAGCTCATCGAGATCGACGAGACGGAGCGCATCTTCGCCAACCCGTCGGTCCAGGCCACGGAGGACTACATCTCCGGCCGCTTCGGCTGATCCGCTCCCCCATTACGGCCTTGCGGTGCTGCATGGCGGTGCCACCACAAGGCGAAAGGGTCCGCCCCCGTTCTCCGAGGAGAACGGGGGCGGACCCCTTCACGTCTACGTATACGTCCACGTCGCACGTGGTCGGCTCAGCCGAAGAACAGGAACACCGCTCCATAGCTGAGAGCGGCCACCAGCGCCGCGGCCGGCATGGTGATGAACCAGCCGAGGATGATGTTCTTCGCGACGCCCCAGCGCACGGCGTTCACCCGCTTCGTGGCGCCGACGCCCATGATCGCGGAGGTGATGACGTGCGTCGTGGAGATCGGGGCGTGGAAGAGGAACGCCGAGCCGAACATGATCGACGCGCCGGTCGTCTCCGCCGCGAAGCCCTGCGGCGGGTCCAGCTCGATGATCTTCCGGCCGAGGGTCCGCATGATGCGCCAGCCACCCGCGTACGTACCCAGCGAGAGCATCACCGCACAGGCGATCTTCACCCAGATGGGGATCTCGTCGTTGGGGCCCTCGATATCGGCGATGACCAGGGCCATCACCACGATGCCCATCGTCTTCTGGGCGTCCTGGAGACCGTGGCCGAGCGCCATGCCCGCCGCCGAGACCGTCTGCGCGATCCGGAAACCGCGCTTGGCCTTGTGCGGGTTGGCGTTCCGGAACAGCCACATGATGCCGACCATCACCAGGTAGCCGACCAGCAGGCCGACGACCGGGGAGATGAACATCGGGATGACGACCTTCTCCAGCACCCCGGACCAGATCACATCCGTACCACCGGCCAGCGCCGCCCCGACCATCCCGCCGAACAGGGCGTGCGAGGACGAGGAGGGGAGGCCGAAGTACCAGGTGATGAGGTTCCAGATGATCGCGCCGACCAGCGCCGCGAACAGGATGCCCATCCCCTTCTGCCCCACGGGCGTGGCGATGAGGCCTTCGCTGACGGTCTTGGCGACCCCCTGGCCCAGGAAGGCACCGGCGAGGTTCATCACCGCCGCCATCGCCAGGGCCGCACGCGGGGTCAGCGCCCGGGTGGAGACAGAGGTGGCGATGGCGTTAGCCGAGTCGTGGAAGCCGTTCGTATACGTGAATCCGAGCGCGACACCGATGGTCACGATCAGCGCAAAGGTGTCCACGAGGTTCAGGACTCCTTGACCGCGATGGTCTCCACGGTGTTGGCGACGTGCTCGAAAGCGTCAGCCGCCTCTTCCAGCACGTCCACGATCTGCTTGAGCTTCAGCACCTCCATGGCGTCGTACTTGCCGTTGAAGAGGTGCGCGAGCAGCTTGCGGTGGATCTGGTCGGCCTGGTTCTCCAGCCGGTTGACCTCGATCCAGTACTCCGTGAGGTTGTCCATGGTCCGCAGCCCCGGCATGGCCTCGGCGGTCAGTTCCGCCGCCCGGGCCAGCACCTCGATCTGCTGCTCGACGCCCTTGGGGAGCTCCTGGACCTGGTAGAGGACGACCAGGTCGACGGCCTCCTCCATGAAGTCCATGATGTCGTCGAGCGAGGACGCCAGCTTGTAGATGTCCTCGCGATCGAACGGCGTGATGAAGGAGGAGTTGAGCTGGTGGAAGATCGCGTGGGTGGCGTCGTCCCCCGCGTGCTCCGCTGCCCGCATCCGCTCCGCGATCTCGACTCGGGAGGCAGAATCCGCCCCGAGCAGTTCCATCAGGAGTTTCGAGCCCGTGACAATGTTGTCCGCGGACGCGGAGAACATGTCGTAGAAGCTCGTCTCCCTGGGGGTCAGACGAAAGCGCACGTGGGGTCCTCGGATGCATTGAGTTCGGTCAGGCTGATGCTAGGCGCATCATCCGGCCACGGCTAACCGGCGTTCTTCAGTGTCGCCCATCGGACAGAGTGATCAGTACGGACCCCCGGTCATGTTTCGGCAGAATTCGGTACGATATACCCGGCAGGGGTATAAGGACGTAAGGCGCGGCAGGCCGGCACGGCAGAGCGGTTACGCAGCACCGCAGGGCCCCGGTCCTCATGGGCCCCATGAGGACAAGCCCCACGAGGACAGACGGAGGACGCAGATGACCACGACCGGAACCACGGGGACGGAATCGGCGGGCGCGGCGGCCCCTGACCCCGAGGCGACCGCCCCCGCGGACGTCGTCACCGACCACGACCGCGGCATCCACGGCTACCACCACCAGAAGGACGAACACCTCAAGCGGCTGCGCCGGATCGAGGGCCAGATCCGCGGCCTCCAGCGCATGGTCGACGAGGACGTCTACTGCATCGACATACTCACCCAGGTCTCGGCCTCCACGAAGGCCCTGCAGTCCTTCGCCCTCCAGCTGCTGGAGGAACACCTGCGCCACTGCGTCGCCGACGCGGCGGTCAAGGGCGGCGAGGAGATCGACGCGAAGGTCGAAGAGGCCACGAAGGCGATCGCCCGCCTGCTGCGTACCTGAGGCGGGGCGGGGCGGGGGCCGGGTCCGCGTGGGCGGGACGAGGAGCCCTCGTCCGCCCCACCCCGGGACATACAGGGCACCTGGGGCGTACGGGCCACCGAGTGCATACGGGGTTGCCCGGGGCACACGGGCAACCAGGGGCGTCGGGCCGCCAGGAGCAGACGGAGCTGGCAGGGGTATACAGGCCACCAAGGGCGTTCGGTCCGCCCGGTGCCACGGGCGCGTGGGGTCACCCCCGGCGAGCAGCCTGCCGGGGGACAGCCGCCGTCCAGGACTCCGTGTCCCGGCCCCGGACACCGAGCGACTCGTCCCGGACCTTGAGCACCTCGTCGATACGGTCGGGGCTCAGGCGTTCCTCGCCCACCACCGCCGACGCGGCGATCATCAGCTCGCCACACAGTTCGATCTCGGCGAGGGCCACACAGTCCTGAGCGTTCGGAGCGCTGAGCGTCACCACCTGCGTCACCTCTCTCTGCCGTCGTCGCCCCTGAGGCCCGGGCCTCAGAGACCCGGGACCCGGCAACCGGGACCCTGGCAACCAGGACCCCGACACATACCGGCTTCCTAGCGTAGGGATCGCGATACGCACCGCGCATGGCACGGACGGACCATTTCGGCCCCCTCCCAACCGGCCACCCCGCCCCACCAGACCCCTCCACGGGCCACCACCCGCCCCTCCCCTGCCTCACCCTTCCCTTCCCTCTTCCCCTTCCCCTTCCCCTTCCCTCAACCCTGCTGGATCCGGCCGGTGAAGATGTCGTCGTCGTCCGGCAGGGTGACGGTGACGGGCAGCCCGAACCCGTACAGCAGCAGCGTCGAGACGACCGACACCTCAGGGCCCCCGGCCTCGGAGGAGAAGCTGAAGCGGTGGCGTACCTTCCGCAGCCGGCCGTCCTCGTCGAGGTAGGCGTCGAAGGGGACGGCATCGTTGCTGAACCCTTTCGCCGCCGCGCTCAACGCCCCGCGTGACAGGGGAGAGGCATCGCGCGCGGCACGCCCGAGGTCCGCGACGCCGCGGTAGTGACGCACCATCACCCCGGCCAGCTCGGACTTCCCCACGTACGTCACCTGGTCGGCCCCGCGCAGCAGTTCGGCGGCGGCCATCGGATCGGTGACCCCACCGGTGACGAGGTTGCCGTCCTTCAGCGTGGTCGTGTCGATCCGGACCCACTTGTCGTCGGGCACCCCGGCGCCACGGTTCTTCATGTACAGCGCGCCGGGGGCGAGCAGCTCGGTGATCGGCCGGTGGCCGTCCTTGCCCGCCGCGTCCTTGCCCGCCGCGTCCTGGGGCAGCACCACCTTGAGCCGCCCCAGCTGCTTACGGAAGTCGTACGCGCCCTGCCCCCGGATCGTCACCCGGGTCCCGCCGACCGCCGTCTCCATCGACGTACGGGCCTCCGCACCGCCCGCCTCGACGAGGGCGTCCGCGGCCTGCCCGAGCACATCGATCGGACGCTCGGCGGCCACGGCACGCTGCCCGGACCCGTCACCCGCGCCGCTCCCGTCATCACCGCCGTCCCCACTGGAGCACCCGGCGGTGACAGCCATCACCCCGGCCACGGCGAGGGCGCAGGCAGCACGGGCCCCGCCTCCGTACCTGTACTGCTGCACCACCATCGCCTGCCAACCCCCAACGACTTCCGCCCGGCCCGAGCCCTCACCCGCCTCGCATAACGACCACCGGCGCCGCTCGTCACGCCGCCCCCGGCGCGACGAGCGGCGGGGGCGGGTACGCGGGCAGCCGGTGGGCGCTATGCGGAGCGGCCGCACGGCGGGCGGCTGGTGGGTCATGCGGGGCGGCGGCCGCAGGGCGGGCAGCCGGTGGGTCATGCAGTGCGGCGGCCCATGGCGGGCGGCCGGTGGGCGTCATGCGCGGCAAGCGCACGGAGGGCATCCGGCACTCGGCCCTCCGTTCACCGGCCGCCGCCAGTACCGTGGTCACGTGCATGAGGAACCCCCTGCCCCAGCTCGCACCGCCACCGTCCCGCACACCCAGATCCGGCCCGCCCTCACCCCACCGGCGCACTCCCCACCCCCTGCGCCCCCTTCGCCTTCTTCCCCTCCCTCTCCCCCTCCCCCTCCGTCACCGGTGGGGCACAGCGCCACGACAATCGAGCGCGGCTCGTTCTGCCTGGCCCGCTGCGCCTGCGGCTGGTCGGGCCCGGCGCGCAGGTCCCGGGACCGGGCCCGTACCGACGCAGCCGAACACCTCGCCGCCGCCTGACCGCCGGGTACCCGTACAGGACCGCCGGGTACCCATGCACGCACGTTCCCCCAGGCGCTCTGAGCACCTGGGGGAACGGAGGCAAAACGATCATGCAGTTGACGGTCGAGCGGAGGGTCAGGCGGCGAGATCCTTTTCCCCGGCGTCGCCGCGTCCGGCTCCGGGCCGCGGCTCGGGGATGCCCATCGCGTCGCCGCGCTCATCGGCGTACGCGACGGACAGCTTCTTGGAGCGGACGAACCAGCCGACGCGCGGCGAACGCGAGATCGCCGCCATCAGCGGAGTCAGCAGCGCCATGGCGAGCGGCGCCAGGAGCAGGGTGACGGCCGTACCGAGGGCGAACCCACCGATCACGTCGGTCGGGTAGTGGACGCCCATGTAGATCCGGCTGACGCCCGCGAAGAGCGCGAGGCCGATCGCGATGAAGCCGAACTTCCGGTTCGCCACGAAGATGCCGACGGCGATGCCCATGGCCAGCGTGGAGTGGTCACTGACGAACGAGAAGTCCGTCTTGCCGTGGATCAGGACCTCAAGGCCTTCGTGGTCGTTAAACGGACGAGGCCGTTCGACGAATCCGCGGATCGGGATGTTGATGATGATCGCGATCGCGGCGGCGAGCGGAGCCCAGACGATGGCGGCGGCAGCCGTCACCGAGTCGTCGAGCGTCCCTCGCTTGCGCATGCTCCACCAGCACCACAGGCCCACCAGGACCAGGCCGAACATGATCCCGTACTCGCCGACGAACTCCATGGTCCGGTCGAACCAGGTCGGAGCGGCCCTCGCGAGCCCGTTGATGTCGTAGAGCAGACCGACGTCCGGGTTCGACCCGTCGAGTTCGAGTCCAGCCATCTGCTGCGGCCCCTTGCCTTGTCTGCTTCATCTGCTGCTTCATCTGCTGGATCATCTGCTGCGACGCACGTCCGAGCGCGCCGCCGTGGTCGAACCCCCGTGTTCGGTGCGATCCGCTTCTACTGCACTGTGCTCTCCAGGGAACGGCCCGGCCGCCGCGTGCGTTCCGCTCTCCACCGAATGATCACCATGACGTTATCGAAGAGTGACTCGTCGTCGCAGCTCAGGGCCCAGGCTTCACGGAGAGTTCCGGCCACGGATGACTGGACGTCAGCCGTGGAGGTGGACCTCCGGAAACGGACCCCTGGAGAGGAATCCGTCTCACCCCGGAGGCAGATCCGTCGGCAGGGCAGCCGCCCCGTCCTTGGTGACCCGGGTCGCACCGAAGTAGTCCGGCGTATCGATCTTGTCGAACCGGATCACCGCTCCCGTGAACGGGGCATTGATCATATAGCCGCCCCCGACATACAGCCCGACATGCCGGATCGCCCGGGAGTTGGTCAGGTCGTCGGAGAAGAACACCAGGTCCCCCGGAAGCAGTTCGTCCCGCGCGGGATGCGGTCCCGCGTTGTACTGGTCGTTGGCGACGCGCGGCAGCTCGATGCCCACGGTCCGGTACGCCGCCTGGGTCAGCCCCGAGCAGTCGAACCGCCCCTGCTGCTCGGGCGTACCGTTGCCGCCCCACAGATACGGCGTGCCGAGCTTCTTCTGCGCGAAGTAGATGGCCCCGGCCGCCTGCCGGGAGGGCGCGACACGACCGACCGGCCGGGCGAAGCTCTTCTCCAGCGAGCGGATGATCTTGACGTAGTTCTGCGTCTCCTTGTAAGGCGGGACACCGCCGTACTTGATCACCGCGTAGGCCCCGGCGTTGTAGGCGGCCAGCATGTTGTTCGTCGGGTCGCCCGGCACCTTCTTCACGTACCCGGCGAGCTCGCAGTCGTACGAGGCCGCCGAGGGAATCGCGTCGGCGGGGTCCCAGACATCCCGCTTCCCGTCGCCGTTGCCGTCGATCCCGTGTGTGGCCCAGGTGCCGGGGATGAACTGGGCGATGCCCTGCGCGGCGGCGTGGCTCTGCGCCCGCGGATTCCAGCCGCTCTCCTGGTACAACTGCGCGGCCAGCAGCGCGGGGTTGATGGCCGGGCAGAGATCGCCCCACTTCTGCACGAGCGGCTGGTACCGCGCCGGCACGGCACCCTTGGCGAGCGCGACGGCACCACCGCCGCCCGCCCCGGCAAGACCGGCGGCGGCCGAGTACGTACCGACGACGAGCAGCGCCATGAAGCACATGACCATGCCGACGCCGATGCCACCGAACACCCAGAGTTTCCGCACCCCTCAACCATCCCCCATCGAGGGACGCTTCAGGGGTGTTTTCGCGGGTGTGTACGAGTCATCCGCGACTCTCCCGAGTCATCCGCGACACATCACCGGCGCACCGGAGGCACAGGGGGGCGTCCCCGGCTCACCACCACAGAACGGAAGGCGGAAGCCCAAAGCAGCAGAACTGACAGGATCTCACCTCCTTCCCCCGGCCAGAGGTCAGACTGGCCGTTGGGCCGGGCGGAGGACAGCCCCCCTGCTGCACCACCCAGCTCCGCGCTCCCGCCAAGAACGACCCACACCTGCACGGCGAGGAGCCCGCGTCAGACGCGGACACCGCCAGCACGGACGTACAGCGACAATACGAACGCGCACAGCAACCTGGCCACGCCCACCAGGGTGTCCACGACGAGCAAACGAACCAGGATCAGGACTGCCTGCAACGACCGGGGCATCGCATGCCCTTCCGAGCCTGCCGTGGCAGCGCTTGCACCGACGCCAGCAGAAACCGCACTTCCTCGCATGCCAACCAAGAGCAGTCCCTTGCCTCGCCAGTGGGCGGAACGACACCAGGTAAGTCACTCCGCGTATGCGACCACGCCGACAGGGGGAGCGACATGGACCCAGGGACCAATGGCGGAATCAAAGCTCGCACACAGCCAACAAGTTGATCCAACTCGCTCAAGTCATCGCCCGGACGTTGCGCCGACTTCCGGCGTCTCTGCCGACCAGAAGTCGGAGTGGATGTTCGGGCGAGGAATGAACTCCATGCCCTCATAGAGGGGCGCAGTCGCCTGGCTGGTGGAGTCAGCCACTTCGGACTCACGGACACACGGCGTGTCCACCTGGAAGAAGGCTTGACCCTTGCCCCCAATGCGAAGTCTCATGCCGAACCCATCATGCGTCCGGGCGTAGATAGCCGGAAATTCTGCATCGTTGTTGACAACAGTCATGCGATACCCGCTCTTACGCCAGAACCGATCCACGACCCCCAAAAGGTTCCCCCTTCGCGCAACAGAGATGTGCGTCATAACGACACGCCTGCGCGACACATCGCAGATTCCCACAGTTGTGGGTCCATGCGTCCATCGCAGTTCGGGCTGAATTTCCCGCAGTACGGAGTCAAGAATCTCATCAGACCGCTCCGCCGCAGCCTGCATGTCCATGCTCGACCCCTCCCGCATCACGCACCCAACCAGTATTAGACCAATACATCCGACAGTCAGAACGGCGTTAAGCAGACGCATCAACGCGCACTCTCCTGCTTGACCTGATGGCCACGCCCCGCGGTAATCATCGCAATACTGTCTGCCGACGCGGAGTCCAACTCCGGGTCGAAATACTGCGAATGCGCCTCGATCGAAACGCGGCCAAGCCCGACCAGCGGTGGCCCTGGATCCACGGCGAAGCGCCGCGCACCGAAGTCCTCACTTGCCGGGTCCCTGCCGAACCAAAGATCACTGCCTCCCGGATGGACCGCATCCACAACAATGGATCCTGCCGGCCCGAGCGCGCTCCCCGCTGCCGCGAGAACCCCCTTCTCCTTCGAAGGAAGGTGGGTCACCACGTCGTTTTCCGCAGCGCCAACAAATACGTGATCCCTTCCCACCTTGAGATCTTCTGCACGGTCCACGCCAACGCCGGGACTGCCAACCAGGACGATGTCATCGACCCCAGGGATCCCGTCACCTCGCTGCGTGGCCGCTCCGACCGTTCTGGATCCGTAGGAGTGCCCGATAGCCGTCATGTGCGGATCACCGTGGTCGTTCGATACCTCCAGTCCCGACATAAATCCATGGAAAGCTCGGCCGCCGGTCTCCGCCCTTTCGGTGCCGGCAACAGCCAGGCTGCTCAGCCCGTCCGGACTCTGAGGCGCGTCATACCCCAGCCAGACGATCGCCGCAGTGGAATGGTCAATTTCTCTTGCAGCTACGGCCGTGTCACGTGCCCTCTTCAGGTCGCCCTTGGCGAATTCCTCATCCAACGACGTATTCAACCCCGGGACATAAGCCGCCACATTCCTCGACGTATCCGGGTTCCCGTACGAGACAATCGCCCGCCCATTCCCCTGATCCCCGATCCCCGATCCCCAGCAAGTACATCGGCGGCTCCCCCGCCTTCGGCACCACCCGCAACTGCCGGTCGATCTCCCGCAGCGCGGCCAGCTTGGTCACCGCGTCCTCGTCGTCCCGCCCCTCCAGCTTCCCCATCAGCAACTGGAGGTTGTCCCGGTTCGCCGCATCCCGTACCAGGGCCGGAATGCCGTCCAGGTTGCCGATCAGATCCGGGTACACCGCGAGGTACTCCTCGCGGTGCTCGTCCGTCAGCGCGTCCCACCATTTCTTGCGCTCGGCCGGAGTCGCATCGTGCGGGATCGCGTTCTCCAAGTAGCTCCTCGCCGCCTGCCTCACCGCCGCCGCATCGGCCGCGGCGTCCGTCCACGTCGCGGCCGGGACGCCCAGGCCACCGTGGGCCTTCAGCGACCGCAGGATCCTGGTGTACCGCCAGTCCGCATCTGTTGCCGTCCGCACCGCCTGCGCCACCCGGTCCGCGATGTCCTGAGCCCTGCCCGCGTGCGGGTTGGGCGCGGCCAGGCCGGAAGGGGTGACCATGCCCGGATTGGGAACCCCGGTCGCCGTACCGCCCGCCAACGGCTTCCCCTCGACCAGGCCCTCCCCCGCCGCCGGATACGTCACCGAACCATCCGGGTGCACCGTGAACCTCAGCGCCGCCGCCTCGTCCAGCGCCCCCTGCAACACCCGCTGCTGGGCCTGGATCTCATGGGCCAGGCTGTTCAGCGTGGTCCGCAGCAGCCCGCACTCCGTATAGATGTACTGGAAGTTCATGCCCAGCCGACGCAACCGCCCGAGAGCCGCCCCCGCCGCCTCCCCCTTCTGCGTGTCACGCAGTCCGGGCAGGATCTGGCCCTCGATACGGTCCCGGGCCGCATCGGCGCGGTTACTCACCCGGCCCCACCCATCGGCGGCCTCCTCCAGCTCGGCGCACTTCACATCCCGTAACGCGGCCCACGTCAGCGGGGAACCCACCGCACCCGCACCGCCGCCCGCGCCACCCCGCCCGCTCACCGCGCCCCGCCACAGCTCTGGGTCTTCACCTGGTCGAAGCCGCTCCTCACTACTTCGTTGACCTCGGCCTGGCAACGGGCGACCGCCCGCAGTTTCCCGGCGAGGCTCCCGCACTCACCGCGCGCCGCTTCCAGCCGCCGCTCCCACGAGTCCCGTACGGAACTCAACTCCGCCAGCGAAGCCAGCGCCCCGGCCCCGGCGGTCAGGCCCTGGTGCGCGGTCTCCAGTTCACCCTTGACCGGCCCGAGATGCGTGACCAGATGATCGGTGCTCCCGGCGGCCCGTACCCACGGAGCATCGCTGTGCCGCAGATCCCCACCTCCGCCCCCTGCCCCGCCGACCGGTCCGACCGCCCAGTCCGGCACCGCGGGGCCGACCCAGCCCGGCGCCACCGGCCCGACAGGTCCCCCCATTCCGGCCGGCCCCGATACCCCGTCAGGCTGCCCGCCGGCGGACGCTCCACCCGCACCGTTCACGCCACCGACTTCACTCACGCCGCTCGCCCCATCTCCTGATCGCCGACCGGCGGCACTGTGCCAAATCCGCAGGCCCCGACATGCCGCCGGTCAACAGCGCAGCGCGCAAGCCCCGTACACCGCTCGTACGGTGTTTCCCGGCCCACGAACCGACCACAGCACCGTTCCCGCCGGGCCGCGCAGTTCACCCGAACGGAGGGGGCGGGACGCAGACCACCGGTACGAGGCGGCGACTCCGCCCGCCCGGGATCACATGCCGACCGGCGCATCAGCGGCTCTCGAAGGGCGCATACGAACACGCCATACCCCACGAACGCTGCAACCGCATCAGGAACCCATGGCCACCGTCGTTGCTCCCGGTCACAGCCCGTGATACACAGAGTAACCAGGCATATGCGTGAAGAATCCGGGACGAGCCGCAGGTCAGGGTGGCCGCCCCGGTCAAGCGTGCGAGATCCGGGTAAAGAGACCCGGAAGGCGTCGTACGAGCGCGGTTTCATCAGCGAAGATAGAGGGCGACCCGTGCCAGAACGGCACAGGCGGCGAACTACCCAACAGGGGCGGTGACTTACATGATCCTGGCAGCAGAGAAGGGCGACATCACCACCATCATCGGCGGAATCGCCCCGGACTGGGGGCCGTTCGGGACGCTGGGCAACGAGGCACGCATCATGATCGAGGTGGTGATGGCGATCGCCATCCTCCTCTGCCTCGGCATCGCGATCTGGGGCGCGGCCAAGCAGCGCATCGGGGCGACGGCACTCCGCGACACGTTCAGCGCGGAACAGGGCAAGGGGCTGATCGTGGCAGGCCTGACCGGGGTCTTCATCATCGGCTCCCTCGGCACCCTGTTCACCATCGTGTACGGAATGGCCGTCTGACCTACCGTCGGCCATCCCGCACCGGGCCGTCCCAGCCCGCTCCCCACCATCCGCCCGTCGCGCCCACCGGCTGAGGTTGCGTTTCCCTGATGTCGAGTCACTCCACCGCGCTCACGCGGCAACCAGCAAAGCTACCGTCGTCCTGCGCGGATCTGCACACGACCGAGGGAGCGAACGCGGCATGAGTCCCGGTGACGAGCACGACTACCGCGGCAAGGACCAGGCGGGCCGCTCGGACGACCCGTACAGCACCCTCGGCGGCACCCGCCAGACCCGCACCCGTCTCCCCGACGGCGACGCGGGCCACCCCGGCACGCGCCGCCCCGTCCGGAACTCCCGCTCCCTCGTCACGATCACCGGCGTCGTGGTCCTCCTCATCGCTGCCATCGCCTTCGCCAACCGGGGCGGTGGCAGCGACGACAACGCCTCCTCCGGCACGAAGAACCCCGGAACCGCAGGCAGCGCCCCTACCGCGCCCACCGGCACCAAGCCCGTCCAGGGCAAGAACGGCACCATCGCCTCCGGCTTCGCCCACGACGAGCAGGGGGCGCAGAGCGCGGCGGCGAACTATTCCGTAGCCCTCGTATCTGACGGCATGTTCATCAAGGAGCGGCGCCGGGAGATCTCCGAAGCGGTCTACGCGCCGGACGTGGCGAGAGCGCGCCAGGACGACCTGGACAAGGTCTATTCAGGGAAGTCCTTCCTCGCGAACATCGGGTTGAACCCAGACGGCAGTGCTCCCGACGGACTTACCTTCATCTCACGTGCCAACCCCGTAGGCACCAAGGTGGAGAAGTACACCGGTGACACCGCAACCGTCGCTGTTTGGTATTCCGCCCTGTTCGGCCTGGCTGGTGAAGGCTCCAAGAACCCCGTGTCGGAGAGCTGGTACACGACCACCTACGAGCTGGCATGGGTCGAAGACGACTGGAAGGTCTCCGACTTCCAGCAGAAGGACGGCCCCGTCCCAGTCGGCCGCGACCAAGCGGCGTCTTCCGCCGAAGAAATGGCGGATGCGGTGAAGCAGTTCGGAGGGTTCACCTATGCCAGATAAGCGATCCCATCGGGGGCGCTCTCTCGCAGCACTCCTATCCGGTACTCAAGCCACTGCCATTCTCTTCGCGAGCCACGCCCACGGTGACCCCACACCGTCTCCCGAAACCAGCAACGACCCCTGCGACCTCATCCGTGGCCCCGCCAAGGACTACTGCGAAGGCGGCGAAGGCGCCACCTCCCGCACCCAGGACGTCCCCCCCACCGACGCCCTCGACCCCCTCTCCTCCCTAGCCCGAGGCTGCGCCGACGCCGCCGCCTGGATCGTCGGCAAGCTCAGCGAGGCCGTCGAGTCCACGGCGAACGTCGACTTCACCAACCCCAAGTTCCTCCAGCAGTACGCCGTCATCTTCGCGGCCTCCACCATCCTCACCCTCGTCCTCTGGCTCCTCGCCGTAACCAAGCGCGCCATCCGCGGCGTCCCCCTCACCACCGCGATCTCCGAGGCCGTCGGCTTCCTCTGGCTCACCGTCCTCGCCTCGGCCTTCACCCCCCTGATCCTCTACACGATCGTCTCCGCCACCGACGGCGTCACCGAGGTCATCGCCTCCTCCACCGGCGGCCAGAGCGACGTCTTCTTCGGCTCGTTCGCCGAAGCCCTCAAGAAGGGCGAGGACATCGGCGGCGGCCCGATCATGCTGATCGTCGTCTCGCTCGTCTCGATCCTCGCCGCCGGCATCCTGTGGCTGGAGCTCGTCATCCGCGCCGCCCTGCTCTACGTCGGCGCGCTCCTCGGCATCGTCGTCTACGCCGGTCTCGTCGACAAGAACATGTGGGGCCATGTCCGCCGCTGGGCCGGCATCATGATCGCGGTGATCATGGTCAAGCCCGTCATCGTCATCGTTCTCGGCCTCGCCGGAGCGCTCTCCGCGAACGACGGCCCCGACGCCTTCTCCGCCGTCGTCTCCGGCCTCGCCATCATCCTGCTCGCCATCTTCGCCTCCGCCATGATCTACCGCTTCGTCCCCGGCTTCGGCGACGAGATCCAGGGCGCCCGCACCAACCGCAAGCAGGCCACCGACGGCGCCCAGGCCGCCGCCCTCATCAGCTCCCCGGCCGCCCTCGTCTCCCAGGGCATCAAGACCCACAGCGGCCGCAACGACCAGAACAGCTCCGGCGGAGGCCGCCCCGCCAACCCGGCCAGCGGCGGCGTCGCCGCACACAGCTCCCGCACCTCCGGCGGAGGCGGCGGCGGGAGCGGGGTCGGCGGCGGATCTGTCCCCTCCGCCGCACCCCCGCCCCGCAGCGGCGGCTCCGCCCCCGCCTCCAGCACCCCCCACAGCAGCCGCTCCTCCCGAGGCGGAGGCGCTGGCTCCGGCAGTACAGGTAACCCGAGCACAGGAGGTGGAGGGCGTTGACGACCCAGTCCCACACGATGACGCCCCGCCGTACGTATCTCATCGGCCGCGCCCGGCCGAACGCGATCGTCGGCAAGAACCGCGAGACCGGCGAGATCGCCCTGATCATCGCCGGCGCGTTCCTCGGCATGATGAGCGGACTCCTCGTCCCCGTCCTCTCCCTCCGCATCGTCTGCCTCGTGGGCTTCCCGCTTCTGGCCCTCGCCATCGTGTACGTCCCGTACAAGCACCGGACGTTCTACAAGTGGTTCGAGATCAACCGCAGCTTCAAGCGGTCCCTGCGCCGCGGCACCGCCTACCGCTCCGGCGCCATGGAGGCGGGCGTCAGCGCCGACGGCCGCGAGGTCGAGATCGGCCCGCCCCCCGGCATCGGCCGGATCAGCTGGCTCGCCGCCCCCTTCGGCCCCGACGAGATCGCCGTACTCCTCCACGCCGACCGGCGCACCGTCACCGCCGCCATCGAGATCGAGGGCCCCGGCGTCGGCCTCCGCGACAGCGAGGACCAGGAAGCCCTGGTCGACCGCTTCGGCACCCTCCTCAAGCACGTGGCCAACGGCGACGGCTTCGTCACCCGCCTCCAGATGCTCGCCCGCACCCTCCCCGCCGACCCCGACGCCCATGCCAAGGACGTCGCCCAGCGCGGCGACAGGACGGCCCCCGGCTGGCTCCAGGACTCCTACGACCAGCTCCAGTCCATGGTCTCCACCTCCAGCGAGCAGCACCGCGCCTACCTCGTCGCCTGCATGCACTACAGCCGCGAGCTCGCCGCCGAGGCCAACGCCATGGCCCGCGCCGCCCGCCCCCACGGCGGCCGCAGACTCGACCGCGACGCCGGCCTCGCCGTCGTCATGGCCCGCGAGCTGACCGACATCTGCGCCCGTCTCGCCGAGGCCGACATCCGGGTCCGCCAGCCGCTCGGCCAGAGCCGCCTGGCCTCCCTCGTGCACTCCATGTACGACCCCGACCACCCCATCGACCACATCCAGGCCATGACCAAGCGCAACGCCTGGCCCGCCGAACTGGACGCCGTCGAGCCCACGTTCCTCCAGGCCAAGACCCGCGAGTCCACCACCCGTGCTCCCTGGTGCCACGCCACGGCCTGGGTGAAGGAGTGGCCGATGACCCCCGTCGGCGTCAACTTCCTCGCCCCGCTCCTCGTCCACACCCCCGACGTCATCCGTACGGTCGCCGTCTGCATGGACCTCGAACCCACCGAGGTGGCCATCGAACGCATGCTTACCGAGAAGACCAACGACGACGCCGAGGCCAGCCGCCAGGCCAAGATGAACCGCACCGTCGACCCCCGCGACATCGCCGCCCACGGCCGACTCGACCAGCGGGGTGAAGATCTCGCCAGCGGCGCTGCCGGAGTGAACCTGGTGGGGTACATCACGGTGTCCTCGCGTTCACCCGAGGCACTCGCCCGCGACAAGCGGACGATCCGCGCCTCGGCCGGCAAGTCCTACCTCAAGCTGGAGTGGTGCGACCGCGAACACCACCGCGCCATCGTGAACACACTCCCGTTCGCCACAGGCATCCGCCGCTGACGCCGGCCAAGCCCCGAAGGGTCCGGCACCGACCAGGCCCCAGAAGAAGCTGACGCCCGCCCCACCCCGACAAAGACGCACCCCACCACCCCCGCAACAAGAGAGGGCACCCACCCCATGCGAGACCCCCTGTCCGCATTGTCGGATGCCTTCACCTCCTTCCTCTTCGGCAAGGTGGAGACCACCCGGCTCCCCGTCCGTACGTCGACGGGCCAGGCCCAGGCCGTCTACCTCCCCACCGCCGCCCCCGGCCTCGGCGACTCCGGCGTGATCATCGGCCGCGAGGTCTACAGCGGCAAGGGCTACATCTACGACCCCTTCCAGCTGTACGGGCAACAGCTCCCCGCCCCCCACTGGCTCGTCCTCGGCGAGTCCGGCAACGGCAAGTCCGCGCTGGAGAAGACCTACGTCCTGCGCCAGCTCCGCTTCCGCGACCGCCAGGTCGTCGTCCTGGACGCCCAGGGCGAGGACGGCGTCGGCGAATGGAACCTCATCGCCCAGGAGCTGGGCATAACCCCCATCCGCCTGGACCCGACCGCCGCCCTCAACGGCGGCATCCGACTCAACCCTCTCGACCCCTCCATCACCACCACGGGCCAGCTCGCCCTGCTCCGCACGATCATCGAAGTCGCGATGGGCCACGGCCTCGACGAGCGCTCCGGCTTCGCGCTCAAGGTCGCCCACTCCTACGTGACCGCTACCATCACCGAACGCCAGCCGGTCCTGATGGACATCGTGGAACAACTGCGCCACCCCGAACCCGAGTCCGCCGAGGCCATGAACGTCGACATAGACGATGTACGGGCCTGGGGTCTGGACGTCGCCCTCGTCCTGGACCGGCTCGTCGACGGCGACCTGCGCGGCATGTTCGACGGCCCCACCACCGTCGGCATCGACCTCGACGCGCCCCTCATCGTCTTCGACCTCTCGCACATCGACCGCAACTCGATCGCGATGCCGATCCTCATGGCGATCGTCGGCGTCTGGCTGGAGCACACCTGGATCAGGCCCGACCGCAAGAAGCGCATCTTCCTGGTCGAAGAGGCCTGGCACATCATCAACTCCCCTTTCGTCGCGCAGCTCTTCCAGCGCCTGCTGAAGTTCGGACGCCGACTCGGCCTCTCCTTCGTCGCGGTCGTCCACCACCTCAGCGACGTGGTCGACGGAGCAGCGGCGAAGGAAGCCGCAGCCATCCTCAAGATGGCCTCCACCCGCACGATCTACGCCCAGAAGTCGGACGAGGCCAGAGCGACCGGCCGGGTCATCGGCCTGCCGCGCTGGGCCGTCGAGATCATCCCCACCCTCACCCCCGGCATCGCCGTCTGGGACGTCAACGGAAACGTCCAGGTCGTCAAACACCTGATCACCGAAGCCGAACGCCCCCTCGTCTTCACCGACCGCGCCATGACCGAGGGCTCCTCGGACGACCAGCTCCCCGATGACATCCGCGCCGCGGAGCTGGAGGCGGAACAGCGCGCGGCCCGGATCGAGAACCAGCAACGGATGAGCGACATGAACGAGTCGTCACGGTCGACGGTGGCCTGACATGGCACGCCAGGCAGCAGGACAGGGACCGGCACCGGAGCGGGGCCGTCGGCACGGCGGCCCCCAGCCCCGCCACGAGGAGCCCCGCACCGGTGGTATCCCCGACGGCCTGCTGGTCGGGCTGGTCGGCCTCCTGCTCGCGACGACCGTGCTCGCCTGGACGGCCACCGGCCTGGCCGGCCTCCTCGCCCACGGCTCCTGGCCGAACGGCGTCGCCTTCACCCGAACTCCCCTCGCTCTGCGCGAACTGGCCACGGCCCCGCAGGACCTCCCTGCCGCCTGGCCCTACACGCCCCCGTCCCAGCTCTCCGGATACGGCCTCTTCTGGGGCCTGTTCATCGGCGAGCTGATGGTGCTGGTGGTGCTGACGGTCTTCGTCCTGGGCTCCGTGGCCCGCTGGAGAGTCGTCCGGGAACGGCGCCGCGAGGAGCGCCTGTACGGAACACCTCACGAGCCTCACGAGCTCCACCAGCCCCACAACGTGCACGAGCAACCCCACGACGTGCACGAGCAGCCCCACAACATGCACGAGTCCCCGCTGACGAAGACCCCCGCAACGCCACCTCAACCACAACCACCATCGCACCCGACAGAGCGGGAAACACGCCGGGCAACCCCCCGGGCGACACACCAGCCACCCCCACATCTACCCCTCTCGCTCCCCTCCCCACGCACCCCCCTCCTCGTCTACGCCCCCGCCCCCGCCCGGCGCCCCACCGTCGTCCAGGCCATCCAGGACGCCGAGGGACCCGCCCTCGTCGTCATCTCGGACCCCACGGTCTGGGCCGAGACGAAGGACGCCCGCGCCAAGCTCGGCCCGGCCCTCGTCTACGACCCGGGCCACCTCTGCGACACCCCCGCCCGCCTCCACTGGCCGCCCACCGCAGGCTGCGAGCACCCCGACACCGCCGCCGGCCGCGCGGCCGCGCTCCTCGCCCCGGTCCGCCCGCAGGCCAGGATCGACGCGGCGGTGGCCGACACAGCGCAGACACTCCTTCAGTGCTGGCTGCACGCAGCCGCGGTGGACGGCCGCCCCTTCCGCCAGGTCGCCCGCTGGGCCTCCGGGGCCGCCGCCCACGAACCCGTACGCCTCCTCCGTACGCACCCCAAGGCCGCATCCGGACTCGCCGGGCTCCTGGAGTCCGCGCTCACGGCCTATCCGGAACGGCGCGAAGTGGCGCAGGAGTTGAACGTACGGGCCTTCTCGGCCCTCTCCTCGGTGCACATCCGCGAGGCCTGCACGGCAAACCGATCGGATTCGGCCGCGCTGGAATCTTTTGCCCGCGAGGGGGGAACGCTCTATCTGGTCGGCGAACCCATCGAGGATCCCCGTACCCGCCCCGGCGCGATGCCCCTCCTCACCGCGCTGGCCTCGCACGTGGTCGAGCACGGCCGTCGCATGGCCGCACGGTCATCCGACGGTCGGCTCGACCCACCAATGACGCTGGTCCTGGACGACGTGGCCGCCGTGGCCCCGCTCCCCCAGCTCCCCGAACTGCTGGCCAAGGGCCAGGATCTGGGCATGCCCACCGTCGCCCTGCTCCGCTCCCGCGAACAGGGCCGGGCCCGCTGGCAGCAACACCTGCACACCCCTGGCGCCATCTGAACGAACAGGGACCAACCGCACACACCCCGGGCCCCATCCACACGATCAGAAACCAACGGCGCACACCCCCCGGCACCATCTACACGAACAGAAACCAACCGCACCCCCCGGCCCCATCCGAACCAAGAGGGGCCAACGGCCTACCTACCCCCGCCCCGCCCCCGCTCGATCACGTACTCCAACTCCCACTCCCCCCGCCCACCGGGCGCCGCAATACGCTGCCCGGACGGTACGAACCCGAACCGGCGGTAGAACGCCGCGGCGCGCGGGTTGTTCTCGTGGACGTACAGGCGCACCCGCTCCAACCGGGGCGCCGACAGCGACCAGGCCCAGTCGACGGCCTCCCGGAACAACGCGTCCGTCACTCCGGTCCCCCGCGCCTCCGGCCGGACGAAGACACCGACCAGGTGCCCCTGGTCCACCGCCGGGGCCTCGCCGAAGCGCACATCGTCCTCCGTCCGCTCGACGAGCACGGTGACCGTGCCCACCCACACCCCCTCGGGCGACTCCGCGACGAACTGCCGCACAGTCCTGCCCTCGGCGGCCGCAGCGGTACGGTCCTGCCAGAAGGCATCGGTCCGCACCACCGCCTCCTCGTACGTCTCCAGGAACGCCACGGGAGCCGCCGGGTCCTTCAGGGCATCCAGCCGCAGCTGCCTGGCCAGCGGCCATTCCTCGGCCCGCACCGCACGCATCACATAGTCCATGTCCCGATCCTCACCCCCGCTCTCCCCCGCTTCAACCGACTAAACCCCAGTCCCCGCCCCCTGGTCACCGCCACACGCCGTCGTACCCGGGTACCACGCCCCGTCCCACGTCCCGCCCCCCGGCCGGACGACCGCCACCGGCCCGCTCCATAGCGTCGACGGTATGAACACGGCATACGGACTCACCACGCGGTACGGCGACCGAACCGTCGTCCAGGACCTCGACTTCACCGTCCGCCCCGGCAGCCTCCCTCACCGACCCCGGCATGCCGCACGCCGTGGCAGGCACGGTGACAGGGGTCACCCTGCTGAACCTGCCGGCGCTCGGCCGCGGCGCCCCCCCTGCGCTCGGTACCCGGGCCGCGGCGCCCCCTGCGCTCGGTACCCGGCGCGATCGACGCGGTCACCGGCGAGGTCATGCTCCTCCCCGAGGTCCTCGGGATGCTCCCGTACGAGACCGTCGAGCAGGCCGTCCGGTACTTTCCCACCCAGGCCGCCGGGGCGCCTGAGCCCAAGCGGCGAAGGCAGACGAAAGAGCAGGAAGAAGAGACAGGTGACGGACGACCACCACCCCGGCAAGAGCCCTCACAGCGCCACGGCCCCGCTCACGACCACGGCCCCGCTCACCCGGGCCATCCGCGGCGCGCTGGACCGTCTCCGCGCCTTCGACCGACGTCGGCCACGGGTCTGGGACGCCGCGGTGACCGCGTTCTGGACGGTGGCGGCCGTACTCGACTACACCTCCGGCGGCTGGCGGACCGTCGCACGCGACGTGACCGCACCCGAACCGCTGGTGCTGCTGATGAGCCTTTGGTTCTCGCTCCCGCTCCTGTGGCGCCGCACGCACCCGATGACCGTGCTCCTGCTGTCCGCCCCCATATCCCTGGTCAACATCTGGACGGGGGCCGTGGTCCAGGCAGCCCTGCTCCAGCTGATCCCGGTCTTCCAGATCGCCCTGCGCTCGCCCCTCCGTACGCTCGGGACCGCGGCCCTGGTCTTCTGCGCCCCGCTCCTCGCGGGCGCCGTCGGCATTCCCGGCGTCTGGGACCGGCAAGTCGTCTCCTACGTATGGGGGTTCGTCTTCGTCGCCCTTCTGGGCATCGCGGTACGGACGCGCCGCGAGTACACCGAGGCCCTGGTCGAACGCGCCCACCGTCTGGAGCACGAACGCGACCAGCAGGCCCGCCTCGCCGCCGCCGCCGAACGCACCCGTATCGCCCGGGAGATGCACGACATCATCGGCCACAACCTGTCCGTCATCACGGGCCTCGCGGACGGCGGCGCGTACGCGGCCCGGAAGAGCCCGGAACGCGCGACACAGGCGCTGGAGGCGATCGGCACCACCAGCAGGCAGGCCCTCTCCGAACTCCGCCGCCTCCTTGACGTCCTCCGCGACGACCACCCCGACGCCGAGCGCACCCCTCAGCCGACGCTCGACGAACTGGCCCCCCTCATCGAACGCGTACGCCGCGCGGGGCTGCCCGTCCACCTGGAACTCCACGGCCCGGAACTCCATGGCGAACCGCAGGCCTCCGCGCTCACGCCGGGCCGCCAACTGACCGTGTACCGGGTCGTTCAGGAGGCCCTCACGAACACCCTCAAGCACGCCACCGCGCCCACCGGCACAGCCCTGTCCGCGACGGTGACGCTCACCCACACCCGTACGCACATCGACGCCCGAGTCACCGACACCGGCGCCACCACCTCAACACGTGGGAAGGAACCGCCGATCCGGGCCCAGGGCATCATGGGCATGCGGGAACGCGCGGCTCTCTACGGCGGAACCGTCGAAGCCGGCCCGCTGCCTGAACACAGCGGATGGCAGGTACGCCTCCGCCTCCCCCTGGAGGACACCCACCCGTGACGACCGTACTCATCGCGGACGACCAGCCGATGCAACGCTTCGGCTTCCGCATGCTGTTGGAGAGCCAGGACGACCTGACGGTCGTCGGTGAGGCGGCCGACGGCACCGAGGCCGTCAACCTGACCGCCCGCCACCAGCCGGACGTCGCCCTGATGGACATCCGTATGCCGGGCCTCGACGGCATCGAAGCAACCCGTCGCATCGTCAGGTCCGGGGCCCGCACCCGCATCCTCATCGTGACGACGTTCGACCTCGACGAGTACGCGTACGACGGCCTCCGCGCCGGAGCCAGCGGCTTCCTGGTGAAAGACGCCCTGCCGGAGGAGCTCCTGTCCGGCATCCGCGCGGTGGCCGCGGGCGACGCCGTGGTCGCCCCGAGCCTCACCCGCCGCCTGCTCGACGCGTACGTCCACCACCTCCCCACCGCCCCCGACGCCCAAGCCCCGCAGGACCCCCGCATCAACGCGCTGACAGAACGAGAGCGCGAAATCCTCACCGTCATAGGACAGGGCTGGTCCAACACGGAGATAGCCACCCGCTTGCACCTGGCCGAGTCGACCGTGAAAACGCACGTCACCCGCATCCTCGCCAAAACAGGAGCGAGAGACCGGGTACAGGCGGTGATCCTGGCGTACGACACCCGCCTGGTCACGCCTTCGTGAGAGAGGAGGGCCTGCCCTCCCCGGAACGCAGAAAAGCCCCGTGCCACAAGGCACGGGGCTTTCCCGGAAAAATTGTTCGGCGGCGTCCTACTCTCCCACAGGGTCCCCCCTGCAGTACCATCGGCGCTGAAAGGCTTAGCT
>NZ_NWVL01000096.1 GCF_002382885.1 Streptomyces sp. WZ.A104
ACCGGCCGCCCCGCCCCCGCCGCCACCCGCGCAGCCCGCCGTGAGGGCGGCGGCCGCGAGCAGCCCGACCCCGGTGCCCAGCGCGTCGCGGCGGCGCACCGGCGCCCTGTGTCCGTCCATGCCCGACCACCTCGCGTTCCACGGAGTTTCCCGGGACACAGTAGAGGCGGAGAGGGCGAAATATAACGATTGACTGATTACCCAAATGATCTATGAATCATTCAAGCATCACCATAAGAATGCATGGAATGCCAGGCGAGTGACCGAGCACACCTACGATTCATGTTCTGAATGACCGATTGGTCCGAGAATCACCCGAAAAGCAGCTTTGGCACCGGGGTCACCCGTCTGCCATAGTCGGTGCCACGACCCCCATTGACCCGGGCCCAGGTCGTCACAAGCGGCCGTGAACACACCCCCCATTTCACGGCCCCCCACAGAAGCCCCCGCAGCGCCGCACCACGGCCGACCGGGGGCTTCTGCGTACCAGCACAGCCCCTGCGTACCAGCAGCCCCTGCACGCCGGGCACTTCTGCGCACCGGGGGCTTCCGCGTACGGGGTCCGCCCCGTGAGGGCGCCGCGGCGGTCAGCGGTCGGAGATCCGCATCTCGAACCAGGTGGTCTTGCCGCGCGGCAGCAGATCCACTCCCCACCGGTCGGAGAGCTTGTCGACGAGGAAGAGGCCCCGGCCACTGACGTCCATCTCGCGCACCGGCATCAGACACGGCAGCCCGCGCGAGGGGTCACGCACCTCGACGCGAATCCAGCCCCGGCGGCGCACCATGCGTAACCCGAAGACGCGGGCCCCGGTGTGCCGCACCGCGTTGCCGACGAGTTCGGAGACGAGCAGCACCGCGTACTCGGCGGTCTGCGGCGAGAGCGCCCACTGCCGGAGCACCACGCAGGAGGTGAGCCGCCGTGCCGTCGCCGCCGACTCCGGGCGTGACGGCAGCCGCACTTCCCCCTCGGTCGGATTTCCGAACAACTCCAGCGCCTTGAACGCCTGTTCGTCATCCGTGGTCGACGTCCAGCGTGCCGCCGTCGCGCTGCTGCGCGGTCGCGGCTGATCCACACCCTCCAGGCCCGCCATGTCCACCATCATGGCCGCACACATCGACGTCCGGGGCCGTTCCGGAGGAATCCGCCCCCCGGAACGAATCATTCCGCGAGAGGCTTTTGACATATGCCAGTGGCAGGGCAGCGCTTCGAAGAACCCCGGTGAGCTGGGGCGATGCCCCGCAACGCGAGGGTTGCCACACCGAGGGGGGCACCGGGCCTTAAGGTTGCCTTAAGGCCCGGATAATCCGCTCGCACGGATGAACCCCCGCCACGACCCCCCGTTCCGACCAACGGTCAGAGGAAGGTGGCCTTGCCCGGCCCCTCCTCGACGAAGCTGCGCATGCCCCGCTCGCGGTCCTCGGTCGCGAAGAGTCCGGCGAACCAGTTCCGCTCGATGGTGAGCCCGGTGTCGAGGTCCGTCTCCAGCCCGGCGTCCACCGACTCCTTGGCCGCGCGCAGCGCCAGCGCGGGTCCCTTCGCCAGCTGGGCCGCCCAGGCGTGCGCCTGCTCGTAGACCTCGGCGGCGGGCACCACCCGGTCCACCAGACCGAGCGTCAGGGCCTCCTCCGCCCTGACCATGCGGCCGGTGAAAATGAGGTCCTTGGCCCGGGAGGGGCCGATCAGCCGGGCGAGGCGCTGGGTGCCGCCCGCACCCGGGATCAGTCCGAGGAGGATCTCCGGCTGGCCCAGCTTGGCGTTGTCCGCGGCGATCCGGAAGTCGGCGCAGAGCGCCAGTTCACAGCCGCCGCCGAGCGCGTATCCGGTGACGGCGGCGACGACCGGCTTGGGGATGCGGGCTACGGCGGTGAACGCGTCCTGGAGGCCCTTGGACCGCAGGACCATCGCCGTGTGGTCCATCGCCTGCATCTCCTTGATGTCCGCGCCCGCCGCGAACACCTTCTCGCCGCCGTAGAGGATCACGGTGCGCACGTCATCGCGCCGGGTGGCCTCCTCGGCCAGCTCCCGCAGCCGGTCCTGGACCGCCACGTCCAGAGCGTTCATCGGCGGCCGGTCCAGCCGGATCGTGCCGACGTTGTCACGTACTTCGAGGCTCACAGTCATGGAGGCAGGTTAACCAGTGCTAACGCGAGCGGGCCCGGTGCCGTTGGTCACAGCACCGGGCCCGTTCACACGCGCGAGGCGTGGGGAGGAAGAAGGGCTACTTCTTCCACTCCTCCCAGTCCATGTTCCAGCCGTTGAGGCCGTTGTCGGGCTGGATCTGCTTGTCCTTGGAGTTCTTCACGACGACCACGTCACCGATCATCGACCTGTTGTAGAACCAGGCCGCCGGGGTCTGGTTGTCGTAGCCGCCGCGCACATCGCGCAGACCCACGCAGCCGTGACTGGTGTTGGTGTTGCCGAAGATGGACGAGGCGCCCCAGTAGTTGCCGTGCAGGAAGGTGCCCGAGGTGGACAGCCGCATCGCGTGCGGCACGTCCTTGATGTCGTACTCGCCGCCGAAGCCGACGGTGTCGCCGTTCATCCGGGTCACCTTCAGCTTCTCGCTGATGACCATCTGCCCGTTGTACGTGGTCGTCGCCGGGGCGCCCGCGGAGATCGGGATGTCCTTGATCTCCTTGCCGTCGCGGACGACCTTCATCCGCTTCGTGCTCGCGTCGACGGTGGAGACCTGGCTGCGGCCGATGGTGAACTTCACGGTCTTGGCCTGCTTGCCGTAGACGCCCGGCCGGCCCTCGACGCCGTCGAGGTTGAGCTCGACGGTCACCTTGGTGCCCGCCGCCCAGTACTTCTCCGGCCGGAAGTCGAGGCGGTCGTTGCCGAACCAGTGGCCCTCGATCTCGACGGCCGGCTCGGCCGTCACCTTGATGCCCTTCTCCACCGCGTCCGGGTCGGTGATGCCCCGGGTGAAGTTGATGGAGACCGGCATGCCGACGCCGACGGTGGAACCGTCCTCCGGCGTGTAGTGCCCGATGAAGGTGTTCGCCGGCACCAGCGTGGTGAAGGTGGTGTCCTTCGCCGATTCACGGCCCTTGGCGTCCTTGGCGACCGCGTGCACCGTGTACTTGGTGGAGGCGGCGAGGTGCCGCTCGGGCGTCCAGCTCGCGCCGTCGGCCGCGATCGTGCCCTCGACCTCGTTGCCCTCGGGGTCGGCGACCTTCACCGTGGTCAGCTTGCCCTGCGCGGCGCTGACCTTCAGTGCGCCGCTGGTCGCCACGGAATCCGCGCCGTCCTTCGGCGCGATGGTCACCACCGCCTGCGAGGCGCTCGTGTCCTCGGTCTTCGTCCCGCCGGCCGGCGCCTTCCTCTCGTCCGCGCCGGCACCTCCGCCGCACGCCGTCACCAGCAACAGCAGTGCTCCCAGGACCAGGGCCGACAGCCCCGGTCCGCCGCGCCGCTTCCCGCTCGCCCCGGCCGATGCCCCCGATATCGGCTGCCCGTTCACTGTGGTCGTCTCCCCTCGCACGGCCTGGCCCCGCCATGGCCCGCACCCCCGCGCGCTGCATATGCACGCCGCCGCAAGATAATCACATCGCGAGCGGGGTGGACTCCCCCGGAATGTCACCGTTCGGTCCCAAGTCGTCCGGGGAGCTGTGCAAGTGGCGCGGGCTGCCGGGGCGGGCCGGGGCCGGGAGCCTCACCGCAGCGCGGAGCCGGCCTTCCACTTCTTCCAGCCCATGTTCCAGCCACCGAGCCCGTTGTCCGGTGCGACCTTCTTGTCCTTCGAGTTGACCACCTCGACGACATCACCGATGAGGGTCCGGTCGAAGAACCAGCCGCCCGGGGTGGCACCGCTGCCGCCCTTCGCGTCCCGCAGCCCGATGCAGCCGTGGCTGACGTTCTCCTCACCGAAGACGTCCTCGTCGGCCCAGTAGTTCCCGTGCAGGAAGGTGCCGGACGTGGTGAGCCGGATCGCGTGCGGGACGTCCTTGATGTCGTACTCGCCCTTGCCCTTCTTGTCCGTGAAGCCGACGGTCGCCCCGTTCATCCGGGTCACCTCGTGCATCTCGGTGACCACCATCTTCCCGTTGTACGTGGTCGTCTTCGGGGCGCCCGCGGTGATCGGGACCGTGCTGAGCAGCTCCCCGTCCCGGCGGACCTCCATGGTCTTGGCCTCGGCGTCGACCCGGGAGACCTGGGAGCGGCCGACCGTGAAGACGACCGTCTTGTCCTGGCTGCCGTAGACCCCCGGGGCGCCCTCCACATCCCGCAGCCCGATGTCGACGGTGACCTCGGTGCCGGGTTTCCAGTACGCCTTCGGCCGGAAGTCCAGCCGGTCCTTTCCGAACCAGTGGCCCGCGACCTCCACCGCCGGATCGGACGTCACCCGGATGGCCCTCTCCACCGCCGCCCGGTCGGCGATCGGCCGGTTGAAGGAGAAGGAGACGATCATGCCGGTGCCGACGGTGGACCGGTTCTCCGGTTTGAAGTAGCCGATGAAGCGGTGTTCGGGGACCAGCGTGGTGAACGTGGCGTGCCGGGCCGAACGGCGGCCCGCACCGTCCACGGCGACCGCGTCGATGCTGTACTTCGCGGCGAGGGCGAGCCGGGCCACCCGGGGTTCGGGGGCCCAGGAGCGCCCGTCCTCGGCGATGCGCCCGGCCACCGTCTGCTGCTGCGCGTCCTCGATCCGCATCACCTTCACGCTCTCCAGCCGCCCGTCGGGGACCTTCACCGCGATCCGGGTCTCCTCGTCGACGTCCTTCGCGCCGTCCTCGGGGAAGATGCTGATCGCGTCGCCGGGTGACCGCGCCTTGCCGTTGAGCAGGGCCTCCCGGGTGTCGGTGCAGCCGGTCAGGAGGGCCAGCACGGTCAGCAGTCCTGCCCACGTCAGCACGGCGGCCGAGCCGGGCCGTGCGCTCTTCGCTGTGTGGTTCACGCTCCCCCAACGACCAGGGCCGGTCGGGGGAAACGTGAGTGCGGGGCCGCTGGTGGGCAGAACAGAGGGGAGGACTACCCCGAAGGGCCCGCGCGGCCGGGACGCCGCGCGCCTCTTCTCCGGTGCCCGTCCTACGAGCCGCGGGAGGCTACACGGTGTCGAGCGCAGCCGAGCAGGAGGCAGTACAGGATCCGGATCAGGTGGCCGCCGTCCGCGCGGAGGTCGCGGAGACCCACCGCACCGGGCGCGCCGACGCCCTGCGGGCCGGGGCTCCGGCGCCCGCCGTGTGGCCCGGGGCGCCGATGCCGCTGGGGGCCCGCTTCCGGGTCGGCCCCGACGGGGTGGCGGGGACGAACTTCGCGCTGTGGGCGGGCGGGGCCGAGGCGGTCGAGGTGTGTCTGTTCGACGGGCGGGGCGTCGAGACGCGCTGTCCGCTGACCGAGCTGACCCATGAGATCTGGCACGGCTTCGTGCCGGGGGTGCGGCCCGGTCAGCGCTACGGCTACCGGGTGCACGGCCGCTGGGACCCGTGGACGGGTGCCCGCTGGAACGCGGCCAAGCTGCTGCTGGACCCGTACGCCCGTGCCGTCGACGGGACCTTCAGCCTGCCGCCCGAGGTCTACGGGCATGTCCGGGACTGGCCCCAGCAGCATGTCGCGGACACCGTGCGCGACGACCGGGACTCGGCTCCGTACGTCCCCAAGGGTGTGGTCGTCCACGATGACGACGACTGGGTGGAGGACCGCCGCCCGAAGACCCCGTGGGCCGACTCGGTCATCTACGAGCTGCACGTACGCGGCTTCACCAAGCGCCACCCGGACATCCCGCCCGAGCTTCGCGGCACCTACGCCGGGCTCGCGCACCCGGCCGCGATCGAGCATCTGACCCGGCTCGGCGTGACGGCGGTGGAGCTGCTGCCGGTGCACCAGTTCGCCCACGAGGACCATCTGCTGCGGCGCGGGCTGCACAACTACTGGGGCTACAACTCCATCGGCTACTTCGCCCCGCACGCCGACTACTCCGCCTCCGGCACAGCCGGTCAGCAGGTCGGCGAGTTCAAGCGGATGGTGCACGCCCTGCACAGTGCCGGGATCGAGGTGATCCTCGACGTCGTCTACAACCACACCGCGGAGGCCGGCGAGCTCGGCCCGATGCTGTCGCTGCGCGGCATCGACAACCGCGGCTACTACCGCCTCCAGAACGATCCGCGCCGCTACGCCGACTACACCGGCTGCGGCAACACCCTCCACGTCGTGCAGCCGCAGGTGCTGCGGCTCATCACCGACTCGCTGCGCTACTGGGTCACCGAGATGGGCGTGGACGGCTTCCGCTTCGACCTGGCGGCGGCGCTGGCCCGCTCGATGCACGACGTCGACATGCTCTCCCCCTTCCTCGCGGTGATCGCCCAGGACCCGGTACTGCGCCGGGTCAAGCTGATCGCCGAGCCGTGGGACGTCGGCAACGGCGGCTACCAGGTGGGCGCCTTCCCGCCCCTGTGGACCGAGTGGAACGACCGCTACCGCGACGCCGTACGGGACTTCTGGCGCGGTGCGCTCCCCGACGTACGGGACATCGGCTACCGGCTGACCGGCTCCAGCGACCTGTACGCCTGGGGCGGCCGCCGCCCGTACGCCTCGGTCAACTTCGTCACCGCGCACGACGGCTTCACCCTGCGCGACCTGGTCAGCTACGAGCACAAGCACAACGAGGCCAACGGCGAGGGCAACCGGGACGGAACGAACGACAACCGGGCGTGGAACTGCGGGGCCGAGGGCGAGAGCGACGATCCGGAGATCAACGCGCTGCGCCGCCGCCAGCTGCGCAATCTGCTGACCACTCTGCTGCTGTCCACCGGGGTGCCGATGCTCACGGCGGGCGACGAGATGGGCCGGACGCAGGGCGGCAACAACAACGCCTACTGCCAGGACAACGAGACCGGCTGGCTGGACTGGTCGCTGCTCGATCAGCCGGAGTGGCGGGAGCTGACCGCCCTGACGGCCCGGGTGCTGAAGCTGCGCCAGACCCATCCGGTGCTGCGGCGGCGGGCGTTCTTCTCCGGGCGGGCGCAGGCCCCGGACGGGCTGCGGGATCTGGCGTGGTTCGCGCGGGACGGCCGGGAGATGACGGAGGGCGACTGGTACGCCCCCGCCGCCACGCTCGGGCTCTACCTCTCGGGCCGGGACATCCCCGGACGGGACGCGCGCGGGGAGCCGGTCACCGACGACAGCTTCCTGGCGGTGCTGCACGCGGGCGCGGAGCCGACGCCCTTCGCACTGCCGGGAGCGCCGTGGGCCGACCGCTACGAACTGGTGCTGGACACCTCGCGGGAGGAGCAGGCGGAGTCCCCGGGCACGGTCCTGAACGGCGGTACGGAGCTGAGCGTCCCGGCCCGTTCGGTGCTGCTGTTGCGGGTGGCGGGGTGATCGGAAGGCGGAGTCGGCCGAGGATGCCCCGGTCGTAGCCGACGGCGAAGGCCGAGCGCCTGGTCCGGAAAAGCACAGGACCGATGTCAGTGGTGAAACGTAGTGTCGGCCCTGATGCCCGAAAAACCTGCAGAGCACACGGAACGGTCCGCCGTGCGCTCCCTCCTGCGCCTGTGGCCCTATGTCCGACCCGTGCGGGTACGCCTGTTCACCGCCGCTTTCGTGGCGATCCTGGCGTCCTGTCTGGGGCTGGTGATCCCGCTGGTCCTGAAGTGGATGGTGGACGGTCCGGTGGCCGACCGCGATCCGGGCGGGGTGTGGCTGGGGGCGCTGTATCTGCTGCTGCTCGGTATCGCGGAGGCGCTGCTGTTCGGGTTCCGGCGGTGGCTGGTGGCGCGTCCGCTGGCCGCGGTCGAGGCGTCGATGCGGGCGGATCTCTTCCGGCATCTGCAACGGCTGCCGGTCGCCTTCCACGACCGCTGGGCCTCGGGGCAGTTGCTGTCGCGCGGGACCACGGACCTGATGCTGCTGCGGATGTTCCTGGCGTTCCCGCTGACCTTCCTGCTCGTCAACGCGACGACGATCCTGGTCGGCTTCGTCCTGCTGTTCGCCCAGGACTGGACGCTGGGTCTGGTGCTGCTGGCGCCCGCCGTACCGCTGATGATCCTGTGCTCGCTGTTCGAGACGAAGTACTCGGTGGTCGCGCGCCGCGCCCAGGACCAGGTCGGCGACCTCACCACGGTCGTCGAGGAGAGCGTGCTCGGCATCCGCATCGTCAAGGGCTTCGGCCGCCATCGCAGCCAGGCGCGCGCGTTCCGGGCGCTGTCGCATCGGCTGCGCACCACGGAGCTGGGCAAGGCGCGGCTGCTCGCCGGGATCTGGGCGCTGATCACCGCCATCCCGGAGCTGGCGATCGGGGCGGCGCTGGTGCTCGGCACGATCCAGGTGGCGGACGGCTCGCTGTCGGCGGGCACGCTGGTGGCGTTCCTCTCGACGGCGCTCGCGCTGCGCTGGCCGGTGGAGTCGATCGGCTTCCTGCTGGCGATGAGCCAGGAGTCGGCGACCGCGACGGACCGGTACTTCGAGGTGATGGACGTGGCGCAGGAGCCCGGGGCCGTCGCCGCCCGGGACGACGCGCGGCCGACCGCCCCCGGGCTGGTCTTCGAGGGCGTCGAGTTCCGCTACCCGGACGCGGATCCCGAATCCCCGCCCGTGCTCGCCCGGATCGACCTCCAGGTGCGGCCCGGCGAGACGATGGCCCTGGTGGGCGGTACGGGCTCCGGCAAGACGACCCTCACCGCGCTGGTGCCCCGGCTGTACGAGGTGACCGGCGGGCGGATCACCCTGGACGGCGAGGACATCGCCACGATGGAACGCTCGCGGCTGCGGGAGCTGGTGTCGGTGGCCTTCGAGGAGCCGACGCTGTTCTCCGCGACGGTCGGCGAGAACGTCCGGATGGGCGCGGCGGGCGCGGACGAGGAGCAGGTGCGCCGGGCGCTCTCGGTGGCGCAGGCGGACTTCGTGCACGACCTGCCGCTGGGCCTGGACACGGAGGTCGGCGAGCAGGGCCTGAGCCTCTCCGGCGGCCAGCGCCAGCGCCTCGCCCTGGCCCGCGCGGTGGTCGGCGAGCCGCGTTTCCTGGTCCTGGACGACCCGCTCTCCGCGCTGGACGTGCACACGGAGACGCTGGTGGAGGCGGCGCTGCGGCGAGTCCTGGAGCGGACGACCGCGGTGGTCGTGGCGCACCGCCCGTCCACGGTGATGCTGGCGGACCGGGTGGCGCTGCTGTCCGGGGGCCGGATAGCCGCGGTCGGCACCCATCAGGAGCTGCTGCGCGGCAACGCGGAGTACGCCTGGCTGATGTCGGGCGCGGAACCGGGCGGCGCGGGGGATGCGGCGGGCCGGGGCGAGGACACCCGGGCCGCCGGTGCGGCCCGGGCCCGGCGTCCGCGCGGGCCCGCGCCTGGTCGGCGTGCCCCCGCAGAACCGGGGAGCGCCCCCGCCCAGCAGGTTCCCGCCGAGGAGGGCAGTGCCCGATGACGACGACCACCGACGACGCTTCGCTCCCCGCGGCCGAGGACGGCCCGCCGAAGAGCCCGGCCGCGCCCGTACGGCAGCGCGCCGACGACGCGTTCGACCAGGACGACCTGCCCTCGCCGCCCGGTGCGACCCGGTCGCTGCTGTTCTCGTTGCTGGCCCCGATGCGCGGCCGGGTCGCGGTGGCGGCTCTGCTGCTGGTGGTCCAGCAGGCGGCGATGCAGGCGGGCCCGCTGCTGGTGGCGTACGCGATCGACAGCGGGGTGCCGGCGTTCCGGGACCACGACTACGGTCCGCTGGTCGCGGTCGCGGTCGGCTACGCGCTCTGCTCGGTCGGCGCGGGCGTGCTCCAGTACGGCTTCATCCGGGCCGCCGCCCGGATCAACCAGGACGTGCTGCTCGATCTGCGCGGCCGGATCTTCCGGCACGCGCAGGCGCTGAGCGTCGACTTCCACGAGCGCTACACCTCGGGCCGGATCATCTCGCGCTCCACCACGGACGTGGAGTCGCTGCGGGAGCTGCTGAGCGAGGGCCTCCAGGAACTGATCGGCGTGGTCCTCTCGTTCGTGTCGATCACAGTGGTGCTGCTCTGGCTGGACCTGGGGACCGGCGCGATCGCCGCGCTCTCCTTCGTACCGCTGTATCTGATGGTCCGGTTGTACCGGCGGCGGGCGTCCGTCGCGTTCGCGGCGCGGTCGACGGCGATCGCGGCGGTGATCGTGAAGTTCGCGGAGACGATGAACGGCATCCGCCCGGTCCAGGCGTTCCGCCGTGAGCGGAGCAACGACACCGCGTTCACGGCGCTGAACACCCGCCACGAGCGGGCGAACGGCGACGCGATCCTGGAGCTGGCCCGCTATGTCGTGGGCTCCCGGCTGCTCGCGAACACCGCGGTGGCGGGCATGGTGCTGTGGGGCGCCTACCGGGTGGCCGAGGGGACGCTGGCACTCGGGGTGCTGGCGGCGGCCGTGCTGTATCTGCGCCGGCTGTACGACCCGATCGACCGGCTCGGGATGTTCCTCAACTCCTACGAGTCGGCGGCCGCTTCGCTGACGAAGATCGCCGGTCTGCTGGCCCAGACTCCGACGGTCCCCGAGGCGGGCGACCCGAAGGAGCTGCCGCCCCGATCCGGCGAACACCCGGGCCGTGACGTGACGTTCGACCGGGTGCGGTTCGCCTACCGTACGGGCGGCGAGGTGCTGCCCGCCTTCGACCTGCACATCCCGGCGGGCCGTACGGTGGCGGTCGTCGGCTCCACCGGCGCGGGCAAGTCGACGCTCGCCAAGCTGCTGGCCCGCTTCTACGACCCGACCGAGGGCCGGGTCCTGCTGGACGGCGTGGACCTGCGCGACCTGGACACGGCGGGGCTGCGCCGGGGAGTGGTCATGGTGACGCAGGAGGCGTTCCTGTTCTCCGGGACGGTCGCGGAGAACATCGCGATCGGCCGACCGGACGCCACCCGCGAGGAGATCGAGCACGCCGCGAGGGCGATCGGCGCGCACGACTTCATCGCCGCCCTGCCCGACGGCTACGACACCGACGTACGCAAGCGGGGCGGGCGGATCTCGTCGGGCCAGCGGCAGTTGGTGGCCTTCGCCCGCGCCCTGCTGGCGAACCCGGCGGTACTGATCCTGGACGAGGCGACCAGCTCCCTGGACATTCCCGGCGAGCGGGCGGTGCAGCGGGCCATGGACACGGTGCTGCACGGCCGCACGGCGGTGGTGATCGCCCACCGGCTCTCCACGGTGGAGATCGCGGACCGGGTGCTGGTGATGGAGCACGGCCGGATCGTGGAGGACGGCACTCCCGCCGAACTGATCGGCGGGACGGGGCGGTTCGCGGGTCTGCACCGGACGTGGCGGGACAGCCTGGTCTGACCTGACCCGACCTGAATCGACCTGAATCGACATACCGACTCGGCGCCGCCGGCCGCTGCCGATCCGTCAAACCCCTGACTCCATCACGCCCTTGTATGATCCCTCTCGCCTTCAGGGGGCCGGGCGGTCCAGGGGGAAGAGGCAAGGCGAAATGAGAAGCTGCCTCCCACGGTCCCGCGGTGGCCACCGATGACGCCGTGACCGCGACCGCTGGGCCGGTGACCGGGCGATGAGCACCACGTACGCGATCCGCATCGACCTGCGGGGCCCGAGCAGACCCTGGGAGTGCCGGACACCCCCTGAATCACGCTCCGTGTGATTCGCCGTGGTCGTGCCGCCGTTGCCAGGCCGGGAAAACATCACACGCGGATTCTGGCGCTTCCTCTGGAACTCGCGCTCGCGATCACGCGCTCCCTGCAACAAACGAGGGGGGCTGCCCGGGCGGGCAGCCCCCCTCGCGTTTCCGTGCGTCAGGCGGTCGCGTTGCTCTTGCGGCGGCGGCCGAGGGAGAAGACGACACCGGCGCCGGCCAGGATCGCCACCCCGCCGACGGTCGCTATCAGGGGCAGGTTGGAGTCCGAGCCGGTCTGGGCGAGGGTGCCCTCGGGCTTGATCTCGGTGTTGCCCGCGGGCTTGACCGGCAGCGGCTTCTTGCCGCCCTCCTGGGGCTTCGCGTCGTTCGGGTCGCCCGCGGCGGCGCCTGCGGCGAGGACGTCGAACTCGTAGAAGCCCGGGCTCTGGGCCAGGACGCAGCTGCCCTGGGCATCGGCGTAGACACCGGCGGTGATGACGAAGGCAGTGCCCGCGGGGGACTTCTTGTCGACGCTCACTCGCAGGTCGATGGAGAAGGACTCCTTGGCCCGGACGGCGGTGTAGCCGAGGTAGCCGGAGGCCTCGTCCTCCTCGTCGAGGTGGATGTCCGTCCAGGCGCCCGTCTCCGGGTTCTTGAACTGGAGCGTGAGGTGACCAGTGGAGTCGTTCCACGTCCTGTTGTCGACCTTGGCGGCGAAGACACCGAGGTCGACGCGGTCGTAGGCCTTGTCGCTCTTGTTGGTCAAGTTCAACTTGAAGCCATGGAATCCGCTGCCCGCGACGACCTTGGAGGGCAGCCCGGAGAGCGTGGTCCGCAGGTTCTTGTCGATGACGAGGTCGCTGTCCTCGTCGCCGCCGTCGCAGATGTCCTCGGGCGAGGTGGCGGAGGGCGACGGGGCGGGGGATGTGGCGGACGGGCTCGTGGAGGGGGCCGGGGCGGTCTCCGACTCCTCGGGCGCGGGGCTCGTCTCGCTCTCCTCGGGGGCCGGGGAACCCTCGGACTCCTCGGGCGCGGGAGACGTCTCGGACTCGTCCGGGGCGGGGGAGGTCGCGGACTCCTCCGGCACGGGGGAGCTTTCGGTGGTCTCGGTGGTAGGCCCGGGGGTCGCGAGGGCGACGGGGGCCGACAGGAGCGTGACCGGGGCGATCACGGCGGTCGCTGCGGCGACGGCCAGGGCGCGGCGGATCTTCATGAAATGAGGTCCTCGGTGAAGTCTGGGTGCCGCCGGAGCGGCACGAAGGCTGGGAGGGCCGTCCGGGTTCGAAGGTGGAGGGAGACACGGGTGAGGCCAGTGTGTTCGACCGCTCAAGGCAGTGCGAGGTTGCACGTGACAACAGACCAAGGCATGTGACCCGCCACACAGCGGGGCCGGCCGGTCGGGGCGAGCATGATCTTCCACCTGGGTGCGGTGCTGCGACAGATCCACACCCGCATCCGCTCCCGCCGCACCGCCCCGGCGGCCGCCGGCGGGCCGACGAAAGAAGGTCTCCGGTGACCCGGGAGGAGATCGTCGACGGCCGGCTGGCCGCCTGCAACGCACGTGGTCCGGAGGCGTTTCTCGGCTTCTGCGTCAAGGACGCCCCGGTGTACGCCTTCCCGCCCGGCGAGGAGATGGCGGACCGCTCGGGTGCGGCGTTCCGGGAACGCTACGCCGCCCTCCCTTCGGGTCCGGCCCGGACCTGCCCGCCGAACTCGTCTCGCGGGTCATCCACGGCCGGATCGTGATCGACCAGGAGGTCGTCACGGGCCTCCAGGGCGATCAGGTCCGCACCGCGGTCGCCCTGCACGAGGTCGGCGCGGAGCACGTCGAGAAGGTGTGGTTCGCGGTCTGACCCCCGTATCACCCCGGCAGCAACCGCATCGCCCCGTCGCGCAGCCGAGTCCGTTCGGTGCTCATGAATCGGTGCAGGGTCCGGGAGGCGAGGGCGGTCCGCTGGGCGCTGCGGCGGCGTTCTCGGTCGTAGGCGCGCAGGGCGGCGGCGAGGCCCGCGGGCCCTGGGCGCGCGGCGGCGACCGCGCGGGCCAGGGCGTCCGCGTCCAGGATCGCGGTGCAGGCTCCCTGTCCGAGGTTGGGCGTCATGGCGTGGGCCGCGTCGCCGACCAGGGCGACAGGAGAGGCGGCCCGGTCGGCGGGCGACACGAACGAGGGCAGGGCCGGGTACAGATGGCGCATGTCGTAGCGGATGCGGGCGGCCGGGTCGGTGGCGTCCAGGATGCGCGGGATCGGGTCGTGCCACCCGGCGAAGAAGCCGCGCAGTTCCTCAGCGGTGGTGGCCTCGGGCACGGTGGCGTACCAGTTGGTCCGGCCCGGCTCGACCGGGGTCATCCCGAAGAAGCGGCCGCTGCCCCAGGTCTCGCCGTGCACCGGGCTCTCGAAGTCCGCGATGCCGATCCAGGCGATCGTACCGATCCGGCGCGGGCCGCTGCGGTCGCCGAAGCGGGCGGTGCGGACGGCGCTGCGGATGCCGTCGGCGCCGACCACCAGGTCCTGCCCGGCGGTGAGCGCGCCCACGTCGGTGACGGTCTGGCCGAGCTCGACCGGCACGTCCCCGAAGGACTCCAGGCCCGCGAGCAGGGCGTCGACCAAGTAGGGGCGGGAAATGAGGAGTTCGGGGCGGCCCGCCTTGCGTTCGATGCGCTCCAGCGGGAGGCGGGCGATCGGCGTGCCGCCAGGCCTGCGGATGCGGGCGTCGCGGTACGGCACGGCGTGGTCGCGCAGCGCGTCCCCGACGCCGAGGCGGTCGAGCGCGGACTGCGCGGCGGGGTGGATGCCGAAGGCCGCGCCGTACCGCTCCAGTTCGGTGCGCCGCTCCAGCACGGTCACGCTCCAGCCCGCGCGGCGGAGGCCGATGGCGGTCGCCAGACCGCCGATGCCCGCGCCGACCACAGCCGCCGTTCCTGCCATACCGCACTCCCGAGGGTCGTCCGGCCGCGCTCGGGACCGGAAAGAAGCACCACATCCGTGGTACCACGCCTGGGGGCAGTGGCGTGCCGGGGGCTTCGCGGTGCTGCCGTCGGCCCGCAGCGGGCGACCGCCGCCGCGCACCCCTCGGGCGCGACCGCCCGAGAGGACGGCGAACGGGAAGCGGGCCCCGTGCCGCCCTTGATGGACCCTCGGATTCCGGCGGCGGGATCTGGCCAGAACACGCCTTCGTCTCACCAGGTGGTCAACACCGCCCTACCCACCCGCCGCCCGGCAGTGCTCTTCGCCCACGAAACCTGTGACCACCCTGTGAGTACTGGCTTGTTGGACATCCGGTAACACTGTGGCAATGATCAGCGAAACGTCCGCTTAACGAACATGACCTTCTCGGCAACGAACGAGAATCGGCCAAGTTTTTGACGCGCCCCTGACACGCACGGGTATCTGCTGACACTCTTCACCCCGTTCTGCGCACCGCCTGCACCGCCCGGACGGCCCGTCCAGCGCCGCCGGTACCCCCCTCGCAGAAGGAGTCCGCGTGAGATCCACGCCCAGCCGTCGCGCCACCGCGACCGGCGCTCTGATAGCCGCAGCAGCCCTGATAGCCGTCGCCGTCCCGTCCGGAGTCGCCTCCGCGGGCCCCGCCTCGGCCCCCGCCGGCGGGATCACCGCGGGTACGAAGGCCGATCCGGCCGCCCTGCCCGTCAAGCTGTCCCCCGCCCAGCGCGCCGAGCTCCTCAGTGAGGCGAACGGCACCAAGGCGGCCACCGCCAAGGAACTCGGCCTCGGGCCCACCGAGAAGCTCGTGGTCCGCGATGTCGTCCAGGACCGGGACGGCACCACGCACACCCGCTACGAGCGCACCCTCGGCGGGCTCCCCGTCCTCGGCGGCGACCTCGTGGTGAAGGAGTCCGCGGCCGGGGCGACCGAGGGCGTCAGCAAGGCGTCGAAAGCGACCTCCGCGCAGCTGAAGGCCGTCGGCCTCGCCGCCGACGTGGCCCCGGCGGCCGCGGAGAAGCAGGCGCTCGGCGCGGCGAAGGCCGAGGGCTCCAAGGCGACGGAGGCGGAGAAGGCGCCGCGCAAGGTGGTCTGGCTGGGCGGCGGCTCCCCGAAGCTCGCGTACGAGACCGTGGTCGGCGGACTCCAGCACGACGGCACTCCGAACGAGCTCCACGTGATCACCGACGCCGCCTCCGGCGAGAAGCTCTACGAGTGGCAGGCCGTCCACAACGGCACCGGCAACACCCAGTACAGCGGCCAGGTGACGCTGGGCACGGCGCCCTCGTACACGCTGACCGACACCACGCGCGGCAACCACAAGACGTACAACCTCAACCGCGGCAGCTCCGGCACCGGGACCCTGTTCTCCGGGCCGGACGACATCTGGGGCGACGGCACCCCGCAGAACGCCGAGACCGCGGGCGCCGACGCCCACTACGGGGCCGCGCTCACCTGGGACTACTTCAAGAACGTGCACGGCCGCAGCGGCATCCGGGGCGACGGCGTCGGCGCGTACTCCCGCGTCCACTACGGCAACAACTACGTCAACGCCTTCTGGCAGGACAGCTGCTTCTGCATGACGTACGGCGACGGCGACGGCAACGCCAAACCGCTGACCTCCATCGACGTGGCCGCCCACGAGATGACCCACGGCCTCACCTCGAACACGGCGGGCCTCCGCTACAGCGGTGAGTCCGGCGGCCTCAACGAGGCGACGTCCGACATCTTCGCCGCCGCCGTCGAGTTCCACGCGAACAACTCCGAGGACCAGGGCGACTACCTGGTCGGCGAGAAGATCGACATCCGCGGCAACGGCACCCCGCTGCGCTACATGGACAAGCCGAGCCGGGACGGCAACTCCAAGGACTACTGGTACTCCGGCATCGGCAACGTCGACGTGCACTACTCGTCGGGCCCGGCCAACCACTGGTACTACCTGCTCTCCGAGGGCAGCGGCGCCAAGACGATCAACGGTGTCAGCTACGACTCCCCGACCTCCGACGGGCTGCCGGTCACCGGCATCGGCCGGGACAAGGCGTCGCTGATCTGGTTCAAGGCGCTCACCACCAAGTTCACCTCGACCACGAACTACGCCGCCGCCCGCACCGGCACGCTCGCGGTCGCCAGTGAGCTGTACGGGGCCACCAGCCCCGAGTACGCGGCCGTGGCGCACGCCTGGGCCGGCATCAACGTGGGCGACCGCCCCGGCGGCGGCGACCCCGACCCGGGCGACAAGGTCTTCGAGAACGACACCGTCGTGAACATCCCGGACGCGGGCGCGGCCGTCACCAGCTCGGTCAACGTCACCGGCATCGCGGGCAACGCCCCGAGCGACCTCAAGGTCGGCGTGAACATCAGCCACACCTGGCGCGGTGACCTGGTCATCGACCTGGTGGCCCCGGACGGCGGCACCTTCCGCCTGAAGAACACCTCCTCCGGCGACTCCGCGGACAACGTGGTGGAGACCTACACGGTCAACGCCTCGTCCAAGGTGGCCAACGGGGAGTGGAAGCTGAGGGTCCAGGACCGCGCCCGGTACGACATCGGTCGGATCAACAGCTTCAAGCTCACCTTCTGATCGGTACTCCGATCCGGCGGACGGCCTAACGACCGAACGACCGAACGGCCCGGGAGGGGTTCCCCTCTCCCGGGCCGTTCGCCGTACCGCGTCGCTCAGCGCATCAGCACGCACGCGCCCTCGCCCGTCGCCTCGGTCGGCAGCGCGACCAGGCCCAGTTCGGCGCCCGAGGCCAGCAGCCCGTGGGCGGGCAGGACGCGCACGGTGTAGCCGTACGGTCCCGTCCGCTCCAGGGTGAGCGGGCCCTCGTAGAGCCAGCGGTCCTCCAGGTCGTGGCCGCCCGCCGGCTTCAGCGGGAAGGTCTGGGCGTCCGCGATGGCATCGCCGGAGTCGACCCGGCCCGCGACCACCTGCACCTCGACGTCGTCCGGGTCCAGACCGCCGAGCGCGACCCGCACCCGCAGCGACAGGGTGGCGCCGAGCTCCGCCGAGCCGCCCGCCGCGGTGTCCGTGACCGACTCCACATGGTCGACGGAGACTTCCGGCCAGGCCGCCCGGACCCGGGACTTCCACTGGGCTAGCCCCCGCGCGACCTCGGGCGCCAGGGCCCGCCGGGACCGCGCGGCCGGGGCGTAGAGCCGCTCCACGTACTCCCGCACCATGCGCCCCGCGAGCACCTTCGGGCCCAGGCTGACCAGAGTGGAGCGGACCATCTCGATCCACCGGTCGGGCAGCCCCGCCGCCCCCCGGTCGTAGAAGCGCGGGGCGACCCGGTCCTCGATCAGGGAGTAGAGGGCGTTCGACTCCAGCTCGTCGCGGCGGTCCTCGTCGACCGCCGAGCCGTCGGCGGTGGGGATCTCCCAGCCGAAGTCCGGGTCGAACCACTCGTCCCACCAGCCGTCCCGCACCGACAGGTTGAGGCAGCCGTTGAGCGCCGCCTTCATACCGCTCGTACCGCACGCCTCCAGGGGGCGCAGCGGGTTGTTGAGCCAGACGTCGCAGCCCGGATAGAGCTTCTGCGCCATGCCCATGCCGTAGTCCGGCAGGAAGACGATGCGGTGGCGCACCCGCGGGTCGTCCGCGAACCGCACCAGCTCCTGCACCAGCCGCTTGCCGCCGTCGTCGGCCGGGTGGGCCTTGCCCGCGACGACGATCTGGATCGGGTGCGTGGGGTGCAGCAGCAGCTCGCGCAGCCGGTCGCGGTCGCGGAGCATCAGCGTGAGCCGCTTGTACGAGGGGACGCGGCGGGCGAAGCCGATGGTCAGGACGTCCGGGTCGAGGACACCGTCGATCCAGCCCAGTTCGGCGGTGCCCGCGCCGCGCCTGCGCCAGGAGGCGTAGAGGCGGCGGCGGACCTCGGTGACCAGCTGGCCGCGCAGGTCCCGGCGCAGGTCCCAGATCTCCTGGTCGCCGATGCCGGTCACCGCCTCCCAGCGGCGCGGGGTGCCGCTCCCCGAGGAAGCCTCGTCGGCCACCGGTCCGCCCGCCAGCACCTGGTGGGCGCGGCCCTCGCCGACCTGGCCCGCGCCGAGCCGGAACACCTCGGGGGCCACCCAGGTCGGGGCGTGCACCCCGTTGGTGACGGAGGTGATGGGGACCTCGGCGGAGTCGAAGCCCGGCCAGAGCCCGGAGAACATCTCCCGGCTGACGGCCCCGTGGAGGGTGGAGACCCCGTTGGCGCGCTGGGCGAGCCGGAGGCCCATCACTGCCATGTTGAACAGCTCGGGCTCGCCGCCGGGGTAGGTCTCGGTGCCGAGCCGGAGGATCTTCTCGGCGGGTACACCGGGCAGTTCTCCGTCGTCGCCGAAGTGGCGGGCGACGAGCTGCCGGTCGAAGCGGTCTATCCCGGCGGGCACCGGGGTGTGCGTGGTGAAGACGGTCCCGGCCCGGACCACTTCGAGGGCGGCCTCGAAGTCGTGCCCGTTGGCGGACAGTTCGCGGATGCGCTCCAGGCCGAGGAAGCCTGCGTGGCCCTCGTTGGTGTGGAAGACCTCCGGCTCCGGGGTGCCGGTGAGACGGCACCAGGTGCGCACGGCGCGCACCCCGCCGATGCCGAGCAGCATCTCCTGGAGGAGGCGGTGGTCGCTGCCGCCGCCGTAGAGCCGGTCGGTGACGTCGCGTTCGCCGGGGGCGTTCTCCTCGACGTCGGAGTCGAGCAGGAGCAGCGGAACGCGGCCGACGCGGGCCAGCCAGACGCACGCGTGCAGCGAGCGTCCGCCGGGCAGGGCGAGCACCACCCTGGCGGGAGCGCCGTCGGCCTCGCGGACCAGGTCGAGGGGGAGTTCGTTGGGGTCGAGGACGGGATAGTGCTCCTGCTGCCAGCCCTCGCGCGAGAGGGTCTGGCGGAAGTAGCCGTGGCGGTAGAGCAGCCCGACGCCGATGAGCGGGACACCGAGGTCGCTGGCGGCCTTGAGGTGGTCGCCGGCCAGGATGCCGAGGCCGCCGCTGTACTGGGGCAGCGCCGCGGTGACGCCGAATTCGGGTGAGAAGTAGGCGATGGCGGAAGGGAGTTCGGCTCCGGTGGACTGCTGTTGCTGATACCAGCGGGGGCCTTCCAGATACTCCGCGAGGTCGGCGGAGGCCGCGGCGAGGCGGCCGAGGTACTCCTCGTCCCGGGCCAGTTCGGTGAGCCGCCCGGCGGACAGCGAGCCGAGCAGGCGTACGGGGTCGGCGTCCGCGGGCCGCCAGCCCTCGGGGTCGGCGGACCGGAAGAGCTCACGGGTCTCGGTGTGCCAGGACCAGCGCAGGTTGCGCGCGAGGTCGTGGAGGGGTCGGAGGGGTTCGGGGAGGACAGGACGCACGGTGAATCGACGAATGGCCTTCACGTACTCCACCTTTACAGGGGACTTGCGCATCCGAGGGGACGCACGACGGTGTGCGCCCTTCCGTCACCCTCGACGGTAGCGGCCGTCCGCGGGCCGCGACCACGGCGCGCGGACGGCTCACAGGGTCCGGGGCCGACCGCTGCGCACCTCCCCACAGGCGCCCCACGAACCTCGCCCACCGTCCCCCGCCACACTCGTTCACCTGGGGGTTTGGCCGATTTCACCCCCGTACGCAGCCTTGTGGACCTCTGAGCCACAGGGAAAGCTGCCGTGTGGCGCCGCAGATCGGGTATCCGGAACCTGTGGGGGCGCTTCGGATCTCCGTACGCCGCCGGAGCGCGCGCCGGGGCGTGAGCGTCTCCGACCGACCGGCTACGACCGAGTAGTTAACACAACGCCGGATTTCCCACCCGCGGCCGCGGGGAAGGCTTCTCCGGTACACCGCACGTCCCGGCCCGCACACGTTCTCCGTGCATCCCCGAACTTGCACGAAACCCCCGCGACCCACCCATTCGAGTGCCATTCGAGTGAACGCGGACAGGAGCGGCCATGCCCACAGCCCGTCAGCAGACAGCTGAGCAGCTACAAAGGACAGATCCCCATCATCGCGGCACGCGCGGTCGGTCCTCCGTGCCCGTGCCGTTTCCCGTCCGCACCGAGCTCCTCCAGCCCCCAGGTGATTCCATGATCGGTCGTATTCCCGTCCTGGACGTCCGCCCTCTCGTCGACTGCGGCAGACGGGCGGCGAAGGCCGTCGCCGGTGAGACCTTCCAGGTCACCGCCACCGTCTTCCGCGAAGGCCATGACGCGGTGGCCGCCAATGTCGTGCTGCGCGATCCGAGCGGACGGGTGGGACCGTGGACCCCGATGCGCGAGCTGGCCCCGGGAACCGACCGCTGGGGCGCGGAGGTCACCCCGGCCTGCGAGGGCCGCTGGACGTACACGGTGGAGGCCTGGAGCGATCCGGTCGCCACCTGGCGGCACCACGCCGCGATCAAGATCCCGGCGGGCATCGACACGGACCTGGTGCTGGCGGAGGGTGCGGCGCTGCTGGAGCGGGCCGCCGCGGGCGTACCGAAGAAGCACGGGCGTGAGGCGGTGCTAGCGGCGGTGGACGCGCTGCGCGACGCCGCGCACCCGCCGGCCGCCCGGCTGGCCGCCGCCCTGACCCCGGCCGCCGACGCCGTCCTCGCCCGGTATCCGCTGCGTGAGCTGGTCACCCGGTCCAAACCGCTGGCGGTGCGCGTGGAGCGCCAGCGGGCGCTGTACGGGTCGTGGTACGAGCTGTTCCCGCGCTCGGAGGGGGCGCGGCGGGTGCCGGTGGACCCCGCCGACAGCTCGCCGGACGCGCCGACCCGGCTGGTCGGCGGGACCTTCCGGACGGCCGCCGAGCGGCTGCCCGCGGTCGCCGCCATGGGCTTCGATGTCGTGTACCTGCCGCCGATCCATCCGATCGGGACCACCCACCGCAAGGGCCCGGACAACACGCTGACGGCCGGGGAGCACGACCCGGGCGTGCCCTGGGCGATCGGTTCGCCGGACGGCGGGCACGACGCGGTCCACCCGGAGCTCGGGACGCTGGAGGACTTCGACCACTTCGTGTCGGTGGCCCGCAATCTGCGGATGGAGATCGCGCTGGACTTCGCGCTCCAGTGCTCGCCGGACCACCCGTGGGTCAAGGACCACCCGGACTGGTTCCACCACCGCCCCGACGGCTCGATCGCGTACGCCGAGAACCCGCCGAAGAAGTACCAGGACATCTATCCGATCGCCTTCGACAAGGACATGCGCGGTCTGGTGGCGGAGACGACACGGATCCTGCGCTTCTGGATGGGCCACGGGGTGCGGATCTTCCGGGTCGACAACCCGCACACCAAGCCGGTGGTGTTCTGGGAGAAGGTCATCGCCGAGATCAACGGCACCGATCCCGATGTCATCTTCCTGGCAGAGGCGTTCACCCGCCCGGCGATGATGCACACCCTGGGAGCGGTCGGCTTCCAGCAGTCGTACACGTACTTCACCTGGCGCAACACCAAGCACGAGCTGACCGAGTACGTCACGGAGCTGTCCGGGGAGGCCGCCTCGTACATGCGGCCCAACTTCTTCGTGAACACCCCCGACATCCTTCCCGGCTACCTCCAGGAGGGCGGCCGCCCGGCCTTTGAAGCTCGGGCGGTACTGGCCGCGACGCTCGCCCCGTCCTGGGGCGTCTACGCGGGATTCGAGCTGTGCGAGAACACTCCGGCCAAGCCGGGGAGCGAGGAGTACCTGCACTCGGAGAAGTACGAACTGCGCCCGAGGGACTGGGAGTCGGCGGAACGCGAGGGCCGCACGCTGACGCCCCTGATCACCTCGCTGAACCGGATCCGGCGCCGCAACCCCGCACTCCAGCAGTTGCGCGACGTCCACTTCCATCACGCCGACAACGACGCGCTGATCGTCTTCAGCAAGCGTTCCGGCTCGAACACCGTTCTGGTGGTCGTGAACCTCGACCCGCACCACACCCAGGAGGCCACGGTCTCGTTGGACATGGAGCGGCTCGGCCTCGACCGGCACGAGCGCGTACCGGTGCGCGACGAGCTCACCGGCGATACCTACCACTGGGGCAGGGCCTTCTATGTGCGCCTGGAGCCGGGCATCACGCCCGCGCACATCGCCGTCCTGCGACCGTCCCCGCCGACCGGAGGGTCACCCACACCATGATCGTCAATGAGCCTGTCCACGACACGTTCGAGGACACTCCCGCCAAGGACCGCGATCCCGACTGGTTCAAGCGCGCCGTCTTCTACGAGGTGCTCGTCCGGTCCTTCCAGGACTCCAACGGGGATGGAATCGGCGACCTCAAGGGCATCACCGCCAAGCTGGACTACCTCCAGTGGCTCGGCGTGGACTGCCTCTGGCTGCCGCCGTTCTTCAAGTCGCCGCTGCGCGACGGGGGCTACGACGTCTCCGACTACACCGCGGTCCTGCCGGAGTTCGGCGATCTCGCCGACTTCGTGGAGTTCGTGGACGCCTCGCACCAGCGGGGCATGCGCGTGATCATCGACTTCGTCATGAACCACACGAGCGATCAGCACGAGTGGTTCCAGCAGTCCCGCACCGACCCCGACGGGCCCTACGGCGACTACTACGTCTGGGCCGACGACGACAAGCAGTTCCAGGACGCCCGGATCATCTTCGTCGACACCGAGACGTCCAACTGGACCTTCGACCCGGTGCGCAAGCAGTACTACTGGCACCGCTTCTTCTCCCACCAGCCGGACCTCAACTACGAGAACCCGGCGGTCCAGGAGGAGATCCTCGCGGCCCTGCGGTTCTGGCTGGACCTGGGCATCGACGGCTTCCGGGTCGACGCGGTGCCCTACCTCTACCAGCGCGAGGGCACCAACTGCGAGAACCTCCCCGAGACCCACAACTTCCTCAAGCGGGTCCGCAAGGAGATCGACGCCAACTACCCGGACACCGTGCTCCTCGCCGAGGCCAACCAGTGGCCGGAGGACGTCGTCGACTACTTCGGCGACTACGAAGCGGGCGGCGACGAGTGCCACATGGCGTTCCACTTCCCCGTGATGCCGCGGATCTTCATGGCGGTGCGCCGCGAGAGCCGCTACCCGGTCTCCGAAATCCTGGCGAAGACCCCGGCGATCCCGAAGAACTGCCAGTGGGGCATCTTCCTGCGCAACCATGACGAGCTGACCCTCGAAATGGTCACGGACGAAGAGCGCGACTACATGTACGCGGAGTACGCCAAGGACCCGCGGATGCGCGCCAACATCGGCATCCGCCGGCGCCTCGCCCCGCTGCTGGACAACGACCGCAACCAGATCGAGCTGTTCACCGCGCTGCTGCTGTCGCTGCCCGGCTCCCCGATCCTCTACTACGGGGACGAGATCGGGATGGGCGACAACATCTGGCTGGGCGACCGGGACGCGGTGCGCACCCCGATGCAGTGGACGCCCGACCGCAACGCCGGCTTCTCCTCCAGCGATCCGGGGCGGCTCTACCTCCCCACGATCATGGACCCGGTCTACGGCTACCAGGTCACCAACGTCGAGGCGTCGATGGCCTCGCCGTCCTCGCTGCTGCACTGGACCCGCCGGATGATCGAGATCCGTAAGCAGAATCCGGCCTTCGGCCTCGGCGAGTACACCGAACTGCCCTCCTCCAACCCTGCTGTGCTGGCGTTCACCCGCGAGTACAAGGACGACCTCGTCCTGTGCGTGCACAACTTCTCGCGGTTCGCGCAGCCGACGGAGCTGGACCTGCGGTCCTTCAACGGGCGGCATCCGGTGGAGCTGATCGGCGGGGTGCGGTTCCCGGCCATCGGGCAGTGGCCCTACTTGCTGACCCTGGCGGGGCACGGCTTCTACTGGTTCCGGCTGCGCAAGGACGCGCCGCCGGCCTGATGCGGCCTCAGCCCGTGCGGGGCGGTTTCCGCCGTCCCGCACGGGGCACTCTGACCCACATCGCACCTTCACGGTTCCGCCGTTCGAGTCCGTAAGGACCATCCTCACCCGACACGTCCCGCACAGCCGGACAGCCATTGCCGCAATCCGGGACACTCTTCGCATCCTGTGGTGTGCCCGGGGAAAGGACGCGATGCCATGTCGGAGGCTGCATCCCCTCACGTCGCCCTGGCGAAGAGCACGAGGAACAGCACAACGCACGGCAGCACCAGGGACGGGGCCCTTCTCCCGTCCCTCGCCCCGCTGCTCCACGAATGGCTGCCCCGGCAGCGGTGGTTCGCGGGCAAGGGCCGGCCGGTCACCGGCTTCTCCCTCGTCTCGGCCACCGAGATGCTGCCACTGGACGGCGCGGCCGGTCCGGGCCTGCTGCATCTGCTGCTGCGGGTCCAGCAGCCGTCCGCGCCGGTCCACCCGGCCGGTGACTGCTACCAACTCCTTCTCGGCGTGCGAACATCGCTGCCCACGACCCTCGCCGCCGCACTGGTCGGCCGGGCGGACCGGGGCCCGCTGGCGGGGCGGACCGTCTACGACGCACTGCACGATCCACGGCTGGCCGGACTCCTGCTGGAACGGTTCCGCCGGCCCGGCACGCTCGGCACCCTCCGGTTCGAGCGGAACGCCGCGATCCCGGCGGGCCTCCCGCCCCGGGTCCTGGACGCCGAGCAGTCCAACTCCTCGATCGTCTACGGCGATGCGTACATCCTCAAGATCTTCCGCCGGGTCTTCCCGGGCACCAACCCGGACCTGGAGCTGCCTCTCGCGCTGACCGGCCAGGGGTGCGAACGGGTGCCCGCCCCGGTCGCCTGGTTCGAGGCGCCGGGCCCCGAGCCGCTCACCCTCGGCGTGCTCCAGCCCTTCCTGCACGGCGCACACGACGGCTGGCAGCTCGCGCTCGCCGCGCTCGCCGCGGGCCGGGACTTCCTGCCCGAGGCGCGGGCCCTGGGCCGGGCCACCGCCGAGGTGCACACCGCGCTCGCCGCCGCCCTGCCCACCCCGGCGCTGCGCGGCACCCAGACCCGGCAGCTGGTGGCCCAGATGACCCAGCGCCTGGAGGCCGCCGCCCAGGCGGTCCCGGCGCTCGTGCCGTACGTCCCCGGGCTGCGCGCCACGTTCGACGCCGTGACCGACCTCGGCCACCGGGGCAGCGGCTGGGCGCAGCAGCGCGTGCACGGCGACCTCCACCTCGGCCAGACGCTGCGCTCCGCCGACGGCTTCTGGTCGCTGATCGACTTCGAGGGCGAACCGGCGCGACCGCTGCACGAACGGCGGCGCCCCGCACCGCCGGTGCGCGATGTCGCGGGCATGCTGCGCTCCTTCGACTACGCGGCCCGCTCGCACCGCCCGTGGCACCCGGAGTGGGCGGCCCGCTGCCGCGCCGCCTACTGCGAGGGCTACGCGCTGGCCTCGGGCACCGACCCGCGCGGCGAACCGGAGCTGCTGCGCGCCCACGAGACCGACAAGGCGGTGTACGAGGTGCTGTACGAGGCCCGGCACCGCCCCGACTGGCTGCCCGTACCGATGGCGGCCATCCAGCGGCTGGCCCAGTCGGCCGCCGCCTGATCCGGGCCCGGCCCCTTCCCGCTCCTCCCGCGCCTCTCCCTCACTCTCCCTCCCCCTTCCACCCCGTGCTCCTCCCCTTCACCCCGAGGAGGCAGTCCCTGTGACCGCCCGCAAGCCGTCCCGCAAGGCATCCCGCAAGGCCGCCGAGGCCCCCGCAGAGGCAACCGTCGAGGTCTCCGTCGATGTGACGCCGACCGCGCCGCCTCCCGCTCCCACCGAGGCCACCGCCGCACCGGGAGCCTCCGCCACGACCACCACGAAGACCGCGCCCGCCAAGCGCACCCGCGCCAAGCGGGCGGACGCGGCCCCGCCACGCCCCCGGCAGGGCGGCGGCGGCGAGGGCGCCCGCCCGGCG
>NZ_NWVL01000097.1 GCF_002382885.1 Streptomyces sp. WZ.A104
GGCCGCGGGGGCCGGGGCGGCGGGCGCCTCGGCGGCCGGGGCAGGAGCCTCGGCCGGGGCGGCGGGGGTCTCGGCGGCCGGGGCCGGGGCCTCGGCCGGAGCGCCGGAGCCGTCGTCGATGACGGCCAGCTCGGCGCCGACCTCGACGGTCTCGTCCTCGGCGACCTTGATGGAGGCCAGCACACCGGACGCGGGGGCCGGGATCTCGGTGTCGACCTTGTCGGTCGAGACTTCGAGCAACGGCTCGTCGGCCTCGACGCGCTCGCCCTCGGCCTTCAGCCAACGGGTGACAGTGCCCTCGGTGACGCTCTCGCCGAGCGCCGGAAGGGTTACGGAAACCGACATGGTTTCAGTTGCTCCTTACGAAAATGCGGAAGTGGTCGGTCGTCGCGCCCGGTACCGGGGGATCAGTCGTGGGCGTGGAGGGGCTTGCCCGCCAGCGCCAGGTGCGCTTCGCCCATCGCCTCGTTCTGCGTCGGGTGGGCGTGGATGAGCTGCGCGACCTCGGCGGGCAGCGCCTCCCAGTTGTAGATCAGCTGGGCTTCGCCGACCTGCTCGCCCATGCGGTCGCCCACCATGTGGACGCCGACCACGGCACCGTCCTTGACCTGGACGAGCTTGATCTCGCCCGCGGTCTTCAGGATCTTGCTCTTGCCGTTGCCCGCGAGGTTGTACTTGAGGGCGACGACCTTGTCCGCGCCGTAGATCTCCTTGGCCTTGGCCTCGGTGATGCCCACGGAGGCGACCTCGGGGTGGCAGTACGTCACCTTCGGCACGCCGTCGTAGTCGATCGGGACGGTCTTGAGACCGGCCAGCCGCTCCGCCACCAGGATGCCCTCGGCGAAGCCGACGTGCGCGAGCTGGAGCGTCGGGACGAGGTCGCCGACGGCCGAGATCGTCGGGACGTTGGTCTGCATGTACTCGTCGACCAGGACATAGCCGCGGTCCATCGCGACGCCCTGCTCCTCGTAACCGAGGCCCTGCGAGACCGGGCCGCGGCCGATGGCGACGAGCAGCACCTCCGCCTCGAAGGTCTTGCCGTCGGCGAGCGTCACACGGACGCCGTCCTCGGTGTACTCGGCCTTGTCGAAGAAGGTGCCGAGGTTGAACTTGATGCCGCGCTTGCGGAAGGCGCGCTCAAGAAGCTTGGAGCTGTTCTCGTCCTCGACCGGGACGAGGTGCTTGAGGCCCTCGACGATCGTGACCTCGGTGCCGAAGGACTTCCACGCCGAGGCGAACTCGACGCCGATGACGCCGCCGCCCAGCACGATCGCGGACTTCGGGACGCGGTCCAGCTTCAGCGCGTGGTCCGAGGAGATGATCCGGTTGCCGTCGATCTCCAGGCCCGGCAGCGACTTCGGCACGGAGCCGGTCGCCAGCAGTACGTGGCGGCCCTGGACGCGCTGGCCGTTCACGTCCACGGAGGTGGGGGAGGAGAGCTTGCCCTCACCCTCGATGTAGTGGACCTTGCGCGAGGCGACGAGACCCTGGAGACCCTTGTACAGGCCCGAGATCACCTCGTCCTTGTACTTGTTGACGGCCTCCATGTCGATGCCCTCGAAGGTGGCCTTCACGCCGAACTGGGCCGACTCGCGGGCCTGGTCCGCGATCTCGCCCGCGTGCAGCAGTGCCTTCGTGGGGATGCAGCCGTTGTGCAGGCAGGTGCCGCCGACCTTGCCCTTCTCGATCAGGGCGACGTCCAGGCCCAGCTGCGCTCCGCGCAGGGCCGCGGCGTACCCGCCACTGCCACCGCCGAGGATCACTAGGTCGAAAACGGTGCTGGCGTCGTTCGCCACGTCACGTCCTCCATGCATGTGCGCCGTACGCCGGGCCCCGTCGCTGGGGTGTGACCGGCCGGTCGGCTGGTGTTCGGCCGCTTTTGTCTTTCGGCCCTGTGGTGGGGGCCCTGTCCTGCCGAGAACCCATCTTCGCACTTGTCGACGGCGGGCGGGACGCGGGGCCCGGGTCCGGGACGGATGATCGTCCGTCCCGGAGGGTTACTGCTGCGTAGAGACCTACGGATTCCGCTGGTTTCGTCGAGAGCGAAACCCGCCCGGACCGCGTGCCGCTACCCGGGGGCGACAACGCCTACGGCCCCGGAGCTATGCCCGGGGCCGTGAGGGTGTCCGGCGGGGTGGGCCACTCAGCCCAGGTCGCCGTCGGCGGTGCGCTCGGCGAGGCGCACCAGGGTGCGGACCGCGGAGCCGGTGCCGCCCTTGGGCGTGTAGCCGTACGGAGCGCCCTCGTGGAACGCCGGACCGGCGATGTCCAGGTGGGCCCAGGCGATGCCCTCGCCCACGAACTCCTTCAGGAACAGACCGGCGACCAGGCCGCCGCCCATCCGCTCGCCCATGTTGGCCATGTCGGCGGTGGGGGAGTCCATGCCCTTGCGCAGGTCGGCGGGGAGCGGCATCGGCCAGGAGGCCTCGCCGACCTCCTCGGCGATCTCGTGGATCGACGTACGGAAGGCGTCGTCGTTGGCCATGATGCCGAAGGTGCGGTTGCCGAGCGCCAGCACCATCGCGCCGGTCAGGGTCGCCACGTCGACGATGGCGTCCGGCTTCTCCTCCGAGGCGCGGGTCAGCGCGTCGGCCAGGACGAGTCGGCCCTCGGCGTCGGTGTTGAGGACCTCGACGGTCTTGCCGCTGTACATGCGCAGCACGTCACCGGGGCGGGTGGCGTTGCCGGAGGGCATGTTCTCGGCCAGCGCCAGCCAGCCGGTGACGTTGACCTTCAGGCCGAGGCGGGCGGCCGCGACGACGGCGGCGAACACGGCGGCCGCGCCGCTCATGTCGCACTTCATCGTCTCGTTGTGACCGGCCGGCTTGAGCGAGATGCCGCCCGAGTCGTAGGTGATGCCCTTGCCGACGAGGGCCAGGGTCTTCTCCGCCTTCGGGTGCGTGTAGGCGAGCTTCACCAGGCGCGGGCCGTTCTCGGAGCCCTGGCCGACGCCGAGGAGACCGCCGTAGCCGCCCTTGACGAGCGCCTTCTCGTCGAGCACCTGCACCTTGATGCCGTGCTCCTTGCCCGCGGCGGTGGCCACGGCGGCGAAGGACTCGGGGTACAGGTCGTTCGGCGGGGTGTTGATGAGGTCGCGGGCCCGGTTGATCTCCTCGACCAGCGCGAGTGCGCGCTCGACGGCGGCCTTGAAGGCCTTGTCGCGCGGCTTGGCGCCGAGCAGGGCCACCTCGGCGAGGGGCTGCTTCGGGCCGTTCTCCTTGGCGGACTTCGCGGCCTTGGGGGCGAGCTTGTTCTCGCCGCCCTGGTAGGCGGTGAAGGCGTACGCGCCGAGCAGCGCACCCTCGGCGACGGCGGCGGCGTCCTCGACCGAACCGGCGGGCAGCGCGAAACCGGCCTTCTTCGAACCGGACAGCGCACGGGCGGCGGTGCCCGCGGCGCGGCGCAGGGCCTCCGCGTCGTACGCGTCCTCCTTGTCCGGGACCGGACCGAGGCCGACCGCGACGACGACCGGCGCCTTGAGGCCGGGCGCGGCGGGCAGCTTGGTCAGTTCGCCCTCGGCACCGGTGGCGCCCAGGGTCGCGAGGACGTCGGCGAGCTTTCCGTCGAACGCCTTGTCCACGGCCTCGGCGCCGGGTGCGAGGACCGGGCCCGACTTGGGCCCAGCGCCCTTGGCGACGCCGACGACGAGTGCGTCGGCGCGCAGCGTCGCCGCACCGGCAGTGCTGAGAGTGAGAGCAGTCACGGTGGTGAAATCTCGCTTCCGTTGAGTTCGGTTCGGCCGAGGGGTGGGCCGGCCGTGCCCGGCGCATCGTAGACGCCGCCGCGATGTGCCGGGAATGAGCCTACGCGCGCGATTCCTGCCGTGTGACGGCGGCGGGCCGTTCCGGACCGCCAGGGCGGCCGGTGCCGGCCGCCGCGACGAGCCGCCCCGCCGTCAGGAACCCAGTGCCAGCACCACCAGGGCCGCCGTCGCCGCGCTCTCCTCGACGCCCCCGAAGACGTCCCCGGTGACCCCGCCGAACCGCCGCACGCAGTGCCGCAGCAGCAGTTCGGCCACGGCCAGCGCCCCCAGCACCGCGAGCGCGTGGTGCAGCGCACCGTACGGACCGAACGCCGCCCCCGCCGCCCCGCACAGCGCCACCGCGACCGCCGCCGCGAGCAGCGCCCACCGGACCGGGACCGTGGCGGCCACCGTCGCCCCGAGCCCCTCCGGCCGGGCCGCCGGGACGCCCTGACGGGACGCCAGGGTCAGCGCGAGGCGGGCGGCGACGGCCGCCACGACGGCCCCGAGCGCCCCGTGCGCCCAGCCCTCCCCGTACAGCTCGAAGAGGACCGCGACCTGGGCCAGCAGGACCAGGAGGAGCGTGATGACACCGAACGGCCCAATGTCGGACTGCTTCATGATCCGCAGCGCGTCCTCGGCCGGTTTCCCGCTGCCGAGCCCGTCCGCCGTGTCCGCCAGTCCGTCCAGGTGCAGCCCCCGGGTGAGGGCGGCGGGCACCGCGACGGAGGCGACCGCCGCGAGCAGCGGCCCCGATCCGGCCAGCAGCGACAGCGAACCGAGGGCGGCGGCGAGCAGTCCCACGACGAGCCCGGCGAGCGGGGCGCAGAGCATGCCCGAGCGGGCGGTCGCGCGGTCCCAGCGGGTCACGCGGACGGGCAGTACGGTCAGGGTGCCGAAGGCGAAACGCAGGCCATGGCTGTTCAGGGAGGTCACCGCGGGCAGGCTAGCCGCTCCCGCCCGCCGATAGATTGGACGAAACGGGCAAATAGTCACAGAAGTGAATGCATCGGGAGCGGGTGGCGTGGGTAACTGGTGGCACACCAACATCGTGGAACCGGGCAAGCTCCCCCTGCTTCTCGCGCTGGCCGCCTTCGTCCTGACCTTCGCGATCACCCGCGGTGTCACCCGGCTGATCCGCGCCGGGAAGGGCCCGTTCCGCAACATCACCCCGGGCGGGATGCACATTCACCATGTGGTGCCCGGTGTCGTGCTGAGCGTGATCGGCGGATTCGGGGCGGTGGCCGCGGGCCGCCACGGGGTGGCCGCGGGGCTGTGCGCGATCATCTTCGGAGTGGGGGCGGGTCTGGTGCTGGACGAGTTCGCCCTGATCCTGCATCTGGACGACGTGTACTGGACCGAGGCGGGCCGCCAGAGCGTGGAGGTGGTCGTGCTGACCGCCTCGCTGGTGCTGCTGGTCCTGGCGGGCTTCTCGCCGCTCGGCGTGGACGACGTGACCGATCAGGAGCAGCAGGGCCGGATCGGCGTCATCACCTCATACGTGATCAACTTCTGCTTCGTCCTGATCGCGCTGTTCAAGGGCAAGGCGCGGATGGCGGTGCTCGGCACCTTCGTCCCGTTCGTGGCCCTGGTCGGCGCGGTCCGCCTGGCCCGCCCCACGTCGCCCTGGGCCAAGCGGTTCTACCGCCACCGCCACCGCGCCCGTTCCAAGGCGGTGCTGCGGGCCTACCGCCACGACGTGCGGTGGGCCGGGCCGCGCCGGAGGTTTCAGGACCTCATCGGCGGCGCCCCGGACCGGGTGCCGTCGCCGCCCGCGGGCAGGTCCTGAGCGGCCCGCCGCCGCCCGAGCCGCTCCCGTACGCCGCACACCACCAGGACGGCGGCGATGGCGGCCAGATGCTCGCGGCCCGCCAGATTGTCCTTGACCAGGACCTCCACCACCATCGCGACGATCACCAGTGCCCCGGTGAACCAGGCGCGCCGCTGATGGCAGACGTACACCGCGAGTCCCACGACCGCCGCCGAAGGGCCGGTGTCCACCACCTGCGCGTCCGATGCGGGCAGCCCGAGGACGGCGTCCGGGCCGAGCGCGATGCCGATCCGGGCGTACAGCGTCCCGGCGAGCGTGGCCAGATACGCGACCGCGAGCATGCGCCACCGCCCCAGGCACACCTCCGCGATGCCGAACACCAGCAGGATCTGGGCCAGCGCGCCCCACACGGGCAGATCGAGCGCGGGCACGAACAGTGACAGCGGTGTACGCAGCAGGGCCTGCCACACCGGGTCCTCGGCCCGCACCGCCCCCAGGTTCTGCACCGGGCCGTAGCCCCAGGCCTGGTTCTGGACGACCTGGACCACCGCCGTCAGCGCCACCGCCGTCAGCGTCAGGGCGAGCGCCCGCACACCGCCGTCGGTGATTCCCGTCCGTACGGTGGTGAAGAGCGGCCCCCACTCGCGCAGCACCGCCCGGCGCAGAGCCGGGAGGCGGCTCACCTACGGGTGCCCAGGTGCGAGCGGTGCAGCCACTTCGGCAGCCCCGGCGCCTCCAGGAACCCCTCGGCGCGCCCCGCCGCGAGGGCGATCCGCGCCAGGTCGGCGCTCTTCTCGAACAGCATGAAACGCGGCTCCCAGATCGGTCGGTACTTGGCGTTGGCCCGGTAGAGCGACTCGATCTGCCACCAGCGCGAGAAGAAGCTCAACAGCGAACGCCACAGCCTCAGCACCGGTCCCGCGCCGAGCCGCGATCCCCTCTCGAAGACGGACCGGAACATCGCGAAGTTGAGCGAGACCTGAGTGATCCCGATCTCGCCCGAGCGCTGGAGCAGCTGGATGACCATGAACTCCATCAGCCCGTTCTCCGCGTCCCGGTCGCGGCGCATCAGGTCGAGGGAGAGGCCGTGCGGCCCCCACGGCACGAAGCTCAGGATCGCGCGCAGCTCACCGGGGGCCCCGGCCTCGCCCGCATCGCGGCACTCCAGCATCACGCACTGCCCGTCGGCCGGGTCGCCGAGCCGCCCGAGGGCCATGGAGAAACCGCGCTCGGTCTCCCCGTCACGCCAGTCGTCGGCGCGCCGCACGAGGTCGGCCATCTGGTCCTCGGGGATGTCCGCGTGCCGCCGGATCGTCACCTCGTACCCGGCGCGCTTCACCCGGTTGTAGGCCTGGCGCACCGTACGCATCGCCCGCCCGTCGAGCGTGAACTCGGCGGTCTCCACGATCGCCTCGTCGCCCAGCTCCAGCGCGTCCAGGCCGTGCCGGGAGTAGACCGTGCCCGCCTCCTCGCTCGCGCCCATCACGGCCGGAATCCAGCCGTGCTCCCGGGCCTCGGTCAGCCAGGGGGCGATCGCGCCCGGCCAGGCCTCCGGGTCGCCGATCGGATCGCCGGATGCCAGGGAGACCCCGCCGACGACCCGGTAGACGACGGCGGCCTTCCGGGTCGGCGACCACACGGCGCTCTTCTCCCGGCGCAGCGCGAAGTAGCCGAGCGAGTCCCGGTCGCCGTGCTTGTCCAGCAGTACGCGGAGCCGCGCCTCGTCCTCGGGGGAGAGCGGGTCCACCGCGCGGCGCGAGCGGAACGCGGCGTAGACGACGGTGATCAGCAGCAGCGTGGACAGGATGTTGATGACGACGTTGACCCAGCCGGGTGTGGTGATCCCGGGGAAGCGGGAGTCGTCGGCCGCCACGGAGACGAGGCGGAGCGCCCCGTAGCGCCAGCGGTCCAGAAAGGTGGAGCGGTACTCGTCGTGGGCGGTGTTGGTGACGGTCACCAGGGCCGTCGCGATGAGCGAGGTGGCCAGCAGCCCCGCCACGGCCACCAGGGCCGCCAGCTTGGGGTTGGAGCGGTCGCCCTTGGCGTAGAACTCCCGCCGCCCGAGCAGCAGCGCGGCGACGAAGGCGGCCGTCAGCCCCAGTGAGACCCAGTTCTGCGCGTGCTGGCGGATCTCCGCGAAGAAGAACGCGAGGATCAGGAGCGCCAGCACCAGCCCGCCCAGGACCATGTTCACGATCCAGGCGGCCCGCTTGCGCCGCCGCATGGTGATCGCCAGGAACAGGGCGACCACCCCGGCGGAGAACCCCGCGCTGAGCAGGTAGGGCGTGAAGTAGTTCTCGGTGTTGTGCCGCCGCAGGTCCTGGCCGAGGCTGACCCAGACGGCGCTGAGGAAATTGATGAACGAGACGACGCGCAGATACCAGATGGCGAACGCCGCGCTCCGCCGGGACCGGACGGTGCTGCGCCGGGCTGCCTCTTCGGCCGATCGAACCTCTCCCATGAGAGGTGATCATATGGCGCATTACGGACATAAGGGTGGCGGGTGTGGTCGGTGGGGACTGCCCGCCCCGATCTGACCGCCCCGCCATGGCCTCAGGTCGCGTCGAGCACCTCCACCTCGTCCTCGGAGGGGGCTTCCCCCGCCTCGGCCTCATCCTCGTCCTCGGTCGCCTCCGGCGTACGCTCCGGCAGTTCGGCGGCCAGCGCGGCCGCCGCCTGCACCAGCGGCAGGGCCAGCAGCGCCCCGCTGCCCTCGCCCACCGTCACCCCGTGGTCCAGCAGCGGGGTCAGGGCCATCCGGTCCAGCGCCTTCGTCTGCGCGGGCTCCCCGCTGACCTGACCGGCCAGCCACCAGTCCGGCGCCCGGAACGCCGCCCGCTGCGCCACCAGCGCACAGGCCGCCGAGACGACCCCGTCCAGGATCACCGGCATCCGGCGCACCGCGCTCTGCAACAGGAAGCCGGTCATCGCCGCCAGATCCGCGCCGCCCGACGCGGCCAGCAGCTCCAGCTGGTCGCCGAGCACCGGCCGGGCCCGGCGCAGCGCGTCCCGGATCGCCGCGCACTTGCGCATCCAGGCCAGGTCGTCGATGCCCGCACCACCGCGCCCGGTCACCACCGAGGCATCCGTCCCGCAGAGCGCCGCGATCAGCGTGGCCGCGGCCGTGGTCCCCCCGACACTGAGGTCGCCGAGCACCACCAGATCGGTGCCGGAGTCCGCCTCCTCGTCGGCGATCGCCATGCCCAGCCGGACCGCCCGCTCGGCCTCCTCGACCGTCAGCGCGTCCTCGACGTCGATCCGCCCCGACCCCCGCCGCACCCGGTGCCGTACGACGGACTCGGGAAGCAGCTCCGGATCGCAGTCGAGACCGGCGTCCACGATCCGCAGCGGTACGGAGAAGCGGCGGGCCAGCACCGAGACGGGGCTCGTACCGTCGAGTGCCGCCCGGACCAGCTCGTACGCGCTTCCCGCCGACCGGCCCGAGACACCCAGCTCCGCCACTCCATGATCACCGGCGAAGAGCACCAGGCGCGGCTGCTCGACGGCCCTGACCGGCACGGACTGCTGCGCGGCGCTGAGCCACTCGCCCAGCTCGTCGAGCCGGCCGAGCGCCCCGGGCGGCACGATCAGCCGCTCACGCCGTTCCTCGGCATCGCGGCGCACACCCCCGTCGGGGCGTTCGATCAGGTCGGAGAAGTCGTCCAGGTTCACGGAGGTCTGCCTCGCGGGTCGTCACGTCTGTTTCCGGTCCGGGAACCCGGCGGCGGGCCCCCGCCGGGAACAGTACCGGTCGGCCCGCGGAACCCGACCGGATACCGGTGACGCCCCCTCACCCCCGCAGCACCACCGCCTGCCCCGCCACCACCAGCAGCACTTCCTCGCACTCGGCCGCCACCGCCGCGTTCAGCCGGCCCAGCTCGTCCCGGAACCGCCGCCCCGCCGGGGTCGCCGGGACCACCCCCGCCCCCACCTCGTTGGTCACCAGCACCACCTGGCGCCGGGTCTCCCGCACCGCGCCCACCAGCTCCGCGACCCGCCCCCGCAACGCCTCCTCGCCGCCGTGCCGCCACCGCACGTCCTCCCAGGCATCCACCCGGTCCATCGCGTCGGTCAGCCACAGGGACAGGCAGTCGACCAGCAGCGGCGGCCCGTCCGCCGCCAGGAGCTTCGCGACCTCACAGGTCTCCTCGGTCCGCCACGCGCCCGGCCTGCGCTCCCGGTGCAGACCCACCCGGGCCGCCCATTCCGGGTCCCCGTCGCGGCGGCCTCCGGTCGCCACGTACACCACGTCCGGGAACGTCTCCAGCCGCCGCTCCGCCTCCAGCGACTTCCCCGACCGCGCGCCGCCCGTCACCAGCACCCGGCGCGGCACGTCCGGCACCGCGTGGTACTCGCCCACCACCAGCGTCGTCCCGTCCGGCACCGCCCGCGCCCCGGCCGACGCGAGCCGCCGCTCCAGCGCCGCGCCCGGCGGGGCGTCGTGGTCCAGGTGGACCGCGATCACCTCGGTCGCCGGGCCCACCGCGCCCACCGACCGCAGCCGGGCCACCGCGTCGGGCCGCGCGATCACATCGCAGACGACCATGTCCAACGGCCGCTCCGCCCGCTCGGTCAGCCCCGAGGGCGCGGCCCCCGGCGGCAGGTACAGCAGCCGCTCGCCCTCCGGCGAGCTCACCTCGTACCCCGTCCCCGGCGCGTCCATCGCCACCGCCCGTACCCGGTGCCCGCTGATCAGCGTCAGCACCTGGCCGTCCGGCACCCGCCCGGCCTGCGGCAGGGCGGGCGGCAGTTCGACGGCGGGCCCGTCGTGCGGATGGGTCAGCAGCACCTGGCGCACCGTGCCCAGCGAATGCCCCGCCCGCGCGGCGGCGAACACCGCTCCGGGGGTGAGGTCGAGCAGCAGCGCGTCGTCGACCAGCAGCGCCGTCGCGGCCCGCGCCCACGGACCGCGGGCCGACGCGCAGGCCGCGCAGGGACAGGAAGGGCGCGGCAGCCCGTCGGGGGCTCCGGTGCCGAGCAGAGTCAGTTCCACACCTTGATCCTCCCGTGTCCCCCCGCGCGGCGCGCGCCCGGCTAGGCTTCGGGCAGCAACGTGACCCAGGAGGCGGACATGGCGTGGACGTGGCGGTTCGAGAAGTCCGACGGTACGGAGACGGAGCCGGTGTTGCAGCCGGAGGAGTTCACCACCCAGGGCGACGCGGAGTCCTGGATCGGTGAGTTCTGGAAGGAACTGCTGGAGGGCGGTGCCGCCCAGGTGACGCTCTTCGAGGACTCGACCAAGATCTACGGCCCGATGAGCTTGCAGGCCGACGGCGCCTGACGCTCGGGCACGGAAGGGGGCGGGCTCCGCGGCACGGCCGGCGGAGCCCGCCCCCTTCCGTTCCTCGTCCTGACCGCGTCCTGACCGCTCAGATCTCCCCGAGCGTGACCTCCGCCGTCCGGCTGTCGCCGCCGCGCGAGTACGTCACCGTGACCTTCTGGCCCGGCCTTTCGGCCGCCAGCGCCTCGGAGAGCGAGGTGACCGTGGTGACCTCGCTGTCCCCGATCTTCGTGATGACGTCCCCGGCCCGCAGCCCCGCGTCGGCCGCCGCGCCGCCCCGGTCCACGCTGACCAGGGCCACCCCGGCGGGGCGGTAGTCGTCGTCGACGACCGTGCGGCCGGTGATGTTGAGCGCGGCCCGGCCCGAGTCGGTGACCCGGCCGTCCTTGATGATCTGGTCGGCGACCGTCCTCACCATCGAGACGGGAATCGCGAAGCCGATGCCGGGCGCCGCGCTGTCTCCCATCCGCGGATCCGTCGCCGCGAGGGTGGGGATGCCGATGACCTCGCTGCTGAGGTTGACCAGCGCCCCGCCGCTGTTGCCCGGGTTGATCGCCGCGGAGGTCTGCACCATGTTGGCGATCGTCGCCCCGGTGCCGCCGCCCGCCCGGCTCTCGCTCACCGTCCGGCCGAGCGCCGAGACGATGCCCTGGGTGACGCTGCTGGAGAGGCCGAGCGGCGAGCCCATCGCCATCACGACCTGCCCCACCTCGACCTTCTCCGCGTCGCCGAACTTCGCGGGCTTCAGCCCGTCCGGCACCTCGTCGAGTTTGATCACGGCCAGGTCCTGTTCCGGATACGAGGAGACCAGCGAGGCGTTCAGCACCGTCTCCCCGGTGGCGACGCTGACCTTGAACTCCCTCTCGTCGCCGATCACATGGGCGTTGGTGACGATGTGCCCCCTGCTGTCGTAGACGACCCCGGAACCGAGGCTGTCGGAGGCGTCGATCTGCACGACCGACGGCAGTACGTCGTTGATGACGGCCTGGTAGGCGCTCTCCAGTTCGTTGGAGGCCCGGACCGCCGCACCCTGGGCCGTCCCCGAGGCACTGGCCTCCGGCGCGGGGGCCGCCGGACCCGCACCGGAACAGCCGCTCGCCAGGGCGATCGCGCAGAGGGCTGCCGACAGGGGCGGCAGCAGCCTGCCTGCCCGGCGGCGGGAAGGGGATGGGGGCGTGTCCGGAGTGTCCATATCCGGAGTCTGGTCTCCCAGCCCGTTCGGGCGCCCGCACTGATGGGCCGAACGGGGCCCACCGCCGTACCCCGACCTACCCGCGCACCCCGCACAGGTGCAGCAGAGCCGCCACACCCCGGTACGGGTCGGTGCGCCCGGCCCGGTCCTCCAGGGTCACGGCCCGCTCCAGCTCCTCGGCCGGGAGCTGCGCGTCGTCCGCCACGCCGTCCGTGAAGACCCGCACCCCGTACCAGGCGTGCAGCGGGGCGGCGATCCCGGCGAGCGTGGCCCGCAGGGCATCGAGCCGGTCGGCCCGGACCGGGCGGCCCACGTGGTCGGTGTACGTGGCGGTGTCGAAGGCGGCCAGGGCCGCGCCGAAGTCACCGGCGAGCGCGGGGCGCATCGCGAGCGCGTCCGCGTTCCGTACGAGCAGGGAGAGCAGGCCGCCGGGCGCCAGCATCCGGGCGAGCCCGGCCAGCATGGGGTCCGGCTCCTCGACGTACATCAGGACGCCGTGGCACAGCACCACGTCGAAACTGCCGGGCAGGAAGTGCACGCCGGTGTCCCGGCCGTCGCCCTCGATCAGCCTGACCCGCTCCCGGATGCCCTCGGGCTCGGTCGACAGGGCAGTACGGGCCGCCCCGAGCAGCTCGGCGTCCGACTCCAGACCCGTCACCGAATGACCGGCCCGCGCAAGGCGCAGCGCCTGGGTGCCCCGGCCCGTACCGACGTCCAGGACGCGCAGCCGACGACCCACCGGGAACCGCCCGGCTATCTGCTCGTCCAGCTGGCGCCCGACGAGCTCCTGGCGGACCGTGTCGCGCACGCCGCCGAAGCCGGCCGGGCCGACCGGGGAGACCCCGGTGACGTCGGAGGCCTCCGTGCTCAGGGCCGCTCTCCGCGCTTGACCTGCGGCTTCGGCAGCCGCAGTCGGCGCATCTGGAGCGTACGCATCAGGCCGTAGGCCACGGCTCCACGCTTCGGGGCGTCCGGGAAGCGCTTCCGCAGCTCCTTCTTCAGGCGCATCGTCAGGCCGATCGAGTCGATCACGATCAGGATGATCACGCCGACCCAGAGCAGCAGCGAGATGGTCTGGATGTTCTGCACCCGGATCACGCTGAGGATCAGGATGACCACGGCGAGCGGCAGGAACCACTCGGCGATGTGGAAGCGCGAGTCCACGTAATCGCGGACGAAGCGACGCACCGGGCCCTTGTCACGGACCGGGAGGTAGCGCTCGTCGCCCGAGGCGAGCGCCTCGCGCTGCCTGGCCAGGTCGGCCCGGCGCGCCTCACGCTGGCGCTTCATGGCCGCCTTGCGGTCGGTCGGCGCGCTGGTCGCGGCACGTCGGCGCTGCGTCTGGGCCTCACTGCGCTTGGGGGTGGGGCGACCCTTGGGAGCCTGCGGGTCGCGGGGCTGCTTGGAGAGGTCCGCCGTCACCTGATCGGTGGGGGCCTTCTCTGTCTTGGCGCGGCTACGGAACACAAAACCCAAGGGTACGGGGTCGGCGGGCGGGCCCGGGAACAAGGGCGGGAACGATCCGGCAACGGGCCGCGTCCCCAGAAGCGTCCCGACGGGTGCAGAACAGGCGTTTACCGCCTGTTCAGCCGCTCGTTCGACTTGTCCTCCCCGGGCGCCCGGGGGGCCACCTACACCCTGGGCGGGAGTGTTCACCGGGCGTACTCGTCCTTGGGGAGGAGCACATCCGCGCCCGAACAGTGCGGTAATAGAGGCAGGGCCCGTACTGTGGGTTCTATCGGGAGTGCTGGAGCTCAGTCCGTCAGAAGGGGGCGCGCGAAGCCCATGAGCGGTGTCATGAAGCGTATGGGGATGATCTTCCGCGCGAAGGCAAACAAGGCCCTTGACCGGGCCGAGGATCCGCGCGAGACCCTCGATTACTCGTACCAGAAGCAGCTGGAGCTGCTTCAGAAGGTGCGTCGAGGCGTTGCCGACGTGGCGACGTCCCGCAAGCGCCTGGAGTTGCAGCTGAACCAGTTGCAGGGCCAGTCGTCCAAGCTGGAGGACCAGGGCCGCAAGGCGCTGGCGCTGGGCCGCGAGGACCTGGCCCGCGAGGCGCTGTCGCGCCGCGCCGCACTCCAGCAGCAGGTCACCGACCTGGAGACGCAGCACACCACGCTGCAGGGCGAGGAGGAGAAGCTCACCCTCGCCGCCCAGCGGCTCCAGGCCAAGGTCGACGCCTTCCGCACCAAGAAGGAGACCATCAAGGCCACCTACACGGCGGCGCAGGCCCAGACCCGGATCGGCGAGGCCTTCTCCGGCATCTCCGAGGAGATGGGCGATGTGGGCCTGGCGATCCAGCGGGCCGAGGACAAGACGCAGCAGCTCCAGGCGCGGGCCGGCGCCATCGACGAGCTGCTCGCCTCCGGCGCCCTGGACGACCCGACCGGCACCGCGAAGGACGACATCGCCGCCGAGCTGGACCGGCTCTCCGGTGGCAGCGACGTGGAGCTGGAGCTCCAGCGGATGAAGGCCGAGCTGGCGGGCGGTTCCTCGTCCTCGCAGCAGGCCATCGAGGGCGGCGCCCAGGACAGCACGCCGCAGTCGCAGCAGTCCCCGCACAAGTTCGACAAGCAGTAAGGGCAGCGTCATGATCGTACGGATCATGGGGGAGGGCCAGGTAAAACTGGCCGACAGTCACTTCGTCGAACTGAACGAGCTCGACGACGTCCTGCTCAAGGAGATGGAGAGCGGCGACAGCCCCAGCTTCCGCACCACTCTCCACGCACTCCTGGACAAGGTGCGCGAGCTCGGTACGCCGCTGCCGGACGACTCCCTGGAGCCGTCCGAGCTGATCCTTCCGGCGCCCGACGCGACCCTCGAAGAGGTCCGCGACATGCTCAGCGACGACGGGCTCATCCCCAACTGACCGCGCTGAACCCGCGCTGTCGACCAGCACCCCTGTGCCCCGCCCCCGGTCCGCCGGGTGCGGGGCGCTGTGCGTCGGGTCCTCCCCCGCGGAACGGTCCCGGCCGCCCGGCCCGGCCGCGTACCGTAGCTGGACGTGACCACCCTCTCGTCCGGCTTCGCGCGCGCCCGCCGCTGGCTCCGGGACCATCCCCTCGCGTTCGACGCGGCCCTGGCGTTCTGCACCCTCGTCGCGATGATCTGCAGTTCGTTCACCGGCCCGGGCGACGGTCAGGGGCCGCCGTCCTTCGGGGCCCGTACCCCCGAGCTGTTCAGCGTGCTCCTGATGACGCTGACCGCGGCGGCCCTCGTCCTGCGCCGCCGCCGCCCGATGCAGGTCCTCGCCGTCACCGCCGCGCTCTCGGCCGTCGAGTACGTCCTGATGGAACCGCCCGCACCGGTCGTCATGAGCACCGTCATCGCCCTCTACACCGTCGCCTCGCGCACCGACCGCCCGACCACCTGGAAGGTCGGGCTGCTGACGATGGGCGGGCTCACCGCGGCCGCGATGGTCTTCGGCTCGACCCCCTGGTACAGCCAGGAGAACTTCGGCGTGTTCGCCTGGACCGGCCTGGCTTCGGCCGCCGGGGACGCCGTACGCAGCAGGCGTGCCTTCGTCGACGCCATCCGGGAGCGCGCCGAGCGGGCCGAGCGCACCCGAGAGGAGGAGGCCCGGCGCCGCGTCGCCGAGGAGCGGCTGCGCATCGCCCGCGACCTCCACGACGTCGTCGCCCACCACATCGCCCTGGTCAACGTGCAGGCCGGGGTCGCCGCCCACGTCATGGACAAGCGCCCCGACCAGGCCAAGGAGGCGCTCGCCCACGTCCGCGACGCCAGCCGCTCCGCGCTCAACGAACTGCGGGTCACCGTCGGACTGCTGCGCCAGCAGGGCGACCCGGCAGCGCCCACCGAACCGGCCCCCGGCCTCGCGGTCCTCGACGAGCTGGTGGACACCTTCCGCAACGCCGGGCTCCCCGTCGAGGTGGCCTGCGCCGCGGAGGGGATCCGGCTGCCCGCCGGTGTCGACCTGGCCGCCTACCGGGTCATCCAGGAGGCCCTGACCAACGTCCGCAAGCACGCGGGCGCCGGGGCCCGGGCCGAGGTCAGCGTCGTACGGGTCGGGGCCACCGCCGAGATCACCGTGCTCGACAACGGCCGCGGCAGCCGGGAGCGGACCACCGCCACCGGGGACGAGAGCCCGGACAGCGGCGGCCACGGCCTGGTCGGCATGCGTGAGCGCGTCACCGCCCTCGGCGGTGCCCTCACCGCGGGACCTCGCTACGGTGGCGGCTTCCGGGTCCATGCGATCCTGCCGGTCGAGGCCCGCGCGGGTGAACCGGAGCTGCCGGGCACGGCGGGCGGGACGGGGGTACGCCGATGACCCAGCCGACACCGGTGCCGTCGGCGGCACCGGACGTACCGATCAGGGTGCTGCTCGCGGACGACCAGGCGCTCCTGCGCAGCGCGTTCCGGGTGCTGGTGGACTCCGAGCCGGACATGGAGGTCGTCGGCGAGGCGGCGGACGGGGCGCAGGCGGTCGAGCTGGCCCGCACCACCGGCGCCCACGTGGTGCTCATGGACATCCGGATGCCGGGCACCGACGGGCTCGCCGCCACCCGCATGATCAGCGCGGACCCGGAGCTGTCCGGCGTACGGGTGGTCATGCTCACCACCTTCGAGGTCGACGAGTACGTGGTCCGGTCGCTACGCGCCGGGGCCTCCGGGTTCCTCGGCAAGGGCGCCGAACCGGAGGAGCTGCTGAACGCCATCCGGATCGCCGCGGCGGGCGAGGCGCTGCTCTCCCCGGCCGCGACCAAGGGGCTCATCGCCACGTTCCTGGCCCAGGGCGGGAGTTCGGAGGAGGGGCCCGACAGCGCGGAGTACGCGGAGCGGCTGGGCGCGCTCACCGGCCGCGAACGCGAGGTGCTGGTGCAGGTCGCGGGCGGCCACTCCAACGACGAGATCGCCGAACGCCTTGAGGTCAGCCCGCTCACCGTCAAGACCCATGTGAACCGGGCGATGGCGAAGGTCGGCGCCCGGGACCGGGCGCAATTGGTGGTCATCGCCTACGAATCGGGCCTGGTGCGCGCCCGGGCCGACTGACCGGGCGGGGACAGGGGTGTACGAGGGCGTACTCCACCTGCGGTATGCGCGGCATAAGAAAGCAGCCCGGAGGGCCGACGTACGGGCGGCGCGAACCGGAGATCGTAGGGGTGGGCTCGGAGGCGTCCCCGTGCTGCCTCCCGCCCTCCTCCGCGTACGCCACAGAAGAGAGATGCACCCATGTCCTGGCTGTCCAGATTCAGCCTCGCGCAACGGGCCCTGATCGGGCTGGTCTCGATTGTCGCGCTCGTCTTCGGCGCGATAGCGATCCCGCAGCTCAAGCAGCAGCTGCTGCCCACCATCGAACTGCCGATGGTGTCCGTGCTGGCGCCCTACCAGGGTGCGTCCCCCGATGTGGTCGAGAAGCAGGTCGTCGAGCCGCTGGAGAACTCCATCAAGGCCGTCGACGGCGTCGAGGGCATCACCTCGACGGCCAGCGAGGGCAACGCCCTGATCATGGCGACGTTCGACTTCGGCGACGAAGGCACCAAGCAGCTCGTCGCCGACATCCAGCAGGCGGTGAACCGGGCCCGCGCCCAGCTGCCCGCGACCGTCGACCCGCAGGTCATCGCCGGTTCCACCGACGACATCCCGACCGTGGTCCTCGCGGTCACCGCCGACGAGGACCAGCAGGCGCTGGCCGACCGGCTCGACCGCACGGTCGTCCCGGCCCTCCAGGACATCGAGGGCGTCGGCCAGGTCACCGTGGACGGGGTGCAGGAGCTCCAGGTCTCCGTCGTACCGGACGACAAGAAGCTCGCGGCGGCCGGTCTGAACGCGGGCTCGCTGTCCCAGGCCCTCCGGGCGGGCGGTACGACCCTCCCGGCCGGTTCCTTCTCCGAGGCGGGCAAGAGCCGCACCATCCAGGTCGGCGGTGGCTACACCTCCCTGAAGCAGATCGAGGACCTCCAGGTCGTCGCGGAGGCCCCCGCGGACGCCTCGGACGAGCCGGGCGAGCCGGTGCGCCTCGGTGATGTGGCCGAGGTGAAGCAGGAGCCGTCCACAGCGGTCTCCATCACCCGTACCAACGGCAAGCCGAGCCTCGCCGTGATGGCCACCATGGACAAGGACGGCAGCGCCGTCGCCATCTCGGACGCCGTCAAGGACAAGCTCCCCGAGCTCCGCGAGGACCTCGGCGCGGGCGCCGAGCTGACGGTCGTCTCCGACCAGGGCCCGGCCGTCTCCAAAGCGATCTCCGGGCTGACCACCGAGGGTGCGCTCGGGCTGGTCTTCGCGGTCGTCGTGATCCTGGTCTTCCTCGCCTCGATCCGCTCGACGCTGGTCACCGCGGTCTCCATCCCGCTCTCCGTCGTCCTCGCGCTGATCGTGCTGTGGACCCGGGACCTGTCGCTGAACATGCTCACGCTCGGCGCGCTGACCATCGCCATCGGTCGGGTCGTCGACGACTCGATCGTGGTGCTGGAGAACATCAAGCGCCACCTCGGCTACGGCGAGGACCGCCACACGGCGATCATCACCGCGGTGAAGGAAGTGGCCGGAGCGGTCACGTCCGCCACCCTGACGACCGTCGCCGTGTTCCTGCCCATCGGTCTGGTCGGCGGCATGATCGGCCAGCTCTTCGGTTCGTTCTCGCTGACCGTCACCGCGGCCCTGCTGGCCTCGCTGGTGGTCTCGCTCACCGTGGTGCCGGTGCTGTCGTACTGGTTCCTGCGGGCCCCCAAGGGCACCCCGGAGGACGCCGCGGAGGCCCGCCGCCTCGCGGAGGAGAAGGAGGCCCGCAGCAGGCTCCAGCGGCTGTACGTCCCGATCCTGCGCTTCGCGACCCGCCGCCGGATCACCAGCGTCGTCATCGCCGTCGCGGTGCTCATCGGCACCTTCGGGATGCTCCCGCTGCTGAAGACGAACTTCTTCGACGCGGGCGAGCAGGAAGTCCTGACCGTCAAGCAGGAGCTGGCGCCCGGCACCAGCCTGGAGGCCGCCGACGAGGCCGCCCGCAAGGTGGAGAAGGTCCTTGACCAGGACAAGGGCGTCAAGGACTACCAGGTCACCGTCGGCTCCTCCGGCTTCATGGCGGCCTTCGGCGGCGGTACGGGCTCCAACCAGGCCTCCTACCAGGTCACCCTGAAGGACGCCGCGGACTACGAGAGCGCCCAGGACCGCATCGACGAGGCCCTCGGCAGGCTCGACGGCATCGGCGACACCTCCATCGCCGCGGGCGACGGCTTCGGCGCCCAGGACCTGAGCGTCGTGGTCAAGGCCGCCGACGCGGACACCCTCAAGAAGGCGGCCGACACCGTCCGCGCCGAGGTCGCCACCATCAAGGACGTCACCGACGTCCAGAGCGACCTGTCGCAGAGCGTCCCGCGCATCTCCGTCACGGCCAACGACCGGGCGGCGGCCGCCGGATTCGACTCCACCACACTGGGCGGGGTCGTCGCCGGAGCCGTACGCGGCACCCCGGCCGGCACCGCGATGCTGGACGACACCGAGCGCGACGTCGTCATCAGGTCCGCCCGCCCGGCCACCACCATGGCCGAGCTCAAGGCCCTGCCGCTCGGCCCGGTGAAGCTCGGCGACATCGCCGAGGTGAAGCTCGTCCCCGGCCCGGTCTCCACGACCCGGATCGACGGCCAGCGCGCGGCGACCATCACCGCCAAGCCCGTCGGTGACAACACCGGCGCGGTCAGCGCCACGCTCGCCCAGAAGATCGACGCCCTGGACCTCCCCGACGGCGCCACCGCCACCATCGGCGGCGTCACCGAGGACCAGAACGAGGCCTTCATGCAGCTCGGCCTCGCCATGCTGGCGGCCATCGCGATCGTGTTCATGCTGCTGGTGGCGACCTTCCGGTCGCTGATCCAGCCGCTGATCCTGCTGGTCTCCGTCCCGTTCGCGGCCACCGGAGCCATCGGCCTGCTGCTCGTCACCGGCACCCCGCTGGGCGTTCCCGCGATGATCGGCCTGCTGATGCTCATCGGCATCGTGGTCACCAACGCGATCGTGCTGATCGACCTGATCAACCAGTACCGCGCCCAGGGCCTGGGCATCGTGGAAGCCGTCATCGAGGGCGGCCGCCACCGCTTCCGCCCGATCCTGATGACGGCCCTGGCCACGATCTTCGCCCTGCTCCCGATGGCGCTCGGCGTCACCGGCGACGGCGGCTTCATCTCGCAGCCGCTGGGCGTCGTGGTGATCGGCGGTCTGATCAGCTCCACGCTGCTGACCCTGCTGCTCGTCCCGACGCTGTACGCGATGGTCGAGCTGCGCAAGGAGCGCCGCGCCGGGAAGAAGGCCGCCAAGCGCGCCGCGAAGGCGGGCGTACCGGCCGGGGCCGAGCCGGAGGAGGCGAAGGAGACACAGCCCTCGGGCGTGTAGCCGACTGCCCTGCCGGCACAGGGGCCCGTCCCGCGCACCCGCGTGGGGCAGGCCCCTGTGCGTCAGGCCTCTCCGCCCAGTGCCCCGATGATCCGGCGCCAGGTCTCCCCGTGCGGTTCGGGGTGGCGGAGGCTCAGGGCGACGGTCTCCTCCACCAGCCGGGCGCGGGTCTCCTCGCCGGCCCTGTGCAGGAGCGCGGCCAGGTCGTCCGGGTCGAACCCCGAGGTCTCTCCCGAGAGCACCAGGGCCACCTGGGCATGGGTGAGCGAGGAGAGCCGGTCGTGGAAGACCTGGCCCTCGATGCCCCCGGCGTGCATCAGCGCGGTGCCGTCCCCGGCTTCCAACGCCCGCTCCACGTAGGCCTGGAGGGCGTCGCGGTCCTCCACCAGCCGGTACGCGGCGTCCAGGCCCTCGGTGCGGCCGATGTCGAGCATCGCGACGTGGGCCAGCGGGGTGGCGGCGGGCGGCTGCACGTCCAGGAGGCGCGGGTGCTCCTCCAGATAGGCCCGTGACTCCGTCCAGTCCGCGCACTCCAGCCACTGGGCCAGCTGCTCCGAAAGGATCAGCGGATCGTAGGCGGCGGTCACCCCGTGGGCGAGGACGGACTCGCGGAGCAGGGCGTGCCGCTGGGCGCCGAGGGGGTCCAGGACCGCCAGCTCGTCGAGGGCGGTCACCGCCTCCCCGCCGCTGAGGACATCGGCGTTCTGCGACCAGAAATCGCGGGAGCGGGGCCAGTCGGGTGCGAACATCCAGGCGCTGACGAGGTCCAGGGTCTTCGCAGGCAGGGCCAGCCAGTCCGGCACGGGCGTGAAGGTCTCCTCCTCCCACGCCGTGTGCACCGCGGCGCTGTCACCGTACGCGCGCAGCGCCCGCCTCGCCCGTACGGTCACGGTGTCCGCGTTCCCGTTCCGCTCCCCGTCCTCGTCGAGCCACCGCACCAGCTCGCTCACTCCGGTCGCGGGCCAGGGGTCCGGGCAGCGCAGCAGGAAGACGCTCCGTTCGACGCGCAGGCGCCGGGCGACCGCCGGGTCGGCCGCCGTGAACTCCTTGACCGTTTCCTCGAACTCCTCGATCGCCGCCGTGTGTTCGCCGGTACGGGCGAGCGTCCGGGTCAGGTCGTCGAGAGCGGAGACCAGGGCGGTGACCGGGGCATCGCAGCCGCCGGGGTCCTCCAGCGCCAGGGACCGGTGGAGAGCCACCGACTCCCAGAACGCTTCCACCGCCCCCTCCGCATCACCGCTCGCCTCCAGGTGCGTGCCGAGCAGATGGAGCGAGCGGGCCAGTTCCGGCAGGACGTCGTCGCCCTGTTCACGCAGCAGACCGACGGCCTCCCGCGCCGGGGCCGACGCCTGCGCGGGGCCACCGGTGCCCGCCAGGCTCCGGGCGAGGGTGCGGAGAGCGGCGGCCAGGCCCGGGCGGAAGGCCTCAGGGTGTTGCCCGGCAGGCTCGCGGAGCAGGGCCACCGCCTCCTCCGCAGCCCGCAGGCCCGCCGCCGGGTCTCCGGCCCTGTTGAGGTGACCGGCCAGGCCGTCGAGTGCCGGGGCCAGCTCCGGGCGGAAGACATCCGGCCGCAGGTCGGCGAGTTCACGGAAGCAGTCGCCCGCCTCCCGGGCCGCGTCGATCGCGCCGGAGAGGTCGCTCACGGCCGCGCGGTGGTCGCCGAGGGCGTGCAGAGCGGCGGCGAGCCGAGGCAGGAAGGCCTCCTCCTCTTCCTCGGCGAGGCGCCGGAGGAGGCCGACCGCCTCCTCCGCCCGGGGCACGGCCTCCACCGGCTCCCCGGCGCCCGCCAGATGCGCGGCGCAGCCCAGCAGGTACGCCGCGAGCGCCGGAACGGACGCGCCCGGCCGCTCCTCCTCGACCAGCTCGCGCTGGAGCCGTACGGACTGCTTCGCGAACGGCACGGCGGTAGCCCGGTCCCCGGTGTCGGCGATCCGGTCGCCCAGGGCGCCCATGGCGAGGGCCAGCTCCGCCTGGAAGTCCCCCGGGCGCTTCATGCCGAGCTCGGCGTAGATCCGCGCGGCCTCCTGCGCCGGGGGCAGGGCGCCGGTGCGGTCCCCGGTGGCGCGGACCCGGTCCGACAGCCGGTGCAGGGCCCCGGCCAGGGCGGGCAGGAAGTCGCCCGGCCGCTCCGCGTCGAGCGCCCGGTAGATCTCCACCTCCTCCTCCGCCGCCGCCAGGGCCCCATCACGGTCCCCGGCACCGGCCCGCAGCGCGGAGAGGCCATCCAGCATCGCGGCGAGTGCGAGCCGGGCCGCGGGGGCGCTCTCGGCGAGGCTGCGGCAGCCCCGTACGGTCTCCTCCGCACGCGGCAACGCGCCGGTGTCCGTCCTACCCGTGCCACCCGCGATGTCGGCCCCGTGGTCCTCGTAGCTCATACCCGCCCCACCGTCTCGCTGCTCGTCGCTGTCGTCCACGTCGTTCCGCGGCCGTTCCGGAGAGCGACCGACTGCGGTGAGTAGCAGCGTAGTTACGCAAAGGGTGGGGTGGGTGCCGTACGGGCGAAGTGGCCCGATCCGGGGCCCAGGGGCCGCCGCGGGGCGTCTCGGCGCGCACGAGGGGCCCGGCCCGCCGTCACAACGGCGAACCGGGCCCCTCGTCGCTCACCCGCTACGGCAGCGCCAGCATCCGCTCCAGCGCGAGCTTGGCGTACTTCTCGGTCTCCGGGTCGACCTCGATCCGGTTGACCAGCTTGCCGTCGGCCAGGGACTCCAGGGTCCAGACCAGGTGCGGCAGGTCGATGCGGTTCATCGTCGAGCAGAAGCAGACCGTCTTGTCGAGGAAGACGATCTCCTTGTCCTCGGAAGCGAAACGATTCGCCAGGCGGCGGACCAGGTTCAGCTCCGTGCCGATCGCCCACTTCGAGCCGCGCGGCGCTGCCTCCAGGGCCTTGATGATGTACTCCGTCGAGCCGACGTAGTCCGCGGCCGCGACGACCTCGTGCTTGCACTCGGGGTGCACCAGCACGTTGACCCCGGGAATCCGGGCCCGGACATCCTCGACCGACTCGACCGAGAAGCGGCCGTGGACCGAGCAGTGGCCGCGCCACAGGATCATCTTCGCGTTCCGCAGCTGCTCGGCGCTGAGGCCGCCGTTGGGCTTGTGCGGGTTGTAGACGACGCAGTCCGTGAGGCTCATCCCCATGTCCCGCACGGCCGTGTTGCGGCCCAGGTGCTGGTCCGGGAGGAAGAGGATCTTCTCGCCCTGCTCGAAGGCCCACTCCAGGGCCCGCTTCGCGTTCGAGGACGTACAGATCGTGCCGCCGTGCCGGCCGGTGAAGGCCTTGATGTCCGCGGAGGAGTTCATGTACGAGACGGGCACGACCTGGTCGGCGACCCCGGCATCGGTCAGCACGTCCCAGCACTCTTCGACCTGCTCGGCGGTGGCCATGTCGGCCATCGAGCAGCCCGCCGCCAGGTCCGGCAGCACGACCGCCTGGGCGTCGGTGGTCAGGATGTCCGCCGACTCGGCCATGAAGTGCACACCGCAGAAGACGATGTACTCCGCCTCCGGGCGCGCGGCCGCGTCGCGGGCCAGCTTGAACGAGTCGCCGGTGACGTCCGCGAACTGGATGACCTCGTCGCGCTGGTAGTGGTGGCCGAGGACGAACACCTTGTCCCCGAGCTTCTCCTTCGCGACGCGGGCGCGCTCCACCAGGTCCGGGTCGGAGGGGGAGGGGAGGTCGCCGGGGCATTCGACGCCGCGCTCGCTCCTCGGGTCGGCCTCACGGCCGAGCAGCAGCAGCGCGAGCGGTGTCGGCTGTACGTCCAGGGGCTGGGCCGTGGTCACGTCACGCACCCTTTCTAGTCTGCGAACTCAGTGAACTCCGCGAACTTCTGCGAAGAGCTTCGGCGAACTCCGCCTTTTCGTCTATTTGACGCTATCTATGATAGCCGCTTCGTGTCACTTTGACGATGCCGATAGCGTCGATGTGACGCATCCCCCGGGCGACCGGGTGTGCGAGCATGAAAAGGAACAGACAAGCGCTTGGCCCGGAATGAATCCGCGGGTCTGGCGGTTGAACCGTCGGCAAGCAGTCCGTACAACCCGGGAGAGAAGCAGATGTCCGTATCGGACGAGACCACCACCGTGAGCGACGGCATCCTCCTGTCCGACGCCGCCGCCGCCAAGGTCAAGGCCCTGCTGGAGCAGGAGGGCCGCGAGGACCTGGCGCTGCGCGTCGCCGTCCAGCCCGGCGGTTGCTCGGGCCTGCGCTACCAGCTCTTCTTCGACGAGCGCTCGCTCGACGGTGACGTCGTGAAGGACTTCGACGGTGTGAAGGTCGTCACCGACCGGATGAGCGCCCCGTACCTGGGCGGCGCCTCCATCGACTTCGTCGACACGATCGAGAAGCAGGGCTTCACGATCGACAACCCCAACGCCACCGGCTCCTGCGCCTGCGGCGACTCGTTCAGCTAAACGCCGCGCACCGGCATACGAGGGCGGCCCCGGGAATCCCTCCCGGGGCCGCCCTCGTGCGTCCCGTCCCGTCCGTCCGCGTCTCAGCCGCGCGGCACCGTGGCGCCCGACGCCGCGTCGATCACCGTGCGGTCCCCGAGCGGCTTCTCCAGCGTCACCGTCCGGGTCAGCTCCTTGGCGATCATGATGCAGGCGCCCTCGTGCGGCTGCTCGGTGACCGAGATCCGCACCTGGCCCGCGCTCTCCTCGGCGCTCGCCGTGTACGTACTGCACACGCCGCCCCAGAAGGTCACCTCAAGGGTCCGGCCGTCCGCCGCGTACGAGGTCACCTTCCGGTCCCCGGAGGGCGCCGGCGTCTCCGGCTTCTCGATGAACTCCGGATCCACGGCGACCTGCGTGACCGTGTCCTCCGGCCCGCCCGGCGCCTGCCGGACCGTGAACAGCCACGACGGCACCAGTGTCTGCCGGCCGTCCACATAGTGCAGGGCGAGGCCGAACACCGCGTCCTCGACCGTCCGCTCCACCGGCGCCCGCTTGCCGTTCGACGGGACGCAGTCGGGCACCGAGGTCTTCGGCTCACCCTCCAGCGGGACGGGAGTGGCGCACCCGCCGATGTCCCGGCCGCCGTCCCCCTTGCCCTTGCTCGCCGCGTTCAGCTGCTCCAGCGCCTCGTCCGCGCCGATCGCCGGGTAGGTGTCCCCCTTCTCCAGCGCCTTCAAATGGCCGCTGCCGCCGGTCACCTCGCCGTCCGGGCCCACCTGGATGCCGGTGGACCAGCCGTACGTGGGGAGTCCGTCGACCTTCGGAGCGGCGTTGACCACGCGGGCATCGCCGATGAGCTGGCCCGCGTTCAGCGCCGCGTCGTCCTGCCCGGCCGCCTTGAGGACCGGGGCCGCGGCAGCCTTCGCCGCTCTCTCGCTCACCGGGGTGCCGCCCGGCTCCCCGGACCCGTTCGCACACACCTTCCCCGGCTCGCAGGGCTTCACCGGGGTGGTGCGGGCGAACGTCCAGGTGCCCGGAGCCTGCTTCGTCACCTTCAGGAGCGCGCCGGGGCCGTCGCCGTCGCCGACCACCCAGGACGTGCCCTCGGTGCGCGGCGTGCCCGGGATGCCCAGCGCCTTGGCCAGCCGGGCCACCTCGGCCGACGCCACCGTGCCCCGGGCGTGGTGCACCGCCGCCTCGTCCGGACCGTCGGGCAGCTCGCCCGACGCCCTGTAGACCACCGGCGGACCGCCCGGGTCCGGTTCGCCGGGCGCGATGCCCGGGGGAGGGGTGCTCGGGCCGTCCGCCGCGGCGGCGGCGTCCAGGGTCAGCGGGGCCGCGTCCTTCGCCGCCGCCCCGCCGTCCGCCGCGCCGCCGCTCGAAGCGGTCGAGGCCCAGTACGCCCCGCCGCCCCCGGCCAGCA
>NZ_NWVL01000098.1 GCF_002382885.1 Streptomyces sp. WZ.A104
TGCGCCTTTCGACGGAACCCGAAGCCGTCGGACCGTCGGGCCGTCGCCCCGGGAAATGACGGGGCCCTCGCCGCTCGTCACAACAGGTCGCACCGGCGCGGGTATCGCCGTTTCCGCACGACAGGTCGCACGGGCGCGCGTATCGCCGTTTCCGCACAGCAAGGCGCACGGGCGCGCGTATCGCCGTTCCCACGCACCACGCCGAATTCGCGTGCTTCCGCGAGCCCTCGGACCGGAAATACGGCCGACAGCACCGCCCGGCTTCCGGGGCGTGATCCGGACAACCCTTCCGGAAACCCCGATGCCTCCATGCCCGTCAGGGCCCGGACTTTGCCAGCTCTTTCCAGGGACTTTCGGCCACTCTTCTCATTTGTGCAGCTGCCTGCACATTTCGGCAATGCAGGTTCATGAAGTCCGAAATGCGCTAATTGCCAACCCCGTTGACACGTGATCGGGCCAAGCTCACTGGCGTATTGGGCGCCGCACCGACGGCGCCCGCTGCATTCCCAGCACTACGAGAGGGACCGTTGTGACAGACAGCCCGCCGGCCGACTTCCTGGCCGACACCGCGACCGGACTGCCCATTCCCGACGACGCCGTGTTCGCCTCGGTCGAGGAGGAGCGCCGCCACCGCAAACAGCGCCTGGCCGCCGCGATGCGGCTGTTCGGGAAGGCGGGGTTCGCCGAAGGGATATCCGGCCACATCTCCGTCCGCGACCCCGAACACCACGACCGGTTCTGGGTGAACCCCTTCGGCCTGTCCTTCAACCAGGTCAAGGTGAAGGACCTGATCTGCGTGGATGCCACCGGCCGCGTGGTCGAGGGCGAGGGGAAGGTCAACCCCTCCGCCTTCACCATCCACTCGAAGATCCACGAGCGGCCCGAGGCCGAGGCCATCGCCCACGGCCACACCGTTCACGCCCGGGCCCTCGGCTCCCTCGAGCGGCTCCTGGAGCCGCTCGACCAGGAGTCCTGCGCCTTCTACGAGAACCAGGTCCTCTACGGCGACTACGACGGCCCCGCGATCAGGATCGAGCACGGCGAGGACATCGCCCGCCGGCTCGGCGACAAGAGGGCCCTGCTTCTGCGGCACCACGGGCTGCTCACCGTCGGCGGCAGTATCGAAGAGGCCGTGCACTGGTTCTTCACCTACGAATCGTGCGCCCAGGTCCAGCTCGCCGCGCTCGCCGCGGGCACCCCCAAGCCCATGAGCCACCAGCAGGCCCTCGCCGCTCGCGACGGATTCGGCGACGACCAGCTCGGCCGCTTCAGCTTCCAGGTCATGTGGGACGAGATCACCGCCGAGCAGCCCGAACTGCTCGACGAGCGATGAGTCCGGAGCACACGCCATGAGCGCACACCTCACATCAGCCAAGCGCGAGATGGCCAAGGCCGTCATCATCGTCGCCCTCGTGCAGTTCGTCGTCGGTGGCTGGTTCTCCTGGACGGCCTCCCGCTCGGAGCCCACCCGCGTGCCCGTCGCCGTCGTCGCCGACAACGGCCCGTACAAGCAGCTCGACGCGCTCCTCGGGGCACACGGCGACGACTTCGACACCCGTCGGGTCGACACCGCGGGCCGGGCCGAATCGATGCTGCGCGACCGCGAGGTCTACGGTGCCTTCGTCCAGGACGACGCCGCCGGTCACGGCTGGCGGCTCAAGGTCGCCTCCGCCGCCTCCCCCGCTGTGTCCGCCGCACTGTCCGGGCGGCTGGCCGAGCTGACAGGCACCTCCGAGCTCGTCGAGGAGGTCGTCCCCGCCAACGGCAGCGACCCGCACGGCTCCGGCATGACCATGGGGTTCTTCCCCCTGATCGTCACCTCCGTCATCATCGGCCTGCTCCTCGTCCTCAAGGTGCCCGACGCCCGCCTGCGCCTCGCCGGTGTCGCCGCGTTCGCCGTCCTCTCGGGACTCCTCAGCTCACTCATGCTGACCGTCGTCTCCGATGTGCTGCCCGGCTCCTTCCTGACCAACGCCGCTGCGATCGTGCTGCTGGAACTGGGTATGGCGGGCTTCATCACCGGCCTCGGCGCCCTGCTGGGCCCGGGCGGAATCGCCGCTGGAGCCGTCGTCATGTTCCTGATCGGCAACCCCCTCTCCGGCATCGCCACCGGCCCCGACCTGCTGCCCGGATGGCTCGGCAGCCTGGGCCAGCTCCTGCCGCCCGGCGCGGCGGGATCGTTCATCCGCGCCGAGGGCTCCTTCGCGGGTACGGGCAGCGGCTCGCCCCTCGCCGTACTGACCGGGTGGGCCGTCATCGCCCTGGCCCTGCTGCTCCTCGCCGTAGTCAAGGGACGTCGCAGGCGCCCGGAAGACGCCCGCGTGCTCCAGAACGTCTGACCAGGGAAACCACACACTCCATGAACGACATGACCGATCAGATGTCCAACGAGCGGATGGCCGACAAGCGCACGGCCGACGAGCGCACGGCCGACGAGCGGATGGCCGACGACATAGCCATCATCGGAGGCGGTGCGGCGGCCGTAGCGGTACTCGACCGTCTCGCCCGGCTGCCCGAACCCGGCAACGGCCGCGTGGTCGTGTTCGAACCCGACGGCTCCCGGCTGTGGCGGGGCCGCGCCTACCAGCACGACACCGACTCCGTGCTGGTCAACATCCTCCCCGCGGAGATGTCCGCCACCGTCGGCGACCCCGGCGCGTTCGCCGACTGGCTGAAGCGCACGGAATCCCCCTACGGCGGCGGCGCCTGGGACGAGGACGGCCACTTTCCGCCACGCCATGTCTTCGGCTCCTACCTGGAGCACACCGCCGAGCAGGCCGTCTCCTCCCTGTCACTGCGCGGCAGGCCCGTCACCGTCGTCCACCGCCGGGTCACCCGGGTGCGGGACGCGGACCCCTTGCTCGACGTCACCGACGACAGCGGGGACACCTGGCGGTTCGGCCATGTCATCTGCGCCGTCGGTCCCGGAATCCCGGCCGACCACTACGGGTTGACCGGTGAGGAAGGCTTCCTCCCCGACCCCTATCCGTTGGCCGACACCCTCGCCCCCATCCCCGCGGACACGGCGGTCGCGGTGATCGGCACCGGCCTGGCCGCCGTCGACACGGTCGTGTCCCTGTACCGGGCCGGACACACCGGACCGGTCGTCATGGCCTCCCGCAACGGATGCCTCCCCGCGATCCGGCAGCGCCCGGTCCACCCCGAGATCCGCCACTTCACCCCGGCCCGCATCCACGACATCGCCGCCGACGGCCACCCGATCGGTCTGGAACAGCTGACAGACCTGCTGGCCGAAGAGCTGCGCGCCCACGGCGCCGACCCCGCCATCGCGCTGGACGAACTGATGTCGGCCGAGCGCGAGGACCCGCTGGACAGGCTGCGCCGCCAGTACCAGGAGATCGACCACCCCGACACCGGCATGCGCGTCATGCAGGAGGCCGTGCCGACGACCGGCCCGGACGCCTTCCCCCTCCTGCACCCCGAGCTCCAGGACTACATCCGCGAGAACCTCTACCGGGGCATCATGTCGCTGTGCTGCCCGATGCCGCCGGAGAACGCCCGCATCCTCCTGGACATGGCCGACCGGGGCCAACTGCACGTCGAGCGGGGCCTGCACACCGTCAAGCCACGTGACGGCGGGGGCTTCCTGCTCGGCGCGGACCGGTCGGAGGAGGCCGACCGGGTCGTCAACGCCGTCTCCGCACCGGCCCACCGCATTCCCGAGGCCGCCCGTGCCGTGTTCACGTCCCTGACGGAGGCGGAGCACGCCGAGTACCACCCGGCCGGCGGGATCGCCGTCGAACCGGCCACCTCCCGGGCGACCGTCGACGCACGGCCCCACCAGCGGCTGTACGCCATCGGGGACGTCGCCGGAGGCACCTTGTTCTTCACCTCCGGCATGCCCTCGATCGTCGACCGGGCCCAGGACATCGTCAACGCCGTCAGCGGCACCGGCCGGAAGGGCTGAGAACCATCAACACCTCCACCATGACCCGCCGTTCGCTGCTCCGGAACGCCGCCATCGCGGCGACCGCCGCCGCCGGGGTCACCGCCGTCACCGCCGTGGCCACGGCCTCCGCGTCACCGGAGCGCCCCGTGGAGGCCGCAGCCGAGGAGACGGACCCGGCCGTCCCGTTCGACGAGGTCTACAAGGGCCGCCGGATCGAGGGCAGGCCGGTCCCGGAGGGCCACGCCCACCACGGCGGCGGGGCCGCCCACGGGGCCTCCGCCACGGGCACGACCCGCACCGCGGGCCTGGCCCGCACCGCTGCCGCCTCCTCGCACGAGCAGGGCTTCCCGCCCGCCCCGGCGGTCGAGATCAAGATCGACGGGAGGGTGCTGCACGTCATGCGCCGCGCCGACGGCACGTACATGAGCCTCCTCAACCACTACGAGTCCTTCCCGACCGCACGCGCCTGCGCCCAGGCCGCGGTCAACAACCTCGGGCCCAACTCCCAGCTGGCCCTCGGCAACATCCACGGCTGACCGGCCGCCAGCCACCAGCTGTCCGTCTCCGCCCCAGCGACACCGCAGGAGCACCTTCTCCGTGCACATCCGCAAGAACTGCAAGGACCTGACCGCCGTCGAGCGCAAGCGCTTCATCGACGCGGTCCTCGAAGTGAAGAGCAAGGGCGTCTACGACGACTACGTCAGGACCCACGCCCACTATTTCGTCGCCGACGGCGAGGGCGGCAAGCGCTACGGCCACATGGGCCCCAGCTTCCTGCCCTGGCACCGCGCCATGCTCATCGACTTCGAGAACGAGCTGCGCAAGGTCGACGACCGCGTCACCCTCCCCTACTGGGACTGGACCTCCGAACAGTCCACCAGCGAAATCCCCTGGACCGATGACTTCCTCGGCGGAAACGGCCGCGCCGGTGACCACCAGGTCACGAGCGGCCCGTTCGCCCACCGGGCGGGCCGGTGGGACATCAACGTCCAGGTCACCAACGACCCCTTCCTGATGCGCGACTTCGGCGGCTGGAACAACGGGGTCTCGCTGCCCGGCCCGGCCGACCTCGAAGAAGCGCTGTCCGACGCGCGCTACGACAGCTACCCGTACGACTCCACCGCCACCACCACCGGCTTCCGCAACAAGCTGGAGGGCTGGACCGTCGGCCAGGACGTGGGCTGGAAGCTCCACAACCGCGTCCACGCCTGGGCGGGCGGCCAGATGACCGGCGGCAGTTCACCGAACGACCCGGTCTTCTGGCTGCACCACTGCTTCATCGACCTGATCTGGACGCGGTGGCAGGAACGCCACAAGGACGCGCCCCAGTACCTGCCGGAGAAGCCCATCGCGGCAGGCGACAGCCAGCACGGGCGCGTCCTGTCCCTCGACGAGAAGCTCACACCGTGGGACGTCACCCCGCGGCAGATGCTCGATCACACCGGGTTCTACCGGTACGCCTGACCTCCCCGCTTCCCGGGGCGGCGCCCCTGCGTCCGGTACCGAGAACACCGGACCGCGCGGGCGGCCAACTCATCTCATCCGTACACCACTCATCACCGCAGCAAGGAGCTGATCCGTCATGCGCAAGACCGCCAACACCGCTCGGGCCGCCCGGGCCCTCGTCCCCGCACTCGCCCTCGCCTCCGCCGTCGCCCTCGCGGGACCGGCCGCCGCCGACGCCCCCGCCCGCACCGGCACCACCGTCGGCGCGGCCGTCGAGCAGAACCGCAGCGAGCTGCCCGCCTTCGCCGGACACTCCTACCGCCTGGAGGTCGACAACGGCGTCGTCTTCCACAACAGCTACTCCGCCGACGGCACGAAGCTCCACTGGGAGGCGACCGCGGGCCCGATGAAGGGCAACAGCGGCGACCAGGACCTCGCGGTGAAGAAGGTCAACGACGGTGTCTACCACGTCAACTGGGTCGAGGAGTCCGGCATGACCGTCTCCCACGTCATGGACCTGAACTCCGGGAACGTCTCCGTCTACTGGACGTACGTCAACGAGAGCGGCGACCGGGTCGGCGAGCTGCACACCGCCACCCTCACCCGCATCGCCTGACCCACCGGGTGACGCCACCGGGCCGGCCCGACCTCCACGGGCCGGCCCGGCCCCTTGCCCCAGGACCAGCCTGATCTCCCCCAGCCCCCGCCTGCCTTCCGGCACCTTCCCGAGGAGCCCCGTGGCCGCACCTGCCGCTACCCGCGCACCGCACCCCCCGCAGCACCCTCCCGCCGAGCACCGACTCAAACCCCACCTGGCCTCCCGCCACCTGACCATGCTCGCCCTCGGCGGTGTCATCGGGGCCGGTCTCTTCGTCGGCTCCGGTCAGGGGCTGGCCCTCGCCGGGCCCGCGGTCCTCGTCTCCTATCTGCTCGCCGCGCTCATCGCCCTCGCCATCATGCGGATGCTGGGCGAACTGGCCGCCGCCCTGCCCGTATCGGGGTCCTTCTCCGTATACGCCGACAAGGCGCTGGGGCCCTGGGCCGGGTTCACCACCGGCTGGCTCTACTGGTGGATCACCGCGATCGCCATCGCCGTCGAAGCCGTCGCCGCCGCGGGCATCGTCCACCAGTGGATACCGGCACTGCCCAGCTGGACCGCCGCCCTCCTCTTCATGGCCCTGTTCACCGCGCTGAACACGCTGTCGGTGAAGATGTTCGGTGAGGCGGAGTTCTGGTTCGCGTCCCTCAAGGTCGCCGCCATCATCGCCTTCATCGCGCTCGGCGTCGCCGCCCTGGCGGGCTGGCTGCCCGGTACTCCGTCCCCCGGCACGGCCCATCTCACCGGGCACGGGGGCTTCGCCCCGCACGGCGTCACGGGCATCTTCGCCGCTCTGCTCGCCGTCATCTTCGCCTTCGGCGGCATGGAGGTCATCGCCATGGCCGCCGCCGAGTCCGCCAACCCCTCGCTCGCCGTCTCCCGCGCCGTACGGTCCGCGATCTGGCGTATCGCCCTGTTCTACATCGGCTCGGTCGCCGTCCTGGCCGCCCTGCTGCCCTGGACCTCCGCCCGGCCCGGGCACAGCCCCTACCCGCAGGCCCTGGAACGGCTCGGCATTCCCGCCGCGGGCACGGTCACCGAGGCCGTCGTCCTCATCGCGCTCCTCTCGGCCCTCAACGCCAACCTCTACGGCACCTCCCGGATGCTGCACTCGCTCGCCCTGCGCGACGACGCTCCGGCAGCCCTCGCCCCGGTCAGCCCCAAGGGCTCCCCGCGCCGGGCCGTGGTCGCGTCCGCCGCCATCGGGTTCCTGTGCATCCCGCTGGAAGCGGCCCGGCCCGGAGGCGTACTGCCGGTGCTGGCCGAGGCCATGGGCGGGGCCATGCTGTTCATGTGGCTGACGGTCGCCGTCTCCCACCTGGTCCTGCGCCGCCGACTCGAACGGACACAGCCCGACCTCCTCGTCCTGCGTACCCCCGGCTTTCCCGGTGTCACCATCGCGGTGATCGCCGTCCTCGTGGCCGTCATCGCGGCCATGGCCTTCGACCCGTCCGCCCGCGGCCAGATCCTCGCCTCCGCCCTGCTCGCCTGCGTTCTCGCCGGAGTCGGCCGTCTACGCCGACGCGGCTGACGGCCTGCGACGAGAACGCCGGGGAGCGACGAGAGGCATCAGGGAACGGCAAGGTCCTCCGCACCGTCGTGCGTGGCCTCCGCCTGGGCGATGAGGTAGCCGAGCTGCGCCCGCGACCGCGATCCCAACTGCTGGGAGATACGGGACACATGACCGGCCACGGTCCGCCGCGACACCCCCAGCCGGCGCGCGATCGCGTCGTCGGTGTGACCGGACACGAGGAGCCGCATCACCGCCCGCTCCACCTCGTCCATGATCACCGGCTCCCGCGCGCGCACCACCGGCGCCGACACGGGCGTGCCCCGCTGCCAGGCATCCTCGAACACGCAGACGAGGAAGGCCACGATGCCCGGGTGGGTGATCTCCACCGCCCCCGCGTGCGGCGAACCGTCGCTGTGGACCAGGTAGGCGCTCGAACGGTCGCACAGCAGGAGTCGGCCGATCACCTGGTCCACGGTGCGGACATGGCCGCCCGCCTCCTCCACCCGCGCGATGTGCCGCAGCAGTTGGGCGTTCGTCTGCGCCGCATGCGGATACAGCGTGCGGTGCGTCACCCCCCGCGGGACCAGCCGGGGGTCTTCCAGGTCGAAGGCGTTGCGCTCGCCCAGCGGCTGGATCGTGGCCAGCTCGCTGCGGCAGGAGCGGACCGCCTTCTCCAGCGTGGGCATGACCACACCTTCGCCGTCGATCCGGGCCACGCTCGAACGGGCCTCGCGGACCGCCGCCCGGTACATCGCCTGGACGGAGGAGAAATCGGAGCGGGCCCGCTGCACGCGCTGCCTGCCGCGCCGGATGTCTTCCTCCAGCGGTTGCAGCAACTCATCGAGCGCTACGTCCGGCGCCACCGGCACCAGCAGCCTGGGGTCGTCCGGCGGAGGGGTCACCAGGCCGAGCCGTAGCAGGCACCCGGGTGCCTGGGCCAGTGGCATACAGCCCTTGATCACCGCGTAGCGGTACCTGGCCAGGCCCTGCGCGCACACCGTCGACGGGTCCTCCCCGCACGAGCACCCGGACGGCTGAGAGGTCTGTCTGTCCCTTTCACGATCCAGCATTTCATGATTATGCACTCAATTTCCAAGGAAATCGGCTGAGCGGCCCCTTAGCGTTCCAGTGCAGACCCCGCACCCACCTAGGAATCGCAGGAGAGACCTCCCTATGACCATCAATGGCACCACCGTGCTCATCACCGGAGCCGGAGCCGGTATCGGCCTGGCCACGGCGCGACTGGCAGCCGAACGCGGCGCCCATGTCGTCCTCACCGACCGCAACGAGGACGCCGTACGCCAGGCGGCCGAGACCATCGGCGGCCGGGCAGAGTACCGCGTGCTGGACGTGACCGATCCCGCCTCCGTCGACGCGGCCGTGGGCTCGCTGGAGCGCGTGGACCACGTGTTCACCAGCGCGGCGGGAATCACCGTCGGCCCGTTCGAGGAACTCGGCGAGGACGACTTCCGACGCTTCTACGAGATCAAGTGGTGGGGCCAGTACCGCGTCCTGAAAGCGGCCCTGCCGCGCATCCCGCGGGCGACCGGCTCGGTCACCCTCATGTCCGGCTACCTCTACCGCAAGCCCGAACTCGGCTACTCGGCCTTCGCCGCGGTCAACGGAGCGATCGAGGGCCTGGTGAAGTCCCTCACCCACGAGCTCGCGCCGCTGCGGGTCAACGCCCTGGCCCCCGGCCCGGTGGACACCCACGCGTCCCGGATGCCCGCGGACGAGCACGCCGCCTACCGGGAATCGGTGTCGCGGCGGCTGCCCGTCGCCCGGCCCGGGGAGGCCGACGAACTCGCGCACGCCGCCCTGTTCCTCATGGAGAACACCTTCACCACGGGCATCACCCTCGACATCGACGGAGGCATTCGATGACCACCACCAACACCGCTGCCAACGCCACCGCCACACAGGTGCTGGGCGACCTGCTCCAGGAGTGGCAGAGCCGGTTCAACGAGCCCGATCCCGAGCGGGCCGCCGCCCTGTTCACCGAGGACGCGCTCTTCCAGGGCCTTTTCCCGGACCCGGTCACCGGACCCGAGAGCATCGCCGGCTACTACCGGCAGGTCCCCCCGGGCACCCGGGCCGTCGCCCGCGTCCTGCACGCGTACCGGGGCGGGGACGACTGGATCGGCGGCCTCGCCCAGGTCGTCTTCCACCAGCACGACGGCGACATACCCGTACGTCTCTCCCTTGTCGCCGTCCGCGGCGACGAGGGCTGGCGCATCCGGCAGTACCACGTCTCACGTCTCTGAGCTCCGGCCGCCTTCCCCCGCCCGCTGACCGCCGCCGCGCTCCTTGCCCCTCCTTCCCGCCCCTCGGCTCGCCTCTCCTAGGCTTCTGGCTGGAGGAAAGTCACCAGAGGAAGTAGTCACGGGGGCGGGGGCGGGACCGGGACATGGGCACAGGCGTGGGCAAGGGTGCCAGAACGGTGGCGCAGCGCCGGAGTATCGCGCTGCACGAAGCGCCCGCGGTGGCCGCGTTCCTGGGACTCGTGCCGCTTTCGGTGTTCGCCGCGACAGCGGTGTGGGCCCTCGACGGGGACCGTGAGCGCCGCTTCCTGCTGTTGATGGTCTGTCTGGGGGCCGCCGTAGCCGGAGTACTGGCGCTCGCCGCGTACCGGATGCTGCGCGGAACCCAGAAGACGGCAGATGCGGTGTCGGCGGTCCTGTACGAGGACCCCGATCGCATCGGCTCTCCGCCCGCCCTGCCCGACTCCGTACCGGGCCAGGCCGGATGGCGGCTGCTCACCTGGGCGTACGGTACGGCCTTCGCCGGGGGACTGGTCGGCTTCTGGTTCCTCGGCGTGGGCGAGCCCGGGAAGGACGGGCGGCTCCACTCCACCGGTGAACTGTGGGCCTGGGGCGGCAGCCTTGCCGTGATCGCCCTCTACTGCGCGCTCAACGTGGAGGGTTCCGTCCCCCGCGCCCTCCCCGGTCACACCCGTGCCGTTCGGGGGACCGTACGCGGCGGGCAGGTGGTGGCCGCGGCCGGGGACGATCCGCGCGGGCCGCTCCCTGTCGATCTACGCTTTCGGGGGACGGACACCAATGGCCTGACCGCCGCGATGGAGGGGCGGAGCCTCTGGCTCTGCTGGGGCACCCGGCGGGTCAAGCAGGACTTCACCCAGGACGGGCCGTCCCGCCTGGACTGCGCGGCGCTTCTGGTCTTCGACGGCGGACAGGCGGTACGGGCCCGCGCTCTCTTCCCTCCAGGCCGCTCCCCCTGGGCCGAGGGCGCCACGACCGGCTCGCCCGAAGCCCCCGTCGACCCCGCCCGCGAGGTCGCCGCCTGGAACCCCCGGTCACTGTGGCCGCTGACGCTGCCCGGCGGAGGATTCGGGCTGTACGCCCTGGCCGGGCTGTGCGCCGGGGGCCTGTTCACCGAGGGTGCGCCGCGCGGGCTGCTCGCCGTGGTCGGCGCCATCGCGCTGGCGACAGCACGCGGGCAGCACTTCCCCCTGATGTACGAACGGGCTCTCGCCCCCGCCTGGTACCGCGACCGCTCCCCCGCACGCCCGGAGACGGCGGCGTACGCCCTCCCGCTGCCGGCCGAGCCCGGCACGGTCCGGGATGCGGCCCGGCCCGTGCCACACGCGACACCCGGCGCGGTCCAGGCTCCCCCACCCTCCGTGGAGCACACGGAGCCCGGCACGGAACGGGTGCGCCGCGCCCTTCGCAGGGCTCCTGTGCTCACCGCCCTCGCCATGCTCGCCCCGCTCTCCGCGATCGTCGCGCTCGGAGTGTGGCTGACCTGGCCGGGCAGGGAAGCGCGGCTCGCGCTTACGGCGGGCTGTCTGGCCGTCGCCGCCGGAGTGCTGATCGTGCTGCTGATCCACCGGATCGCGACCGGCCCGATCCACCCGCACGAGATCGAGGAGGCGCGCGGCGCGGCCAACGGCGTACAGGACACCGCACGGCGCCTCCGCCTGCGAAAGGCCCGCTACCTCTTCGGAACGATCGCCATCGGGGGCTGGCTGTCCGCCCTGGTCTTTCTGATACCCGCCGGTGACGTCACCTCCAGCCCCCTCCTCGATCGGCTCCGCGCGGAAGGCGCCGTCGTCGCCGATGTGACCATCGAGCGCGTCAGTCATGTGGAGGACCACTACATGACGTTGAAGAACGGTCGCCGCGTCCGCGCCTCCGTGACCGAGGACCTGACCGTCCGGCTCCCCACGGACAGCGGCTCGTTCGGCTTCGCCACCATCCGCACCGAAAGCGGGAATGAACACGTCGCGGGTCACCGCATCAAGGTCGTCTACGCCCCGGGCAGGACGTCCCTCGGCGCATACATCGGCGGTGATTCCCGCACGTTCGGCGAGGCCGGGCTGGGCAACTGGCAGCACTACCAAGACGATCTCCAGCGTCTCCTGGACGACCGTGCGCTGTCCGCCCGGCAGATCGGGTGGCTCGGCGCCCTGTGGCTTCTGGGCACCGGTGCCTGCGTGTTCGCGGCGTACACCGGCCGGGCGGACAAGCCGGGCGCCGTCCCGACCTGGCCGCTGACGATCACGTACACGTCCTTCATGACGGCAGGGTTGTCCCTCGCAGGCAGCGCGGTGCTGCTCACCGATCACGTCCTCGGCTTCGGCCGCCTGGGGCTCGGCGCCGTCACCGCCCTCTGCGCGATGGCGAGCGTCACCATGCACCGCGCGCCGGATGAGGAAGGTCCCGCCCGTGCCCTGGAGAAGAAGCCGACGCAGCAGAAGGGTGCGTGAACACCCGTTTCCCCCGCCGTCCAGTCGGCCGGACGGGCCACCTGGGACAACGGAGAAGAGTGCATAGAGCTGCACCGGCTACTCCATCCACCGCAGATCTGAGCTCCCCCAGCAGGTCAACAGATGGTCACCTTCCGAAGAAAGCAAGCAATGACAGGCCTCTTCTCGCCACCAATGAGGAATCAAACGATCAATTCAGGACTCTTCCCTCACTCGTCCAGCCTATCCAGGCACATGCCTCTAGCCTCCGGGGAAGGGCGCCTGCCGTAGTTGCGCCCTCTCGACCACAAGGAGCGGCGCAGCATGCGCGGGGAGGGGTGCGGTTCATGACTACTGAGATCCGGGAATATCCGCAGGTCTACACCGAGATCATCCAAGTAACGCCCGAGAAATGCACGGCCTGGATGGAGAACCGGACGTGCAACCGAGTGCCACTGAAGCGCTCAAACATCGACAAGTTCAAGAATATTCTGCGTGAAGGCAAATTCCGGACCACGCATCAGGGGTTCGCCCTCGACCGGCACGGCTGTCTCATCGACGGACAGCACAGGGCCGCCGCTCTCATCGAGACCAAGATGACCGTCACCGCGCAGGTCACCTACAACCTCGACCCCGAGGCCTTCGCCGCTATCGATGGCGGCCGGGTGCGCACGGCTGGAGACTTCGTCGCGAAGCTCACCGATATGAAGCAGAGCACATCCAACGTCTACGGTGCCGCGCTGAAGATTCTCCACAACCGGGCGGCAGACGTTCACTGGACACGCTGGACCAACGGCCGCCTGACCGCGGAGCAGCTTCAGGGACTGGTCGAGAAGTGGCCGGTTGAAGAGGAGCTCGTCCTCCGCCTCGTGAGCAAGGGAAAACAGTGCCACTCCAGCGCGACGGGACTGACCGTCGCCTACAAGGTCATCACGGAGAGGTGGCCGACCGAGGTCGCCGACCTCTTCTTCCACGGTATCGGTGACGCCAGCCGTGAGTTCGTCGGGAAAGACCCCCGGGCCATGTACACGAACACCATGCTCAACGTGAACCGTGGAGTCGTCAGCCGGGACAGTGTCCAGCAGTCGGCGCAAGCCATCAAGGCCTTCAACGCCCTGATGACGGGCGAGTCGATCGGCACACTGAAGAAGATGAAGATGGCCGGTGTGAAGACCGTCGCGGACCGCCGGACCGGCGAGGAAGTACAGCAGGAGTATCTGGCCGACCGCTATCCGGACGTCGTTCCGCCCACCATCCAGGTCAGCACCACCTGGCTCGGGGAGGACGCCAGGCGACTCTTCGGCTAAGGGGCTGTCCCGCACAATCCCTGGGGATCCGGCATCGGGACAACCCGGCCACGGCCGCTCTCGATGCCGGATCCCGGCGCGTTCGTTCCTCTCGCACCCACACCCCGGCTCCCGCCTTCAGCGCCCCCTTGCCGCAGCTCACGGCGAGGTTCACGGAACTCCGTAGCGTCACCGTGACCGTCTTCGAGCTCCTCACCGCCACGTACGTCCCGGACGAATTCTGCAGGCGCGACGAAATGCTCGGGCTGTCGCTGGAGGACTGCGTACGGTTCGAACCGTCCGTCACCACCGGATTCAAGGCAGCAGCGAGGTTCTCGCACGGCGAACACGGCACGGCCGCCGGGCACTCCGAGCGCGGCGCCTCCACCCGGACCGAGGCCCCCGGCGCCGCGACGAAGGGGCCTCAGTCCTCGCCCTCCAGGTTGCCTTCCGTCTCCAGGTAGACCTGGCGCAGCGCTTCGAGAACCGCCGGGTCAGGCTTGGCCCACATGCCGCGCGACTCGGCCTCCAGCAGGCGTTCGGCGATGCCGTGCAGGGCCCAGGGGTTGGCCTCCTGGAGGAACTGGCGGTTCTCCGGGTCGAGCACGTACGTCTCGGTGAGCTTGTCGTACATCCAGTCCGCGACGACGCCCGTCGTCGCGTCGTACCCGAAGAGGTAGTCCACCGTGGCCGCCAGCTCGAACGCGCCCTTGTAGCCGTGGCGGCGCATCGCCTCGATCCACTTCGGGTTGACGACCCGCGCGCGGAAGACTCGGGACGTCTCCTCGACCAGCGTGCGCGTGCGGACGGTCTCGGGGCGGGTGGAGTCCCCGATGTACGCCTCCGGGGCCGTGCCCTTGAGCGCGCGCACGGTGGCCACCATGCCGCCGTGGTACTGGAAGTAGTCGTCCGAGTCCGCGATGTCGTGCTCGCGGGTGTCGGTGTTCTTCGCGGCGACCTCGATGCGCTTGTAGGCGCTCTCCATCTCCTCCCGGGCCGGGCGGCCGTCGAGCTCACGGCCGTAGGCGTAGCCGCCCCAGACCGTGTAGACCTCGGCGAGGTCGGCGTCGGTGCGCCAGTCGCGGGAGTCGATGAGCTGGAGGAGGCCCGCGCCGTACGTGCCGGGGCGGGAGCCGAAGATGCGGGTGGTGGCGCGGCGTTCGTCGCCGTGTTCGGCCAGGTCGGCCTGGGTGTGCGCCCGCACGTAGTTGCGCTCGGCCGGCTCGTCGAGCGAGGCGGCGAGGCGTACGGCGTCGTCGAGCAGCCCCACCGTGTGCGGGAACGCGTCCCGGAAGAAGCCCGAGATGCGGAGGGTGACGTCGATCCGGGGGCGGTCCAACTCCTCGTACGGGATGGGCTCCAGGCCCGTCACCCGGCGCGAGGCGTCGTCCCAGACGGGGCGGATGCCGAGCAGCGCGAACGCCTCGGCGATGTCGTCGCCCGCCGTGCGCATCGCGCTGGTGCCCCAGAGGGAGAGGCCGACCGAGGTGGGCCAGTCGCCGTTGTCGGTGCGGTAGCGGGTCAGCAGCGATTCGGCCAGCGCCTGACCGGTCTCCCAGGCGAGCTTGGAGGGGACGGCCTTCGGGTCGACCGAGTAGAAGTTACGGCCCGTGGGCAGGACGTTGACCAGGCCTCGCAGGGGGGACCCGGAGGGGCCTGCGGGCACGAAGCCGCCGTTCAACGCGTGGACGGCGTGGGTGAGTTCGTCGGTCGTTGCCGCCATGCGCGGGACGACCTCGGTGGCCGCGAAGGTGAGGATGTCGGCGACCGCGTCCGGCAGCCCGGCGGCGACGGACGCCACGGCGGCCGGGTCCCAGTCGGCGTCGTCCATCGCCTGGACGAGCGCGCGGGCCTGCTCCTCGATCGCGTCGGCGGCGGTGCGGGTGGCGGCCGACTCGTCGAGTCCGAGCGCCTCGCGCAGGCCCGGGAGGGATGCCGTACCGCCCCAGATCTGGCGGGCGCGCAGCACCGCCAGGACCAGGTTGACCCGGTCGTTCCCGGCGGGCGGGTTGCCGAGCACGTGCAGGCCGTCGCGGATCTGGACGTCCTTGATCTCGCAGAGCCAGCCGTCGAGATGCATGATGAAGTCGTCGAAGCCCTCGTCCTCCGGGCGGTCCTCCACCCCGAGGTCGTGGTCGAGCTTCGCGGCCTGGATCAGCGTCCAGATCTGCGCGCGGATCGCGGGCAGCTTCGCCGGGTCCATGGCGGCGATCTGGGCGTGCTCGTCGAGGAGTTGCTCCAGGCGCGCGATGTCGCCGTAGCTGTCGGCGCGGGCCATCGGCGGCACCAGGTGGTCGATCAGCGTGGCGTGGACGCGACGCTTGGCCTGCGTGCCCTCTCCCGGGTCGTTCACCAGGAACGGGTAGATGAGAGGGAGATCACCGAGGGCGGCGTCCGGACCGCAGGCGGCGGAGAGCCCCGCGTTCTTGCCGGGCAGCCACTCAAGGTTCCCGTGCTTGCCCAGGTGGATCATGGCATCCGCGCCGAACCCGTTGTCCTCGGCGGAGGCGGCGATCCAGCGGTACGCGGCCAGGTAGTGGTGGGACGGCGGGAGATCGGGGTCGTGGTAGATCGCGATCGGGTTCTCGCCGAAACCGCGCGGCGGCTGGATGAGGATGAGGAGGTTCCCGCGGCGCAGGGCCGCGAGGACGATGTCGCCCTCCGGGTTCGCGGACCGGTCGACGAACATCTCGCCGGGGGCCGGTCCCCAGTGCCGCTCCACGGCGTCGCGCAGCTCCTCGGGGAGCGTGGCGAACCAGCGGCGGTAGTCGGCGGCCGGGATACGAACGGGGTTCCGCGCCAACTGCTCCTCGGTCAGCCACTCCTGGTCGTGGCCGCCCGCCTCGATGAGCGCGTAGATCAGCTCGTCGCCGTCGCCGGAGACCAGACCCGGGATCTCCTCCTCGGGGCCGAAGTCGTAGCCCTCGGCGCGCAGCCGCCGCAGCAGGGCGACGGCGCTGGCGGGGGTGTCGAGGCCGACCGCGTTCCCGATCCGGGAGTGCTTGGTCGGGTAGGCCGACAGCACGAGCGCGATCTTCTTCTCGGCGTTGGGGATGTTGCGCAGCTTCGCGTGGCGTACGGCGATACCGGCGACCCTGGCGGCGCGCTCGGCGTCGGGGACGTACGCCGGGAGCCCGTCCTCGTCGATCTCCTTGAAGGAGAAGGGCACGGTGATCAGCCGGCCGTCGAACTCCGGCACCGCGATCTGGGTGGCCGCGTCCAGCGGGGAGACACCTTCGTCGTTCTCCTCCCAGGCGCTGCGCGGGCTGGTGAGGCAGAGCGCCTGGAGGATCGGCACGTCGAGCGCGGTCAGCGCGCCCGCGTCCCACGACTCGTCGTCGCCCCCCGCCGACGCCTCGGCGGGCTTGGTGCCGCCCGCCGCGAGGACGGTGGTCACGATGGCGTCCGCGGCGCGGAGTTCGTCGATCAGCTCGGCCTCGGGCGTACGGAGAGACGCGACGTACAGCGGGAGCGGCCGGGCCCCGGCGTCCTCCACAGCCGTGCACAGCGCGTCGACGAACGCCGTGTTCCCGCTCATGTGGTGGGCGCGGTAGTAGAGCACGGCGACGGTCGGCGCGCCCTCGGGCACCTCGCGGGCCTCCCGCTCCAGCGGGCCCCACGCGGGCGCGGGGGCGGGCGGCTCGAAGCCGTGGCCGGTCAGCAGCACGGTGTCCGACAGGAACCGGGCGAGCTGCTCCAGGTTGGCGGGCCCGCCGTGCGCGAGGTAGGCGTGCGCCTCGGCCGCGATGCCGATCGGCACGGTGGAGGCGGCCATGAGCTGCGCGTCCGGGGCCTGCTCACCGGTCAGCACGACGACCGGCCGGCCGGTGGCCAGCACCGCGTCCAGCCCTTCCTGCCAGGCCCGTACGCCGCCGAGAAGCCGTACGACGACGAGGTCGACGCCGTCCAGCAGCTCGGGCAGTCCGTCGAGGTCGACGCGGGAGGGGTTGGCGTACCGGTAGCTGACGGGTCCCTCGGAGGCGCGGGCGCTCAGGAGGTCGGTGTCGGACGTCGACAGGAGCAGGATCATGCTGCGTCAGGCCTTCCTCGGGGTGTCCACGCCCCGGGCGGTGTCGGAGGGTCTCCCCGCGCCCGGCGGAGGGCCGTGCGCTGCGCCCGGTGGGAGACCGGCCGCGCGGGGAAGGGAGTTCCTGACTCGTCCGGCCGGTGGCGTCGGCCGGGCTCACAGTGGCGGGACCGCGCCGGATTCACACCGGGCTTCCTCCCCTGTCGCCGTCTGGCGATGGCGGCCTGAACGGACCACCGCCTGCATCCTAAGCGGCGGGGGCCGGGTGGGGCAGGGGGCGGGGGTGCGGTGGTGATCACGCTCCGGTGCGGGAGGGGGACACTCACCTGTCCGGGGCGGGGACACCATCCAGTGCGGGACGAGGCACACGCACCGGTCCGGGACGAGGAGGGGAGGGGCTGGGCGGCGGTGCTCCGCAGGTCACGGCGGAGGCCGGGGCCCCGCCGCCCGGACCGCTGTCCCGCAGGTCACAGGTGCGAGCCTGCCGGAGGCGCCCGGGTGGTCGGTATGCTCGCCGCCATGCCCGATTCCGCCCCCTCGCCCGTTTCCCCGGGTGGTGTCCCCCCGCGCGCCGGGGGCGACGCCTGCCCGGGAACGCTGCGGCTGCACCGGGCCGACGACGGGGCGCTGGCCCGCGTACGGGTTCCCGGTGGTGTGCTGACCGCGGATCAGGCGGACGCCCTGCTGGCCGCGGCGGCCCGGTTCGGGGACGGTGAGCTGCATCTCACCTCGCGGGGCAACGTCCAGCTGCGCGGCCTCGGTACGGAGTGCGGCGGCGAACTCGCGGGGCTGCTCTCGGCCGCCGGGCTGCTGCCCTCCGCCGCGCACGAGCGGGCCCGCAACATCGTGGCCTCGCCGCTCGCCGGACTGGACGGTTCGCCCGTGCTCAGGACCTGGCTGACCGGGCTGGACCGGCTGGTGTGCGGGTCGCCCGCCGCCGCAGCGCTCTCCGGCCGCTTCCTCTTCGCCCTCGACGACGGGCGGGGGGACGTGGACGCCCTGGGCGCGGACGTGACCCTGATCGCGGAGGGCCCGGACGTCCTGCTGCGGATCGGGGGCGCCGACGAGGTGTTCCGGCTGCCGCCCGCCTCGGACGCGCCGCGCGCCGCGCTCCTGGCCGCCGAGGCGTTCCTCCGCGCCGCCCGCGACTCCGGGGCGTGGCGCGTGAAGGACCTGCCCGACGACGTACGCACGGCCCTGCCCGGCGAGGTCGCGCGCGCCGTCGGGGCTGCGGTGACTGCGCCCGTACACCGGCCCCGTCCCCGTAAACCGGCCGCTCCCGCACCCGGAGCTCACGGCTCCACGGCCGCGACCAGCACCGCGATCAGCGTCGACGTACCCCTGGGGCGGCTCGTCCCCGGCCAGTGGCGGCTGCTCACGGAGACGGCCCGGCGGTACGGCGGCGAGCTGCGGCTCACCCCGTGGCGCGGGGTCGTCCTCCCCGGCCCGTTCGGACGCGGACAGGACGAAGCGGCGGAAGCACTCCGCACGCTGGACGCGGCCGGGCTGATCACCGGCCCCGGCTCCCCGTGGACCGGGGTCGGCGCCTGCATCGGCCGCCCCGGCTGCGCGAAGGCGCTGGCCGACGTGCGGGCCGAAGCGGGGGCCGCTGTCGGACCGGCCGGGCGGCTGCCTGTGTACTGGTCCGGGTGCGAACGCCGCTGCGGCCACCCGCACGGGGAGTGGATCGACGTGGTCGTCACGCCCGACGGGCACCGCATCTCCCACGTACGGGGGGAGCGGCGGGACCCCCCGACGGCGGTGACGGTTGGGAACGACCCGGCCGCGCTGGCGGCAGCGGTGGCCGCGGCCCGCGCCTGAGCACCCTCCCCCGATCAACCGACGGCAGAAGAAAGCGACAGCACTGTGCACCAGTACGAGAAGGACGGACCGGCGATCTACCGCCAGTCCTTCGCCACCATCCGCGCGGAGGCGGATCTCGCCGGGCTGCCCGCCGACGTCAGCCAGGTCGCCGTCCGGATGATCCACGCCTGCGGCATGGTCGACCTGGTACGCGACCTCGCCTTCTCGCCGGACGCCGTGGCCGACGCCCGAGCCGCCCTGCGCTCCGGCGCACCGATCCTCTGCGACGTGGCGATGGTCGCCAGCGGCGTCACCCGCAAGCGGCTGCCCGCGAACAACGACGTGGTGTGCACGCTGTCCGACCCCTCCGTGCCGGAGCTGGCCGCGAAGATGGGGACGACGCGCAGCGCGGCCGCCCTGGAGCTGTGGCGGGAGCGCATGGAGGGGGCCGTGGTCGCGGTCGGCAACGCGCCGACCGCGCTGTTCCGGCTGCTGGAGATGATCGAGGAGGGCGCCCCGCGCCCCGCCGCCGTCATCGGCGTCCCGGTCGGCTTCATCGGCGCGGCCGAGTCCAAGGACGCCCTGGCCGAGCACCCTTCGGGCCTGGAGCACCTGATCGTGCGCGGCAGGCGCGGCGGCAGCGCGATAGCGGCGGCGGCGCTCAACGCCATCGCGAGCGAGGAGGAGTAGTGAGCGCTCCCATGGCTTCTCCGGTGAACGACACCAGCACGGGCGGGGGCAAGCTCTACGGCGTCGGGCTCGGCCCCGGCGACCCGAACCTGATGACTCTGCGGGCCGTCCAGGCCATCGACGAAGCGGACGTCATCGCGTACCACAGCGCCCGGCACGGTCGCTCGATCGCCCGGTCCATCGCGGCGGCGCACCTGCGGCCGGACCACGTCGAGGAGGCCCTGGTCTACCCCGTCACGACGGAGACCACGGACCACCCCGGCGGTTACCGGGGCGCGCTGGAGGAGTTCTACGAGAAGGCCGCGGCCCGCCTCGCGGCGCATCTGGACGCCGGGCGGACGGTAGCCGTCCTCGCCGAGGGCGACCCGATGTTCTACGGCTCGTACATGCACATGCACAAGCGCCTGGCCGACCGCTACACCACTGAGGTCATCCCGGGCGTCACGTCCGTCAGCGCGGCCGCGGCCCGCCTCGGCACCCCGCTGGTGGAGGGCGAGGAGATCCTCACCATCCTCCCCGGCACGCTGCCGCAGGAGGAGCTGACGGCCCGTCTCGCCGCCACGGACACGGCGGTGGTGATGAAGCTGGGCCGTACGTTCCCGGCGGTGCGCGGGGCGTTCGAGGCGTCGGGCAGGCTGGCGGAGGCGAGGTACGTGGAGCGGGCGACGATGGCCGGGGAGCGCACGGGCGAGCTGGCCGAGATCGACCCGGAGTCGGTTCCGTACTTCTCGGTGGCGGTGCTGCCGAGCCGGATAGACGCGCCCAGGCCTTCGGGTTCCTCCGATGCGACGGGCGAGGTCGTGGTCGTCGGCACCGGCCCGGCGGGCCCGCTGTGGCTGACACCGGAGACGCGGGGTGCGCTGGCGGCCGCGGACGACCTGGTCGGCTACACGACCTACCTGGACCGGGTGCCGGTCCGCCCCGGCCAGGCGCGGCACGGCTCGGACAACAAGGTGGAGTCGGAGCGGGCGGAGTTCGCGCTGGACCTGGCCCGGCGCGGCCGCCGGGTCGCGGTGGTCTCCGGCGGCGACCCCGGGGTCTTCGCGATGGCGACGGCGGTGCTGGAGGCGGCCGCGCAGGAGGAGTACGCGGACCTTCCCGTACGGGTGCTGCCCGGGGTCACCGCGGCCAACGCGGCGGCGGCGCGCGCCGGCGCGCCCCTGGGCCACGACTACGCCACGATCTCCCTCTCGGACCGCCTCAAGCCGTGGGAGGTCATCGCGGAACGCCTGCGCGCGGCGGCCTCGGCGGACCTGGTGCTGGCGCTGTACAACCCGGGCTCGAAGTCCCGGACATGGCAGGTGGGCAAGGCCCGCGACCTGCTCCTGGAACACCGCTCTCCGGACACCCCGGTGGTGTTGGCACGCGATGTGGGCGGCCCGACGGAGAGCGTACGTACGGTACGGCTGGCCGACGTCGACCCGGCGGAGGTGGACATGCGGACGCTGCTGATCGTGGGCTCGTCGCAGACGCGCTGGGTGCGCCGCGGCGAGACCGGCCGGTCCATCGTGTGGACGCCGCGCCGCTACCCGGAGGCGTAGAGCTTCCGTACCCACCGCACGGCCTCGTCGGGCGTACGGGCCACCGGCACCCCTTCGGGGACCGGTGGCCGCCGGACGACGACGACGGGAATCCCCGCCTCGCGGGCGGCGGCGAGCTTGGGAGCGGTGGCATCGCCGCCACTGTCCTTCGTCACCAGGACATCGACGCGATGGCGACGGATGATCTCCCGCTCCCCGTCGAGATCGAACGGCCCCCGGTCGAGCAGCACTTCCATCCGGACCGGGCAGGGCGGATCGGGGGCATCGACGGACCGTACGAGGAACCACAGCGCGTCGAGGCCGGCGAAGGCGGCGAGCCCCGTCCGCCCGGTGGTGAGGAAGACCCGCTCGCCCAGCGCCGGCAGGAGCTCGGCGGCCTCGGCGAGCGACCCGGCGAAGTGCCAGCGGTCACCGTCCTGGGCGACCCAGCCCGGGCGACGGAGGGCGAGGAGGGGAACATGGGTCTGCGCGGCGGCCTCGGCCGCGTTCCGGCTCATGGTCGCGGCGAAGGGGTGGGTGGCATCGATGAGGGCGTCGACCCGGTGCTCACGCATCCACGCGGCGAGCCCGTCGGGGCCCCCGAACCCGCCGACGCGCACCTCACCGGGGGGCAGCCGGGGGGCGGCGACGCGCCCGGCGAGCGAGGTGGTGACGCGGACGCGCCGGTCCCCGGCGAGGCTTTCGGCCAGCCGGCGCGCCTCGGTCGTGCCCCCCAGGACAAGAACACGCAGCGCATGCAGCACATCAGGACCAGGCATCGGAACGGACTCTCTTCATGAGCGGTGAGGCGCGGGGCGGTCGCAGTGCCCAACTCAAACACACCGGCCTGCGCCCCGGCTGGACGACCGGTGCCTGTGCGACGGCGGCGACGACGGCCGCGTACACGGCACTGCTGACCGGCGACTTCCCGGACCCGGTGAGCATCACGCTGCCGAGGGGCCAGACCCCGGCGTTCGCACTGGCGGTGGAGGAGCTGGGGCCCGGGCGGGCGAGCGCCGGGGTGGTGAAGGACGCGGGCGACGACCCGGATGTGACGCACGGCGCGCTGGTCCGGTCGACGGTACGGAGGCTGCCGCCGGGCTCCGGAGTGGTGTTCCGGGCAGGCCCGGGCGTCGGTACGGTCACGCTCCCCGGCCTGCCGCTGGACGTCGGGGAGCCCGCGGTGAACCCGGTCCCGCGCCAGCTGATGCGCGAGCACGTGGAGCGGGTCGCGGCGGAGCACGGGGAGCGGGCGGACGTGGAGGTGACGGTCTCCGTGGACCACGGCGAGGAGATCGCCCGCTCCACCTGGAACGGACGCCTCGGCATCCTGGGCGGTCTGTCGATCCTGGGTACGACGGGGGTGGTCGTCCCCTACTCCTGCTCGGCCTGGATCGACTCGATCCGCCGGGGCGTGGACGTGGCGAGGGCGGCCGGCCTGACGCATGTGGCCGGCTGCACGGGGTCGACGTCGGAGAAGACGGTGGTGGCGGAGTACGGCCTGCCGGACATCGCGCTGCTGGACATGGGGGACTTCGCGGGCGCGGTCCTGAAGTACGTACGCCGCCACCCGGTGGACCGCCTCACCATCTGCGGCGGCTTCGCCAAGCTCTCGAAGCTGGCCGCGGGCCACCTCGACCTCCATTCGGCCCGCTCCCAGGTGGACAAGGTCTTCCTGGCGGACCTGGCCCGCAGGGGCGGCGCGGACGAGGCCCTGGCAGCCGAGATCGCGTCCGCCAACACGGGCTTGGCGGCGCTGAGGCTCTGCGAGGCGGCGGGGGTACCGCTGGGCGACCTGGTGGCGGCGGGGGCCCGGGAGGAGGCCCTGTCCGTGCTGCGGGGCGCGCCGGTCGAGGTGGACGTGATCTGCATCGACCGGGCGGGGGTGGTGGTGGGGCGGGGGTAGTCCGTCAGCTCGGCCCTCCGCTCCCCTCCCCGGCCTGGCCTGCCTGGCCTGGGCCCACTGATGTCAGTACCGCGGGCCATACTCGTGATCGTGCTGCTGCGCCGCCCGGGCTCAGCGGCAGGAGGGGAGTGACATGGCTGAGGTGCTGGTGTTCCACCATGGGCACGGGCTGACCGTCGGAGTCCGCGAGTTCGCCGAGCGTCTGCGGCGGGCAGGACACACCGTGCACGTCCCGGACCTGTACGAGGGGCGGGTATTCGACAGCCTTGAGGAGGGCATCGGTTACGCCGGGACAGCCGGGTTCGGCACGATCGTCGCCCGCGGAACCGCGGCCGCCGAGAAGCTGCCCGCGGAGCTCGTCTACGTCGGGTTCTCGCTCGGCGTCCTGCCGGCGCAGAAGCTGGCCCAGACCCGCCCCGGTGCCAAGGGCGCACTGTTGATCGAGGCATGTGTCCCGGTCTCGGAGTTCGGCGGTGCCTGGCCCGAGGACGTCCCGGTCCAGATCCACGGGCTGGACGCGGATCCGTTCTTCGTCGGGGAGGGCGACGTGGACGAGGCCCGCGCGCTCGTCGAAGCCGCGGTGGACGCCGAGCTGTTCCTCTACCCCGGTGACAGGCACCTGTTCACCGACGAAAGCCTGCCGTCGTACGACGAACAGGCCGCGACGCAGGTCACCCAGCGGGTGCTCGGCTTCCTCGGCCGTATCGCATAGCTCGGATCACGTCCCGTGGCAGGCCCGCGGTGGGCCGGTACGGCAGTGCCCTCATGCCCCCGTTACCGGCGCTACCGGCGTAACCGGCCGGTCGCCGAGGGCCAGTTCGTGGCCCTCGCACCACAGGGCGGCGGCTGCCTGGAGGATCTCCGAGCGGTCCGAACCGTCCGGCCCGTCCCCCGGCAGCATGGGCACCACCGCGGTTCCCCCCGTGTACACCGGGGACTGCCGGAAGGCCAGGGAGGTCAGGGTGCGGCCCGGTCCGCATTCCACGAGCAGCCGGTGCCCGCCGGCGAGCAGCGCGGTCAGTGCGGGCCCGAAGTGGACGGGGTCGGCTATCTGGCGGGCCCAGAACCGCGCGGAGCCCGTTTCCTGCGCCGTGAGCAACCGGCCTGTGTAGCCGGACCGGACGGGGAAGCGGACCGGGCGGGGCCGGGCGTCGAACGCCCGCTCGGCCGCCGCCACGGCCGGTTCCATCGCCGGGCTGTGGAAGGGGGTGGTGGCGGGAACCGGCCGCAGAATCCAGCGGTCGAGAGTGAGACGCTCCGCCACGGCTGCGAGGTCCCCGCTCGGCCCGGCCAGCATCGTCCGGCGCGGGGCGTTCACGGCCGCCACCGCGACCTGCCCGGACAGGTACGGGACCAGCTCGTCCACCGAGGCCGCCACGGCGACCATTCCGCCGGGCGGGACCGACACGGCGGCCCGCACCCGGCCCCGTACCAGTGCGACGGCTTCCCGGAGGGTGAACGCCCCCGCGAGGGTCGCCGCCACGACCTCGCCCGCGCTGTGCCCCAGCGCCTCGGCCGGAGTGACGCCCCAGCTCATGAGCAGTCGGCCCAACCCGTAGTCGACGGCGAACAGCAGGGGCTGAGCCCGGCGTCCGTCATCGATCGGGATGCCCGGACCGGTGCCGGTCCCGAGCCAGTCGGCGCGGATCTTCTCGCCCTCGGCCCCCCACGCCTCCAGCACCTCGTCGACGGCCGCCCGGAACACGGGGTCGTCGCGGTACAGCCCGGTGGCCATACCCTCGCGCTGGGAGCCCTGGCCGGGCAGCAGCAGGACGACCGGCCGGGGCCCTTCGGCCGGGACCCGCCGCACCGGGGCGGCCGCGAGGTCGTCGAGGGCACGGGCCCCCGTCGTGACGACCGCCCCGCGCACCGGCCCCGGGGCCGGACGCGGTGCCGGGGCCCCGGTGCGCAGCGCTTCGGCGACCTCGGCCCGGGCCGCGCGTTCGCCT
>NZ_NWVL01000099.1 GCF_002382885.1 Streptomyces sp. WZ.A104
GGCCGGCTGTGCGGCGGGGGCGGCGCCGGCCGGGGACATGCCCGCGGCGCCGAGCAGGGTGGCGCCGAGGGCCGCTGTGCAGGCGGCCGCGGCGAGCGCCCGGAGCCGGGCGCGGGAACGGTTCGGTCCGGTCATCGTGGCCCCTCGCGGGGAGGGCTGGTGCGTGGGGGTGCGGGTCGAACTCCGGGCGACGGCGCCCGGTATGGCATGCACGCGGCAATGTGTTCGGTGGAACCGTAGAAGGACTAGACCAGTCGGGTCAATGGTCCGGGCCGACCCGGCGATCACCGAACGGCCGCTCCAGCCCTCCGACCAGCTGTTGACCGGCCGTTACCCCGTGACGGAAAGCACCCGATCGGGCATACTCAACCCGCCACAGCCGCTGTCCCGCGCCCCCCGTGACCCGGGAGGGCAGGATCGGCTGAGCAGTCTGCTTTTCCCGGGTCCGTCCGGGAGATCACCCGGCGGCGCCTCTCCCACCCCGAGTGCGCGACCGCCGCAACGCCCGACAGGGAGGAGAGCGCCGTCATGTCCGACCGTGCCCCGCAGCCGGTGGAACGCCGTCTGCCCACCGAGGAGTCCCGGCAGCTCGTCGCGCTCGTCCGCGACATCGTTTCGAAGGAGATCGCTCCCCGGGCGGCCGAGGAAGAGGAAGCGGGCGTCTTCCCGCGCGAGGTCTTCACCCTCCTCTCCGAGGCCGGACTCCTCGGACTTCCGTACGACTCCGCCCTCGGCGGCGGCGACCAGCCCTACGAGGTCTACCTCCAGGTCCTGGAGGAGCTGGCCGCCGCCCGGCTCACGGTGGGCCTCGGCGTCAGCGTCCACTCCCTCTCCTGCCACGCGCTCGCCGGATACGGCACCGACGAGCAGCGCGCCGCGCACCTCCCGGCCATGCTCTCCGGCGGCCTGCTCGGGGCGTACTGCCTGTCCGAGCCCGCCTCCGGCTCCGACGCCGCATCCCTGCGCACCAGGGCGGTACGGGACGGGAACGACTGGGTCATCACCGGGACCAAGGCCTGGATCACGCACGGCGGCGTCGCCGACTTCTGTACCGTGCTGGCCCGGACCGGCGTCGACGGCCCCCGTGGCATCACGGCCTTCCTCGTCCCCGGCGACGCGGAGGGCCTGAACGCGGCCCTCCCCGAGAAGAAGATGGGCATGAAGGGCTCGCCCACCGCCCAGCTCAACTTCGACGGCGTACGGGTCGGCGACGACCGCCGCATCGGCGAGGAGGGCCAGGGCTTCGCCATCGCCCTGTCCGCACTCGACTCCGGCCGCCTCGGCATCGCGGCCTGCGCGATCGGGGTTGCCCAGGCCGCCCTGGACGAGGCCGTCCGGTACGCCACCGACCGGCGACAGTTCGGCCGCCCCATCGCGGACTTCCAGGGGCTGCGGTTCATGCTCGCCGACATGGCCACCCAGATCGAGGCGGGCCGGGCGCTCTACCTGGAGGCGGCACGGCTGCGCGACGCGGGGCAGCCCTTCTCGCGGCAGGCGGCCATGGCGAAGCTGTTCTGCACGGACGCGGCCATGCGGGTCACCACCGACGCCGTCCAGGTCCTCGGCGGATACGGCTACACGCTCGACTTCCCGGTCGAGCGGCTGATGCGCGAGGCGAAGGTGCTCCAGATCGTGGAGGGCACCAATCAGATCCAGCGCATGGTCATCGCGCGCCACCTCGCGGGTCCTGAGACCCGCTGAACCGCAGCGGCCGGTCGGACCGGACGGGCAGCGCCGCGGCCTGGTTCCACTCCGGGTCGCGGCGGCCCGGCAGGGTCCGGCCGGTGCTCTCCCAGTACCGCAGCAGTGCGCTGTAGATCGGTGGATCGGCGGGCGAGCTCATGCCCGAGGTCCCGGTCGAACGGGGCAACGGCCGGTCGGGGGCGCCGGCGTAGGCGCGGTCGCCGGTCACCGGCCGCGCCACAGGCTGAGGTGCGGGTGCGGGTGCGGGCGGGGGTGCGGCGTGCGGAGTGGGGTGCGGCACCGGCTGCCGGTCGGTCGCAGCGCCCGGCTGCGGGGCGTGCGTACCCGGCTGCGGAACCGATTCTTCGGCGGCGGGTGCGGCTAGACGCCGACGACCCGTTCCGGCTGTTGAATGCAGCGTGGTCATACGCGGCCAACGCGCCGGGGCGCGCCGGAGTCACTGCCCGGCCGATTCGAGAGCCCGTTCGCCGGGGGCCCGGGAGACATGCTCCGGCACGCGTACGAGGTCCGTGACGTGCGAAGGCGTACGTACCGGGCGCGGCGGCCCGCCGTACGGGGCGGGCGCCCGGGACCGCGACGCGAGGCGGACGGGCCCGGGCGCCCGGATCAGGCGGCCTCGCGCCGCATCCGCGGCACGCGCAGCGGGCGGGAGCCGGGTCCTCCGGCGTGCGAGAAGGGCTGCATCCGCCAGTCCAGGCCCTGGGGGAGCGTCAGCAGCAGCCCCGTCTCCTGCTCCTGGAGCTCCAGCGTCTCGTCCGCGGGTCGGGCCTCCGCCGCACCGCGGCCGGTCCCGGCGCAGACGGTCAGGACGAACGGGTTCCACGGCGTGGGGCAGCGGGCGTGCTCCGGCAGAACATCCTCGTCGGCCAGCAGCGCGATCGGCTGGGCGCAGTCCGGGCAGACCACCCGGACCATCTCGAACATGTCGTACACGTCGGCGGTACCGTCCTCGTCCTGATCGACAGGCTCCGGATCGACAGGCTCCGGTTCGGTACGTCCGGTGAGCTTCAGGCTCTGCATGGGAATTCCCCCCTCGGGTGGGCCGACAAGGCGCACGGCCTCGACCACAGCAAGCACTTCCCGCCGTGCGTGGCCGATAACCGTGAGGCGGCCCGCTACCGACCCGTAAACCTGTGGCATTCGTCACATGCTGCCCGCAGGTGCCGATCCGTGACCCCGCGCGACTGTGCTGACAGGCGCCCGGGGCCATAGGTTGATCCGCATGGAGGAGCTGGACCGTCAGATTGTGGAGTTGCTCGTCAAGGACGGGCGGATGAGCTACACCGACCTGGGCAAGGCCACGGGCCTGTCCACCTCGGCGGTTCATCAGCGCGTCCGCCGGCTGGAGCAGCGCGGGGTGATCCGCGGCTACGCCGCGGTCGTCGACCCCGAGGCCGTCGGGCTGCCCCTCACCGCGTTCATCTCGGTGAAGCCGTTCGACCCGAGCGCCCCCGACGACATCGCCGAACGGCTCGCCGGGGTGCCGGAGCTGGAGGCCTGTCACAGCGTCGCCGGGGACGAGAACTACATCCTCAAGGTGCGCGTGGCGACCCCGCTGGAGCTGGAGCACCTGCTCACCCGCATCCGCTCGCTCGCCGGCGTGTCCACCCGGACCACCGTCGTCCTTTCCACCCCGTACGAGGCCCGGCCCCCGAGCATCTGAGAGCCCCCGTTCGCGCGCTCCGAGGGGGCCGCGGACAGGGCGGCGGCCCGCAGGCGCGAGACTGGTCCCATGAGCGAGAGCACCGCCCCCCAGAGCGCCCCCGAACACCGCACCGTGCTGCTGCGCGGCGGCGACGTCCACAGCCCCGCCGACCCCTTCGCCACCGCGATGGTCGTCGAACGCGGACATGTCGCCTGGGTGGGATCCGAAGGGGCCGCCGACGCCTTCGCGAGCGGCGTGGACGAGGTGGTCGACCTCGAAGGGGCCCTGGTCACCCCGGCGTTCACCGACGCCCATGTGCACACCACCGCGACCGGCCTCGCGCTGACGGGGCTCGACCTCTCCGGCGCCCGTACGCTCTCCGAGGCCCTCGGCCTCGTCCGCGCGTTCGCGAACGGCCGCGCCGCCGGAGACGTCCTGCTCGGCCACGGCTGGGACGCCGCGCGCTGGCCGGAGCGGCGTCACCCCTCGCGCGCCGAGCTGGACGAGGCGGCGGGCGGGCGGGCGCTGTACCTGCCGCGGATCGACGTGCACTCCGCCGTCGTCACCACCGCCCTCCTCGACCTGGTCCCCGGCGTCACCGCGATGACCGGCTATCACCCGGACGCGCCGCTCACCGGCGACGCCCACCACGCCGTACGGGCCGCCGCCCACGGCGCGGTCACCCCGCGGCAGCGGGCCGCCGCCCAGCGCGCCGCTCTCGACCACGCGGCCTCCCTCGGTATCGGCACCGTGCACGAGTGCGCCGGGCCCGACATCTCCGACGAGGAGGACTTCACCTCCCTCCTCGCACTCGCCGCCGAGCGGCCGGGACCGCGGGTCCTCGGCCTCTGGGCCGAGGAGATCGCCGACGAGAAGAGCGCCCGGCGCATCCGGGAGCTCGGGGCGATCGGTGCGGCGGGTGACCTCTTCGTGGACGGCTCGCTCGGCTCGCACACCGCCTGCCTGCACGAGCCGTACGCCGACCACCCGCACACCACCGGCACCGGCCACCTGGACGCGGCCCGGATCGCCGCCCATGTCACCGCCTGCACGGAGGCGGGCCTCCAGGCGGGCTTCCACGCCATCGGTGACGCCGCGCTCTTCGCCGTCGTCGCCGGGGTCAGGGCCGCCGCCGAAACGCTGGGCCTCGCCCGCGTCCGGGCCGCCCGCCACCGGGTCGAGCACGCCGAGATGCTCACCCCTGAAACCGTCGCCGCCTTCGCCGAGCTCGGCCTCACCGCCTCCGTCCAGCCCGCCTTCGACGCCGCCTGGGGCGGACCGGAGGGCATGTACGCCGAGCGCCTGGGTGCGGAGCGGGCCGCCACCCTCAACCCGTATGCCGCGCTGCTGCGCGCGGGAGTGCCGCTCGCCTTCGGCTCCGACAGCCCGGTCACCCCGCTGGACCCCTGGGGGACCGTCCGGGCCGCCGCCCACCACCGCACCCCGGAGCACCGCATCTCGGTCCGCGCCGGATTCACCGCCCACACCCGGGGCGGCTGGCGTGCCGTGGGGCGGGACGACGCGGGGCTCCTGGTGCCCGGGGCGCCGGCCGACTACGCCGTCTGGCGCGCCGCCGACCTGCTGGTCCAGGCCCCCGACGACCGGGTCGCCCGGTGGTCCACCGACCCCCGGTCCGGCACGCCGGGCCTGCCGGATCTCACGCCCGGGGCGCAGCTCCCGGTCTGTCTGCGCACGGTGGTCCTCGGACAAACGGTCTACGTGCGACCGAACGAGTGACGTCGGGACATTTCGTACCGCCGATCGATGGCCGCCGGGCCGCACCGCCGCCGCGGCGCACTCGGCACTGACCAGGCAGTTTGGTCAGAAGTCGCAGGTCGAACGGCTGTTGACAGAAAGCGCCCAGGGGCCGGTAGGTTCGGCCGGGTCCACCACAGGATGTCCGGCCGGTTGGACTTCACGCAGTCGTCGAACGCCGCTGGGTCATGAGGTGGTGTGCCGCACCGGCGCACCACCGCCGACAGCCAGGTTCAGCGCCCGCGCCTCGGGGGCGAGGGAAGGTTTCAGCCGGACGGAGGGTGGGACCCGGGTGGGGCCCGGACGTTCAGTAGACAACGGCATTCGGTCGACCCGCAGCCAGCGGGTCCCAGGCCGGCCCGAAGGACGCCGGGCCCCGATCCGCCGACCGCCGGTGGGTGCGAGTCCCACGGGGCGATGTGCTGGATATGGTGTCCCTCTGTGTACGGACTCTAAGGGGCAGTAGTGAACGACGGCGGTCAGAGGCAGTTCGGCCCGCTCGGCAAGGTTCTGGTGATCATCCCGACCTACAACGAGGTCGAGAACATCAGGCCGATCGTCGACCGGGTGCGCACCGCCGTCCCGGATGCCGACATCCTGGTGGCCGACGACAACAGCCCCGACGGCACCGGCAAGGCGGCCGACGAGATCGCCGCGACCGATGACCAGGTGCACGTCCTGCACCGCAAGGGCAAGGAAGGGCTCGGCGCCGCCTACCTCGCGGGCTTCGCCTGGGGCTCCGAGCACGGCTACGGCGTGCTCGTCGAGATGGACGCCGACGGCTCCCACCAGCCCGAGGAGCTGCCCCGGCTGCTCACCGCGCTCAAGGGCGCCGACCTGGTCCTCGGATCGCGCTGGGTGCCCGGCGGCCGGGTGGTGAACTGGCCCAAGAGCCGTGAGGTGATCTCCCGGGGCGGCAGCCTCTACTCCCGTCTCGCCCTCGGCCTCTCGGTCCGCGACGTCACCGGCGGCTACCGCGCCTTCCGCACCGAGACCCTCCAGGGCCTCGGTCTCGACCAGGTCGCCTCCCAGGGCTACTGCTTCCAGGTGGATCTGGCCCGCCGCTCCATCGAGGCGGGCTACCACGTGGTCGAGGTCCCCATCACCTTCGTGGACCGCGAGGTCGGCGACTCGAAGATGAGCAAGGACATCCTCGTCGAGGCGCTGTGGCGGGTCACCGGCTGGGGCATCACCTCCCGTGCGGACAGGATTCTGGGCCGCAAGAACCCCTGACCGGCTCTCGTCGGCGGGCCGGGCACGGTTCATGATCACCCCCTTGTCCCGTTTCCCCGCCGCTACGGGCACACTGGGGACATGACGACCGGCACTCCGCCCCCGACCCGTCCCAGGCGCTCGCGCGCCCGCAGATTCCTGCCGCTGGCCCTCGCCGCCTGGCTGGTGCTGGAGATCTGGCTGCTCACCGTGGTCGCATCGGCCGCGGGCGGCCTCACCGTCCTGCTGATCCTGGTGGCCGGGGCCGTGCTCGGCGCCGCGGTCATCAAGGCCGCCGGTCGGCGGGCCTTCAAGAATCTCACCGAGACCCTCCAGCAGATGCCGGGACAGCCCGGCGCGACCGACGCCCCGCCGATCGCCTCAGCGGGCGGCAAGGGCACCAAGGGCAACGGCCTGCTGATGCTGGGCGGGCTGCTGCTCCTCATCCCCGGCCTGGTCTCGGACGCGGCCGGACTGCTTCTGCTCGTGCCGCCGGTGCGCACCATGATCGGGCGGTACGCGGAACGCTCCCTGGAACGCCGGATGCGGGCCGCCCAGCCGGGCAGCCTCTCGGACGCCTTCCAGCAGGCGAGGATGTACCGGCCGGACGGCAAGGTCGTCCCGGGCGAGGTCATCCGCGAGGACGGCGCCCAGGCCCCTTCCCGCCCCGACGAGGACCCCCAGGACCCCCGCCCGCCGCTCACGCCCTGAGGCGCTCCGGCCGACGGCACGCACAAGAGCCGCGGGCCGCACAGTCCACGCACAAGAGCCGCGGGCCGTGACACACGATCTGTGTCACGGCCCGCGGCTCTTGGTGCTTCACTGCTGTGTCGCTGTACTGCTGTGCGGTGTTACGCGGTCAGGCAGACTTCCTGCTGTCCCGCGGGTGCACGGCGATGTTCATGGCTCCGGAGCGCAGAACCGCCAGCCTCTCGGCCAGCACCTCCTCCAGCTCCTCGCGGGTGCGCCGCTCCATGAGCATGTCCCAGTGCGTACGCGCAGGCTTGCCCTTCTTCTCTTCGGGGCCGTCCCCGTCCACCAGGAGTGCCTGGGCGCCGCACGCCTTGCACTCCCACTCCGGCGGAATTTCCGCCTCCACCGAGAACGGCATCTCGAATCGATGTCCGTTCTGGCATGCGTACTCCACCGCCTGGCGCGGGGCCAGATCGATGCCGCGGTCCGTCTCGTAGCTGGTAACCACAAGTCGCGTGCCGCGGAGAGCTCGCTCACTCATGAATCGTGCCTCCCGGGCTTGTCGCCCACAGGACAAAATGTCGCTGTCGTCGTCATCCGGTCAACGTCCGGTCGGCGGTAAAGATTCCCGTTGCCGGTCATGCGTCGCCCGTCGTGCCGCTGCTTTATCTGGGTTGAGTACCCGCCCATGCCCGGTTTGTCACCTCTGGTGGATTTTGTCACCCACCGGTCGAGCTGCTTTCACTCGCAGTAACGGTCCTCCGGGCAGGCCAAAGGCGTACACTACCGGCCTTTGACTTCAACGTCTAAATCCGTTCCGGTACGGGATTGCCCGCGGCCTCCACCGCACGCCTCACCGGGACCCGTGCGAGCAGCACCGCACCGAGGGCGAAGAACACGATCAGCGAGATGATCGCCTCCCGGTAGCTGCCCGTCAGCTGGTACGCCAGACCGAACACCAGGGGGCCCAGCCAGCTCAGTCCCCGGTCGCTCATCTCGTACGCGGAGAAGTACTCGGCCTCCTTGCCGCGCGGTACCAGATGCGAGAACAGCGACCGTGAGAGCGCCTGGCTGCCGCCCAGCACCAGGCCGATGGCCGCCGCGAGAACGAAGAAGAAGACGGGCGCGTCGGCGGGCAGGAGATAGGCACAGACCAGGATCGCCGTCCAGATGACCAGGGACCCCAGAATCGTCCGCTTGGCGCCGTACGTCCGGGCGAGTCGTCCCATCCCGAGCGCCCCGGCCACCGCCAGGATCTGCACCAGCAGGACGGCGATGATCAGCGTCGTCTGGTCGAGGCCCAGTTCCTCGGAGCCGTACAGGGAGGCCTGCGAGATCACCGTCTGGATGCCGTCGTTGTAGACGAGATAGGCGAGTAGGAAGGACAGCGTCAGCGGGTGGCGCCGCATGTCGCGCAGGGTCGCCCTCAGCTGCTTCCAGCCGGAGCCGACCGCCCCCTCGCCGCCCGGCGGGACCCGGCGGTCCCGCAGCCGCCGCAGCGGTACGAGTGTGAACGCGCCCCACCACACACCGGCCGAGGCGAGGCAGATCCGCACCGCGTCCGACTCCGCGAGCCCGAAGGACTCGTGGCCGGTGTACAGGATCAGGTTCAGCACGAGGACCAGGGCGCCCGAGGTGTAGCCGAAGGCCCAGCCGCGCGAGGAGACCGCGTCGCGCTCCTCGGGCTCGGCGATCTGCGGCAGGTAGGCGTTGTACAGGACCATCGACACGGAGATCGACGCGTTCGCCACGATCAGCAGGAACGCGCCCAGCAGATAGCGGTGGCCGTCCAGGAAGAACATCCCGGCCGTCGCCGCGGCCCCCGTGTAGGCGGCCACCGCCAGCAACGGCTTCTTGCGCCCCGTACGGTCCGCGGCCGCGCCCACGATCGGCATCAGGAGCACGGCCACCACGATGGAGGCCGAGACGGAGTACGCGAACAGCGAGCCCGCGCGCACGGGTATGCCCAGAGGGTGCACGTAGCCGTCGGGATCGGCCGCGGCCTTGGCGATCGACGTCAGGTACGGACCGAGGAAGACGGTCACCACGCTGGTGGAGTAGACGGAACAGGCGAAGTCGTAGAAGTACCAGCCGTGCTGTTCGCGCCTGCGGGCCGTCGCGGACCCGTCGCGCGGCGGCGGCCCGGCCGGATCTGCCCGTCCTGTGGTCCCGGTGCTCAATCCGCGCTCCCTCGATCGTCCCCTGTGGACGCGGACGGACCGGGCGTCAGGACCAGACCCCCCGCTCGCTCAGCACCGTACGCAGCGTCTCGATGTGATCGGTCATGATGCCATCCACGCCGAGGTCCAGGAGCGCCGCCATCCGCTCCGGCTCGTTCACCGTCCACACGTGCACCTGAAGCCCGAGCGCGTGCGCCGTACGCACGAAACGGGCGTCGACCACCGGGATGCCGCTCTGCCGCTCCGGGACCTGGGCGCAGACCGCGCCCGCGCGCAGCGCCGCCGGAAGGCCCAGTGAGCGCAGGCGCAGCCCCAGGACGCCGCGCACCCCGTACGAGGTGGCCAGGCGCGGGCCCGCCAGGCGGTGCGCGCGGGCCACCCGGGCCTCCGAGAACGAGCCGACGCAGACCCGGTCCCAGGTATCGGTCCGGCGGATCAGGGCGAGGAGCGGCTCCAGCGCGGATTCCGCCTTGAGGTCCACGTTCCAGCGGGCCTGGGGGAACTCCTCCAGCAGCTCCTCGAAGAGCGGGAGCGGTTCGCTGCCCCCGACCCGGGCCCGGCGCACCTCGCTCCAGGGCAGCGCGGAGATCCGCCCCCGCGCGTCGGTGACCCGGTCGAGCGTCGCGTCGTGGAAGGCGACCAGCCGGCCGTCCGCCGTGGTGTGCACATCGGTTTCGAAGTAGCGGTAGCCCGCGGCGGCCGCCCTGCGGAAGGCGGTCGCGGTGTTCTCCACACCGTCCGCCGCCCCGCCGCGATGGGCGAAGGCGATCGGCGCCGGGTGGTCCAGATAGGGGTGGCGGCTCGGGTTCACTGCGGCAGTATGGCCTGCCCGGGTGCCGGGGCGGCAACGGGGCCGGAACCGGCGGGTGCGGGGAGGGCGAACATCCGCAGGAAGAACTGGGCCGACGGGCCGATCGCCAGGGCGTACAGCACCGTGCCCGCTCCCAGCGAGCCGCCCAGCGCGAAGCCGGTCACCACGACGGCCACCTCGATCGCCGTACGGACCAGCCGGATGGAGCGGCCGGTGACCTGGTGCAGCCCGGTCATCAGCCCGTCGCGCGGCCCCGGACCGAACCGGGCGCTGATGTAGAGCCCGGTCGCCGCCCCGTTCAGCACCACCCCCAGGACCATCACGGGGACGCGGAGAGCGAGACCGTCGAGCTCGCCGACCAGGGCGAGCGTCCCGTCCATGGCCAGACCGACGACGAACACGTTGGATACCGTGCCGAGCCCCGGGCGCTGGCGCAGCGGGATCCACAGCAGCAGGACGACCGCGCCGACGACGATCGAGACCACGCCGATCGATCCGCCGGTCAGCTCCGCGAGTCCCTGATGGAGCACGCCCCACGGCTCCAGGCCGAGCCCGGCCCGCACCAGGAGCGCCGAACTCGCCCCGTACAGCGCCAGCCCGACGTACAGCTGGACCAGCCGCCGGGTGAGCCGGGTCGTGCTCCGGCCGGTGGTCCTGGCCATGTTGTGCCCCCTGATGTGGTGGTGGTGGACTGCTTCATGGCACTCTGTGGCAGGGGGCAGGCCGCCAACTATGGCCAATTCGAGGAAGGTGGACTGATTTCGATGGCGCAGTGGACTTCGACCGTGGGGGCGGCTCAGCTCGCCCGGCAGCTCCAGTCCCAGCAGCCCCGGCCCACCGGGCCGGGCGGACGGAAACCGCCCGCCTACCGTGCGCTCGCCGACGGCGTACGGCTCCTCGTGCTGGAGGGCCGGGTCCCGGTCGCCGCCCGGCTGCCCGCCGAACGCGAGCTGGCCCTCGCCCTCTCCGTCAGCCGTACCACCGTCGCCGCCGCCTACGAGGCCCTGCGCGCCGAAGGGTTCCTGGAGTCGCGGCGCGGCGCGGGCAGCTGGACCGCCGTCCCGGCCGGCAACCCGCTGCCCGCCCGCGGCCTCGAACCGCTGCCCCCGGAGTCGCTCGGCTCGATGATCGACCTGGGCTGTGCGGCCCTGCCCGCCCCCGAGCCCTGGCTGACCCGCGCGGTCCAGGGGGCGCTGGAGGAGCTTCCGCCGTACGCCCATACGCACGGCGACTATCCGGCCGGGCTGCCCGCGCTGCGGCAGATGATCGCCGACCGCTACACCGCGCTCGGCATCCCGACCATGCCGGAACAGATCATGGTCACCACCGGCGCGATGGGCGCCATCGACGCCATCTGTCACCTCTTCGCGGGCCGGGGCGAACGGATCGCGGTCGAGTCCCCCTCGTACGCCAACATCCTCCAGCTGATGCGCGAGGCCGGCGCCCGCCTCGTCCCCGTCGCGATGGGGGACGGCCTTGCGGGCTGGGACATGAACCGCTGGCGCCAGGTGCTGCGCGACGCGGCCCCCCGGCTCGCCTATGTGGTGGCCGACTTCCACAACCCGACCGGTGCGCTCGCCGACGAGCAGCAGCGCCGGGAGCTGGTGGACGCCGCCCGGTCCGCCGGCACGGTCCTGGTCGTCGACGAGACGATGAACGAACTCCTCCTGGACCCGGACCTGGACATGCCCCGCCGGGTCTGCGCCTTCGACCCGGCGGGCAGCACGGTGCTCACCGTCGGCTCGGCCAGCAAGGCGTTCTGGGCCGGGATGCGGATCGGCTGGGTGCGGGCCGCTCCCGACGTCATCCGCAGCCTGGTCGCGGCCCGCGCCTACGCCGACATGGGCACCCCGGTCCTGGAACAGCTCGCGATCAACTGGCTCATGGGCACGGGCGGCTGGGAGCAGGCCGTCGACGTCCGGCGGAGCCAGGCGCGGGAGAACCGCGACGCGCTGGTCGCCGCGGTCCGCCGGGAGCTGCCGGACTGGGAGTTCACGGTGCCGCGCGGCGGCCTGACCCTGTGGGTGCGCACCGGCGGCCTCTCCGGGTCGCGGCTGGCCGTGGCGGGCGAACGGGTCGGTGTCCGGGTGCCTTCGGGCCCCCGGTTCGGGGTCGACGGTGCCTTCGAGGGTTATGTACGCCTGCCGTTCACGGTGGCCGGGCCGGTGGCCGACGAGGCGGCCGTGCGGCTGGCGGCGGCCGTGGAGCTGGTCCGCTCCGGTGCGGGCGTGGGCGCCGATGCCCCGCGCAGCTTCGTGGCCTGAGGAACGGGCGGCACGACCGAGGGCGGGGAGCGGACCTGGTGATCCGCTCCCCGCCCTGGGGGGTGTCTCGCAGGTGAGGCCGGGCTCGCGCGCCCTGGTGCCGGGCCTGATCCGGCCCGGCCGGCAAGCCCCCGTCAGGTGCGTTCGGTTCAGCTCTCGGCGCCCGCCGACCGTGCCTTCGCGAGCGGTTCGGACGGCCTGGCCTCGGCGACGGCCGCCTCCACGGCCACGGGCACCTGCTCCGTCGCCGGACCCTCGTCGGCGGGCGTGGCCTCCATCGGGACGGGCCGGTCGGGCAGCAGGTCGAGGACCGCCTGCCGGTGCGCGTCGCTGGTGGCGTCGTCGTACGGGTCGGGCGTCGCCGGGACCTGGAGCCGCAGGACCGGGCCGGTGCCCAGGCGGGCGTAGCCGCGGCCCGCGGGGACCTCGGGCGGCGGTGTGGTGTTCGGCCCGGCACCCAGGACGGCGGCGATCTGCTCGGGGGAGGCCGGGCCGAGGACCGCCCGGGCGCGGGTGTGCGTCCGTACGGTCTCGGTGAGGCCGTCCAGTGCGTCGAACTGCTCGGCCAGGACGACGACGACCTGGACCGCCCGCCCGTGCCGCAGTGGGATCCGGAGCAGGTCCTGCGGGTCAGGCCTGCCGTCGGCCGCCGCGAGATGGCCGAGGACGCTGGGGCGGTCCAGCAGGATCCACAGCGGTCGCCGGATGTCGTCCGGCGCCGGGTGGCCGGTCTGGCGGGCCAGGTTGGCGGTGATCAGACGCCGTTCCGTCTCGTGCGCCGCCCACTCCAGCGTGGCCAGCGCCCCGCTGAGCCCGGACTCCACGGCGAGCACACCGGTGCGCCCGGCCAGCGCGCCGTACTCACCGGTCCCGCTGCCGTCGACGAGCAGGACGTCGCCGTGCTGGAGGGCCTGGAGGGCGATCGAGCGGACCAGGGTCGTGGTGCCGCCGCCGGGCTGCCCGACGGCCAGCAGATGCGGTTCGGTGGAACGGCAGCCGGTCCGCCAGACGACGGGGGAGGCGTCCACCGTCGTGTCGCCGTCGCGCACCGGGACCGTACGCGAGACCGCGTCCGGGTCGGTGAACCCGAGGACCGTCTCGCCGGGTGCGGTGACGAAGCGCTGGGCGACGATCGAGGTGGGGAGCGCGTCCAGCACGGTCATGACGAGGCGGTTGGCCTCCTCGTCCCAGCTGAAGCGGTACTCGCGGCCCCGGCCCGACTTGGCGTGGAGCACCTGCTCGATCCGGGTCCGGGCGGCGGCCTCGCCGTCGGTGAAGTACGCGGGGTAGGAGACCTGGAGGCGGGTGATCCGCCCGTCCTCGTCGAAGGCGTAGCCCTCGAAGGCCTTCTCCCAGTCGCCGCCGTGGGCGAACAGCGGACTGGGGTCCTCCGGCACCGAGAAGTACGGCACGAGCGCCTCGTAGAGGGCGCGCAGGCGGGCGGTCTCCGCCTCGTCCGGGCCGGTCTTCACGGGGACCCGCTCCCGCCCCTTCCAGGCGGCGGCGCCCATCACCGCGATGAGAGCCAGGATCGGCCCGTACGGGATGAGCGCCACCACCAGCACGCAGGCCGCGGCGAGGAACAGCTTGGGACCACGCCGTTCCTTGGGGGTCGCGGCCCACTTCTGCCGCCCGGACACGGCCAGCAGCCGCAGACCGCGGACGACCGTGATCAGCGGGTGGAGCACGTCGGTGGCGTTGTCGGCGGCCGTGCGCGCGATCTCTCTGCTGCGAGTGATCGAAGCGCTGCCGCTGCTCAGAATGCGGGGGAGTGGTCGCCGGGCCACGTCGGTCTCCTGAAGGGGTGGGAGCGGTTGCGGAGCGTCAGAACTTGATCCCGCCCAGCAGCCCGGCGAGGCTCGCCCCGCCCGCGGTGATGCTCGGGGCGATGGCGGTGCCGGCCAGGTAGAAGCCGAACAGGGCGCAGACGATGGCGTGGGATGCCTTGAGCCCGTCCTTCTTGAAGAACAGGAAGACGATGATGGCGAGCAGTACCACGCCCGAGATGGAAAGGATCATGAGCGGTTCTCTCCTGGTTGAAGGGGACAGTCACCATGAGTCCTTCCAGGATCACGGGAAGTATCTATACGACAAAAGGTGCAATCGAGTGAATATCCTGCGCTTTCACTTGACTGGCCCATAGAAGTCGGTCCCCGCAGAGCGGTATCGCCGGGTCCGTGCCGGGCAGGAGACATCCGCGGTGATCCCTTGCCGCATCCGGGCCGGGTCATGTCGCCCCGGGAGCAGTACCCTGTCGATTCACTCGTACGGCCCTGTCGTACTCCCCACCAGGTCAACGCGGCAGTGAAAGCCGCCGCAGCAGTCAAGGAAGGCGGTCCCGTCCGATGAGCGAAACCCCCGATCCCGAGGTGGTCGAGCTGGCGACCAAGGTCTTCGACCTCGCCCGCACCGGCGAGACCGAGGCGCTCCTCGCGTACGTCGACGCAGGCGTCCCCGCCAACCTCACCAACGACCGGGGCGACACGCTGCTGATGCTCGCCGCCTACCACGGGCACGCCGGGGCGGTCACCGCCCTCGTCGCCCGCGGCGCCGACCCGGACCGGGCCAACGACCGCGGCCAGACCCCGCTGGCCGGAGCGGTCTTCAAGGGCGAGCCCACCGTCATCGACGCCCTGCTCACCGCGGGCGCCGACCCCGCGGCCGGGACCCCGTCCGCGCTGGAGACGGCCCGGATGTTCGGCAAGTCCGAGCTGGTGGAACGCTTCGGTGCCCGCTGAGGCGCCGGCGGCCCCGCCCGCGGGCGTGTCCGCCGAGAGGTCCGCTGACCGGTCCGTCGTAAATGTGGTCGCGGTGGCGAAATGGCTGGGTCATCATGACGTCGCGGGCCCGCTCAGGGCCACCGACGAGAGGCAGAGGAAGATGCTCTACACCAGGCGGAAGACGGCGGTCGGCCGATCATGTTGCTGCGCGGCGTAGCGGTGTCCCCCGGACACCCCCTCGTGCCGGGAGGCACGGGGCCCTGCACAGTTCCGGTTGCGTCGACAGCTTGATGTGAGGCTTTCTTCCATGTTCGATCCGTTCATAGCGCCGAGCGGCACCCTGCTCGGCCTGTTGCAGAGAGGCCGCGGCGACGGCACGCTCCACGCGCTCGCCGCACCGCGCCCCGAGGCCCTCGCGGCTCTCAACCACTGCGTCGTGAGCGACCCCCGTCACGACTGGCAGGTGGAGAACCGCTCCCTCTACTACGCCCGTCTCTACCTCGACCTCGACGGCGGCATCGAGGAGATCGAGCGGCACCTCGCCGATCCCGACGACCACGCCGACACCGACGACTCCCGCACCGGGCTCGCGCTCTCCGTCCTCGGCCACCTCGCCTCCTACGGACGCGACGACGCCCTGGCCCTGCTCCGCCGCTACGCCGCGACCGGAGCCAACTGGGCCTGGGCCCTGGACGAGCTCGCCCTGCGCGACGACGACGCGGGCCTGCGCTCCCTCGCGGCTCCCGTCCTCGGCCGCTTCCCGGCCACCGAGCAGGGCGCCGCCGACCTCGCCGTCGCCGTACGGGACTCCTTCGAGCCGCGGCCCTGGCGGCTGTGGGCCGACGACCCCCGCGACGAGGTCGGCGCCCGGGTCCGGGCCGCCACCGAACAGGGCTCCTTCGACCGATGGCAGCGGCAGATGCGTCCCGGGGGTCCCCGCCCCGGCTGGAGCGTCCAGGCCGTCTTCGACTGGGCCCAGCAGGCCCTGGAACGCGGCAGCGAACTGCACGTCCCCGCAGCCCGCTGTCTCTCCGCCGTCGCCGGACCCGACGACCTGCACCTGATCGTCGAAGCCGCCGACAGCGGCCCCGAAGGCGCCCGCTGCGCCGCCCTGCACTACCTCGCGGAGGCGGGCGACCCCGCCGTCCTCGACCTCATCGAGGCCGCCGCGATCAGCCCCGCCCGGACCGTCGCCGACGCGGCCATCGCCGCCTTCGAGCGGATGACCTGCGACGCCGCCGTGGAGCGCGCCCGGCGCTGGGCCCGCAGGCCCGACGCCCTCGGCTCCAGTGCCGCCGGAGTCCTCGCCTGCCGCGGCACCGCCCAGGACGCTCCCCAAGTCCTCGGCGCCCTGCGGGAGGCCGTACGAGGCGACGGCCCCGACGCCCCCAGGCTCTGGACCCTCGTCGACGGCGCCGGACGCCTCGGCATCGCCTGCGCCGCCCCCGTACTGCGCCACGTCTACCGCGAGACGTCCTCCTCGCACCTGCGGGGCCGGGCCGCCCGCGCCCTGGCCGCCACCGATCCGTCCTTCGCGACCGGGTTCGCTGTGGAGTGCCTCTGGGACTGCGAGGAGACCACCCGCGAAGTGGCCGCCCTCCACGCCGAGACCGGAGACATCCGCGTCGCCGAACGGCTGCGCCGCCTCGCCGCCGACCCGGCCGAGGAGGCCGAGGTCCAGACGGCGGTACGCAGCCGCATCGGGCCGGACGCACCAGCGGTCTGACACCGGGAACGCACCCACGCCCGCGGGCGTGGGTGCCGGCGAACGCCTTCCGTGCCTGCGGTCTCCTGCCCACGGGCACAGAATGGCGCCATGACCGGACGCTGGGAGTTCTGGATCGACCGGGGCGGCACGTTCACCGATGTGGTGGGCCGCCGCCCCGACGGCCACCTGGTCACCCGCAAGCTCCTCTCCCACGACCCGGAACGCTACGACGACGCGGCCGTCGCCGGAATCCGCCTCCTGCTCGGCCTGGAGCCCGGTGAACCGGTGCCCGCAGACCGGGTCGCCGCCGTCCGGATGGGCACCACCGTCGCCACCAACGCCCTGCTGGAGCGGCGCGGCGAGCCGACCGTCCTGCTGATCACCGAAGGCTTCCGGGACGCGCTGCGGATCGCGTACCAGAACCGCCCCCGGCTCTTCGACCGGCACATCGTCCTGCCGGAGGCCGTCCACGAGCGGGTGATCGAGGTCCCGGAACGCATCGACGCCGAGGGGCACACCGTGCGGCCCCTCGAACTCGACCCCGTACGACAGCGGTTGCGCACCGCGTACGCCGACGGTCTGCGCAGCGCCGCCGTCGTCCTGATGCACGGCTACCGCCACCCCGCCCACGAACAGGCCCTCGCCGAGGCCGCCCGCGAGGCCGGGTTCACGCAGGTGAGCACCTCCCACGAGGTCAGCCCCCTCATCAGGCTCGTCCCGCGTGGCGACACCACCGTGGTGGACGCCTACCTCTCACCCGTCCTGCGCCGGTACGTCGACGAGGTCGCCGCCCGACTCGACGGCATCCGGCTGATGTTCCTCCAGTCCAACGGCGGTCTGCGCGAGGCCGCCCGGTTCCGCGGCAAGGACGCCGTCCTCTCCGGACCGGCCGGCGGCGTCGTCGGCATGGTCCGTACGTCGCAGCGGGCCGGGTACGACCGGGTCATCGGGTTCGACATGGGCGGCACCTCCACCGATGTGTCCCACTACGCCGGCGCGTTCGAACGGGAGCTGGGCACCGAGGTGGCCGGGGTCCGGATGCGCGCCCCGATGATGAGCATCCACACCGTCGCGGCGGGCGGCGGCTCCGTACTCCACTTCGACGGCAGCCGCTACCGCGTCGGCCCCGACTCGGCCGGAGCCGATCCCGGCCCCGCCTGCTACCGCCGGGGCGGCCCGCTCACCGTGACCGACGCCAACGTGATGCTCGGCCGTGTCCAGCCCGGTCACTTCCCCGCGGTCTTCGGTCCGGACGGCGGCCTTCCGCTCGACGCCGACCTGGTGCGTGAACGATTCGGGGCGCTGGCCGACGAGGTGGGGCGCGCCACAGGACGGCGACCGGACGAGGCGGAGGTGGCGGCGGGCTTCCTGGAGATCGCCGTGCTCAACATGGCCAACGCCGTCAAGAAGATCTCCGTACAGCGCGGTCACGACATCACCCGCTACGCGCTGACCGGCTTCGGCGGCGCGGGCGGCCAGCACGTGTGCGCGGTCGCCGACGCCCTGGGCATCGACACCGTCCTCGTCCCCCCGTTCGCCGGGGTCCTCTCCGCGTACGGCATCGGCCTGGCCGACGCCACCGCGATGCGCGAACAATCGGTGGAGGAGGAGCTCGGCGAAGCCGCCCGGGAGCACGTGGAACGGCTCTGCGCGGAGCTGGCCGACCGCACCCGCGAGGCGCTGCGCGCCGACGGAGTGCCGGACTCCGCGATCACCACGCGGGCCCGGGTGCTGCTGCGGTACGCGGGCACGGACGCGGCGCTCGACGTGGCCCTGGGCACGGCGGCGGCCATGGCGGAGGAGTTCGGCGTGGCCCACCGCGCCCGGTTCGGCTTCACGATGGACAAGCCGGTGGTGGTGGAGACGGTGTCGGTGGAGGCGACGGGGGCGGCCGCCGGCTCCGGGGCCGCGGACGAGCCCAAGCCCGGAGCCGCCACGGACCCCGGGCCGCGCGACACACCGGCCCTCCCGGCCGACACCGGTCCCCGCGACGCCTCGCCGCGCCCGGCGGACACCGTGCCCGTGTACGCCGGCGGTGAGTGGCGGCAGACGCCCCTGTACCGCTGGACGGACCTGCGCACCGCCGACACCGTCAGCGGCCCCGCCGTCGTCGCCGAGGACGACGCCACCACGGTCGTCGACCCCGGCTGGCAGGCCGAAGCACGCGCCACCGGACACCTCGTCCTCACCCGGAGCCGCCCCCGCCCCGAACGCACCGCCGTCGGTACTCGGGTCGACCCGGTGATGCTGGAGGTCTTCAACAACCTCTTCATGTCGATTGCCGAGCAGATGGGCGTCCGCCTGCAGAACACCGCCCACTCCGTCAACATCAAGGAGCGTCTCGACTTCTCCTGCGCCCTGTTCGACGCCGAGGGCAACCTGATCGCCAACGCGCCGCACATCCCGGTGCACCTCGGCTCGATGGGCGAGTCCATCAAGGAGGTCCTGCGGCGCAACGAGGGCACCCTGCGGCGCGGCGACGTCTACGCCGTCAACGACCCGTACCACGGGGGCACCCACCTGCCCGATGTCACCGTGGTGACGCCCGTGTTCGACGAGGGAGACGGGCAGCGGGCTCCCGACGGGGACCACGGTCGCAGGCTGCGCTTCCTGGTCGCCTCGCGCGGCCACCACGCCGAGATCGGCGGCATCACCCCCGGCTCCATGCCCGCCTTCAGCCGGACGATCCACGAGGAGGGCGTGCTCTTCGACAACTGGCTCCTCGTCCGCGACGGCCGTCTGCGCGAGGCCGAGACCCGCGAACTGCTCACCTCCGCCCCGCACCCCTCCCGCAACCCGGACACCAACCTCGCCGACCTGCGCGCCCAGATCGCCGCCAACGAGAAGGGCATCGCCGAGCTGCGGCGCATGACCGACCAGTTCGGGGCGGACGTCGTGGACGCCTACATGGGCCATGTCCAGGACAACGCGGAGGAGTCCGTACGCCGTATCGTCGCCCGGCTGCACGACGGAGCCTGCCGCTACGAGACGGACAGCGGGGCCGTGATCCAGGTACGGCTGAGCGTGGACCGGGACGCGCGCGGCGCCCGCCTCGACTTCGCCGGGACCTCGCCCCAGCAGCCCGGCAACGCCAACGCCCCCCGCTCGGTCGTGATGGCCGCCGTCCTCTATGTCTTCCGCACCCTCGTCGGCGAGGACATCCCGCTCAACAGCGGCTGCCTCAAGCCCCTGGAGGTGACCATTCCGCCCGGCTCGATGCTCGACCCCTCCTACCCGGCGGCGACCGTGGCGGGCAACGTGGAGACCTCCCAGGCCGTCACCGGAGCCCTCTACGGAGCGATCGGCGGACAGGCCGAGGGCTCCGGCACCATGAACAACCTCACCTTCGGCAACGATCACGTCCAGTACTACGAGACGGTGGCCAGCGGCTCCGGAGCGGGCGACGGCTTCGACGGCGCCGATGCCGTACAGACGCATATGACCAACTCCCGGCTCACCGACCCCGAGATCCTGGAGTGGCGGCTGCCGGTCCGCCTGGAGTCCTTCGCGGTCCGGGAGGACAGCGGGGGAGCGGGGCGGTGGCACGGCGGGCACGGGGTCGAGCGCCGCATCCGCTTTCTGGAGCCCGTCACCGTGGCGCTGCTCTCCGGACACCGCCGGGTCCCGCCGTACGGAGCGGGCGGCGGGGAACCCGGGGCGCTCGGCAGCCAGCACATCGAGCGGGCGAGCGGCGAAAGGGTCCCGCTGGAGGGCTGCGACACCGCCGAAATGGAGGCCGGAGACGTGCTCGTGGTGCGCACGCCGGGCGGCGGCGGATACGGGCCCGCGGCGGGCCGGACCGCTGCCCGGAGCCGGTCGCATTAGCGCCGTTTCGACCGTTGTCAGTGCGAGGACCTAATCTGTCCCACGTGACATCGCCTGCCAACACGGACACCGCTGCGCCGCAGCTCAGCGCGGGGCCGCGGCCCGCCCCGGGCCCGGCCGCCGACGAGGGGCTCTCGCGGCGGCTGCGCGCGCTCGCATGCACGGCGCCGCTGCACGACCTCGACGTGCGCAAGGCGAATCTGGCCGGTGAGTACACGGTCTACGCCATGGCGGAGGTCGCCCTCGCCGCGATCGACCACGTCACGCTCAACATGGACTTCGACACCGGGGCCGACCACGACCAGATAGTGGCCAGGCTGCTGCCCCGCGTCGGCGCCCAGGCACCGGACCGGCCCGTCGCCGAGCACGAACGGGTCGCCCGCTGGGTTCTGGAGAACCTGATCAACGTCGGCAGCGTCGACCGCGGTTTCCGCGCGGTCTACGGCACCTTCGGCCCCGACGGCGTCTACGTCCGCAGGGACTACGACTTCAAGCTGATCGAGGAGGTCCCGGGCTACGGCGGCACGGTCTACCTCCGCGCCACCGACGAAGCGGTGAACGTCCTGGTCGGCGCGTTGGACACCGATGTCACCAGCGCCCAGATCGCCGCCGAGGTCAAGCTGGAGGTCCTGATCAGCCGGGGCCGCCTCGCCGATGCCCAACTCGCCGCCGAACAGGCCCGCTACCGCACCGTGCAGTACGCCGAGACCCTGCGCCGCACCCTGGAGGCCACCCGGCGCAACGTCCGCGCCGTCGACTGGCTCCACACCGTCCCGGACATGATCGCCGAGGCCCTGGACCACGTGGCCGACCGCTATCGCCACGAGAACGCGATCCTCACCAACATCCGTAAGGCGCGAGACGAGGCCGAGGACCCCGAGCACAAGCGCCGGGCCGCCGAGCTCGTCGACATCGTCAAGGACTGCATCCGCCGCCACACCCAGCTCCAGTCCCGTCTTCTGGAGGCGGGCCCCCTGTTCCGCGCGGAACAGGACCGCCAGGCGTTCGCGCCCCCCACCGCCCACGCGGGCCTCGATCTGTACGGTCAGCTCCTCGCCCCGCTCCTCCCGCTCCCCGTCGAGCAGTCCTCCCGGGCCACCGACGCCTTCTTCGCCCACGGCACCGGACTGCGCACCCCCGCCTCCGTCCGGGTCGGTGACCTGGTCGAGATGCTCCTCAGCCCGCCGCTGGAGCGCGAGCACCTGGGCGCGGAGATGCCCGAGCCCGATCTGATCGCCACCCCGGACGACAGCCGCTTCAGCGAGGAGCAGCTCGCCCGCGCGATGACCCTCCTCGACCTGGAGCACGACGCCCCACGCCGCCTCTCCGGACTGCTCGCGGAAGCCCGCCGCGGCGGCGACGCCGACCTGCCCTACCTGGTCGCCCTCCTCGCCGTCCACGCCGCCAGCCCCCCGGTCGGCACCGCCTACCGCCAGGGCGAGCGGCGCCTGCTGTTCGCCGTCGACGACGGCACCGAGCTGGACGACCCGGAGTTCGGCGGCGCCGACCTGATAGTCGGCACCGCCCTGCTGGACGCGGTCGGGATGGCCGCCGACCGCAAGGAGGCGTCATGACCGGCCCCGCACCTTGCCCGCACCTTTCTCCACCGTCCCCGCACCCGCACCCTTTCCGTACCGAGGAGCCCCAGCCGTGAGCGACCACGAGGCCGAGCACCCCGAGGCGTGGACCGACACCGCCGCGCACGCCGGTTCCTCCTCCCCGTACACCGGTTCCTCCTCGTCGTACACCGGTCCCGCGGCCGCCCACGCCGGTCCCTCCGCCTCGTACGCGGGCGACCCCGCGCACCCGCACGGAGCCGAGCCCACGGGCCAGACACCCGTCACCCCGGCCGACGCCGCCGGCGCCGCCCGCCTGGTCTCCTTCGGGCTCCAGCCCAAGCTGCTGCCCGCCCGCGATGCCGAGTACGCCGACCTGCTCCGCCGCTACCGGGAGGAGGGCGCCTTCGCCCGGCTCGCCGACGCCGTGGCCACCGGTCTCGGCCTCATCGTCCTGGAGGTCTCCCCGCGTGCCGGGATGGCCGTGACCGCCGCCGAGGACTCCGTCTTCGCCGTCCGCATGGGCGACTACGCCCGCCGCGCCTCCTCCGACGCCGCCGACCGCTTCCTGCACGGCCTCGCCCATCTAGCCGTCGCCGCCCTGGCCTTCCCCCGCCCCGAGGACCTCGCGGACGACGCCTACATCGGCCGCATCACGGTCAACGGCGTCGACGCCTTCGTACGCCAGGCCTGCCGGCGGCTGGAGGAGCGCGCCGAGGAGCAGGGCGACAACACCGACCCGGTCTCCGACGCCCCCGGCCTCGAAGCGGGCTGGCGGATCTACGCCCGCCGCAGCGCCACCGGCGCGACCAAGGACGCCCGCAGGCTCGCCGGGTCCACCACCGGCATCATCGGCAAGGCCGTCGCCTTCCTCACCGACTCCGGCTTCCTCCAGCGCACCGGGGACGACGCGGGCGGCGCCTACCGCACCACCGCCCGCTATCAGCTCCAGGTCCGCGACATGGCGGGCAGCGCCGCCATGGCCGAACTGCTGGAGCTCGGCGTCGTCCCCGTCACCGACGGCTCCGCCACCCTGCTGCCGCCCTCCGACCCCGACGACCTGGAGCTGGCCGCCGACGCGGGCCTGCCCTTCCACTCCTGACCCGCGCCACCCGCCCCCGCCGCACCGCCCAGCTCCACCCCCGCTCACCGAACGACGAGAGTCCGCCGCCATGTACGAGTTGTCCCGGGTCCGCCTCTATTCCATCGGACCTGCCGGTGCGCGCTACGCCGACACCGTCCTCGACCTCCGCGGCGTCGGCGCACCCGTCCCCAGCCCGGCCCCCGCCCAGGCGGAGTTCTTCGAGGACGAGCCGGTCGGCCCGCCCCGCCGCCCCGCCCCCGCGGGCGTCCTCTTCCTGGAGAACGGCGGCGGCAAGTCCGTCCTGCTCAAGCTGATCTTCTCGGTGATGCTCCCCGGCCACCGCAACACCCTCGGCGGCGCCAGCTCCGGCGTGCTGCGCAAGTTCCTGCTCGCCGACGACTGCGGCCATGTCGCCCTGGAGTGGCAGCACACCCTCACCGGCGAGTGCGTCGTCGTGGGCAAGGTCAGCGAGTGGCGGGGACGGCAGGTCTCCAATGACCCGCGCAAGTTCGCCGAGGCCTGGTATTCGTTCCGCCCCGGCCCCGGGCTCAGCCTCGACAGCCTGCCCGTCGCCGAGGCCTCCGCCGTCGGCCGCCCCGCCGAAGGCGTCTCCGGGGCGCGCGGCAGGCGCCGCACCATGAAGGGCTTCCGCGACGCCCTGATGGACGCGGGCAAGTTCTACCAGCACCTCGACGTGCACTGGGAGGAGATCCACGACCGCTGGAACGAGCACCTCGGCGACCTCGGACTCGACCCCGAACTCTTCCGCTACCAGCGCGAGATGAACGCCGACGAAGGTGAGGCGGCCGGGCTGTTCGCGGTGAAGAAGGACTCCGACTTCACCGACCTGCTGCTCCGCGCCGTCACCGACACCCGCGACACCGACGGCCTGGCCGACCTCGTCAGCGGCTTCGGCAACAAGCTGGGCCGCCGCGCCGAGCTCACCGCCGAACGCGACTTCACCGCGGGCTCCGTCGACCTGCTCGGCCGGATCGTCGAGGCCACCGACACCCGAGCCCGAGCCCGCGACATCCACGCGGGCGCCGAACGCCGCACCCGCACCCTCGCCCGCCGCCTCTCCGCCCGCGCCGCCGAGGAGCGCGGCCGCACCGCCGAGCTGGCCGAACGGGTCACCGCCGCCGCCCACACCGTCACCGAGGCCGAGACCACCCGCGGCCGTCGCGCCCTGATCGCCGCCGAACTGGCCTACCGGCACGCCTCGCTGGCCCTGACCGCCGCCGAGAAGAGCGCCGCCGCCGGACGCAAGGAGCTGGTCGAGGCCCGCACCCTGCACGCCGCCTGGCAGGCAGCCGAAGCCGTCCTGCGCCACCGCGCCGCCGCCGACCGCTCCGCCAGGGTCGCCGCCGCCATCCGCGAGGCCGAACGCGACGCCGCCCCCGCCCTGGCGGCCCGCACCGCCGCCGCCACCGACCT